>JAXLQK010000061.1:0-34895 GCA_046331665.1 Terriglobia bacterium | reverse complement strand
AGTACATCCCGCCTCCGGCACCCGGATGCGGCGCAGGAGCAGCCTTCTCTTCCTCGGGGATGTCGGCCACCAAAGCTTCCGTGGTCAACATTAACCCGGCAATCGAGGCGGCATTCTGCAGGGCATAGCGAGCCACCTTTGCAGGATCAATCACACCGTCCTTCACCAGGTCGCCGTACTCTTCTGTCGCCGCATTGTAGCCGTAGGTTTCCGATTTTTCGGCGCGAACCTTGGCAACCACGACCGCCCCTTCAATCCCGGCGTTTTGGGAAATCTGGCGGAGTGGCTCTTCCAGAGCGCGTCGGACAATGTTGGCGCCAATCTGCTCATCTTCCTCGAGCTTCAGCTTCTCAACGGCACCAATGGCGCGAATGAAGGCGACGCCTCCGCCGGGGACAATCCCTTCTTCCACGGCCGCGCGCGTTGCATGCATGGCGTCTTCGACCCGAGCCTTCTTTTCCTTCATCTCGGTCTCAGTAGCTGAACCCACTTTGATGACGGCGACGCCACCGACCAACTTGGCCAACCGCTCCTGCAGCTTCTCGCGGTCGTAGTCCGAGGTCGTTTCTTCAATTTGAGAGCGAAGCTGTTTGACTCGGCCTTGGATATCCGCAGGTTTGCCGGCTCCTTCGACGACCGTGGTGTTGTCCTTGTCAACCGTGATCTTCTTGGCTCTGCCCAGGTCGGACAACTGAACATTCTCCAGCTTGATGCCCAGATCTTCGCTGATCACCTTGCCGCCCGTGAGAATCGCAATATCTTCCAGCATGGCTTTGCGACGGTCTCCGAAACCAGGTGCCTTCACCGCAGCGCAGCTCAACGTGCCGCGCAGCTTGTTTACGACCAGGGTCGCCAGGGCCTCGCCTTCGACCTCTTCCGAAACGATCAGGAAGGGTTTCCCCGTCTTGGCAATCTGCTCAAGCAAAGGAAGCAGATCCTTCATGGAACTAATCTTCTTTTCATGCAGGAGAATAAAGGCGTTCTCGAGAACCACCTCCATTCTTTCGGGGTCGGTAACAAAATAGGGAGAGAGGTAGCCCCGGTCGAACTGCATTCCTTCGACCACTTCCAAAGTAGTCTCGATGGTTTTGGCTTCTTCCACGGTAATGACGCCGTCTTTGCCAACCTTCTTCATGGCTTCGGAAATGATATTGCCAATCGTCGTGTCGCCGTTGGCTGAAATCGTTCCAACCTGCGCAATCATGTCGCCCTTTACCGGTTTGGCAAGCTTCTTGATCTCTTCCACGGCCACTTCGACGGCACGATCGATGCCTCTCTTCAATGCCATGGGATTGGCTCCGGCAGCCACAGTCTTGACCCCTTCCCGGAATAAGGCCTGGGCGAGAACGGTCGCGGTGGTGGTTCCATCTCCTGCTACGTCGCTGGTCTTGGAGGCAACTTCGCGCACCATCTGAGCCCCCATGTTTTCCAGCGGATCCTTCAATTCAATTTCTTTTGCAACGGTTACACCGTCTTTGGTGATCGACGGGGAACCGAATTTCTTGTCCAAGACAACATTGCGGCCCTTAGGCCCCAGGGTAATCTTGACAACGTCTGCCAGCTGATTCACCCCTTTCAGGATGGACTGACGTGAGTTCTCCCCCTGGATGATCTGTTTTGCCATTGAAATCCTCCGAAGATATGATTCTGTGCTTACCTGTTATATTACGTTCTTACTTGGATGCCTTCGATTTTGCCGATTCCGCCAGAATTCCCAGGACTTCGTCCTCACGAAGAATTAAGTACTCTTCCCCTTCGATCTTGATATCGGAGCCAGAGTATTTTCCAAAGAGAATGTGATCCCCTTCTTTCACGTCGAGAGTGATCTTGGTGCCATTCTCAAGAATCTTTCCATTCCCGACGGCCACAACCAATCCCTCTTGAGGCTTTTCCTTGGCTGTATCCGGGATAATAATTCCCCCCTTAACCGTCTCTTTCTCCTCGATACGCTTGACCAGAATACGATCATGCAGAGGTCGAACTTTCATCGTAGCTCTTCTCCTTTCATGAACATGCGGCAATTTTCAACAAGGTTCTCAGTGCGTTAGCACTCTTTGCAAACGAGTGCTAATATAAAGGATAAACTTTGAGCCTGTCAAGCGATTTTTGAGGAGGATGCTTTTGGTATTAAGACATTAATTTACTTATGCTTACGATGGTTAAGAGAGGCGAGTTTCTTATTCAAGGTGTTGCGGTGGATGCCCATCGCTTTGGCGGCCTTGGTCTGGTTTCCTTTATGTCTTTCCAAGGTGGTGAGAATAAATCGTCGCTCCATCTCGCAAAGTGCTTCTTCGAGATAGAGTCCTTTATCGATCATCTGATTGACTAAAGCTTCCAATTGATCTTTCACGTCCAGCTCCCTGCTATATAAATTTGACCTGAATGCTTATGAATTGTGGGGACCCAATGCTTCAAACTCTCTTGTCCTTCAACTTTCGCACCTGCGAACCGATTTCAGGCAGGACCGAATGAGCAAAAAGCTTAGCTCTCGGTCTTCTTCTTGATCTCTTCCTGCCAGAGTTTCTGGATACGTTGATACTGCTCCATAAATTTTGTCTTGATCGAAGCCGGAGTGGCGACGGAAATCATTCGCGCCCCCACTAAGAGATAGGGGGCAAAGCGGGCTTTTTCGACGCTTTCAATTTGGATGGGGAACGTCGTCAAAACCATAAATAAAACCGAACTGACTAGACAACCGCGTAATAGTCCAAAGGCCAGTCCCAGAATCCGGTCGACCCACTGCAGATCCACAAAACGGATAAAATTTCGCACCAAATGGGAAACAATTCCTCCCACCAGGAGCGTTACCACAAAGATAAGGACAAAGGCACAGAATGAAGCGATATCTTCAGTTTTTACAAATGGTGCGAAGAAGGAGGCCAGTCGCTGATAATTCCAGCAGGCCAGGGCAATGCCGACGGCGACCGCCCCCAGCGATATCAACTCGCGGGCAAATCCTCGAATGAAACTGCCGACCATGGAGGCGGCGAGAACAATAAGGACAACCCAATCCAACGGGGTCAGGGTCTGCCAGGCATCCATGGCTTACTCCTGAAGCACCCGGCCGGTCAGTAATTCGTAGGCTTCAAGGTACTTCTTTCGCGTCGCGTCCGCAACCCAATCGGGCAACGAGGGTGCAGGGGCCTGTTTATTCCAGTGAATCTCCTCGAGGTAGTCGCGCACAAACTGTTTATCAAACGATTTCTGGGATCTTCCGGGCGCATAGTCGGACGCTGGCCAGAAACGCGAAGAATCGGGGGTTAATACCTCATCGATCAGGATGATACCGCCCTCATGCAGCCCGAATTCAAATTTTGTGTCGGCGATGATGATTCCGCGGGTCCTGGCGTAATCCCGGGCACGGGCATAAATCTTCAGAGTGAATTGACGAAGCTGGACGGCCGTTTCTTCGCCAACAAGTTCCGTCATCGTTGCAAAGGAAATATTTTCATCGTGCCCGCTGACTGCCTTGGTTGCCGGGGTGAAAATTGGTTCGGGGAGTTCAGAGGATTCCTGTAAACCGCTCGGAAGCGGGATGCCGCACACCGACTGACGTGACTGATATTCCTTCCACCCCGACCCTGCAAGATAGCCTCGGGCAACACATTCGACCGGAAAAGGCGTGGCCCGCTTCACCAGCATGGAACGATTTCCGAGAAGCGCCTGGTAGTCTGGCAGAGGCGCCGGAAACTGACGGACATCAGCGCTCACCAGGTGATTTGGGACCAGGTCTTTCATCATATCAAACCAAAAGAGCGACATCTGCGTCAGGAGGACGCCCTTTTGAGGGATTGCGGTGCCTAAAATAAAATCGAAGGCGGAAATCCGATCTGTCGCGATGATCAAAAGGTAAGGGTCAACTTCGTAGATATCGCGCACTTTTCCCCGACCCAGGAGTTTGTAACAAGGCAATTCGATTTGTAGCTTGGCTGAGCTGCTCGTCATTTCATTTCCCAAGGGTAGGATCGTTAGTTTAGTTGAGGTTTGGAGAGAAAGGTTCGTCGACCACTTAAACTTCCTGGAAAGCAGTCCATCGAAAACTTGAGTTGGCCTTTCCGTGAAAGCGAGCCGACATTATTCGCAGATTAGGGTTGCTTGTCAAGAGGCTCAAAAACCCTCTCCCAAAACTAGATCGAGGCCGCTCGATCGAAAGGGAGAGACGGTCGTTTGAAATGATCGCCGCTACGCCCCAGCCCCACTTGAGGCGCCCTCTAGGCTGCGGAGTCCAGCTTTCCACCCACGGGTTGGTTCGCGGGGGTTTCCTTGGAGATGAACTCCCGCGCAAATTCCTCGTAGTCGCTCAACCCCACAAACTCGGTGAATTCCTGAAAAGTGGACACCCAATCACGCTGACCTGACAACAGGCCATCAGGAGAAGCTTTCAGTGCCTGGAAAAATTTCATCAGGGCTCGATGCACGACCAAGATGGAGGCAATGGGGATCGAGACTCGAGCCACACCCATGCGAGCCAATTCGGGAATGGGAACTAACTGCGTTTTTACCCCGGTCACCGCATCCATCAGGTTCACGGAGAGGGGACCATGAACCGCGCCTACGGTATGTTCAATCTCTGCTCTGTTTCCGATTCCGTCAATGAATACCAGGTCCGCCCCCGCTTCCAGGTAGAGGTTACAGCGGCGAATCGCAGCCTGCAGGCCCTCGACGGCATAGGCATCGGTGCGTGCATTAATGATGAAGTCCGGATCCAATTGATTTCGAGTCCTGGCACATGCCTTCACTTTACCCGCCATTTCTTCGGCTGAGATGATTTCCTTTCCTGACAAATGACCGCAGCGTTTTGGAAATACCTGGTCTTCGATGTTCATTCCAGCCAGCCCCATCCCAATCACCTGTTCTGTCACACGGGCGGCATTAATGGCATTACCCCCGCCGGTATCGACATCCGCCATGACTGGAATGTTGACAGCCGCAGCGATGTTCCGACTCACGGCGAGCAGTTCGTCCAGTTGGAGGATTCCGATATCGGGTTTGGCCAGGGCAGAACCGGCAATGCCGAAGCCGGAGATTTGCGCCGCTTCAAACCCGCTGTGCTGGATGATCTTCACGCTCAGGGCATCGTGGCAACCGGGTACCACGAGGGCGCGCCGTTCCATGATGGCCTGACGTAAGATGGTACTTTTTTTCATGCTGGTCCCTCCTTGCCTGAATTCCCTTCCGAATACCCATCAATTTGCCTGCCAATCCGTACGGTCGATCGTGAGGTCTCCTGGGGGGATGAAAGAGAGTGGGAGGTGATGGTCGGTTCTGCAGACTTCATGAAGGAATCGTAGAAATAACCAGGGATCGAGTGTTTTAGGATATTGCCATTGGATGGGGACTGTCTGGATGCTGAAAAATTAAGCAGGTTGCGATGCAAGCTTTAGTCGTGAGCTTTCACCCAGCCTTGGGGGATAACAGCCAGACGAGGAGAGGTGCTAATGGAATTGAACAGAAACGACCTTGGAGACGCCCGCTTCCTGCATGGTCACGCCATACATGGTGTCACAAACCTCCATGGTCTTTTTGCTATGGGTGATTAGCAGAAACTGGGTATTGAAACTCATGGACTTGATCATTTGGGCATACCTTCCCGTATTCACTTCATCGAGGGGGGCATCGACTTCGTCCAGGACGCAAAATGGGCTGGGCTGGAACCTGAAAATAGCCAAGAGCAGGGCAATCGCGGTCAGGGCTTTTTCGCCTCCGGAGAGAAGCAGGACGTTCTGCAAGCGCTTGCCCGGAGGCTGGGCGATAATCTCGATGCCGCTATCCAGCTCGTCAGACTCGTCCAGCAACTTCATTTCTCCATGCCCGCCTCCAAAAAGGATACGGAAGGTCTCTTGAAAGTTCGCGTTAATGGCGGTAAACGCTTCACGGAACTGTTCACGAGAAACTTGATCAATCTCACGAATGGCGGCCGTCGTGTCTTCGATAGAGTCAATCAAGTCCTGCCGCTGGGTTGTAAGAAACTGGAAGCGCTGTTCGCATTCCTGAAATTCTTCCAACGCCATCATATTCACGGGGCCCATGGCTTCAATTTTTTGTTTCAGCTCAAGGTATTGCGTATTGAGCTCATTAAATTCCTGTTCTGCCAGGCGTGGAGCCGCTTCCTGCTGAAGCTCGGAGAGGGCCGTGCCGAGTTCGGTCTGGCAGGTTTCCTCCAAATGGCTGTGATCGGACTTGAGACGCGCTCGTTCAATTTCATGAGCAGTCCGCAATCCTTGCAGTTCCTCCAACTCCAGGCGCAATCGCTTTAACGCCTCATCCATCACTCCCTGTGTGGATCGCGCTTCGGTCAGGGAAACTTCTTCGGAGCGGATCTCGGCATCGAGGGAGGCTTTTTGCACAGCTTGATTGAAAAGGGTTTGCTCAATCTGCTCGATCGACGTTTGAATCTCCATGGACTGGTCTTTCCATCCCGTCTTTTGAGATTCAAGCCGAACCTTTCGGTCACGGCAATCAGCCAGCGCGGTCGTCAGTCGAGACAACTCCACTTCGGCGGCTTGCTTCCTCTCTCGGAAGGTAGCCAATTCGGATCGGAGTTCGCCCAGATTTTGAGACTCGAGAGTCGCTTGCTCTTTCAGTTGCTTGAGTTCCTCCTGATGGGAGCTGATTTGAGTTTCAATCTCGCGTTGAAGGGTGGTGGCGGATTCAATGTCACTCTGGTACTGGAAGCGGCGTTCCAGGATTTGAGCCTTTTCTCCCTCGGTCCGTTGCAATTCAAGCTGGGCCAATCGATGACGCTGCTCCAACGTCTCAATTTCCCCGAGGATTTGTTTCAAACGGAGGTCCAGGGCAAAGAGATCCTTCTCAAGTTCTTGGGCCCGATCTTTGGATTCGGCCAGCTGCTGTTCCTCCGTGCGGATGGATTCCTGCAGCGCCGCGTACTTTTCTTCAATGCCGGCGCTGGATTTCTCAAGCTGACTCACCTTACGAGTGAGCTCCCGAATCTCCCGTTTGAGAGAAAAATGGCCGCTGGAAGGTTTTCCCCCGCCCGTGATGAGGCGTCCGCGGAGCACCTCTCCTTCGGGGGACAGGAAGATCAGCGCAGGGAAGCGGCGGGCAAGTTCAATCGCCCGGGCGTAACTGGAGCAGATGAAAGCCTGGCTGAGGTGAAACATCCCCTCACGAATGGCCCGCTCGAAGGTGGCCGGAAGCCGGACAATCTTGTGTAAGGGAACGAGTGTGTCGTCCGACTGAAGGGCCGCGTTGGCCTGAGCCTGCCAAGCTGATTCCGTTTCAGGGTTGGAGGATTCTCCGTAAACCAGGAAGGTGGAGCGGCCCGCACTCTTCTCTTTGAGGAGGCGAATACCCTGGCTGACCCGGTCGCCAGACTCCACCAGGATATACTCAAATTCTTGCTTGAGGAAGTCCTCCACAACCAGTTCGTACGGGCTCTCTACTTCCACGAGGTCGGCGAGAATTCCCGGAGTCTGAAAAAGTGCCGCTTCGGATTGCTGGGCTTCGGCTAACAACAACCGTACCGCTTCCGAAGTGTAGGCATGGTGGGCGGCCAGCTCTTCGAGGGACTTGAGCCGGTGGCTGGAAGCGTTCAGTTGGTCCTTCTGCTCCAACAACAGTTGCTGTGTGGAGGTTGCTTCCTCTTTCAGACTCAGCAGAGAAGAGCTCTTGCGCGCTATTTCGCCCTTCAGGACACGTAATTTTTCATCCGCTTCTTTCTCAAGAATTTCGGAGACAGTTCTTTCTTCCAGAAGCCGGCCCTTCGCCGCAACGGATTCCTGAGCCTCCTGGTTTAAACGGCCGAGCTGGCCTTCCAGTCGAGATTCCAACTCGTTCAACTGCTCAAGCTGGTTGCGCAGCGTAGCGGCCTGACTGACGCATTCCAGGAGCCGTCGCTGTTGAGCTTCCTGGGCCGCTTCCATTTCCCGAACCTTGAATTGAATGGCCTGATACCCGGTATTCTGAGAAAGGAAGTCCTGTTGAATTCGCTCAAACTGCTGGGCGGCCTCTTCAACGACCTGCTGTTTGGAGAGAATTTCCTGTTGGTATTGAATCTCCTGTTCAACCAGGCGGGCGATTTCCCTGTCATTTTCCTGAGACCGGGCTGCCAGTTCCGCCAATTGTTCCTTCTGGTAGTGAACACGCTGCTGGCCGCGCTCCATCTCGAGGTTGAGTGTTGCCAACTGGTCCCGCAGTGCGGTGAGATGACTTTCGATTTTCAGAATGAGGCCGTTGGTTTCGCGATAACGCGTGTCCTGTTCTTCAATCTCGACGTGTTTCGCCGAATAGTTTGCCGAGGCTTGGTCCAACTGCAGCTGGTTGCGGTCCAGAAGCTCGGCAAGGACTCCTCCTCGCTCCCGAAACAGGCGGCGGGACAATTCTCGAAATTCGTCTCGCAATTCGCGATACCGCCGTGCCTTGGCGGCTTGACGTTTCAGCGAACCCAGCTGCCGCGACACTTCCTCCGTGATGTCATTGACGCGCAGTAAATTCTGTTTTGCCTGCTCCAGCTTGGATTCCGCCAATTTTCGTTTGGTCTTGAACTTTGTAATTCCCGCCGCTTCTTCAATGATCGCCCGACGGTCCGATGGCTTCGAACTCAGGATCAATCCCACACGGCCTTGTTCGATAATGGCATAGCTGTCCGGACCCAACCCGGTGCCATAGAAAATGTCTTGAACATCGCGCAAGCGGACGATTTTCCCGTTAAGGAGATATTCGCTTTCACCAGAGCGGAAGAGACGTCGTGAAACGACCAGCTCTCCCGGCTTCGGTTGAAATTTTGGCCGGCGTTTGCGGCGGACCAACACAGCCGTTCCAGTTCCTCCCGCGATCGAACTTGCCGCAGGGACGGCTTCCGGAGGAGAGGCGATTTCCTCCTCAAAGGGATCGGTTTCGTCTTCGGGAATTGAAGAAGTCCCGGATTCGGGCGGCGACTGGGCAGCGGTATTGGCTTCTTTCAGCACTTCGGGATCGACCAGGGTAAGAATGACCTCGGCAAATCCCATGGGAAGACGAGCCCGGGTCCCGTTAAAGATCACATCTTCCATTCGTCCCCCGCGCAACGACTTCGCGCTTTGCTCTCCGAGGACCCAGGCAATGGCATCCGAGATGTTGCTTTTGCCGCAGCCATTCGGGCCCACAATGGCAGTCATCCCGTTTTCTTCAAAGACCATTTCGACTTTGTCGGCGAACGATTTGAATCCCTGAACTTGAATCCGTTTAAGTTTCAACAAGAGGCCTCACCTCAGGCAATGGGGTCGGATAGGTCCTACGCTCCTCTCATCAGGCGAGAGATAAAATAAATTAGAGGAAAACACGACAACGCTCCCTCAGTGTGATCGGAAAGGCGAGCGCATGCAACGGGAAAAATGAGGGTCACGAAGCCTCGACCCCGTTTCCTCCTCAAATCCCGGCGCGCCGCGTTTCCGGCAGTTTACCATAGACGAAAACATCGGGCAAAAATACCTGTAATGACGGAAAGTGCCCACCCATATTGACTTTTCAAGGACTCAAGAATATCCTCTCTGCATTATTGCAGGCCAGGAAAGGGACGCTGAATGAAAATTTCCAATACCTTATCGGGACACATTGAGGATTTTGTGCCGCTTCAAGCCGACGGCGTGCGCATGTACAGTTGCGGCCCCACGGTCTACAGTTTTGCGCACATTGGAAATTTTCGCACCTTCGTTTTTATCGACCTTTTAAAGCGTTATTTGCGCTACCAAGGGTATCCCGTTTTTCACGTGATGAATATCACGGATGTGGATGATAAAACGATTCGCAATTCCCAGGCCGCCGAACCGAAAAAGCTCCGGGAGTATACGGATGTTTATACCCGTGCTTTTTTTGAAGATTGCGATCTTCTCCAAATCCAGCTGCCCGAGAAAGTGGTATTGGCGACCGACCACGTTCCGGAAATGGTAGCGTTAATCCAGCGGTTGAAAGAGAAGGGGCACACCTACGAAAAGGACGGGTCCGTCTATTTTAAGATTTCCACGTTTCAGGAGTATGGAAAGTTGTCCAAGCTGGATGCAGAAGGGATTCTGGCGGGTGCCCGGGTGGACGTCGACGAATACGACAAACAGGATGCGCGGGATTTTGTTTTGTGGAAAGCCGCACGTAACGATGAACCCCATTGGGATTCACCCTTTGGCCCCGGCAGACCGGGCTGGCACATCGAATGCTCCGCGATGAGCATGAAATATCTGGGAGAAAGCTTCGATATTCATTGCGGCGCCGTGGACCTCATTTTCCCGCACCACGAAAATGAAATTGCGCAAAGCGAAGGGGCAACGGGGCGCCCCTTTGTCAGGTACTGGGTTCATGGCGAACACCTGATTGTCGACGGGGAGAAGATGGCAAAATCCAAAGGGAACTTTTATACCTTGCGCGACCTGTTGGAAAAGGGAATAGATCCCTATCAGGTCCGCTATGCCCTGCAGAGCGTGCCTTACCGGCGACAATTGAACTTTACGTTTGACTTGCTCCGCCAGTCCGAAAGCTCTCTGCAACGACTGGAGGATTGTCGGCTTGCGCTCGTCACCGCCAAATCGGGACCAGGCTCCAATCCGCAGATTCAGGCCCTCCACCAGTCCATGTTGATTGCCTTTGAGCGGGCCATGGACGACGACCTCAACACGGCACAGGCTCTGGCGGCGATTTTTGATTGGGTGCGCGAGTTGAACATTGCAGTGGCGGAGGGAATGTTGTTGCAAGACGACTGCACCAGCGCCCTGCAGGCGATGCAACGAATCAATGAAGTGCTCGTCCTCTGGCGTCCGCTTCCCGAGAGCCCTGATGAAGAAATTCGAAAACTGATTGAAGCCCGGAATCTGGCGCGAAAGAGCAAAAATTTCGCTTTGGCAGACCAGATTCGCGAGCAGATCTCAAAGTTGGGGTATATCATTGAAGATACCAAGGAAGGTGTTCGATGGAAAAAGCAGTGAAGCCTTGTTGCATCATCGCTTTTCAAATCAGTGCGTCGTTTCGAAGTTGTTTATCCCCGGTATCCCAACGTCCCTCCCTTTT
Organism: Terriglobia bacterium; assembly: GCA_046331665.1. Classification (GTDB taxonomy): domain Bacteria; phylum Acidobacteriota; class Terriglobia; order Versatilivoradales; family Versatilivoraceae; genus CAWBAT01. Next base: position 23,903 of record JAXLQK010000061.1, on the reverse strand, counting down.
CAGCGCTTCATCACGTAGCTTCGCTTCCGCAAGCTATTAAACCTGACGTGACAGGATAGGAGCGTGTTCCGATGTCCAACCAACCGTGGATCCACATTTCGACCGAGCTTCCCGGACCGAAGTCGCTCACTGTATTGCAGCAGGACCAGCGCTTTGTTTCTCCATCCTACAGTCGTCCCTATCCGCTCGTGGCCCGAGAAGCGCAAGGCATGATCGTTACAGACATGGATGGGAATCGATTTCTGGATTTTTCGGCGGGGATTGCCACCTGCTCCACCGGTCATTGCCATCCTCGCATCGTTCGAGTGATTCAGGAACAGGCCGCCAGTCTCATTCACATGTCCGGGACCGATTTTTACTATCCGCAGCTCTCCGAACTGGCCCAGAAATTGGCGGAGGTAATGCCGGGGAACCGGGACAAGAAGGTTTACTTTGGGAATTCCGGGGCGGAGGCAATTGAAGCGGCATTGAAATTGGCCAGGTATGCCACAGGACGGCATCGATTCATTGCTTTCTACAATGCCTTTCACGGAAGGACGTACGGTGCCCTTTCCCTCACGGCGAGTAAAACGGTGCAACGCAGGCGATTTGGCCCATTTCTGGAAGGTGTCACCCATCTCCCGTTTCTATCCGCATATCGCTGCCCCCACGGGTTGGCGCCCCAACCATGCAGTGAACGTTGTATGTATCAACTTGAGGAATTTGTTTTCAAACAGCTGGTACCGCCTGAAGAGGTCGCCGGGATCATGGTGGAGCCCATTCAGGGCGAAGGTGGCTATGTCGTCCCGCCGCGAAATTTCTTGGGCGTTCTCAAGGAGACGGCTGAAAGATACGGCATTCTCCTCATTGCCGATGAAGTGCAAACTGGGATGGGACGCACGGGTAAGATGCTGGCGATGGAACAGTTTGAGGTTGTCCCGGATATCATTGTGCTTGCCAAGGGAATTGCATCAGGCCTGCCGTTGGGTGCCATCGTGGCGTCGTCGCAGATCATGACCTGGCCTCCCGGATCCCATGCGTCTACTTTTGGGGGCAATCCAATCAGTTGTGCAGCCGCGCTGGAAACGATTCGCCTTTTGGAAGAAGGACTCATGCGGAATGCAGAGATCGTAGGGAAATCTTTGAAAGTGGGGCTCGAGTCGATGGCCGGCCGGCATCCGATGATGGGAGACATTCGCGGTTTCGGGCTGATGCTGGGAATTGAATTGGTCAAGGACCGGTCCGCCAAGCAGAGAGCCGGTGAGTGGCGGGACATGGCCGTGCAAAGGTGTTTTCGAAAAGGGCTGTTATTGCTCGGCTGTGGCGAAAATACCATAAGGCTGATGCCGCCCTTGATAGTCAACCAAAACCAGGCTGACACAGCCTTGGAAATTTTAGATGATGTGCTCTGTGAAATTGAACAAGAAGTAAGATGAAAATCAGGTCATTCCGGCGATGCCTCCAGGGGGCAGATATGGGAGTGCAATCGTTTCTGAAAGAAAGGTTTCACGAATTCAAGACGAGGTGGCGGAGACCGGATGTTGCGGCCGAGCCGGCACGAATTCGCCATTGGATCCGCGGAAAATCGGGAGAAGCGCAAGCCTATCGTTACTTGCGGAAGATGGGTTACCGGATTGTAGCGCGAAACTATCGCAAGACTTTTGGGGAGATTGACTTGATCGGCTGGGAGAAGGATATTTTGGTCTTCATCGAAGTGAAATTACGGTCACGTGCGGACCACGGCTTGCCGCAAGACGCGGTCAATCTTGCCAAACAGCGCCAGATCGCACGTGTGGCAAAAGAGTATAGGACGCGCTATCGGCTTCATGATATAAATTACCGCTTTGACATCGTGAGTATTCAGGGAAACCCAGGACAGGAGCGGATCGACGTTGTCAAAGATGCATTCAAGGACCTGTTAAATACCTGAGGAGTAACACGTGTCGGAATTCAGAAAGGACCCGATTACCGGACGGTGGGTGATTATCGCCACGGACCGCAGCAAGCGCCCAACGGACTTCCCGGGAACATCGGTTCGAACGAAGGGAGGGTTTTGTCCCTTCTGCTACGGCAATGAAAGTCATACCCCGCCCGAAATCATGAGTTATCGTCCGGATGGAAGCGCCCATGATTCTCCGGGCTGGATGTTGCGGGTTGTCCCGAACAAGTTCCCGGCGCTCCGGGTCGAAGGGAACCTGAACCGCCAGGGAGAAGGCATTTTTGACAAGATGGACGGAGTAGGAGCCCATGAAGTGATTATCGAAACTCCCGACCACAACGCCAAGCTCTCCACCTTGAGTGAGCAGGGGGTTCAGGATGTCTTATGGGCGTTTCGGGATCGGATGCTTGATCTCAAGAAAGACAAGCGCCTGCGCTATATTCTCATCTTCAAGAATCATGGTGAGGATGCGGGGGCTTCCCTTGAGCACTCGCATTCTCAACTCATTGCGCTTCCAATTATTCCGAATCTGGTGCGCGAAGAAATTGAAGGGAGCAAAGTCCATTACGCGTTTAAAGAGCGCTGTGTCTATTGCGACATTATCCGTCAAGAGCTGAACTCCGGTGATCGGGTCATCGACGAGAATCAGGATTTTGTGGTGATTGCCCCGTATGCACCGCGCTTTACTTTCGAAACCTGGATCCTTCCCAAGACCCATGACGCCTCGTTTGAAGATGCCCAAAAGAGGGAATACGAAAGCCTGGCGCGCATCCTGAGATCCACTCTCCAGAAAGTCGATCACGTCTTGAATCAACCTGCGTATAACCTGGTCATTCACACCTCTCCCCTGACGGAACCTGTCAGTAACTTCTACCACTGGCACATCGAAATTATGCCAAAGCTGTCGAAGATCGCGGGTTTTGAATGGGGGAGCGGGTTCTATATCAACCCGGTTCCACCGGAAGACTCGGCCCGGTTCCTTCGAGAGGCCCAGGCGTTGCCTCTCAGTTCAGAAGCAAGACTTGTGGGGAGTTAGGACGAATCAATTCCAGACGAGTCAGCCTGCGCTTCCATTCGCGTGTCAGCCCTCTTCAAACCGTGGGAAGGCCTGCCAGGGCGAGGGCGATTTCCTGGTCTGGATAAGCGTAGTTTTGCAATTTCCCGGCGGCATAATCAATGTAAGACTGCATGTCGAAATGGCCGTGGCCGCAAAGATTAAACAGGATGCAACGGCTTTTCCCTTCTTGTTTGCAGCGCAAGGCTTCCGCAATGGCAGTGGCCACGGCATGGTTGGCTTCTGGAGCGGGAAGGATGGCCTCGGCCCGCGCAAATTGGAGTCCTGCGGCGAAGGCATCCAATTGCTGTACAGCGGTGGCTTCGATGATTCCAAGATCCAGCAAATGGCTAACCAGCGGCGCCATGCCATGGTAGCGAAGCCCGCCGGCATGAATTCCGGGAGGAATGAAGGAACTTCCCAGGGTGTGCATCTTGACCAGGGGAGTCAAACGGGCCGTGTCTCCAAAGTCATAGGCAAAATGGCCCTTGGTGAGAGTTGGACACGCACTCGGTTCTACCGCAATGACCTGCACCTCTTTCATGCCGCGAAGCTTATTTCCAATAAATGGGAACGCGATTCCACTAAAGTTGGATCCTCCCCCGGTGCAAGCTACGATGATATCCGGGTAATCGTTGGCCATCTCCATTTGCTCCAGCGCTTCCAATCCAATCACTGTCTGGTGCAGTAAGACATGGTTGAGTACACTTCCCAGAGCGTAGTGAATGTCGGGTTGTTGGGCGGCTACTTCGACTGCTTCCGAAATGGCAATCCCAAGGGACCCGGTAGATTGTGGATTTTCTTTGAGAATAGAGCGGCCAGAGGCTGTTTCCTGGCTGGGGCTTGCAACCACCTTGGCCCCGTAGGCTTCCATGAGGGCACGGCGATAAGGTTTCTGATCAAAACTGACGCGAACCATATAGACCTTGCATTCCAGTCCAAAAAAGGTGCAAGCCATGGCCAGAGCAGATCCCCATTGGCCGGCGCCAGTTTCGGTTGTTAGCCGCTTTGTTCCGGCAATCTTGTTGTAAAAAACTTGAGGGACCGCGGTGTTGGGTTTGTGAGAACCGACGGGACTGACTCCTTCGTACTTGTAATAAATGCGAGCGGGGGTATCCAGCGCTTTCTCCAGACCATGGGCTCGGAAGAGCGGGCTGGGGCGCCAGTGCCGATAGACCTTGCGAACCTCTTCAGGAATCTCGATGTCTCGTTCCTGGCTTACTTCCTGAAGGATCAGATCCATCGGAAACAAGGGCAGTAAATCATCGGGGGTGACAGGCTGTCGGGTTCCGGGGTGAAGAACTGGGGCCATGGGGTGAGGCAGATCAGCAAGGAGGTTGTACCAGAATTTAGGAATACGGTCCTCAGGAAGGTGATATTTTAGCGTCTCCATAATAACCTCGCATAAAAATACGTCTCAGGAACAGTCTCACTCTTACAGAGTTTTTACCATGAAACAGACCCAAATTGGAAGTCCAGGCATTTCGTTTCCTTCCAGCTAAGTCACGACGGCACAGGAGGGTAGCAATGGCAACCAAGGCTCAGTGAGCCTGCCCAGAAAACCATTGACATCAAGCGGGAGCGGAATTATATTTCAATTGAAATGCGGGAATAACTCAGCGGTAGAGTGCAACCTTGCCAAGGTTGAAGTCGCGGGTTCAAATCCCGTTTCCCGCTCCACTTATCCGAATTCCGGCTCGCATGAGCCAGCGATAAGGCAATTGATAAATGAGTCGTCAGAGCTCTAGCCCTGACCGTCACCCCATTCCCAGCGGACATTTATCAATTGCCTTTTTTTTTGCGCTGGGGCGTGCGACTGCGGTTCCACTCAGCCCTCGCCATCTGACGGATATCGATTTCATTGAAGCTTACAATCATCTTTCCAAAATGAAAGAAGGGACGCCATGGTTAAGTTAGCGGCATTTCCGAAGTGTTATATGGACCAACTCTGCGTCGATCATTCCATGACAATCTTCCAGTGGATTGACATGGCCTCGACCTTGGATGTGGATGGACTCGAATTCTATTCGGGGTTCGTGGATTCGCTGTCTGCCGACGAGATTGTCAAGGTCAAGCGGCGGTTACAAGAAAAGAAACTCGAAATGCCAATGATGTGCTACTCCCCGGATTTTACCAACCCCGACTCGGAAAAACGCCGCGAGGAGATCAGAAAGCAGAATGGCATGGTCGATCTGACGGCTGAGCTGGGCGGCAAGTATTGCCGCGTTCTTTCAGGCCAAGGTTACCCGGAAGTCTCACGCCAGGATGGGGTCAATTGGGTTGTCGATTGCATTACCCAATGCTTGGACCATGCTGCCAAGAAGGGTGTCGTGCTGATCATGGAGAACCATTATAAGGATAACTATTGGCGCTACCCTGAATTTGCCATTAAACGTGAGGTCTTCCTCGAAATCTTGAATCAGATTGAATCTCCCTGGTTCGGAGTGAATTACGATCCCTCGAATGCGATCATTGCCGGAGAGGATCCAATTGTCCTCTTAAAGGCTGTCAAGCATCGGGTACTGACGATGCATGCCTCCGACCGGTATCTGGAAAGCGGAACTCTGGAAGATTTGAAGTCCCAGGACGGGTTTGCAGGTTATGCCAAGAACCTCAAGCATGGCGTCATAGGAAAAGGGCTGAATGACTATGACAAGATTTTTTCGATATTAAAGGGAGCAGGCTTCCAGGGCTGGATTTCCATTGAAGATGGAATCAATGGAATGGAGGAAATGCGGCAGTCGGTCACCTTCCTGAGGGCCAAAATCAGCCAGTATTTCAGTTGAGGTCTTGTAGCCAGGCCAAACGAGAAGGACGCCCTGCGGCAGAGTTCATGAACGGTAGGAATCCTTGGGATGCTTGGGTCTCAATCGTGGGAGAGGTCGCGTTGAACTTTGGACGTCTTATTGAGAAGGACATCGATGCCGTTGGTGAAGACAAACTGGCCAATGGAAAGTGAATCGTTGATTTCTTTGATCGAAGACTTGACGCAGTGGAATTCTTCCAATGGGATTTTGGAACCAACCTGCGGGGGAGGCACTCTCAGCTTTTTCCTGCGAATGTAAGCGGCCAGCGCTACGATCGTAAAGATCGATACGCCGAGAAGAATTGGCAGGACGATATCCAGGTTCCGCATCTTTACCTTCCGTTAATCGGGCAGGGGGAAAAAAGAAAAATAATTCGAAAGCACCAAACCGGAATGCTTCAACTCCTCTTCTTTCAACTCTAGGTTACTCCCACAACCTTGTCAATATCCTCGAAAGGAAAACGACATCAGGGGGGTCGACCGAGTTTCATCATTCGCTTACCTATTATCAATCGTCAAGGAATCTTGATCCAATTAATCCTTTCCCCCCTTTCCGCGGAGGCTTTGAATCTCGGGGCGAGGCAATTTATCTTGACGCACGCTCGCTGGACCGCTTAGATTGAATTCAGGGAGCGGAAAACGGCCACCGCTCCACTGTTTCTGCCAGCGGATTGGAGCCTGTCATGAAAATTCTTACAGCGTCCCAAATGCGTGAGGTAGATCGTTTAACCACGGAGCGTTTTAGCGTCCCGAGCCTTGTTTTGATGGAAAATGCGGGACGGAGCGTGGTCGATGCCATGGGATCGCATTTTGGAAATCTTTCTCAGCGCACGATCGCAATTTTTTGCGGACGGGGCAACAACGGAGGAGACGGATTTGTCGTTGCACGTCATCTGATCATGAGAAAAATCCTCCCTGAGATTTATCTATTCGCGGATTCGGCGGAGGTGACAGGGGACGCACGAACGAATTTGGACATTCTCCGGAAGATGCAGATTCCCATTTACTGCCCTCCACAAGCAGACTGGACTGAAGGGCACATCGGACAACGGCTTCGAAATTCTGAAGTTGACATTGTGGTTGACGCCCTGCTGGGGATTGGGGCCCGCCTGCCGGTAAGACCTCCGCTGGATGCGATCCTTCGATGTTTGCAGTCATTTCCCAGAGTCGTGGCCATTGATGTCCCTTCGGGAGTGGACTGTGAAAATCTTGAGATGGGGCAATCCTTCTCTGATGCCGCTCGCGCTGAACTTACCGTCACGTTTACGGCCGTCAAGCCTCCGCACGTTTTTTACCCGGGAGCGGATAGGGTGGGCAAATGGGTATTGGCCCCCATCGGCTCTCCCACCGAACTCATCGATACACCCGACCACTGGCTGAATGTGGTGACGCCTCAAGAGGCCGCCCATAGCCTGGGAAAACTGCAACGATCTCCGGAATCGCACAAGGGGAATTATGGCCATGTCCTCGTGGTAGCGGGCTCCTTGGGGAAGTCGGGAGCAGCTGTTATGACGGCTCGGTCGGCTCTGTTGACGGGGGCAGGCCTCGTCACCCTGGCAACTCCTGCTCCTTGTCTGCCCATTGTGGCCGCGCAGTCGGTTGAAATCATGACCGAGTCTCTGGAAACAACAGAGAGCGGGAACATTTCAATGAAGGCATTTGATTACGGTAAAGTGTCTGAACTAGTGAAAGGGAAGGACGTGCTGGCTGTCGGGCCTGGAATTGGAACCCATCCGGAGACACAGGAATTCGTTCGCCGCCTCCTCCAGGAATCCATGATCCCCACCGTCCTTGATGCGGATGGACTCAACGCGTTTGCCGGGTACCACGAGCGGCTGTCGGGAAAGGCTCGCCCCCTGATTCTGACTCCCCATCCGGGAGAGTTTGCCCGCTTGGCCGGGATTTCAGTGGCTGAAGTTCTCTCAAAACGGATTGAACTCTGCCGGCGATTCGCCGTGGAACATCAAGTCCATCTGATCCTCAAGGGGCATCGGACCCTTTATGCAGATCCCGCGGGACACGTCTTTGTCAATTTGTCAGGAAACCCGGGCATGGCAACGGGAGGGGTGGGAGATGTTCTGACCGGGATGTTGGCTGGGCTTGTCGGGCAGGGGCAGTGTTTGCCTGAGAAGAATCAGGTGATGGGAGAGTGGATTTCACTGGGGATCCATTTGCATGGTTTAGCCGGGGATCAGGCCGCATCCCGGGTAGGGCAGCACTCACTCGTTGCGGGCGATCTTATGGGATCGATTGGAACGGCCTTCTTGGAATTGCAGGCCAAGTGAAGCATGAGAAAACATCTCGACATGGAGCAGTGCCCAGCCATGAACGAGCCGCACCAGTGCCGAATTGCCACCTCCTTTCCATGATCTATGCTGGGATACTTTGGGAAATTTCTGACCCACTCGCCTCAAGAAACCTTCGAAATGGCCTACACGATCGGCCGTTCTCTCGAAAATCCAGCACGATTCTTCCTGGAAGGAGATTTGGGAGCAGGGAAAACGGTGTTTGCGAAAGGGCTCATTTGCGGGTTGGGCCAGTCTGATCCGGATGATATTCCCAGCCCCTCGTATAACCTTGTAAATGAGTATGCATTGAGGTTTAAGGTCTATCACATCGATCTGTATCGCCTGGATTCGAAAGAGGATTTGGCAACCCTGGATTTGGAGGAAATCTTTGCGGAGTCTGCCGTGATCATCGTGGAGTGGGCGGAGAAATTGGCAGGCTGGATTGATGACGAGGGAATTTCCGTTAAGCTTGTGAATCGCGGGGAGAATTTCCGGGAAGTCGCGATTTTTTCGAGAAAAGGAACAAAACCTGATGAAGCTTGATGCCCTGGCGATCGGCGCGCACCCCGATGATATAGAGCTCTTTGTAGGTGGGACGCTGGCCAAGCTGGCGTCATTGGGTCGGAAGGCGGGCGTGGTGGATTTGGTACGAGGAGAACTGGGCAGTCGTGGCACACCCCGTCTCCGGGCGCGAGAGGCAGCGGCTTCCGCCAAGGTCCTGGGCTTGGCCGTTCGCGAAAACCTCAAGTTGACAGACGGGCAGATTCTGGACACGCCGGAGGCCCGACTGCGAGTGGTTAAAGTCCTGCGGAAGTACCGTCCCGACCTTGTCTTTACCCATTTTGCTGAAGATAAGCATCCGGACCATGTTTACACCAGTCACATCGTCACGGGGGCCTGCTATCTCTCGGGACTCGCCAAACTCAACACGGGACAGCCGCGATTCCGCCCGGGCAAGATATTCTACTTTCAACTTCCAATGCAAGTTCAGCCCAGTTTTCTCATCGATGTGAGCGGGCACTATGCAAAGAAGATGGCGGCCATCCGATGTTTTAAATCCCAATTGTTTGATCCCAATTCCCTCGAACCCGAAACGTACTTGAGTGTGCCGGAATTTTTGTCAGGCCACGAAAGTTTAGACCGGTATTATGGGCATTTGATGCATGCCGAATATGCAGAAGGTTTCTATTGCAGAGAGCCGATTGGCATTGACGATCCGGTGGAATTTTTTCGCAAAGGAAGAAAATCGTGAGAATTGGGATTACCTGTTATCCAACCTACGGCGGCAGTGGCGTGGTAGCGACTGAGATCGGGAAAGAATTGGCGCGTCTCGGGCATGAAATCCACTTTATCAGTTACACGATTCCCATCAAGCTGGATGGGACCAGCGAAAATATCCACTTTCATGAAGTCGAAATGCTGAACTATCCCCTGTTTGAGCATCCCCCCTACGCCTTGGCTTTGGCGACAAAAATGGCGGATGTAGCGGTGAATCAGAAACTGGACTTACTCCATGTTCACTATGCCATTCCACATTCCGTGAGTGCCTATTTGGCCAAGCAGATGCTTCTTCCCGTCCAATTGCCCGTGATTACGACTCTTCATGGAACGGATATCACGCTGGTAGGGAACGACCGTTCGTATCTGCCGATCACAAAATTTTCAATTGAAAAAAGCGACGGGGTGACCGCCGTTTCGGTTTATTTGCGGGAGCTGACCTGCAAGGAGTTTGAGATTAAACACCCTATTGAAATGATTCCCAATTTCGTGAATTGCGATGTCTTTCGACGATCGGAAAGCCGTGAATTACGGGAAAAGTTTTCGCCAGCCGGTGAAAAAATTCTCGTGCATGTTTCCAATTTTCGCCCGGTGAAACGTGTATTGGATGTGGTGGAAATTTTTGACCGCGTCCAGCAGACGCTTCCAGCCCGCCTGATCATGGTAGGGGACGGTCCGGAGCGGTCCAGCGCCGAATGGCTGGTGCGCAACAAGTCCCTGGGTTGCAAGGTGAGTTTTCTCGGGAAACAGGACTCGATTGCGGAAATTCTTTCCATCTCCGATTTACTACTCTTGCCCAGTGAAACGGAATCCTTTGGGCTGGTGGCTCTCGAAGCCATGGCATGCGAAGTTCCTGTGATCGCTTCCAGGGTGGGAGGCATTCCTGAGGTCGTTCGAGACGGCGTGGACGGATTTTTGGTTTCGCCGCATGACGTTGGGACTATGGCGGCGCGGGCGGTTGAGATGTTGTCAAACGCACCGCGGCATCGTCAGATGGGAATCAGCGCGCGCGAACGGGCACAGGGAAATTTCTGCGCCAACAAAATCATTGTGCAGTACGAAGCGTTTTATCGGCAGATCATCAGCCAGGTTCAGTCGGCGGAGGGAGAAGCGCCGCATGTATCTGATCGACGGTAATAACCTCATGGGCCACACTGGGTCGCGGGCAAACCGGCCCTCTGAAATGGACCGGCAAAGCGTGCTGAATCGCGTCGCCGATTTTCTCGAGAAGACCGGTCGGAAGGCGATCCTTGTCTTTGACGGAAGCCGTTCTCCCTTGCGAAAGACGTCGCGCGTGCACTTGGAATTTGCCGGGCCGCGGCAGAAGGCCGATGATGTTATCCGTCACCAGATTGAGCATTCCAGGAGTCGCAAGGACCTCATTGTTGTTTCCTCCGACAATGGAATTTACGGGTACGCGCGAAGCTGCGGTGTTCGCGCCCTGAAGTGTCACGAATTCAATCGACTGTTGCAGGAAACGCCGGAAAAGAACGTTGACGAAAATCGCCATATTCCTGTCGCCGATACCAAGGAATGGTTGCGATATTTTGGGGAGGAAGAGTGAGTGGGGCCAGGCGAACCCTTGCGGGTCGTGCCTCTCTGATAAGGTGAAAGCACCGCTTGATTTGGCGGGGATTAGTAAGGCAGCCGCTTCCTTTGGACAAGATTTCGAAAGTCATATAGAATAGGCGGTGGTTTTAGCCTCAAATTGATGATGCTGTTGGTATGGCCGCAAGGACTTCCGATGGCCGCCGATCCCATCCGTAGAGCGACACGAATCGATATCACTGAGGAAGTGTATTTCGAAGGAGACCACGTCCTGAAGGCTGCACGGTGGACCGATATTAGTCTGGGCGGGATCTTCATCCAGACGAAGACTCCTTTGTCGATTGGAAGCTCGGTGAAAATGGGGATTCGAATGCCCGGCGAGGCAAAGTCCTACCAGGCATCAGGCATCGTCCGGCATAGTTTGCGGTGGGTGGGAATGGGATTGGAATTCACGCATTTGCCTTTCGCCCTGAAAGACCGACTGCAACAGATTCTTACCGAAGAAAACTCCGAACAAGGCTGATCTTCCCGATTGAAAATCACCAAGATTGAAACCATTCATTGGCAGCGCGCGATTACCGTTCACGCCGGTGCTGTGAGCTGGCTCTGGGTGCGAATCCACACCGACGAAGGATGGATCGGGCTGGGAGAAACCTACCCGGCAGGCCACTCTGCCGAGTCCGTTGTCTTGCATGCCTTGGCCGACGTGCTTCTTGGACGCGATCCCCTGGAAATCGACCGATTGTGGGCAGACATGCTGCTTAAAGTGGGGTGGTACGGCTGGGCTGGCTCGGAAATACGCGCCATCAGCGCGATTGATATTGCGCTTTGGGACCTTTTCGGAAAGAAGACGGGCCAACCGGTTTACCAGCTGTTGGGCGGGAAGTCCCGAAGTGCCATTCGGACGTACAACACGTGCTATGACCATGTCTATGACTTCAACGCGGATGCCGACTTGTTGGCCAAAGACCTTCTGCGACAGGGGATTTCCGCCATGAAGATCTGGCCGTTCGACGCCACCGCGCTGCGCAACCAGGGAAACTTTATCACGGGATCGGAACTTGAAGCCTGCCTGGTGCCGGTCAAGAAAATCCGCGATGTGGTGGGCAACTCCATGCAGATTGCCATGGAATTCCACGGGTATTGGAATTTGCCTTCCGCGATAAAAATCGCCCGGGCGCTGGAGCCGTTCGATATTCTCTGGCTGGAGGAAATGCTGCCGCAGGACAATGTGGATGCCTACAGGTGTCTGGCCCAAACCACTTCGATCCCACTTTGCTTGAGCGAACGATTCCTGACGCGTTACCAGTTCCGTGAGGTCATTGAACAAAAACTGGCGCAATTTGTGATGCCGGACATCTGCTGGTGCGGAGGGATCTCGGAAGCAAAGAAGATTGCCACCCTTGCGGAGACCCATTATCTACCCATCGCTCTCCATAATTGCGGAGGACCCATTCTCCACGCCGCATCAGTCCATTTGGCCATGAATGTTCCGAACCTGTTCATGCTCGAAAGTGTCCGACGTCATTATGGACAGGATTATTACGGTTGGGTGACACGAAACATCGTGGCGGAGAAAGGCTGCTTTGCGGCCCCGGATGAGCCGGGGCTTGGCGTTGACCTGCACCCTTCCGTGTTTACCCGTCCCGATGTGACGCTGCAGAGCGTATCGCTATGAAAGTCAGTGACACCGAACAGTGGAGGGCATCCAGGAATACGGAAGGAAAGGTTTAGGTCGGAGGGAAAAGAGGGATCCAGGGGGACGGGAGGTGTTTAAATCCTGACCCGTGTATCGTCCTTTGGACAAATCCAATACATTCCACCGGGCCGTTCTTCGGACTTGATGACCTTTGTGGCCACCATAACGGTATTGCAGTTAGGGCAGGGTTTTCCGGCGAAAGCGGCCCCCTTGTCACCCATACTGGCCCGAGCCGTCTTACTGATCTTCTTCTCTGCCATGAATCTTACCTCACCAAGGTTCAGACTGAACGCGAACGTCAGGGGCTAAAGATACTAAAAAGTGCTGGACCCGTCAACTTCAAACACCACGCTTGTCCGGGTTCCAGATGTATTTGTGCAGCTGTAATTGTAGGCGGACATCCAGTTTGTCTTCAAGAATCCACGCTGCCAACTCCTGGGGGGCCAGGCCTCCAAATACTGTGGAAAAAAGGACGTGACCTCTCTCCTTGAGATGATACTTCCGCATGACCTCTAGAGTCCAAAGGTAATCTTCGCGGGACCCAATCACAAATTTGATTTCGTCATGGGGCTGCAGCTTCTGCAGATTGTCATATCGATTCTTGTCCGATTCTCCACTGCTAGGACATTTCAAGTCCATGATCTTGATGACTGGAGGAGGGACGTCACCGATATCAAGACTACCTCCCGTTTCGAGTAAGACGGAATAGCCGGCGGCCAGGAGATGGTCCATGAGCTGATACACCTCCTTTTGCAGAAGGGGCTCCCCGCCAGTGAGCTCTACCAGAGAACAATCGCAGGCACGTACTGCTGCCAGGACGTCATCAACGCTCATCTCCTTGCCGTCATAGAAAGCGTAAGCGGTGTCACAGTACGTGCACCGTAGATTGCAGTAGGTCAGCCGAATAAAGACACAGGGCAGACCGGCAAAGGAGGATTCTCCCTGGATGCTCTTGTAGATTTCATTGATCTTCATGGCGTTGACCGCCTGATCTCAAGGGCATCGAGAAATCTGGGGTCGTTCCGCCAATCGGGTTGAACCTTCACGAAAAGCTCCAGGTAAATCCGCTTTCCCAAGAGCCGTTCAATTTCGATTCGGGCCTCGGTTCCAATTTGTTTCAACAATTGACCTTGACTGCCAATGACGATTTTCCGTTGCGAGGGCTTCTCGACGACGAGATCACAGGACAAGAAGACAAAATCATCATCCCGTTCCTGGAACCGATTTACATAAACGGCGACCGAAAAAGGAAGCTCCTCGCGCGTATGATGTAAGACCTTCTCACGAACAAATTCTCCTACCAGGAAGCGTTCATGCCTGTCTGTGAATTGATCATCGGGAAAATAAGATGGGCCTTCAGGGAGCTGTTGAAAAATCAGCTTCAGCAAAAGGTCAAGGTTGTCTTTTTTTAAGGCCGAGATCGGAACAATTTCCACGAAGGGATATTTTTGTGAGTAGTCCGAAATCAGGGGGAGAAGCCGCTCTTTGGGGATCAAATCGGTCTTGTTCAGCAGGAGAAAACTGGGAATGGATTGTTTACGCAGCAGGTCAATGACAAACTGGTCTCCAGCCCCGAACCGCGTGGAGGCATCAACCAGGGTGAGCAGCAGATCCACTCCTTGCAAGGCATCCTGAAGCCATTGCATCATCCGCCGGTTCATTTCAAATTCAGGCCGATGAATTCCCGGTGTGTCCTTGAATATAATCTGCCCTTCCGCCTGCGTCAGGATTCCCAGAATGTTATGCCGGGTGGTTTGCGGTTTATCGGACACGATGGATACTTTTTCCCCCAGCAATTGATTCAGGAGGGTGGACTTGCCTGAATTCGGACGGCCAATAATGGAAACAAAACCGGATTTGAACATAGGACTCAGAATCGAAAACCGCGGCAAAAAGAGGGCTGGCCTAGTGCGTTGATTGGGCTTCTTGTTGCTCCTGTCTTAATTAGGGACCTGCTCAATGGGGCCATTCTCCTGGGACGACACAAGGCTGTCACTTCATTCAATCGATCCCGGCCGAGGTGGAGCTCTCGGCGGAAGCCGTCTTCGCTTGCCTGACTAGCAGTTTATGAATGCGGCGGCGATCCGCTTCTTTGACTTCGAACCGCAGTCCTTGCAATTCGCAGGACTCGCCTCGTTTCGGAACCCGGCCGAAGATGGAGGTGACATAGCCGGCAATCGTCGCGTGGTCAACGTCTCCCAAACTCAGATGAAACATTTCTTCGACCTGATGGATGGGGATTCGTCCCGGCACGAGATAGTTCCCCTCTTTGTCCTGAAGAATCTGGACGATGTCGGCGGCTTCATCTTCGTCATGAATCTCTCCGGTAATTTCCTCGAGGATGTCTTCGATCGTCACGAGTCCTGCGACTCCTCCATATTCATCCACGACGACAGCCATATGGGCTGCCCGGTGCTGCAAGTCGGAAAGAAGTTCGGCAAGACGTTTTGTTTCGGGGACGAATTGAATCGGCCTCAGCAATTGTTCCAGCGTGACGGTGGGTGAGGGGTCCTCCCAGACATCGATGACATCTTTCAGATAGACCATCCCCACGATGTTTTCCCCATGGTCCCGATAGACCGGCAATCTCGAGTATTTGGTCTCGCTCATGATCGCCTTGAGAGTTTCGAGGGAAGCCGTCAGGCTCACGGTGACCATCTCGGTCCTGGGTGTCATGATGTCACCGGCCACCTTTTCCCCAAACTCGAAAACAGAATGCATCAGCTGTTCTTCGCCCTTTTCCAATAACCCCTGCTCTTTGCCGACATCGATGTAAGCCTGGATTTTTTCTTCCAGCTGCTCTCCACTTTTTTCGTGTTCTTCCATGTCATTCAATTGCCGGAAAAGGCGCAGGCTGGACGAAAGTGGATAACCAATGAAAGCGAGGGCGGGACGGAGGGCTTCGTAGACCGGAAGAAGCAGCAAGAGGACGCGCTCCGGTTTCTTCGAGCTAAACACCTGGGGAATGAGTTGACGAAAAACGAGAACCACCAAAAACGTGAAGCCAAAGGCGATGGGAAGGGCCTTGGCGTAACTCTGATATTGGTTATGCAAATAGGCTGTCAGCAGGATGGCAAAGGTCACCATGCACACCTGGATGCCCACGTACACCGACAATAGAGATTCCAAACGTTGATCCACCAGGATCTTGAGTCGTTCGAGGGCGGGTGCCTGCCTTCGCTCTTGGAGACGGCGGACCGTGACCTTGCTGATCCGCATGAGACTCATTTCAAACAGCGAGAGACACGTCACCAAAAAGAGAAGCAGAAGAGTCAAAATCGTGGCCGCTGTAGTCAACATAATAGATCCCGTTGCAGGCGACGTTCGCGACGGTGCATCTGCCCGTCATCGGTTTCGTGATCATACCCTAAGAGATGAAGAAGTCCGTGGATGACAAGAATATCAATTTCCTTCTCGAGGCTGTGCCCTCGCTGGATTGCCTGTCGGTAGGCGGTTTCAACGGAAATGATCATATCACCCAAATAGTGAAGGGGAAAGGGGTCAAGCTTTGGCTCGTGGGGCGAGCACGGAAACGAGAGCACATCGGTAGTTTGATCCTTGTGGCGAAACCTTTGATTGAAGCGCCGCATCGTCGGGTCATTGGTCAGGACAACCGTAAATTGGCGCTGAGGAATGCGAAGGCGTTGGCAGAGGGTTTCAATGAACAATTCGAGCCGTTGCCGGGAGACGGCATGTTTTCGCTGTCGATTTAGGATGATCGGCTGGTCAGGCTTCATGAAGGAAGGGGTCAGGATTGTCGGGAGCTGTCAGGGAGCGGGTTGTTACGGTTGCCCGGGGAGGTGACGGTGTTCGCAGACGATGAAGCAGTCCTGCCATAGTCCTCGTAGGCTCGGACAATGCGTTGGACGAGCGGATTTCGGACGACGTCCTTTTCTGTAAACGTGACAAAATCGATTCCTTCGATCCTGGACACAACATTCCGAGCCTCAATCAACCCGGAAACTTTGCCGGGGGGAAGGTCGGTTTGAGTAATATCTCCAGTGATCACGGCCTTCGAGTTGAAGCCGATTCGGGTGAGAAACATTTTCATCTGTTCGGAAGTGGTATTTTGGGCCTCATCCAAAATCACAAAGGCATCATTCAGGGTTCGACCTCGCATAAAAGCAAGCGGAGCGACCTCTATCGTGCCTCGCTCCAGAAAGCGGTCGACCTTGTCGACGTCAAGCAAATCCCACAAGGCATCATAGAGGGGCCGCAGATAAGGATCTACTTTTTCCTGAATGCTTCCAGGCAGGAACCCCAACCGTTCTCCGGCCTCCACTGCGGGTCGCGCCAGAATGATCCGATTAATGCGTTTGGCCGTGAAAAAGGCCACCGCCATGGCTACGGCAAGATAGGTCTTGCCCGTCCCCGCAGGCCCGATGCCGAACACCATATCACACTTCTCAATGGAATCGAGATACCGGCGCTGATTGAGGCTTCGTGGCGTAATGGTCTTTCGGCCGCAAATTCGAGCCTTGGATTCAGGAAGGCAATCCTGGAGGCGGAGAGAGGAGTCTTCAGAGAGGATTTTGATGATGGATTTCAAATCACCGTTCGAGAATTGTTCACCCCCACGGCGAAGCTGATTGTAATCGAGGACTAATTGCTCAATCACATCAACTTGAGGTTTGGAACCTTCAATGACCAGCGTATTTTCGTTCAGAGAGAGTCGAACCTCAAACGCCGATTCCAAAAATTGCAGATTTTCATCCAGTGTACCAAATAAGGCTTCGGCACCCCCCCCAAACTCTACAGTCTTTCTCATACGGCCAGGGTTGATAAGCCTCCAGATATGACATAACTTCCTTCAAGTGTATAGTTTGACACAGATGGGGTTGGGCGTCAAGGCAGGGAGCAACACATCCGATTGATCGGATAAGGACGATCATTTCTTGCGGGCGAGGAAACGAAATTCGATAGCCAGTACGACAATTGTCACCGCGAGAGACGCGAAAATCGTCAGGCGATTCTCACTCAGCTTGTAAATCAGGGTTCGAATCGAATTTTGAATAATCTCAAATTGAAGCAACCACAAGAGTTGACGCTGAGGCATCGTCCGCCTGTATAAAAGAAACTCAATCCCCGATCAGCTTTCGAAAGGCTTGCTCGTCGAGGATAGAAACGCCGAGCTTCCTGGCTTTGTCCAGTTTTGACCCGGCCTCTTCTCCCGCCAGCACAAAATCCGTTTTTTGACTCACAGAAGACGTGACGCGGCCCCCCTTTTGTTCGATCAATTCGGTGGCTTCTTCGCGCGAGTAACTCGGCAGTCGGCCGGTCAAAACAAATTGCTTTCCGGAGAGGGGTCCGGAGGTGGAGGAGGGTCTGCTGACATGCATTGTCACACCCGCCTCTTTCAGCTTATCGATGACAGCCCGATTCTCAGGTTGGGCAAAAAAGTCATGAATCGAGGCGGCGACCACGGGGCCTACTTCGAAAATCGACTCAAGCTCCTCGACCTCGGCTTGTCCAAGTTTATCGATGGAGCCAAAATGACGTGCAAGAATCTGGGCCGTCCGCTCGCCGACATGACGGATGCCGAGCCCGAAGATCACGCGGGCAAGGTCATTCTGCTTACTCTGTTCGATCTGGGCCAGCAGGTTTTGGGAGGACTTGGCTCCCATGCGCTCCAATCCAACAAGATCTTCGTAGCTAAGCCGGTAGAGGTCCGCGGGATCTCGCACGATCTGATGATCGACCAGTTGGTCCACCAAGGCATCACCAAGGCCTTCGATTTTCATTGCTTTACGCGAGGCAAAATGGAGAAGCGATTCCTTGATTTTTGCGGGGCAACGGACATTGATACACCGACGGACAGCTTCCCCTTCGGGTCGGACAATTTTCCCATTACAAACGGGGCAACGCTCGGGCATTTGGAACGATCGGGTATTCGCCGGCCTGCGGCTCTCGATGACTTTCACCACCTTGGGGATGACATCTCCCCCTTTCTCGATGACGACGAAATCCTTGATTCTCAGGCCGAGGCGGCGAATCTCGTCTTCGTTATGCAAAGTGGCGCGACTGATGGTCGTTCCAGCCAAAGACACAGGTTCCAGATCTGCAACCGGCGTCAAGGCACCGGTACGACCGACTTGGACCAGGATGTCCTTGACCTGAGTAGTCGCTTCACGGGCAGGGAATTTGTAAGCCATGGCCCAGCGTGGAAATTTCGACGTGGCTCCCAACGATTGTTGGAGAGGGATGGAATTCACTTTGACGACGACGCCGTCGATTTCATAATGAAGCGAGTCGCGTCGTTCTTCCCACTCTTTGCAAAAATGAATGACTTCCTTGATGGTTGTGCAGGCGCGCCAATGTGGATTGACTTTAAACCCGGCGCGTTTCAGCCAGGCGAGCGTCTCGGAGTGATTCGAGAAGGGAACCTGTTTGGCCGAGAAACATTGGTACACAAAGACGTCAAGACTTCGGGAGGAGACCACTTGGGGATCCAGTGTTCGTAAGGTCCCGGCTGCCGCATTACGCGGGTTGGCAAATCGAGGCTCCCCATTTTCCTCGCGATCGTCATTCAGTTTGGAAAAGGCCTTGAGTGGGAAAAAAACTTCTCCACGAACCCTCAAGCGACGGATAGCTATTCTCCAAGAACTTACCAACCGCAACGGTACGGAACGAATGGTCCGGATATTATGTGTCACGTCTTCTCCCTGTCGTCCATCGCCTCGAGTGACGCCCCGAACCAGGTGCCCATTTTCATAAATCAAGCTCGTGCTCAATCCATCAATTTTGAGCTCGCAGATATAGCGGGGAACATTCTCACGGAGCGGGGAGGCTTCCGCAACTCGACGGTCCAGGTCGAAAAGATCGTCTTCCGAATAAGCGTTTTCCAGACTCAGCATGGGAACTCCATGAATTACTGTCGGGAGAGTTTCTGCCGGCTTCCCTCCGACGCGTTGCGTCGGAGAGTCTGGAACAACTAACTCGGGATGCTCTTTTTCCAATGCCTGGAGCTGGCGCATCAGCCGATCAAACTCCCCATCAGAAATTTCCGGATCGTCCAGGACATAGTAGCGATACTCGTGGTGACGAATCAGATCCCGGAGTTTTTCGATAGGAGACGGGGTCATTGGTCGGCGGCTCATGGGGTGAAACCTTCCTCTGGAAAAAGTATGCATTTCCCAAAACTTAGGCAAGCAGATTTTAGAAAAGAAAGGGCCGTCACCCGTGTCTACTTTGCTTTCACTTCGAGTTCGTGGCAGTCCTATGCGGGTTTCCAGGACTCCGCGGGCAAGCCCCAGAAGCGAAAATTCCTGCCGTACGGCGAAACTCTGCTCGACAAGCGAGAAAAGACTTTTGGCGGGATCTTTGTTGGTGTAACAATCTGTTAGAAGGTGAGTCAGTCGCCCGTTGAATGCCTTTAACCTATCCCGTCAAAACGGGGAATGATGGATGCGAAAGGGGGATCCTCTGTGGAAATCAAAGGAAAAGTGGCTGTCATCACGGGGACCAAGAGGATCGGCAGCATGGTTGGATTGCATTTGGCTGAAAGGGGTGCCGGAGTGGCTCTGACCTATAACCGATCCAGGCAGGAGGCTGAGGCGACTGCGGCGAAGATCCAGACGATGGGAAGCCGGGCGATGACCATCCAAGCCAACCTCGGGCATGCCGAAGACGCACAAGCCATGGTCTCCGGTGTGCTCCGAGAGCTGGGCCGGATTGATATCCTGGTCAACATGGCATCCATCTATTCTTCGAAGCCATTTGCGGAAACCAGTGAAGCCGATTGGGATGCGAATATGAATATCAATCTTAAGAGTGCCTATTTGTGCAGCAAAGCCGTTGTACCTGCCATGCGAGCCCAAGGGGGAGGCCGAATCATCAACTTTGCCGATTGGATCGCAGCCAGCGGTCGCCCCCGGTACAAAGGGTTTGTCGAGTACTACGTAGCTAAAGTCGGGGTGATCGGTTTGACTGAAAGCCTGGCCTTGGAACTCAGTTCGGAAAACATTCTCGTCAATGCCATTGCACCTGGACCCATTCTGGCACCGCCCGGTCTGACTCCCGAAGAAGATGCCGAGGTCAGAAGGGCAACTCCGCTGGGCCGGTGGGGAGGAGCCGATGAAATTGCCAAAGCCGTTGTAGGGCTTGTGGAATCTGACTTCATCACGGGTGAATGCCTCCGGGTAGATGGGGGGAGACACCTCTTTTAAGGGCTAACCCACAGGCGTTTCCTTCAAGCGTGCCATCCACGGAAAAAGGGGAGAGAAAGGCTGGCTATCGAAGCCTTCTTTCTCTATAATCAAGTATTTGCAAGTCATTGTTATTACTCTCAATGCAGACAGCATAAGGGCAAGGGGGAGTTGCGATGCAAGGAAAACAAATCAGATTATTATTGATATTTTTGCTCTTAGCTGCTGTTTCATGGTCCTACGCGTCCTATCAGTACCAGAAGTCCTCGCGAAGTATGGCGTCCGCAGCCCACCAGTTTCTGGTTTCGCTCTCACCCGAGCAAAAAGCGAAGGCAACCTTTGCCTTTCAAGATGATCAACGAATGACCTGGCATTTTATTCCAGACTCAATGTTTCCGCGAAAAGGGATCGCCTTTAAGGATTTGGACCCGGCGCAGCGCAAGCTGGCGCATGCTCTCCTGAGCACGGGTTTGAGTCAGCGCGGCTACCAGAAAGCCGCTACCATCATGAGTTTGGAAGCGATCTTGAAAGATATTGAGCAAGGTAAGGGGCCTGTTCGAGATCCGGATTTGTACTTCTTCTCGGTGTTTGGGGAGCCTTCGGAGAGCCAGACTTGGGGGTGGAGAGTTGAAGGTCACCACCTGTCTTTGAACTATACCCTTGTGGGAGGTCAGCAGATTGCCTGTGTTCCGTCGTTTATGGGTTCCAATCCCGCGGAGGTCAAACAAGGACCTCGTCAAGGGCTCCGAGTGCTGGCGCGCGAAGAGGATCTGGGAAGGGAACTCGTCAAATCTTTGGATAAGAAACAAATGAGTATTGCCGTTATTAATCAGGAAGCCCCGAAGGACATTCTGACAAGCAATCTGAGGAAAGCGGAACCTGGAAATCCCCAAGGGCTAGCCGTTGGCAAGATGACCAAGAGGGAGGCGGACCTGCTGATGGAACTCGTGGAAGAATATGCGCAAAACTTACCTGGGGATCTAAGCGCTCCTGAAATGGAGAAGATCCGCAAGGCGGGCATTGCCAAAATTCACTTCGCTTGGGAGGGAGGGCTCGAAGCAGGCCAGGGGCATTATTATCGGATTCAGGGGCCGACGTTTCTCATCGAATTAGATAATACCCAGAACAATGCGAATCATATCCATTCGGTCTGGCGCGGATTGGAACAGGATTGGGGATTGGATTTGTTGAAACAGCACTATGCAGAGTCGCATTCGGCGACCCCGGAGAAGAAACCTTGAGTCCTCGCGGAGACCTGGCTACTGCAAAGCTACTCAGCCTGATCGCCTTTTGTTGCGCCGGGATTTTCTTGACCGGGGCGTTGTCTTCATTAGTCTCCTCTGAAAATAGCCCTTTTGCCCCTGGGGAAAAGCTTTCGTTTCGCATCTCCTGGTCCAATACCGTGGAAGCCGGCAACGCGGACCTGATGGTTCACAACGGAAATCCCGGCAACAAGGATGAGGTGCGGCTGGTCCTTAAAGCGAGTACAAGCCCAAATCTTGGGGGAGCCTATACGTTCAAGGATGAATTCATCTCGGACTTTAACATGCAACTTTGGGCTCCCCGTTCCTTCCAAAAGAACTTTACCGAGAAGACAAGGGTTGTTGATGAGAAGGTGGACTTTGATCAGATCAATCGGTATGCCGTCGTAACCCGGTCGAAGACGCTGTCGCAGAAAATTCAGATCGAGACCGGAACGCAAGATCCTGTCTCTGCATTATATGCCATCCGATCGACCGCGCTCCGAGCTGGAATGACTCTCGCTTTCCCTGTCATGGACGGTGGCCGGACTTTTCAAATGGAGGCCAAAGTCAATGCTTTGGAGTTGATCAGCACGAAACTGGGAAATTTCAATTGCCATCGGTTGGACATTCGTCTGATACCCGTTAGTGGCTCTTCAAATGAAAAAAATATAGTCGTGTGGTTCAGCAACGATCAGCGCCGTCTGCCCGTTCTGGCGAGTATTGCCCTTCCCGTGGGTGCCGCTGTGATCGAGTTGACGGCTAGAACCCCGTGAGGGAATAGGTCTCAATGCCCGTGAAGTTGATTATTCAAATCCCGTGCTTTAACGAAGAGGCTACATTGCCGGCAACCTTGGCGGATTTGCCCAAGAAGATCCCCGGCATCGACGAGATCGAAATTCTGGTGATCAATGACGGCTCAACGGATGGAACAGTTGAGATTGCGCGGCGTCATGGAGTCAGGCACATCGTTGAGCTGACGAAGAATCAAGGCTTGGCATTCGCTTTTCAGACGGGCCTCAACGCCTGCCTGAAGCTGGGTGCGGATCTGATTGTCAACACCGATGCTGACAATCAATACTGCGGCGCGGATATCCCGAAACTTGTGGGCCCGATCGTTGAAGGAAAGGCCGACCTCGTCGTCGGAACTCGGGATATTGGCGCAATCGAGTACTTTTCCACGACCAAGAAATACCTCCAGCGCATCGGGAGCTGGGTGGTTCGCCGGGCATCGGGGTCCTTGATCAAGGACACTACCAGCGGCTTTCGCGCCTTTAATCGGGAGGCGGCCCTGCGCACGGTGATTCATTCAAAATTTTCATATACCCTGGAAACCTTGGTCCACGCCGGGTCAGGTCCGCTCACCATCGAACAAGTCCCGATTCGGGTCAATATGAAGCTGAGAGAGTCAAGGCTGGCAGGGTCTACCTGGGTGTACTTGAAGAAATCTGCGGCCACCTTGCTGCGAATTTATTCCATGGTCAATCCGCTCCGCGTGTTTCTTTTCATTGGAGGCCTCACCTTTGGTGTAGGATTCCTGGTTGGGGCCCGCTATCTCTATTACTACCTGGTGGAAACTGCCGCAGGTCACATTCAATCCTTGATTCTGGCCGCCATTTTGATGATTGTCGGCTTTCAGGTCATGGTTATTGGATTGGTTGCCGATCTCATTGGCGCCAATCGAAGGCTTTCGGAGGAGATTCTCTATCGACTCCGAAAGATCGAGATTGTGGAAGGAAAGAAGCCCAACTTCGAGATCGGGAAGACCCAAAAGACAAATTAATCCGTTCATCATCCTCTGGAATGAAGTTTTCGGTTATTGGCCCTACCTATCCCTTCCGCGGCGGCATTTCCCACTACACCACCTTGTTGGTGCGTCATCTTCGTTTACACCACCGCGTACAGTTTCTCTCGTATTCCAGGCAGT
>JAXLQK010000060.1:0-35554 GCA_046331665.1 Terriglobia bacterium | reverse complement strand
CGCGCTGGGATTGCCGCAGTTGGTCCACCATATCGGGCAAGATCATCTGTTGTCCAGGATTGACCTCCAGCGTAAAGCTGACGGTCTTATTGGAAGCCACGAGGGCATCGGCAACGTAGCGGCAAGTCAAGGTCTTCTTATCTGTAGACCAGTTTGTCACGACGAGTTCGGTGCTGAAGGCTTTGGTCTCCACAACCGCCGGCAGTACCAAACGAGTCGTATTTTCCATGGCACTCTCGGGGACCGGCACAATGAACGATCCGTCCGAATTGGCCTGGTCGTTGATCACGCCATAGGTGAAATAAGGAGACGTCCCGCTGATCCTCTCAACCTCGACAAAACCATTGTTGATAGACAACCCATTGGCATCCAGGATTCCAGCGACTTGCATCCAGCCGCCCGGAGCCAGAACCTGGTAGGGAAGAACATGAGGCGTGAAGTCATTCCCCGCCCCTGAAAAAACAGTGAGTTTCATCACAATATACCCATCCGCTGCAGAGCCAAGGTTCTGGATAGCAACATTGGACCGATCTCTCTGATCCTGGCGCAAGCCGCAAAGATAGGACGACTCCGTCAGGCCGTTCCTGACAACGATCCCCGGGTAGGTCATTCCCGCCCGGCCTTCCGGAACCGGTGTGGTTGTACGGATGGTTGCCCCCGCGTCAGAGGAGGAAGCCAATCCTGAAAAATTCAGTCTGAGCGAACCCCCTTGACTTCCAGAGGATGGAATTGGAATCCCCAACGATCTCAAGTAGCCAATGGCATCATGAACAATTTTTTGCTGGCCTGGCCCGAGGGTATCGGTGGCCGTCCCACTGCCACTGCCAATGGCTGCGACGTAGGTGAATTTGATGGTGGCGTTCCCCTGTCCTCGATTCGTCAAGGCAAGTTCCGAGGTGAAGAAGGATCCATTGCGACCGGTGGAAGACAGTACAATGGGCGCGAAGATTTCCTGTGTCTCCTGGCTGACAACGGGCAGGTAAGTAAAACTCTTGGAAAGAACAACCGATTGCCCTCCGGGATTTTTCACTACGACATCATAGGTACCCGGCGCAGTGGCAGCTCCGGTGGTCGCCAGAATCTGCTGGCTGGTGACATTATTGACAGAGGCTTTCACTCCTCCGATCGCGACGGATAGCCCTACTTGAAATCCGCTCCCGTCGATCTCGATGGGCGTCTTCCCCGTCAATGGCCCCGAAACCGGACTTACTCCACTGATGAAGAAAGTCGGAGTAACCCCCGCCTGGGTGATTGTAATAGTCTGACCGGCAATGGTCATACTGCCGAAGCGGGAAGCGGAGCCGAGATTCGGAGCAACAGAGAAGGTAACCGCCCCACTGCCGCTGCCAGTAACTCCCCCGGTAATGGTTATCCAATAGTCGTTGCTCACGGCACTCCAGCCACAGCCGCCCAGGGCCGTTACCATAATCTGGTCGCCCTTGACTCCAGTGTTTGAATACGCTTTGGAGGTTGATGACAGTTGATAACTGCAATCGATCTCGGCATAGACGAAGACGCCTCCTCCCTCCGTTCCGGCATAAACCCGCAGCGGTCTTTCCGGATCGATCGCCAGAGAGCAGACGGTTACACGCGGCTCATCCAAATTCATGGTGCTCCAACTCAATCCCCAATTTGTGCTCCTGTAAACTCCCCCGCCCAAGGTTCCCGCATAAAGGACTGAGGGCGCACGCCGGTCGATGACCAATGCATTTACCCGATCCACATCGGTCATCCCTGAATTCACGGCCGTCCAGCTCCCGGCCCCGTTGGTGCTTTTGTAGACACCTCCATCGGTCCCGGCGAAAAGCGTTGCTGGACGACGCGGGTCTATGGCTAAAGCCAGCACGTAATCCTTGGAGGCAAGACCCAAGTTCGCGGCGAACCAGGTGGCAGCTCCGTCGACGCTCTTAAAGACGCCTCCGCCCAACGTCCCCGCATAGATTGTTGACGGTACTTGCGGATCAATAACCAGTGCATAAACCGTTGTACTTTTCAGCCCTATATTCACCTCACTCCAGCTTCCGCCTCCGTTGATACTCTTGAAGACACCTCCACGCCAAGTCCCCGCGTAGAGAGTAGTGGGCGTTTCAGGGTCGATGGCCAGAGCAAGCACATTGGTGGATTGAAACCATCCATTGGTGCCGCTCCAACTGTGTCCTGCATCAGTGCTCTTGAACACACTCCCATTGGCCCCTGCGTAAAGAGTCGAGGGAGTTTGAGGATCGATGGCAAACGCGTGTACGGCGGTGCCGGAGAGTTGCGGCGGTGCGGCACTCCACGTTCCGCCCCCATCGAAGCTCCTGAAAATTCCCTGATCGGTCCCCGCGAAAAGCGTCGAAGACATTTGGGGATCTACCGCCAGTGCATACACCGCTGAATTGGTCAATCCCGAGCTCATGGAAGCCCAGCTCGTTCCTCCATTTCTGCTCCTGAAGACGCCATTCCCCATCGTCCCCGCATACAACATCGCTGGCGTTTGTGGATTTATAACGACGACTGAGACATTCACACTCGTCAGCCCTGAATTGATCAAAGTCCAGCTATCGCCTTGATTAGTACTCTTGAAAAGACCTCCATCGGTCCCGATGTAGAGTGACGAAGATAACGTCGGATCAATGACGATGGCATTCACAAAGGCATTGGTGAGCCGCGAATTAATGGCATTCCAAAGTCCTCCGTGATTGGTGCTCCTGAATACACCTCCCCCACTTGTTCCTGCATAGATCGTGGCCGGAGTTTGCCGGTCAATGGCCAGGGCAGAGACGGTGGTGTTTGCCAACCCTGCATTCACGAGGGTCCAGCTCGTTCCCCCTGTCGTGCTTCGATAAACGCCTCCACTGGTTCCGGCATACAGCGTTGCCGGCAGTAGCGGATCGATGGCCAGGCTGGACACCGAGGGATTGGTCAATCCGGAATTCATGGCAGTCCAGCTCGCCCCAGCGTCACTGCTTTTGTAGACGCCGGCACCATCAGTCCCGGCATACAAGGTCCCGGGCATTTGCGGATCAATGGCCAAAGCCAAGACTCGAACCTGGCCCGACCCTAAATACAATGGTGTCCAGTTACCTGCTCGATCGTTACTCCTAAAAACTCCTCCATCGGTGCCTGCATAGAGCGTCGCAGGCGCGTATGGGTCAATGGCCAAAGCTTCCACAAAAGGTTCTGTCATCCCTCTGGAGGCCAAGGTCCAGCTCCTTCCTTCGTTGGTGCTTTTAAACACTCCCCCTCCAAATGTCCCCGCATACAAGATCGCGGGGGTTTGAGGGTCAATCGCCAAACTTAGAATTTTTCCGCCGGGGGGTCCATGACTGACCCAGGGATCGATGGCCGGTAATTCACTGGGTACACCCCACAAAATAGCGAGGCACCCGGCCCATAGACCCGCTTTGCGCCACAACCCCCTTCCTGCTTTATTTTCAGGCCACATCGCCTTGTCCCTCCTTTAACTTCACTGTAGCGGCGCTCCATGAGTGTCGACCCTCCCCAAGCCACTGTAGCGGCCCTCTATGAGCGTCGTCCCTTCGCAAGCCACTGTTGCGGCGCTCTGTGAGCGTCGCCTTCCGCAATTCAGTATTAGTAGCAGCCGGGAAGATTTCTTTTGGAGAGGGTGCGGAGTTGTGACTACTCGCTCAAATAGCCGGCCCTTGGATGGGGCGGAATGGTTTCATTTCAAATCAGAAGCCCGTCGCTTCAAGCGTAAGAAAAGTCTAGCAGTGCTGAAAAACTCACTGTAGCGGCGCTCTATGAGCGTCTTCTTCGGGCGACCTGCTGTTGTAGCGGCGCTCTATGAGCGTCGTTCTCACGTGAACTGTTGTTGTATGTGATGTCTACCGAGTTTTTCAGCAACCTGGCAGATTCGAATTTCGGCTAAATCGGCAGAGTGAAAAATGAAAACCCCATTCCGTAATAGCCTTGATTCATCCATCCTTTGGGAAGAAAACCTCGAGTCCAAAAGAAGCCTCCGCCTGTTTTGGAAAGCCCGATGAAACGATCCCTCCTACTTCTCATCATTTTCCAATTTGTTTGATCTCGGGTCATGACGTATTGGTGAGAAACCATGACAAACCATGACAAAGAATTTAATCCTGCGCGATTTATAACGCCACATCGTGCTGCTGCTGTAGCAGCGCTCTATGAGCGTCGTCTTCGGGCAACCTGCTGTTGTAGCGGCGCTCTATGAGCGTCGAAGTAGGGAGATCCGACGAACGACTCGGAATTCGGCGGATTGGAGACGGGACGCCCCCGTCCCGCTTGATCAACTCGCCGCGAGGGCGCGGCGTCTCCAGCTGTAGCGGCGCTCTATGAGCGCCGAAGAGACCACCCCACGTCGGGCCTGTCGGTCAGACCTTCCCCCTCTCAACAAGCGGAGAGTTTTTGGTGTAAGAGCCATTGGACGCGTGGAATGATAATGAGGATCGACGTACTACAGCTGGAAGCTCGACGCGGGGAAATTTGAAAGCTTTGAATCAACAATGAGGATGACAACTCGGTATCAGCGGCCGCAGCCGCCGCCACCCATGGAATCCACCACCACCGTGGAAGCCGCCTCCACTGAATCCGCCGCCGGAGCGCATTCCACGCCGCGAAGGACTGGGACGGTATCCGCCTCCTCCTCCCGAGTATGACGGAGCGGAGCGAAAGCTTGGGAACAAAGATCGGCTTCGCCGTGGCCTCCTGTACGACGGACTCATCCGGTAGCTGCCGCTGTTACCGGGATGAGGCTGGAGCGATACGTGGAGCGGAACGCGTGATACCAGAGCCTCCGTTGAATGACCGGCTCATGTTGTATCCGTTGCTATTCCCGTAAGAGGGGCTGGAGCGATAGCTTGGGGTGGAACTCGTTCCGGAGTAGCTCCTACTGTAGGAAGGATTCCTATTGTAACCGTTGCTGTTGACAGAAGACGGACTGGATTGAAAGCGGGATACATAAGAACGATTTCCACTGGATGAAGGATTTGCGCGGTATCCGTTGTTGGCAGTCGAGGTTGTGTTCGAGTTGAAGCCACGCTGATAACTCTGGCTGGTTTGGCCCGACTGGTTAAAACGCCGCCAACTGCCAGCATCTGCAACACTGGCTCGAGACGCCGCGTTATACTGCCCGGAGGCGTTCGCTTGCCCGGAAAACCGAGAAGCAGTAGGTGCTCCTCGCGTCGGCGTAGCTCCAGCATAGCGCTGGCTCACCGCACTATTCGTATAGCCGACTCCCTGCCTATGGTAAGGGTTGTGAGCCCAGGCGCCCCCATAGCCGTGTCCGCCATAACCATAGTGATTGAAGAAGTAGTGGTTCTGATAGACTGAGCAGTGGTACCAGTTGGCTCCCCACCCCCAGCCACCCCAATAAAGGCCGCCGAAAAAACCTCCAATATAAATGCCAGCGCCCCAGCCAAAACCAAAACCGTAATAAGGGTAGCCCCAGTAGGGGTAATAACCGTAAAGGGGAGGTCCCCAGACATACGCCGGGTCGTAGTAAGGAACGTAGACGACTTCAGGGTTGGCCGGCTGGATCTCAATTACCGATCGATCCCCTTGTTTCTCGGTGTTGACAGTTTGCTGTGAGTTGGATTTCAGTTTACCTGACTCCATGGCTTGGGCCCGCATCCGCTGCACAGCATTCATGACATCGGCTTGTTGCGCAAGGAAGGCGTTGCCGAGATCGGTCGTCCAGCGAACGTCTGCGTTCAGCCGTTTGACTACATCAGGAAAAACCACCAGGGCCTGAATGCTGGCATCCCAGTTCTGCTGACGTGCCGCATCCACCAGCGCGGAGCCCTTCAGCTCGCTATTGCGGTTGAGCCACTGACCCAATTCCACCAGCTCCAGCGGATAGGTCGAGGCCACCAGAACCTGGCTGAGCAAAGCGTCCGGGTATAAGGCAATGGGCGCTACCAAGGTATTCAGCTCTTCGGCTGAAAGCAGTTTTTGAGGCGCAGGG
The DNA here is from genome assembly GCA_046331665.1 of Terriglobia bacterium. Lineage (GTDB taxonomy): Bacteria > Acidobacteriota > Terriglobia > Versatilivoradales > Versatilivoraceae > CAWBAT01. Next base: position 29,622 of record JAXLQK010000060.1, on the reverse strand, counting down.
GCTGGAGGCGGGGTCGGATCTCCAGGCAAGGTGTCTTCCCCAAAGAGAAGGCCGCAAACCAGAATCGCATACCCAACCCCAAAAGTTGCCTGGCGAATCAGCCACTGGATTTTCATCGTTCTCACCGTAGACCTCTACTTGCTATGATACCACGCTTCCCAACTAGGACGGCGTGCCAAATCAGGGTGGACGAAAATCAAATTCTGAAAATTCGGGCATGTCCCTAGAAGGCCCCAAAAAGCAAAAAGCCACCGAGGTGGCTTTCCATGATATTTGTGAATTTTGGCTCCTCAGGTAGGACTCGAACCTACAACCCTCCGGTTAACAGCCGGATGCTCTGCCATTGAGCTACTGAGGAGTAGTTCCGGCAACAGGCGGGTATTATAGTCAAATGGTCTACCCTGTCAACAGCAGATTTGGAGCGAGGACCGCTATGCCGATCCTCAATTGCCAACGCCAGCCTCGAAGTCCCACTCACCCTCCAAGCACATGATTCTGCTTGACAATCCGGTCTTGGGCCGGTATAAGTCTTCTGCTCTAGATGCGCCCAAACTGCGCCAGAGCGGCAGGCCACCAGGATTTTGAAGAGATACGGAGAACGTTTGAATGGCAAATCATAAGTCGGCTGAAAAGAGATATCGGCAGAGCGAACGAAGACGAGTCGTCAATAAAAGCAATCTGACGCGCCTGCGCACCCAGCTTAAGAAGATTCGTACCGCCGTAGAGGCCAAGAATCAGGCAGAAGTCAAAGCTCTGCTCTCCCCGACTCTTTCCCTGATTGATCGATCGATTCAGAAGGGCACCCTCCATAGAAACACCGCAGCACGATACAAATCCCGCCTGATGCAGCAAGCTCACGCGTTGCTTTCCGCGCCTGCTGCGTCCTAAGGGAATCATCCTTTATCTAGAACTGGTCCGGTGCCAGCAAGCTGGCACCGCTCAAAGCGGGAGCAAGCTCCCGCACTCCAAGAAGCTTCGCCTATGCCAATCAACTGTCGACGCTCATAGACCGCCGCTACAGATTAGTTCTTCTCTGTGCTTCGAGAGTTAATTTTAGATGAGTCTAAAAGAAGGACATTCGGCGGAGAATTGGCAGCTATCATAGAGAACTGTACTCAACATTAAATGAAGGAAGAGGACATCGTTCTTTCGGGTATCACTTACCCTCATCAAATCACTTCACTTATCAGAAGGTTTCCTTCAGTTCAGTCTCTCTCACCGGGCTGACTTCATCGTAAAATCAAAGGGCAAATTTTCCGGCCTACGATGTCTCCCGGGATTTCTTCGCTTGATCGTCTCCAAAAATTCGATTAATCTAAATCTCGGTTGAGACGAATAGAAGATCAGAGGTGGACCTGTGATTTCCAGCACCGTTGAGGATTACTTGAAGGCGCTGCTCAAGATGGAGGACAGCGACGTCAAGGCCAGCACTTCCAATGTCGCCAAACGCCTTTCGGTGACCGACGCTTCGGTGACCGATATGCTCCGCAAACTGCAGAAAGCCGGCCTCTTGGAATACAAGCCCTACTATGGCGCGGCACTGACTCCCGAAGGCCGCTTGCATGCCCTCAGGATCATCCGGCGCCATCGACTTATCGAATTGTTTCTGCACCAGGTGATGGGTTACGGCTGGGACCAGGTACACGACGAAGCGGAAAAACTGGAGCACGTGGTTTCCGACTTTTTCGTCGATCGGGCCGATGCCCTGCTGGGCTATCCCGAAAAAGATCCGCACGGCGAAGTCATTCCCGATGCCCAAGGCTATCGAAGCTCCGAAGAGGAGATCTGTCTCGCCGAAGCCGGACTGGGGGAGTTTACGATCCGCAAAAGTACCAATGTCAATCCGGAATTCCTGACTTATTTGGAGAAGGAATCGCTCGTTCCCGGCACCGTTTTGAGTCTGCTGGAAAAGGCGCCGTTTCAAGGCCCGCTCAAGCTGATGCTCACCGGAAACACAAGTCCCAGCTATATCGGCCTGGAAGCCGCCAAAAACATCTTTGTTTCCGTGGATCGACCCGGCCCAGGTCTCAAGCGCCGCGCCGCGCAAGGGCCCGAGCGGGCGCTGGTCTCGTTTCCGAAGCCAGCGCCTTCCCGAACTGCAGGCGCAAAACGAAATTCGGGGGACTCGCAACCGCCCCCCCGAAAGAAGAAAAAAACTGGACGCTGACTTTGAAATTCCATGGAGGTCTTCTCCCCATCCCTGCCAGAAGAGGTGACGTCTCTCCTGCGATTCCCAAACAGTCGCCGGCACTCCCTGGAAAGTACCGCTACTACTTTGCAAGGTAATAGATTTTCGGGGTAACCCAATGGCCCCTCCTGAATCCTGGCTCTCATTGATCAAGTCCTTGCTTGATTTCCCTCTGCTGAAATTTGGAGGATCGACAGTCACCTTATCTGCCATCCTGACTTTTTTCATTCTGCTCTTCCTACTCTTTATCATTGCCGGGAAAATCCGCAGTTGGCTGATTCATTCCCTGTTGTCCAGGACCAAGCTGGACCATGGCGGGCGTCAGGCCGTCGGAACCATCACGCGCTATGTGATCCTCTTCATCGGCCTGCTGGTCATTCTGCAGACGATGCAGATTAATCTCACGGCGTTAAGTGTGATTGCCGGAGCGCTGGGGATCGGGATTGGTTTTGGACTGCAGAATGTCGCCAGCAATTTCATCAGCGGATTGATCATCCTGCTCGAGCGCCCCATCAAGATCGGCGACCGCATTGAAGTGGGAAAGGTGGAAGGGGATGTGCTGGAAATCGGAGCGCGCAGTACCACCGTCGTCACCAACGACAACATCGCGATCATCGTGCCGAACTCGAAATTCATCACGGAAAATGTGGTGAACTGGATGTATACCGGCGCCACTGTGCGTTTCCGAATTCCCGTTTCGGTCGCCTATGGAAGCGACGTCCGGCTGGTCGAGAAGCTTTTATTGGAGGTCGCCCGGGATAACCCCGATGTCCTGAAAGATCCGGCGCCGGTGGTGCGTTTTCTGGAATTCGGAGATAGCGGCATGCTGTTTGAATTGCGTCCCTGGAGCACCAGCCTGGTTCATCGCAAAGGGAAATTGATCAGCGCCCTGAATTTCGCCATCTACGACAAGTTCAAAGAACATCAGATCGAAATCCCCTTCCCCCAGCAGGTGATTCACATCCGGCGGGAGGACCATGAAGCTATTTAACCGTTCCATCCTTCACCCAACCGAAACCCTGGGGGGCCGCCTCGAAAACGGGTCGCCCAGTCTTCCCGAGGTCCATCGCAGTATCGAAGTGCCCCACTCGCTGAGCCTCTGGAAAAAGATGTTGATCTTTGCCGGCCCGGGTTACATGGTGGCGGTCGGCTACATGGACCCGGGGAACTGGGCTACCGATCTTGCCGCCGGGGCGCGCTATAACTATGCCCTACTCTCGGTGATCCTGATTTCCAACCTGATGGCCATCGTCCTTCAGTCTCTAGCCGTGAAACTGGGGGTGGTGACAGGTCGTGACCTGGCGCAGGCTTGTCGCGATTACTACAGCCGTCCCGTGGCCGTCTTCCTCTGGGTCTTGTGCGAAATTGCCATTGCCGCCTGCGATCTGGCCGAAGTCATCGGCTCGGCCATCGCCCTGAATCTGTTGTTTCACATCCCCCTGATTTGGGGGGTCTGTATTACGGCTCTCGACGTCCTCGCCGTGCTTTACCTCCAGCAAAAAGGGTTCCGCTATATTGAAGCTTTTGTCATCACCTTGATCGGCGTCATCGCCACCTGTTTTCTGATTGAAATCATTTTCTCCCGGCCCAGTTTCGGCGGAATTCTGCGCGGCTTTGTTCCCTCGGCGGAGATTCTCCGAGATCCTGGAATGCTCTACATCGCAATCGGCATCCTGGGAGCCACCGTGATGCCGCACAATCTTTATCTGCATTCCTCCATTGTGCAGACCCGAAACTACGCCACCACTTTCAAAGGACGACGGGAAGCCATCCGCTACGCAACCCTCGACTCAACCGTAGCGCTCATGTTTGCCCTGTTGATCAACGCTTCGATCCTGATTATGGCCGCCGCCACTTTTCATCACACGGGACACCAGGACGTGGCGGGCATCGAAGATGCCTATGAACTGCTTTCCCCGTTGCTGGGAAGCAGTCTGGCGAGTATCCTGTTTGCGGTGGCTCTCTTGTGCTCAGGCCAAAATTCAACTTTGACCGGGACGCTGGCCGGGCAGATTGTCATGGAAGGGTTTTTGAACATTCGACTCCGGCCCTGGCTGCGGCGTCTGCTGACCCGCTTGCTGGCCATCGTTCCGGCCATTCTCTGCATTGCGCTTTACGGCGAAAAAGGGACAACCCAGCTCCTGATTTTCAGCCAGGTAATTTTGAGTTTACAGCTATCTTTTGCCGTTTTCCCGCTGGTGCAATTTACCAGCGACAAGAGCAAAATGCATGAGTTCGCCAATTCATTATGGCTTAAGATCGTAGCGTGGGGAGTTGCCATTGCCATTGCCATCCTTAATGGGTGGCTGTTGCTCCAAACGGCAGAAACCTGGTTCGAATAAGCGCCAAACTCAACCTTTTCAAACTACTCGGGACATGTATCAAAAGATACTCATCACCGTTGAAAACTCCCCGAATGATCAAGTCATCCTCAATCATGTCAAAGACTTGGTCACTTTGACCGGAGCCCAGCTCCTATTAGTGTACGTGGCTCACGGCTGGGTGGCGCGACATTACGATCGTTTGCGCCTCCGCGAATCTGACGAAATGCGAGATTGCCGGGCCTATCTCAGCCGCCTGTGTGACGAACTCCGGGAGCAAGGGACCAAAGCAGAGTACGTATTGGCTTACGGGGAACCTTCAGACGAGATCATTCGCATTGCCCGGGAACAGGCCGTTGATCTCATTGCCATGACGACCCATGGCCACCGGTTCATATCAGACCTGCTCTATGGGAGCGTCTCCCATGAGGTCCGCCACGCCGTTGATATTCCAGTCCTTCTACTGAAAGCCAAGAAGTAGATTTTGTTTCACCAATCTCCAAAAAGCGTTAAACTCTAAGTGAGAGAAGGGCCGGGGCTTGAGCATGGTGCACGTCAATCTGGACCCAATTCCACTTGGGGAGAGAGACCGATGCTGCATTGGATGATCAAGAAGGTCGGGGGTGTGGTGTTAGCTTTGGCGCTTTTCGTTTGCCTGCATGGGCAAGCGTTGGCCGGTCAGAAAAATATTGATTTGGAGAAGATTGGAAAGCGCAACATCAACGCAGGCCAGGTTAATTTCTATAGCTTCGAAAAAGAGATTGCGCTCGGCAAACAGCTTTCGCTTGAGGTGGAACAGACGAACCGGATTCTGGACGATCCGGAAATTACCGAATATATCAACCGGCTAGGCCAGAACATCGTCAGAAATTCAGACGCCCAGGTACCCTTCGTGGTCAAGGTGATCGACTCGGATGAGGTGAATGCGTTTGCATTGCCCGGCGGGTACTTCTATGTGAATACCGGCCTGATCATGGCCACCCAGGAAGAATCGGAACTGGCCGGAGTAATGGCCCATGAAGTGGCACACGTGGCGGCGCGGCATGCCACGGAACAATTCTCGAAAGGACGACTCATCAATCTGGCTTCCGTCCCCCTGATTTTTGTGGGAGGACCTGTCGGGTTAGGCATTCAACAGGCAATAACCCTCCTCATTCCCCTGCAGTTCCTGCAGTTCAGCCGCGGGTCGGAGCGGGAGGCGGACTTCCTGGGCCTTCAATACATGTACAAGACAGGTTACGACCCGCAGTCATTTATCAGCTTTTTCGAGAAGGTAGCGGCCCAGGAGAAGCGCAAGCCTGGCTTCCTCTCGCGCGCCTTTTCCTCCCACCCTATGACCAAAGAACGAATTTCCCGCGCCCAAAAGGAAATTCAGGAGCTGATTCCCGTCCGCGACCAGTATGTCATTAACACATCAGAATTTGATCACATTAGGGCTCGCTTGAAGGCCCGCGACAATGCTGCCGGCCCGGACCCGGAATCCGACAATATTCGGCCAAAACTGAACAGAAAAGCCCCGTCTTCCGAAGAGTCTTCGGGGGATGAATTGACCCCCGTTGACGAAACTCCCAGGTTGACCCGGAACCCATGATTCGTGGATTGCTGCTGTTCTGCTTGATCTGGTCTGTAACAGCTTCGCCCGCCCAGGCCCGTTCTGAAGCTACCTCCCAGCCCAAAGACCAATTCTTTTGCGGGACCTATCCGGGTCGTGTGAAAGACGACCTGCGTAAATACAAAGACATGCGCCTCGTCCGCGAGGCTCTCTCCAAACGGACGGCTCTACTCGCGCGCCTCGGCTCCACTCAGGACATTAATAATATTGCCGTGATTGAAGATGACGGCACGATGGTGACCCCTTTCAATTTCTTTGATCTCAAGGGAAAAGCCATCCGTCTGGCTCCAGTGGCGGTGACAGGGAGCTACCGGGTCTCCATTCGGCAGGCCGAGATCAGTACCAACATGGGAACTCTTTTGAAGCTGGCCGATGACGACACCCGGGAAGTCGTGTTCAATGGAACGTTTCACTTTCCCTTCTTCGGTGGACTGTATTCCAGTGTCTTTATCAATTCCGATGGGAATATCACCTTCATCCATGGAGACGCCGATTCGACAGACAGGGATTTGGGGCGTTTGAATGACGGGCCGCCGCGCATTGCCCCCTTCCTGACGGACCTGGACCCGTCCACAGGAATCGGCGGCATCTATGTCAATCAGCTTTCAGACCGCGTCACGATCACCTGGAGCGCCGTTCGGGAGTGGAATACCTTTAAAGAGAATACCTTCCAGGTAAGCCTCTACCCCGATGGAAGCATCGAGTTTATCTTCGGTCAGGTAACCACCACCAAAGGAATTGCCGGATGGTCGGGCGGGAACCAACTCTTACCGTTGGACATTATTGACCTCTCCGCTCAGGAGGGGAGCGTGCTTTCAGGTCCCAGCGCGGAGCGTTATTCGGTGCAAACGGAAGTCGACCTCTCGGCGGTGAGCAAGGCCTTCTATAAAACACATCCTGACAATTACGATCAACTGGTGATGTACACGAATTTCCCGTGGGAACTGGGCAGCAATGAATTTGCCTTTGAAGAAAATATCAAAAACGACGTCTCCGGGATCGGCTTGGGGATTTTCGATTTCAGCAGTCAGTTTGGGAGTTCCGGTGGACTCCTCAGTTTTCTGGCCATGAACCAATTAAGCGCTTATCCCGATGACCCGGATGCGGTCTTCCTGGGAACGAACTCGACCATCAATTTGCTGGGCCATGAGACGGGACACCGTTGGCTGTCTTATGTCCGCCTCGGACTCGAGAAGAGCGGAGCCTTGCTGGGTCGGGATGAACAGCATTGGAGTTTCTTCTTTAATTCCGGCGCTTCGGTGATGGAGGGTAATGAGATTCGCGACAACGGCGACGGCACTTTTACCACCACGGCCGCCACCGACCGCTATGGTCCTCTGGATCAGTATCTGATGGGATTTCTGGATCCCAACGCAGTGGGGCCGCTCTTTTATGTATCGGACGTTTCGGGAACTTCACAGACTAGCGCCAGTCCGCCCGCTCTCGGTGTGACGTTTCGGGGAACTCGTCAGACGTTCATGATCGACGACGTCATGGTGGCCGAAGGGCCGCGCGTGCCTGATGCCAGCCTGGCTCCCAAGGTCTTTCATCAGGGCTTCATTTTGCTCATCCCTCAAGGAACAACGCCTCCCCAAGCTGATCTCGACAAGATCACTGCCATCCGGCAACGCTGGCAGCAATTTTTTTCTGACGCGACGAATGGCAATGGAACCGTGGACACGACTCTGAGCACCATCCCGCTCGTGCCCAACGTCCAGAACATCTCTCCGGCTACAGGATCCACGCTGGGAAATACGGACATTGCCATCAGCGGAACAAATTTCCAGCCTGGCGTTGCAGTGAAGATTGGAGCCTCAAAAGCCGCCAATGTGGTCTTTGTCAGTTCATCCCTCATTACCGCGACCACACCGGCGGGAGCGGCAGGAACAGCCTCGGTGACCATCGCCAATCCGGATGCCCCAGCCACTATCCTGCCGGGGGGATTCACTTATCTGACACTGGATACTCCCCGCGTCTCGGCCAGCGCCCTGCGAATTCCTGTGGCGAAGGATACGCTCACCTATCGATCAAACTTGGGAATCAATAATCCTAATCCTGTCCCCGCCAGTGTGTGGGTCATGGAGCTGGACAAAAATGGCCTGCTCTTGAATCAGCTTAAAGCGTTTCCGGTTCCAGCCAATGGCTACGTTCAAAAGAACAGTATCCTGCGCGAACTCGAAGGAGTGTCGGCCCTCACCGGGCGCGAAGCCTCTCTGGTGCTTGAATCCGATCAGCCGATTCAGGCCTATCTCTCGCTGATCGATAACTTGACGGAAGACGCCAGTGTGCTGGATGGCGTGCGGAGCGGCTCCAGCCAGTTGATCCTGCTGTCTTCGGCCAACACAGGCCCGTTTCAGTCGAATCTCTCCATCGTCAACCTGTCGCCCTACTCCACGAATGTGACGATTACCTCTTTAAACCGTGAAAATGGTCAACCGCAAGGAACCCCTCTGCGCAATCTTCCTCTGGGTTCGAACGGTCATCTGGCGTTCGACAATATTCTCGAGTCTCTGTCCCTGGCGGACAGCTTCGGTCCGATTGAGATTCATTCAGACAATGGAGCCGCCTTGACCGCCGTTTCCCAGGTGTCGGGATTAAATAAGGGAACCAGCGGATTCTTCCCTTCCATTTCACGGGATTCCGGTACTTTGAGCGAGATTATTCCTTTTGTCATCGATACCGACACTTTCCGAACGAATCTCGGGTTGAACAACCTGGGGACAGAAACAGCCGCGGTGCAAATCAGTTTGCTCGGAGGAGATGGGAAATTGATGGGGAGCACCTCGACAGCCATTCAAGTGGGGCCGCTGGGCCTGGTGCAAATCAACAATATCATTCGCTATGTCATGACCGGATCCAGCAGTTCCGGGGTGACGCAGAAACAGGGCTATCTCAAAATCACCTCGAACCAACCGATGAAAGCCTTCGCCACGCAGATCGACAATCTCACCAATGATCCGAGCATTGAGGTGAGCGTCAGTCATGGCGATCCGCATCTACTGCTGAAGTCCTCTTCAGCCCTGAACTTTCAGTCGACGATGGCGGTGGTCAATCCCAATGACAAGGCAGTGGATGTCCAGTTTGTCGCCCGCCAGGGAGCGGATACAGAGAACGGACAAATCGTCGGAACCCGCACTGTCACGATTCCCGCGCAAGGCAGTGTGTCGTCAGAAAATCTCATTCAGTTTATTGGCTCCACGGCAAATTATGGCCCCGTCGAAATTCAATCTCTCGATGGAAGGCCAATTATCGCCGTCTCCCGCGTCTACAGCACGGCCCAGCGTACCAGCGGATTCTTTGCGGCCCAGCCAATCCCCTGACCCGACCGCCCTATCCAACCAATATTGCGAAAACCAAAAACTAATTTGGACAAGCCTGGTCACAGATCACCGCTACAGAATTTGCTTGTTGTAACGGCGCTCCATGAGCGCCGACCTGGCATGATCAAACCAACCACATGGGATTCGGCGGTCACAGACCGCCGCCTGATGCCGCGCGGCTGATCGAGATTGCCCACGAGCGACCATTAAGCGCGCACTGAGTGCCCGCTCCACCAAACAAAACAACATAGGGATTCGGTAAAGTTGGCGTCCAGATGGCTCCTTCTTTCGGGAAGAAGCCACCCGGTCAGCGACAATGATGAAAAGGTTACGGATTCACCACGTTTTGCGGTTTCCCCTTGCAGATAGGCAGCCACATTGGAAACGGCTATGGCCATGAGCCGGGAGCAGGCTTCAAGCGTTGCCCAGGCGATATGGGGGGTGACGAGGCAGTTTCTGGCGGAAAGCAGGGGATTTTTTTCCTGTGGCGGTTCAACGGACAAGACATCAAGCGCGGCACCCGCAATCACTCCGTCATTCAGCGCGTTGGCAAGATCCTGGTCTTTGACCAGAGGTCCGCGTGAGGCATTGATCAGGAAAGCCGAACGCTTCATCAGCTTGAGCCGTTCTGTGTTTATCAGGCCCTCTGTCTCCGGGAATAACGGGCAATGCAGGCTGACGACATCAGATTTTTTCAAGAGCTCTTCAACCGACACCCAGGAAAAAACTCCTGAGCGGGGGAGGATCGCTTCGAAACGTATCTGAGGCCAGGATTGACATGCCAAAGGCGTCCGCAATCTTTGCGACTTCTTTGCCAATGCGGCCAAATCCGACGATGCCCATGACCTTGCCGGAAAGCTCCATCAAGGGGGAAAGCCAGAAGCACCAATCGATACTGCGTGACCAGGCCCCGGAGCGCACGGCATCGCTGTGCAGGCGCACGTTATGGCAAAGCTCCAACAGCAAGGCAAAGGTAAACTGAGCAACCGAGGCTGTGCCGTAAGTCGGGATATTGGCTACGGGAATCTGCCGGGCCTTGGCCGCCTGCACGTCAACAATATTGTAGCCAGTGGCCAACACGCCCACATAACGGAGAGCGCTCAACTGGGCAATCGAAGCCGCAGTGACCGGAGTCTTGTTCGTCAGTATCAGTTCCGCCCCTTGACATCGTTCGACCACCAGCTCAGGGGGAGTCCGCTCATACACCGTCACCTTCACCAATTTTTCCAAAGCCTCCCAGGATAGGTCCCCCGGGTTCAAGGCATAGCCGTCCAGTACCACAAGATTCAACATGAGACTCCTCCCTCTCGCATTAGTCTTTGTCCATGTATTGGTAAAATGTCATCATCTTTCGCCCCGGCTCACTCGCTGCGGCGCTGTCAATTCTGCCAAGTTTCGATCATAATGAGGGTGCGCGGCAACGATTTGAATCAATTTATTCTTCAGTGCAAGGGATTCTTAACAAGATTCATGAGATCAATCAATAGATTCTATTTTCTGACACTCTGTTCCCTGATTGGATGGTTCAGCTTTGCAATCTGCTCTTCCCTACCGCTGGCGGCTGAGGCGGACACATCATCGGGAACGATCGATTTTGTCAAACAGGTTCAGCCCATCTTTACAGCGTCGTGCATTCGCTGTCACGGCGCGACCGTGCGCATGGGACAGCTTCGCCTGGATTCCAAGCCGCTCGCCATGCAAGGCGGGATCTCCGGCAAGGTCCTGATTCCGGGCAAGAGCTCCGAGAGCTTTTTGATCCAGCGGGTCCTGGGCGAGGGCGACAGAAACGCATGCCGCTCGATGGGGAGCCGTTGAAAGAGGAGCAGATCAAATCCTGCGCCAGTGGATTGATCAAAGGCTCCCTGGCCCGACGAGGCCTCCGCAAAGGATGCCAGGCTGGCCATCCACTGGGCTTACCAGAAACCGGCGAGGCCCGAGCTTCCGGCCGTCAAGAAAGCTTCCTGGACGCGCAATCCCATCGACTATTTTGTGCTGGAGAAGCTAGAAAAGGAAGGGCTGGAGCCTTCCCCAGAAGCGGCGAAAGAAGTGCTGTTGCGCCGGGTCTCGCTGGATCTGGCTGGCCTTCCCCCCACGATTCAGGAGATTGACGCCTTCCTGGCCGATCACAGCCCGGAAGCTTACGACAAGGTGGTCGACCGCCTGCTCGCTTCTCCGCATTACGGGGAACTGGGCCCGGCCGTGGCTGGATCTGGCACGCTATGCCGACACCAATGGATTCGAAAAGGACTCCCGCCGAACCATGTGGACCTATCGGGACTGGGTCATCAACGCCTTGAACCAGGACATGCCCTTCACCGAATTTACGATCGAGCAGATTGCCGGAGATCTCCTGCCCGAGGCTACCATTGAACAAAAGATTGCGACCGGTTTTCACCGCAACACCATGACGAATGAAGAAGGCCGGGTGGACAAGGAAGAAGCCCGCTGGATGCAAATTGTCGATCGCGTGAACACCACGGCCAGCGTCTGGCTGGGAACGACCCTGGGCTGTGCGCAATGCCACAATCACAAATATGATCCGTTCACGCAGAAAGACTACTATCGGCTGTTTGCCTTCTTTGAAAATTCTGACTATCGCCTGGATGGAGTGGGAACCAGCCACGTGAAGCTGATCGAACCAATTTTGGAACTGCCCGACCCGGCCAAAGACCTCCGCCGCCAACAACTCAATCAGGAAATCGCACGGCTTGAAGCCGTGCTGAAGACGCAGACCGCGGCGCTGGATACCGCGCAGGAAGGCTGGGAGAAGGAAGAGGTCTCCCGGCAAGCAGTTTGGCATCTCCTGGAGCCTTCTCAATTCACCTTCAGCGGCAGTGCCACCTGGTGGAAGGGGGAGAATCATTCTCTGCGCGTCGCCACCTGGTCAGAACGCATCAACTACACCTTGGTCATCCCGCTCCCATTGCAAGGGATTCAGAGTCTTCAGCTTGAAGCGCTCTCAGATTATGGGCTTCCAGAACTGGGACCCGGACTTCACCGGAATGGAAATTTTGTGCTGACCGCTTTCAAGGCCGATCTTGCCGAACCGGGCAAACCCAATCGCCCCATCCCGATCGCAAAGGCTGAAGCTGATTTCTCGCCCTCCGGATTTTCCATTGCCAGCGCCCTCGATCCTGGATCCGATAACGGTTAGGCGGTCGCACCGCAAACTGGAAAATCGCACGCCGCCCTCTTCCGCACCCGCTCGCCAATCACTGGAGCCGCCGGTGCCGCTTTGATTTTGACACTGGAACACCAGTATCCTTCCGACTTCGCCGCCATCGGCCGTTTCCGTCTCTCTGCCTCGACAGAGACTTCGGCCCCGGCCGCCGAGCCGTTTCCGAACGAGATTAGAGAACTGCTGGCAGTGCCCCGGGAACAACGCTCTCCGGCTCAGAAAGATCAGCTATCAGCCTACTATCGCTCGATCACTCACTGCTCCAGCAGGAGCAGGAGCAACTGGCTCGTTCGAAGCAAGGCCTCGGAGAAACCCTTCCCGTCACAGCACTCGTCATGCGGGAAAAAACGTCGACCGAAATTCCGTCCACCACTATGCGCATCAAAGGCGCCTATTTGAGCAAGGGAGAAAAAGTCGAAGCCGGATTTCCAGCCTCTCTCCATCCTTCCGCAACCAATGGGCCGCTGAATCGGCTCCAGTTGGCTCACTGGCTGGTGGATGAAAACAATCCGCTGGTGGCCAGAGTCACCGTCAATCGTCTCTGGGAACAGCTTTTTGGACGCGGGATCGTGGAAACCGACGAAGACTTCGGCACGAAAGGCGAGAGGCCAACGCATCCGGAATTGCTGGATTGGCTGGCGACGGAATTTGTCCGGCAGGGCTGGAGTCAGAAAGCCATTCTCCGGACCATGGTGAGCTCGGCCACTTACCGGCAAACGTCACGAGTCACTCCGGAATTGCTGGAGAAGGATCCCGGCAACAAACTTCTCGCGCGAGGCCCCCGCTTTCGATTGGAAGCGGAAATGATCCGTGACACAGCTCTCGCCTCCAGCGGATTGCTCAATGAGAAAGTGGGCGGCCCGAGTGTTTTTCCGTATCAGCCTGAAGGGATCTGGTCCCTTCCCTACAATGCGGACAAATGGGTGACTGAGGAAGATGCAAACCGTTACCGGCGCGGGATCTACACTTTCTGGAGACGGACAGTTCCCTACCCCAGTTTCATCACTTACGACGCCACAAGCCGGGAATTCTGCACCGTGCGGCGTATTCGAACCAGCACGCCCCTGCAGGCACTGACCTCGTTAAATGACCCGGCGTTTTTCGATGCCGCCCGGGCCATGGCCAAACGCGTCAGAAGAGAATCCGGTAAACACGAACTGCGTTCTCAAATCGAATATGGGTACAGGCTTTGCACTGCTCGAGAGCCGGACAAGGCGGCGGTCGATACACTCGTTGGCTTATACCAGCAGGAATTGAGCCGCTACCGGCAGGATTTGCCGGCAGCGGGCCGGCTCACAGGAATTGCTGCAGCAACCGGAGAACATTCCGATCTTGCCTCGTTAGCGGCGTTGACCGTTGTTTCCAATGTACTCTTGAATATGGACGTCACTTTAACCAAGGACTAATGGCTTCATGAACCTCCATTCAACAATATTGAGAAAAATGACGCGCCGGCATTTTTTCCAAAATGCAGGCTTTAGCGTCGGAAGCATGGCTCTCTTTTCTTTGATCCAGCGAGAGCTTCTGGGAGGCACTCCGGAAAGTTCGGCGCCGTCTGTCAATCCGCTGGCGCCCAGGCCGCCTCATTTCGCTCCCAAGGCCACAAGCGTCATTTACCTCTTCATGGCGGGAGCACCCTCTCAGTTGGATCTGTTGGACTATAAACCGAAACTGCAAGAGCTGAACGGGCAGAAGATTCCGGATGAATTCGTCAAGGGTGAGCGGTTTGCGTTCATTAAGGGAAGCCCGAAGCTATTGGGGTCGCCTCATACTTTTCGGCGCTACGGGCAATCCGGCACGGAGGTCTCAAGCCTGCTGCCGCACCTCAGCACGATCACGGATGAGATTGCAGTCGTGCGGTCTATGTATACCGATCAGTTCAATCACGCCCCTGCCCAGATTTTCCTGAATACGGGCTCCCAGCTTCCGGGCCGACCCAGCATGGGGGCCTGGCTGACTTACGGCATCGGCAGTGAAAATGCCGATCTTCCCGGATTTGTGGTTCTGCTTTCAGGGGAGAACAATCCAGATGGTGGCAAAGCGTGCTGGGGAAGTGGATTCCTGCCCGCCACCTACCAGGGCGTCGAATTCCGCTCGAAAGGGGATCCAGTCCTTTTTCTTTCCAACCCCGATGGGATGAATTCCGCCGACCGCCGGCGCTCCCTCGACACCTTGCGGCAATTGAATCGCCTGACCCTTTCCGAAACCGGAGACCCCGCCATCCAGGCCCGGATTGATTCCTATGAGCTTTCTTATCGAATGCAATCCAGCGTTCCAGAATTGATGGAGATCTCCAAAGAGCCCCGCGCGATCCATGAAATGTACGGCACCGAGCCTGGCAGAGCGACGTTTGCTAACAACTGTCTGCTGGCGCGCCGATTGGTGGAGCGCGGCGTCCGTTTCGTCCAGCTCTATCACCGTGGTTGGGACCATCACGGGGAGATCCAGAATAAGGACATTGTCACCGGACTCCAACAACTCTGCCGGCAGACCGATCAGGCGGCGGCCGCACTCATTCGTGATCTCAAACAGCGCGGACTGCTGGAATCAACCTTGGTGGTCTGGGGAGGAGAATTTGGACGAACACCGATGAATGAAGAGCGCGATGGCTCCAAATTCCTGGGACGAGACCATCACGCCAAAGCATTCAGCCTCTGGTTGGCCGGCGGAGGCATCAAACCTGGAATTACCATCGGCCAAACCGACGAGTTTGGCTACAACATCGTTGAAGACCCTGTGCACGTGCACGATTTGCACGCCACCATTCTTTATTTAATGGGATTGGACCACAAGAAATTGACGTATCACTTCCAGGGGAGAGACTTCCGGCTGACGGATGTGCATGGGAATGTCGTTGAGAAACTGCTGGCGTGAGGGGGATTGACGATTGCCGATTGTCGATCGCGGATTTTAAAAGTCGAAAGTCAAAGGTCTGGGTTTGAAGGTCTAAAGTCAAACGTCTAAAGTCCAAGGTCAAATGTGAATGACGAATACCGAATGGCGAATGACTAATGTTGGCAATGAACCAAGAAGTTCAGATTGCGGAGTTCTGACTTTCGACTTTTGACCTTGTGCCTTTCGACTGCCACGATTTGACATTTGTCATCGGTCAGTTCTCATTTGTTATTTTGTTTTTGCGAATGGCTATTTCTTATTTGATTTTTGACTTTCGACCTTCGACCTTCGACCTTAGACCAGATTTCGCAATCGACAATCGGCAATCGTCAATCGACATTTAATACGCTCCCTCTTCCATCAAACGCTTCACCTCCGCCAGTTCCTGCACCTGTCCCAGCACAACCATGAGTTTGATTCGGGCTTTTTGTCCGGGGAGAAATCCGGCAAAGATCGCTCCGCGCCGGCGCAGATCCCGTCCGCCTCCTTCATACCCATAGGTGTCCAAGACCCGGCCGGCCTGACAGCGGGTAGCGATGACCACTGGAATTCCCTGGTCGATGGCCGATTGAATCCCCGGCAGAACCGGAGGGGGAACATTGCCGCGGCCTGTTCCCTCAATGACCAATCCCTTCGTCCCCTTTTCGAGAATCATTTGAATGAGCCGGTCGTCGCTTCCTGCAACCATCTTCACCAGATCGACACGGGATTCAATCGGTCCAGCGCGAAAAGTTTGCCTGCGGGCAATCTGCCGCATCCAGACAATCCGGTCTTTATCGATCATCCCCAGCGGGCCGAAGTTCGGACTCTGGAAAGTGTTCACAGACTCGGCATGGGTCTTGGTGGCTTCGGAGGCCGCCAGGATTTGCTCATTCATGACAATAAGAATTCCCTGCAGAGCCGGCTTTCCTTCCAGCACCACACGCACTGCCGCCTTCAGGTTGGCAGGACCATCCCATCCCAATTCAGAACTGTTGCGCATGGCGCCGACGATGGCTACCGGCTTCGAGATTTGCAGGCGCAAATCCAGCAGGAATGCCGTCTCTTCCAAGGTATCGGTCCCATGCGTGATCACGGCCCCTTGCACGTCCTTACGAGCAAGCTGTTGATTGAGCAAGTCAGAGAGTTCCACCATTTTTTCGGGGGTCATGTGAGGACCGGGAAGACGGGAGAAATCGAGGATTTCAAATTCGCATAGCTGGTCGAGCCCGGGTACAAAGGAGAGTATTTCCTCGCCCGAGAGAACCGGGACCGCCACTCCCAGTTCGGGATCGATTTTCATGGAAATGGTCCCGCCCGTGAAAAGGAAGAGAGTTTTTTTCACCATTGAACTCAGCTCCACAAGTGAGTGTTGGGTCCGGTTTTGATGGACCGTCAAGCAAGGATTTTTTCTTCAGCCGCCAGGAGCGCAGCCTCCAATTGGTCTGGATTCTTTCCGCCCCCCTGAACCAGATGTCTCACGCCGCCGCCTTTCCCTTCGATTCGTCGGCTGGCTTCGGCGATCAGCTCCCGCAGATCAAGGGGCGATGATTCTGATTGGGAGAAAATCAGGCTGGCTTGTCCCTGGCGGCGGCAGCCCAACAGGGTGATGCACGGGCCCTGTTCCAGAAGAGCCTGCTGGACGAGCTTTAGAAAGTCCATGTCTTCCTCTTCAAACATATGCCGGACCAATTTGAACCCCCGGAAATCCCGAGCCTGTGCATACAGTTCCCTTGCCAGATATCCGGCCAGCAACTTATTTTTTTCGCGCAATTGTCTTTGGAGATTTTTGGTTTCCTGGATCTGTTTTTCGATCCGCTGGGGGGCTTCTGGCAGGCCAACCGATAGTTGACGGGCAATCGCGGTCAAATGAGCCAGGTCTGCCCGGTGCGATTGAATGATGCGATGCCCGCAGACAAATTCAATCCGGAGCTGGCGATTGACTCGTTCGGTCTTGCGAATGGCGACGCCGCCAACCTCAGCCGTCTGCCGCACATGCGTCCCTCCGCACGCCGAGACATCGAAGTCTTCGATGGTCACGATGCGCAAGGGCCCTTCTCGTTCGCTCTGTTTACGGAGGCCCAACTCATCCGCTTCCTCGCGCAGGACGATCCGGCTGGTGACTGGCCGATTCTCGGCAATCACTTGATTCACCAGTTTCTCCGCCAGATCCAATTGCGAGACGGGGACCATTTCCGAATCCAGATCAATGGTGGCGTAGTCACTGCCCAGATGAAAACTGACCGTGTTATGCCGGGAGGTTCTCAAAAAAGCCTGAGACAACAGATGTTGACCAGTATGCTGCTGCATATGATCGTAGCGCCGGTCCCAATGGATTTGTCCGACGGGCTGGTCAACGCGGATCTCCTGCTCCAGCAGGTGAACCACATTCCCCTGCTCGTCCTCGAAGACGTCGAGGACGTCCCGATCTCCGAGCCGCCCCAGATCATGGGGCTGTCCCCCCGAGGTTGGGTAAAAAGCGGTTTCATCGAGGACCACCCCGACGCCTCCTGCCATGGAAGTCGAAGAAAGCGGTTTCGCAGCGAACGATTTCAGATAACTATCATAATAATAGAGTCGTTCCGTCATACTTTTCCCCGGCGGCAACTCCTTTGAACCACCATGAAATCAAGGCCGCCCTATTTTCGCAATCTCTTCCAATCTCGTCCACTGATCATTAGAACGTGTCTCTCCATCAATACCTCGTAAAACAGCGTTCGAACTCCATTTCCTCCAAATCCAAATTGTGCTTATTTTCGACCGCTTTCCTCACTGGAAAGCGCCTGGAGATTTTCAATTTTGAGAGGGATAGAGGTTGAAATATCGTAGCGATGTCAATAATATAGCCCAAACTGAAGCAATTTCAATTTTGTGCCTGAAAGATGAATCTACTCTTGCGTTCGAATTCTCCTTGGTTTACACTCATGACCTTTGAAAAGCTCGAAAGCTCGGAAAAAGTCTTGAGGTTGTTGCAATTGCTTTTGGGGTTTCATCATAAGTGCTATCTTTTGTCCTATTAGGCCTTTCAAGGCAGCAGGATTAAAAACATCTGACGACAAAACCCCGCGTGACCGGGTCTGATTCTCAAGGAGGCAGAACATCATGAAAGGCTCTCGGAAATTCATCGTGCCTGCGCTTATTCTGGTCATCCTGACCAGTGCGGGCCTCTACCTCGGTGCTCAAGAACAAAAGCAGCCGCAAGCCAAGACCCAGGCGGAATATGATGCCTACATGGCTGTTTATAAAGAGCTAACCCCGGCTACCAAAGTGGATCTCGCCACAAAATTCCTCACCGATTTCCCGGACTCCGAATTTAAGCTCTATGCCTATCAGATGTTGATTGACAGCCACAGCCGTCAGGGCAACCCTGCCAAAGTAATTGAGGTGGGTGAGAAATTTCTGGCGGAATTCCCCCAGGCAGATAACAACACCAAGAAATTCGTTCTTCAGCGGCTGATGGGAGCCTATCAACAGCAGAATAATTTTGAGAAAACCGTGGAAAGCGGGGAGAAGCTTCTGGCCATCGACCCGAAAGATCTGCCTTCCCTCCTCACCTTGGCAAGCATCCTGCCCGAGCGCCTGCCTACAGATGAGGCCGCGAGAAACGAACAACTGGATAAAGCCCAAGGCTATGCCCAGAGAGCGGTGGTCGAAATCAATGCCCTTCAGAAACCGGCGGGCAGTCCCATGTCGGATGAGCAATGGACCACTGAGAAGAATCGCCTGCTGGCAAGCGTCTATTCATCGACTGGTCTAATCTTTCTCAATAAGAAGGATTACCCCAAGTCCGTCGAGCAGTATACTCTCGCCACCAATCTTTCGCGCACGAATCCAATCGATTTTTACCGGCTCGGTATTGCCTATACCTTTATGGCCAGGGGTACGGCCAAAGAGTTGAACGATCTGGTGACGAATATCAATAGTTTGCAGACGGAATTGCAGTCGGTTTCCGACCCGGCGGCCAAGGACGAGAAGGAAAAGAAATTGGCCGAGCTGAAGGTCAAGCAGGGCGAAGATGAAAAGAAGTTTCCGGAATTACGTGACAAGGGGATCGACGCACTGGCCAAGTCTGTGGCACTCAAGGGAGCCACTGAAAAGCAGGCTCGGACCGAGCTTGAACGGCTCTACAAGTCCAAGAACAATAATAGCCTGGATGGTATTGACGCTGTCATCCAGAAGGCTGCCGACGATTTGAAGAAGCCCGCCCAATAAGAGATCGAGAGCGGGATCCATTAATAGAGCTATTTAGAAAGCCAAGGGGTTTGCCCCTTGGCTTTTTTGTTTTCGGGGAGGCCCTCAGAGGGAAGGCGCGGCAACTGGTTTTGTAGGGCGATTCGGAGAAAAGCCTTTTCCAGATTCCGGAAATGGGGCAGCAACGGTCAGGAAACCTTCACTTCGAGCTGGTCAAGTAAGGCGCTGGTCGTATAGCGCTGAGAGGTCTTGATGGCAAACCCAAAGAGATTTCTTGGATGGCTCTCGCGCTGTAGTGTCACGGCGGCACCGTCCAGCAAATCGGTTAAGAACGCCTTGATTTCCGGTTCGATCGCCTCATAGCTCGCAGGCACATTCGGAACCAGAAGGCGATCGTTGATACTCAGCTTGATCTCATTCCCGACAAAGCGAAGTTGCCCATTGAAGGCAGGCTCGGTCTCGAGCTGCTGGCAGGCTCTCAGCGCCGCGTAAAACGCCTGACCCAGACGTTCGCGATTGCTTCCCTGCACTGGCGCTTTTCGATTGTAACGAAAACCCAAATGCTGATCGGTGTTGTCGACGCTGTAGTCAGCTTGATGTCCAATCAAGACGATGCCAGGTCCTCCCGGAACGTGTCGGTAGTCGGCGACGTCTACCAGGAGCTCCCCCCAGATTCCCTCCTGGATCCAGCGGTGAAATACAGGAACAACTTCCCAGAGATCGAGGTTCGAAACCGGTTCGAAGAAAAGTTTGAGATTGATATGTTGCAGATCCATGCGAATTGGCTTTACCTCGTATTGGCTTGGGTCGAGAGTGACCCGATGCGTGCATAGCAGTTGTGTGACGCTTCAATGAACAATTGGGCCTCTTCGATGAGCTGGTGGGAAACCTCTTCGCTGGCGGAATACCCTTTCTTCTCGTGAGCACCGAAGAGATAATGGGCAAATCTTCCGCCAAAGATGGGATCGAAAAAGCGCTCCGTATCGTAAAACAAGCGGCGAAACTCCTTCACGATCTCATCGCTATCCTCCCGGATATCCAGAAACTCGTAACGAATGAGGGCCTTCGCGGCATGGACCATGGCATCGTAAGCCAGTTTACCCGCCGCCTCAATCTTTCCCTGCTCCAGCAGCAACTGGGCCTCAAAAACTTCACGCTCGGCCCCAGCCAGGTCAAATTCAACCGAGGAGACGACTTCTCCGGCGCATTCCCCTTTGGCGATGTCTTCGACGCTGTATTCCCGAGGGTCGCCCCAATCGCTGAAGTAGGTTCGATCCGTCTGATCCCCCGGCAAGCGCGACAAGTCGTCGAGCAAGGTGCGAATCTCTGCCTTCCCGACTCGCTTGATGAAATCCTTAAAAAGTTCCGCCTTTTCGCGGCGGCTGACGAAGTACTCGCAGATGCGGCTGACAGCTTCCGGGATATTCTTGGAGGGGATCGCTACCATCGGCAATCCGTACGAGGCCGCGTTGTTGGTCCATTCGCCTCCCAGCACCACCTGAAAATGCGGCACGGTGTACCCGGCAATCTTCCGGCTGACGCCATAGAACCCGAGATCAGAGATGTGATGCTGGCCGCAGCTGTTGAAGCATCCGCTGATCTTGATATGCAGGTTTTGAATGGCTTCATCCATTTTAAAGCTTTGCTGCCCGAGCCGGTTGCGCAACTCAGCCGCCAGACCTCGCGAGGACGAAATTCCCAATTTGCAGGTGTCCGTCCCGGGACAGGCCACCACATCCACAATGGCTCCCGCCCCAGGTGCGGCCAGCCCAATTTTATCAAGCGCCAAATACAGACGCGGCAGCTCTTTTTGGCCAACCCAGCGCATGACAAAATTCTGTTCCACAGACGTTCGAATGGTGTCGGGCGTGAACTCGCGAACGATGTCAGCCAGCCCGCGCAATTGACTTGATGTGATGTCGCCCAGCGGAAGGGTGATGGTGACCAGCGAATAGCCGTCCTGCCGCTGAGGCTTGACGTTGGTATTCAGCCAACGGCGGAAATCGGGAGAAGACGGCGCGCTCGCAGAGTCGTTCGTGAGCGCCGGCAGTTGAACGCCTTCTTCCGACTGCTTGAAGAGCTCCGTCCAACGCGGGTCATGGGGAAGGATTTTTCGTTCTTCGAGCACCACATCACGGAATTTCTCAATCCCCATTTCATGGACGAGGAATTTGAGCCGGGCTCGATTGCGATTCTTCTTTTCACCGAGGCGGGCAAACACGCGCGCAATCGCCTGGGTTATCGGCAACAATTCCTCGACCGGCAGAAATTCGTCAAAGATCTTGGCCTGATATGGAACCGGCCCCAGACCACCGCCGACAAAAACTTTAAACCCTTTACGAACTTCCCCGCCTTGCTCGTGCGTGACCGCCAGCAGACCCAGGTCATGCATGCTCGTCAGGCCACAGGCATGCTGATAACAGCCGCTGAACGAAGGCTTGAACTTGCGCCCGAAATCCTGGCAGTCGGGATGGCCCAAAAGGAATTTAGAAAGGCCCTTGGCATAAGGTGACACGTCAAAAGCTTCGTCCGTGCAAACGCCTGAAAACGGGCAGGCCGTCACATTGCGAACGGAGTTCCCGCAGGCTTCCCGGGTGGTGATTCCCACCGCAGCGAGGCGACGCATAATGGTTGGCGTATTTTCAATGTGGACAAAGTGCAATTGGAAATCCTGGCGCGTGGTGACATGAACGATCCCATCCGAGAATTCCTCCGCCAGATCAGCCAGCGTTTCCAGCTGGTTCGCCCGGACCCCACCAAACGGGATCTTGATACGCTGCATGCCCGGTGCATCCCAGAGAGTGCTCGGTCCTTTGGTCGGGACATCCGCGGCATATTGCAACTGCCGTACTTCTTTGCCGCTATGGCGCTGGCCGTTATCATAGCGCTGGCCATAGACTCCCCGGCGCAACCGTGTTTCGGCAAACAATTTCTCCTCCAGCTTGCCCTGTTTGCGCAGTAGAATTTCGGTCTCGAAAATATCGATTTCCCGCCCCAAATCCTCAGGGATCTGCTTGCCAAGCTTTTCCTTCCACAATGGGTTAGAAACTTTCATGAATAATAACCTTCAACTTCCGATCTCCGTAGCTAAACCCCTACGGAGCATAAATTTCCCTGCGTCGTTCTTGTATATATTAGTATGTTGATCAAAAAACGCAAGTATTAACCTATTGGCAGGGAATTTGAGCAGAATTTGACTGACCTTCAACCCCTCCGGGGTTGGACGTAGAACGACACACTTACCGTGGGTATCGCTCCGTGTTGCTGCGCTCACCCACGGCTAATCATCTTTGTCCCCTGCGGGGACAATAGACCGCGGATCGCACAAAGATCAATTTGTCCCCAGGAAATCCCCGCAGGGGATTAATTTAAGTAGTCCGGGATTGCGCGGCAGCGTTACCTGGGGTCTCAAGAAAGACTGTTGGAGAGGATGCCAACAAGCTGGCATGACTGAAAGCGTGAGCAAGCTCCCGCACTCCACAACAGGGGTGGCGCTGACATGCGCCGCGTGCATGTCTGCGAACGTCTTCGTGCCAATCACGACACTGGGTTCAACTTTCGACATTAGACAAAAGGATCCCAGATTCATAATGGGAAGACATCAACCAGCGATATCTGCACCATCCTATCTGGCATGACAATGATTAAGGACGCCATTCTATTCATCGGCCGCCCAAATATGAATTGATTCGTTCTTGGAACTTCATCAAATTTCGAAGGTGAAGCCGAAATCCTATTGGACCATCCACAGCCCGGGCTTCGCTGGGCTGTGGCAAGTTAAGACTTTCCTTCTAACCTCTCTGGAGTATAATGGCGATAGATCGGGTAGGTGGAACGATGTTTAAGAAGAGCCTGACAATTCAGCTGCTTTTCCTTTGGGTTACTCTCCATCTGCTCGCGCCGTATACAGCCTTTTGCACGAAAATTTGCGCCACTCCTGCACCACAGGCCGCGGCCGCAGTTCCTCCGAGCCACGGCTGTTGCCTCAAAGACTTCAAGCCATGCACAGAAATCAAGAC
This sequence comes from Terriglobia bacterium, assembly GCA_046331665.1. Taxonomy (GTDB): domain Bacteria; phylum Acidobacteriota; class Terriglobia; order Versatilivoradales; family Versatilivoraceae; genus CAWBAT01. The sequence goes on along the minus strand of JAXLQK010000060.1, from coordinate 5,919 downwards.
CTCACCAGGATGCATTTGCCCCAGCCTGATGCGGAAAGCCGCTCGCCTGGAAACTGGAATTTCACTGGTCTCCCCCGACGAAAAAGTCAAGATCCAGCCCCTGGCTACTTCCGCCGAGGGGCACGCTTCCCTGTCTAAACCACTCAACGTGGGCACCTCGCCTCCGGGTTTCGACAACTTACTGCCGCTTCACCACGCCACCGCTCTGTCTATCCTGCGCATCTAGTCTCAGCCTTCCTCAATTCTTCAAACCATTCTCATCTTTCGGTAGGGACTTAGCGACACGTTCTGGTTTGCGCCCGCATTCGCACCGACAGAAATAACCCTACCGACTTCGAGCAACGAGGAAGCGAAAATGAAACCAAGGTTCGTCATCTGGCTGGGATTCCTGCTCGGTTCCTGCGCGTTTGGCCAGTCGTTGAGTCCGTCTTCACCCTTATCCGGCCCCCGAGCGGAGACAGCGGCATTCCACATGCCCACCGCCACTCCGGAGCAGGAAGCGGAACTAAATCTCGATCAGCTCATTCAGGAACTATTCCATTCCAATCCTGATCTGGGAGCAGCCAAGAAACGTCTCGAAGCTTTTCAAGCCCGTCCTCCCCAAGAAGGTTCTTTACCCGACCCCAGGATCACCATGGGATGGATCAGCAATGGGTATCCCTACCCTGGAGCCGGATTGGGGGTTGAACCCACGGCTAACGTCGGGTTCCAACTTTCTCAAGGCTTTCCCTACCCCGGGAAGCGAACGCTCAAGACCACCATTGCGCGCAAGGAAGCGGAATCGACCGCCATGGACCTGCAGACCATGGAGCGGTATTTGGTCAAGCAGTTAAAGATTGCCTATTACGAGCTGGGCTATGTTTACGAAAGCATCGACCTGCTCAAACGCAATCGCGAAGTCTTGCAGCGCCTGGCCAGAGCAGCCGACAACCGTTACTCCCTGGGCCGGGGGACACAGCAGGATCTGATCAAAGCTCAACTCGAACTCACCTTGATCGATAAGAAGCTGCTTCTCGAGCAACGTAAGAAAGGGTCCTTCAAAGCTGAAATCAACACTTTGTTGAACCGCGCTCCCGATGAAGCTTTGGGCCGCCCTCCACGGAAACTTGCAGGCCCCACTTTGGGTAGCATGCAGGAACTGCAGCGCCTGGCGGAAGAGTCCTCTCCCCGGCTCAAGTCTCAGCGGGCCCTCATTGACGAAAAGCAGTTTCGTGTGCAGTTGGCCCGGCGGGAGTATTACCCGGACTTCGATGTCATGGGTGGCTATTACAACATGGGAGTTCTCAAAGACATGTGGGAATTCAAAGTCCAGATGAACATCCCGATTTTTTATTGGAGAAAACAGCGCCTCGGGCTGGAGGAGTCGGCATACCGGTTGGCGGAGGCCCAGAGGTCCTACCGAGCCTCCGAGCTGGAGCTTTCCTATCGCGTGCGCGACCAATTTTTGGCCGCGCAAACCGCGCAGTCGCTTCTCGAGATTTATCAGCAGAGACTGCTCCCCCAATCTCAACTGGCACTGGAATCTTCATTGACGAGTTACGAAACGGGTGCAGTTGACTTTTTGACCGTGCTGTCCAATTTTGGAGCGATCCTCGAAAACGAAAAAGACTATTACGAACAACGGACTGAATATCTCAAAGCGATGGCCAATCTGGAAGAGGCCGTTGCCATGAATTTAAGTTCAGACAAACCTCAAGAGGCCAAGCCATGAAGAACTTTATCGCAGGATTCGTAGTCGCCGTGGCGTTGATGGGAACAGGACTCTGGATTTTTTACAAGCCGCATTCGCACCCAACCGAGACGAGCGCAGAAAAGAAGCGTCTCAAATATCATTGCCCCATGCATCCTAATTTCATTTCGGACAAGCCGGGAGACTGCGAGATCTGCGGCATGAAATTGGTCCCCTTTGAAGAGAAGTCTTCGACTGTTCCGACAACCCCCGCCGCTGCATCCGTGTCGCCTTCTCCGGCAGCGTCTCCGGAACCCGGTATCTCCGGTTATGCACCGGTCGTCATCACCCCGGAGAAACAGCAACTCATCGGGATCAGAACCGAGCCGGCCAAAGTCATCCCCCTGGAGCAAACCGTTCGAACGGTGGGAAGGGTCACTGCGGACGAGACCCGCCTGCATCATATTCACTCCAAATTCGAGGGCTACATTGAGCATACCTTTGTCAACTTTGTGGGTCAGTTCGTGAAGAAGGGAGACCCCCTCTTCTCAATTTATTCTCCCGAACTCCTGGCCACCCAAAAGGAGTTGATCCTGGCATTGAAGATGCGCGACCAATCTCCCGCTCTCGAGCAGCAAATGATCGCCTCGGGAACCGACTTGGTGGATTCAGCGCGCCAGCGCCTAGTGCTCTTGGACGTGAGCGAAGGGGAAATCCAGCAGATCGAAAAAACGCGTCAGCCGCTGAAAGCCCTCCAATTCTTCTCTCCTTGGAGTGGTTTTGTAACAGAGAAGATGGCCTCTCACGGAGTTAAAGTTTCTCCCAACGACGCCTTGTACGACATCATTGACCTTTCCTCTGTCTGGGTGATCGCCGACGTTTACGAAGACAGTTTGGGACTTGTTCGGGAAGGGCAACCCGCGGAAGTGAGCTTGTCGTTCCTGCCGGGTCGCAAATGGCACGGGCGCGTTTCCTATCTATTTCCAATGCTCGACGAAAAGACGCGCACAGCCAAAGTGCGCCTGGAGTTTCCCAACCCCCAAAATCTGCTGAAACCGGAAATGTATGCGGACGTGGAAATCAAAGGAAGCTTTGGGAAAGGGCTGGTGGTCCCTGAAAGCGCCGTGCTTTCCACGGGCGAACGGAACATTGTGTTCGTCGCCAAGGGGTCAAACCAGTTTGTGCCACGAGAGGTAACTACCGGACTCAAGATGAGAAATCTCTATGAGATTCAGGAAGGGTTGGCTGCGGGCGAGCAGGTGGTGGTCGAAGCCAATTTCATGCTGGATTCCGAATCACGACTTCAGGCGGCGATTTCAACCAACGAACACGATGCCCATCGCCACCAACCATGAAAGAGGACTGCGATGATTACTGAAAAGATCATCGAATTCAGCGCCAAACAGCGGGTCCTGGTGATCCTGTTGACTCTGGCAGCGGTCGCGCTGGGAATTTGGACATTGAAGAACCAGCCGATCGACGCGATTCCGGACCTCTCGGATACTCAAGTCATCGTCTACTCGCGTTGGGACCGCTCACCGGACATTCTCGAGGACCAGGTAACTTACCCCATCACGGCGGCCTTGCTCGGGACCCCGAAAGTGAAGAGCATCCGCGGATTCTCCGATTTCGGATTTTCTTATGTCTACGTGATTTTCGAGGACGGGACGGATATTTACTGGGCCCGGAGCCGGGTCCTGGAATACCTGAGCAAGGTGATCCCTTCGCTTCCCCCTGGGGTGAAAACGGAGTTGGGTCCGGATGCTACAGGGGTGGGATGGGTCTATCAATATGCTCTCATCGATGAGAGCGGGAAACATTCGCTGGCTGAACTGAGATCGTTTCAAGACTGGACACTGCGTTATGCACTTCAGTCAGTCCCGGGGGTCGCGGAAGTCGCTTCGATTGGAGGATTTCAAAATCAATTTCAGGTGATCGTGGATAGAACGCGGCTGGCGGCTCTCAATATCCCGCTCACCAAGGTCACCGAGGCTATCCGCGAATCCAATGAGGAAACCGGGGGACGGCTGATCGATTTTTCAGGCCGTGAAACCATGGTTCGCGGGAGGGGCTATCTGAAGAAAGTTGAAGACCTGGAAAAAATCGTCCTGAAGACCGACGAGCGCGGCACGCCGGTTCTGCTTAAAGATATCGCACGCATCGATCGGGGGCCGGAAATTCGCCGCGGCCTGGTCGACCTCAACGGAGCAGGCGACGTGGTCGGCGGCATCATCATCCTGCGCCACAACGAGAATGCGGATCGTGTCATCCGCCGCGTGAAGGACAAACTGCAGGATCTGGAAAGCTCCCTTCCTTCCGGGGTCCGCTGGGTCACGACGTACGACCGTTCGGAACTCATTGAGCGCTCCATTTCCAATCTCAAACATGAGCTGGTGATCGAGATGATCATCGTCAGCCTGGTGATTTTGCTCTTCCTCTGGCATATTCCCTCGGCCCTGGTTCCCATTGTGACCATCCCGGTTTCCGTTCTCCTTTCCTTCATTCCCATGTATCTGATGGGGTTGAACTCAAACATCATGTCTTTGGCAGGAATTGCCATTTCCATTGGCGTGCTCGTTGACGGAGCCATTGTTGAAGTGGAAAACGCCTATAAGAAACTGGAATTGTGGATTGAAGGAGGCCGGGTGGGGGACTATCTGGAAATCCGGCTTCAAGCTCTCAAAGAAGTCGGGCCTTCGGTGTTCTTTTCCCTGCTGGTGATTGCCGTCGCGTTCATGCCGGTATTTACCCTGGTCGACCAGGAAGGACGTCTGTTCAAGCCTTTGGCCTTTACCAAAAATTTTGCCATGGCGATTGCGGCCATTCTGGCTTTAACACTCGATCCGGCCATGCGTATGCTTTTCACCCGCCTGGATTTTTACACGTTTCGCCCCAAATGGATTTCATGGATCGCCAATCGAGTTCTGGTCGGAAAGTACTATAAGGAAGAAAAGCATCCCATCAGCCGCCTGCTCTTCAAGGCGTATGAGCCTGCCGCGCGTCTGGTCTTGAAGCATCCCAAGTCCACTCTCTTAATCTCCGCGCTCCTGGTCGCCATGACGATACCTGTCTATTCCCGTCTGGGCAGTGAATTCATGCCCCCGTTAAATGAAGGAATCCTTCTTTACATGCCCACCACTCTGCCAGGAATCTCCATTGCCCAAGCCCAAACGTTGCTCCAGAAACAAGACCAGATGCTGATGCAATTTCCCGAAGTCACCCTGGTCTTTGGGAAAGCAGGCCGGGCAGAGACTTCTACCGATCCGGCTCCTCTCTCCATGATGGAAACCACGGTCCTGTTGAAGCCAATGTCGGAATGGAGAAGCGTACCGCGATGGTATTCGGACAGGGCCCCCGAATGGCTGAAGAATTGGTTATTGAGGCGGATTTGGCCGGAGCACCTTTCCTGGGAAGAATTGGTGGCCGAAATGGATGCGAAGCTGAAAATGCCCGGCGTCACCAATGCCTGGACCATGCCCATCAAAAACCGCATTGACATGCTGACTACCGGTATTCGAACGCCGGTGGGGATCAAGATTTTTGGAGAAGACTTGCATGAAATCGAGCAAATCGGAGCCCGGCTGGAAGGGATTCTCAAACAGCTTCCGACGACTCGCTCAGTCTATGCGGAACGGGTGGCCGGAGGCTACTTCCTGGACTTTGATCTCAACCGCGACCAGCTGGCTCGCTTTGGGATTTCGGTGGCGGATGCGCAGGCAGTCATCATGTCTGCCATCGGAGGCGAAAATGTCACCGTAACCATCCAGGGGCGGGCACGTTACCCGGTCAACGTTCGTTACCCCAGAGAACTGAGAGACAACCTGGACCGCATCAACCAGATTCTGGTCAGCACACCGGCAGGCGCCCAAATTCCACTGTCCCAAATCGCCACCATCCGCCAGGTTACCGGCCCTTCCATGATTCGTGACGAAAACGGCCTGCTCGCCGGGTATGTGTTTGTGGATATCGCGACCAGCGATATCGGAGGCTATGTCAGCCAGGCCAAAGCGCTCGTCGAGAAAGAGGTCCATCTCCCGACTGGCTATTCCCTGATTTGGAGCGGACAATATGAAAATATTCTTCGCGTGCGCGAGCGGTTGAAACTGGTTGTCCCTGTGACCCTGGCTCTGATTTTTGCCTTGCTCTATTTGAACACTCGCTCGGTCGTAAAAACGGGCATCGTGATGCTGGCGGTCCCCTTCTCTTTGATTGGGGCAATCTGGCTCATGTATTGGCTGGACTACAATATA
>JAXLQK010000059.1:0-37208 GCA_046331665.1 Terriglobia bacterium | reverse complement strand
GAGAGACATTAGTTCTTCGTAGCTGTTGTCTGTAAAGCGGAGAAAGGCTTCGTTGAAGTGCTCATTCAAAATGGGGGAGCCGGTAAAGTAGTTCAACTGCTGTCGCTCAATTTTGTTGGGGGGCTGGAAAACGATGGTCCCCTGCCCACGGAACAACAGGCCGGTGACGACTCCTTCGACCGGTTTGAGGAAGAGGATCGCCCCACGCTCGAAATTTAGACTGAACATGGCGCGACGCAGGGTGAGATCGCGTACTTGAAACGATTGCTGTTGATCGAACTCGATGGTTTGCAGTTTAGCGAGGACTTCTGCAGGATCGAGGTGGGCGCCTGCGGCGTGAGAGGTGGATAGAGTTAAAAGCCAACTCAAGGCCAGCCATGCGCCACAAAGGATTCGACTCCCTCTGCACTGCGTCACATGGCCCTCCATGGAGGAGCCTGCGTCCTCACGTTAACGGGTTTGAAACATTCTTGTCGTAGGTCGGGATTTTCTAATACCGGCGATGGCGTTGCCGGGCAATGTCAAATTTTGCAGTGTCGGCGATTGCCATAACCGCCATCACTCCAGCCTGGACAGGATCGCTGACCACCAGGTCCGCAGCTTCTGGAACGCTCCCTGCCATATTCAGGGAAATTACCAGGATCCCTTTTTGCCGAACCTCGTTTACGGCATTGACGATTTCCCCGCCCATCAGGGCGCCCGCCATCACCAGGATGCGGGCTCTCGGCAGGCGAGCAACCGCCCTCACGGCGGCGGACAGCTCTGCTTCGCCAACCAAAGGAATCGTGTCCACGGAAATCCGCTCACCGCGAATGTTATGACGATCGGCCTCGCTAATGGCCCCCAAAGCGACTTGACCGACTTGGGCGCCTCCTCCAATGATGATGACCCGCTTCCCATAAATCTCAAGTAGTGTTTCAGGTTGTTCAATGGATCGCACTGCAGGAACAGATTTTAAATCAGTAATCAACTGACCGGTATTGGCCACATCCTGCAATTCCAGATAGATCTGGGCAGACTCCTGAGTGCGGCTAACGATCTCAATGGTGCGAATGTTGACTTGATGGGACGCGATGACTTTCGTCAGCTGGTACAAGACACCCGGTTGATCTTGAGCACCAACCAATAATGCGATTTCTTTGGAAAGCATTTGTTTTCTCTGGTTCGAGACTTGCGTTACTGGAAGCGAACGGATGGGAATGAAAAAGCTGAAAACACTCTTCGAAGCGTAATCGATCAACGATCACAAGTCAAGACAGCCGTCCGTAGCGCCATGGAAGGATTTACCGAATTCAGACTTGCGACCGATGGCGAAAGAGATTACCCTACGGCACAGGAAAAATGAAATCGCGGCCGAATGGCCGATAGCGATGAGCGGGGACCCCAACATTCCCTGCCGACGCTGAAAGAGTGCTCTCATGAAAAACAAATCGAGACGCAAATTTCTTCAAAATTCGGTGGCTTTAAGCGCGATGGCGGGTTCCTCACTTCTGACGGTAAAACCTGTTGTGCCTCAGACCCGTTCCTCTGCTTCCAGAGTCGTAGGGGCCAACGACCGGATCCGGATTGCACAAATTGGATGCGGGGGGATGGGACGGGCCGATCTGCGTGATTCCCTGCGAGTCAAGAATGTGGAGTGTATCGCGCTTTGTGATGTGGATGATTCGCAGATCGCGAAAATTCTTAGCGAGATTGTCGAGCCGGCCTCTCAGAAACCAGGACTGATGGCTCGCGATTATCGCAAAGTTCTCGAGTTGAAAGATCTTGATGCTGTCGTCGTGTCGACTCCCGATCATTGGCATGCCCTTCCGACGGTGGCTGCTTGTGAAGCCGGCAAGGATGTCTATGTGGAGAAGCCGCTCTCCCTGACGATTGCCGAAGGACGGATCATGGTGGACGCCGCCAGAAAATATGGGCGTGTCGTTCAAATGGGAACACAGCAACGGAGCGCAACCCACTATCAAATGGCCATCGACTATGTGAAAAGCGGGAAACTCGGCAGGATCCGCCTGGTTCGCGCCTGGGCCTATCTGGATTGGAAAGGGGAAACTCCCGTGTTGCCGGATGGTCCACCTCCCGCCGGGGTTGATTACGACTTTTGGCTCGGGCCGGCTCCCAAACGACCGTTCAATCCCAACCGTTTCCATTTTACATTTCGCTGGTATTGGGACTACGCCGGGGGCTTGATGACGGATTGGGGAGCTCATATGATCGACATTGCCAATTGGGGAATGGGAATCAAAGCTCCCAGTTCGGCGTTCTCGGTAGGCGGAAAATTCGGCTATCCTCACGACGCCATGGAAACGCCAGACACCCAGCAGGTCATTTGGGCTTACCCTGAATTCAGCATGGTCTGGGAGCATGCCCTCGGAATTGGCCGCGGCCCTGAGGCGAGAGAGCATGGAGTTTCTTTCCATGGGGAGATGGGAGTGCTGGTCGTGGACAGGGACGGGTGGGAGGTCTTTGCCGAAACCGACAAGATCGACAAAAAGGTCCGCATCTATAAGACCGTGGGTGTGCCCTTCTACCCCGCCGGACGCGAAGAGTTCCATCTTCTTCACGTTCAGAATTTCTATGATTGCATGCGCACGCGGAAACGACCAAATTCCGACGTGGAAATCGGACATAATTCCATGATCGCTTGTCACCTGGGGAATATTGCTTTTCGTCTGGGCAGGCAGGTGAATTGGGACGTCGAAAACGAGAAAGTCATTGGAGATGAAGAGGCCCAGAAATATATCTCCAGGCCTTATCGTTCCCCCTGGAAGCTGACGACCTAGCAGGTTGCTGAAATACTCGGTAGACTCACCTCTGGAACTCTGGAGGCGGTCTGTGACTCCCGAGTTGCAACGACCTACGCAAAGTTGGCGCTCATAGAGCGCCGCTACAACAATGGCTAGCTCTGTAGCGGCGGTCTGTGACCGCCGAAATTTAAAGGATTTTCTACTGGAGGCTTCGATGGCAGATGAGAAAAATCAGTTCAAGGTGACTGACCGTAGAATTTTTGGGGCTGACGGTCAGCCGCTGGAGTCGTCTTCGCCGAAAGACCCAGAACCCAGCTTTTCGGAGACACCGAGCGACGTTCTCAAAGAATCGGCTCACCAGGAAGACGATGCACCTGTCGAGATGAACTTTCAAATGCTGATCATTTCCTTAAGTTCGACAGCCTTGGTTCAGCTTGGCGTGGCCCCTAATCCAGCTACGGGAAAAAAAGAAAAAGATTTTGAGAGCGCAAAACAAACCATCGATATACTCGCCATCCTGCAAGAAAAAACCAAAGGTAATCTGAGTACAGAAGAATCCCATCTTCTCGATCAATGTCTCTACGATTTGAAGATGGCCTATGTCAGCATGACAAAAAACTAGGACATCTCCATGGAAAAAACCAAATCAGCCAGTCAACTTCACCCATTCCCCGGAGAAAACTCTACTCACAAGTGGTAATTCACTTCCCTTCCGCCGGGTTGTCAGGCACGGAATCTATCCGCCTTTCCCCTACTATTTCCATTTGTTTCAATGATTTCTAAATATTTTTTCAAAATCATCCAGCGCAAGATGATGTGTTACTTTAACTATCTAGTGCCAATATCTTGTGGAAATGGCAACTGCAAGGGATGTGGTGACCATCCCCATCGATAATTATCTGTATTCAAACGTTTCCCCTTTGGGTAGAATGGTACCCGTTTTGCAATCCCTCATCATGTTTTTCCCCCCAGGCTCAATGAATTTCCAAACGACTTAGAGATTAAGTTGGTGGGTAAAGCGTATGGATAAAGAAAAAATGCTTCGTGTCCTCGAATCATTTGAGGACGGAATGAGCGGGAGCCAACTTTTTCAAATTCACGAACTGGATCCGCGATATAAGATTGACCGGATTGTCTACCGCGAGAAATCGCGAGAAGGATGGTTTAAGGAAATAAGCTCTGAAGACTATTTTCGCAAAGTGAATCGTCTTACCAGAAAGGCTTAGGAAAAGAGCGCCTCTTGATGAATACCAGCAGACCCGTTGAAATACGATTGACCCAGAGCCTCAAGTCTTTTCTGGACCAAAACGCAATTTTTCTTCTTCAAACCCATCTTCCTCGTGAGGTTCGTTGCTACGTTTGTAAAACCGCCACCAGCGAAATCAGCCTTTACTTGAATTACAACCTTACCGGTGAAGCTCTCATTCTTTGCAACAAATGCCACGAAGGTTACCAGAACCCGCCGAAAAAAGTCGCCCGCTCCGATTAACTGATTAACGCGCGTCGCTCCAACGAGGGCGACAGGTGAGTATTCCTCGGGCCGTTTTCTCTCATGCAATCCCCTTACTCCCCCTAACGATTTCAAGAATTTGCCGTTCATTTTAGGCTATAATTCCCCCCTCTTGCAGTCCTCGGGGAAAACCCTGGTAAGCCCTCATTTTCATTCAAGGGGAAATCGGCCAATTCGATAATGGAGACGTTTCACGATTACAGGGACTTCCCTGCATCGCTCTTGACTTCGCTCACGATCGGAAACTTCGACGGTCTTCATCGCGGACATCGGGAAATCTTAAATAAGCTACTGGCAATCGCCCGGCAATCGGGAACCCGGTCGCTGGTGGTCACTTTTTCTCCCCACCCCCTGCAAATCTTACAGCCTTCGAAAGCCCCCAAGTCCATCCTCCTTCAGGATGAAAAAATTCAAAAGATTCGGGAAGCCGGAATCGATTACCTGCTCGACTTGAGATTTGACCGTGCCTTCTCCAAATTGAGCGGCGAATCGTTCATTCGAGAGGTCCTGGTCGGATCACTTCATGCCAGGCACGTTTTGGTCGGTGAAGATTTCGTCTTTGGCCATCGGCGATCCGGGGATGTAGGCTTGCTGCGGCGATTGAGTTCAGAACTCGGTTACGTGGTGGACATTCTCGAACCGGTGATCATTCGGGGCAAGCGGGTGAGCAGTACCTGGATCCGCGAGCTCATTCTTAACGGAAGAATTAGCGATGCGAATCGACTCCTGGGAGGGTATTATCATCTTTGCGGTGAGGTCATTCCGGGCGACAAACTGGGCCAGACCAGGTTAGTCCCTACTCTGAATTTAGCCCCACAACATGAGCTGATTCCCCAAATGGGAGTTTACGTGACGCGGGCTGCCATTGAAGGTCGAACCTACCGCGCCGTGACCAATATCGGGACGCGACCGACGGTTTCCGGCAAATCCTTGCGCATCGAAACCTATCTCATTAACGAATCGCTCGGAACAACACCTCGTTTCATGGAGATTGAGTTTCTGCACCGCCTTAGGGATGAAATGTCATTCCCATCCATCGAGGCGTTAAAGATACAGATTCAAAAGGATGTACTCCGGGCTATTCGATTCTTTACCCGACTGGAGCTCTTTCGAAAAGGCGAACTGCCTGGCGCCACGTCATTGGAATAACGTTCCCCGATTGTTACATCCTCCCCTTCGATGAATATTGCGGAAGCCATCAGCATTTCCCTGCAATCGATCCGTGCCAACAAATTACGCTCGTTTCTGACTCTACTGGGGTTAATTATTGGCGTGATGACATTGATCCTCGTCATGACGATTGTGCAGGGAGCCAATAAATACGTGGAGGAAAAAGTCGCCAATCTGGGAACGAATGTGTTCCAGGTTTCAAAAACTCCGATACTCTTGACTGATATCGAAGAGTTTATCCGCGCCCAACGGAACAAAGACCTGTTGCTCGAGGACCTGGAAGCGGTTCAAGCCCTCTGTCACGAATGTATGGCGGTCGGCACTCAACTTCAGTCTACGGCGACGGTGAAATATGAGAACGAGGCGGTCACCGATGTCGCGATTCGGGGCGTCACCTCAAACATGGCGGAGATCGGAACCATCACCATTGAATTTGGAAGGTACCTCTCCACCTTCGAAGAGAAAAGCGGCCGCGCCTCCTGTGTATTGGGACGTGATGTGGTGGATCAACTTTTTGGCCAGCCAAATGTCCTGAACAAGATTATTCGCATCGATGCCCAGGAATACCAGGTAGTCGGAATCTCCGATCGAATAGGCAATGTTCTGGGGCAAAGCCAGGATAATTTCATTCTCATTCCCCTGAATGCCTTTATGAAGCAATTCGGGTCACGGCGAAGCTTGACGCTTCAGGTCAAAGCTTTTGACAGCCTCCGGATCAATGCGGCCCAGGACCAGGTTCGCACGATCCTGCGTGGGCGGCGTCACGATGACTACAATCATCCCGATTCGTTCTATATCACCACTTCGGCCACCTTTTTGTCTCTCTGGTCCAGCATCAGTTCCGCCTTTTTCATGGTCTTTATCATGATCTCCTCCATCGCGTCCATTGTCGGGGGGATCGTGATCATGAATATCATGCTGGTGACCGTTACCGAACGAACCAAAGAGATTGGCATTCGACGAGCCGTGGGGGCCACGCGCCGTGATATCCTCTTTCAATTTTTGCTGGAGGCGCTGGTGCAATGTCTGGTGGGAGGGGCGCTGGGGATTGCCGCGGGATTCACTCTGGCTCTTGCCGTTCGTCAATTTACTCCTTTTCCCGCAAGCGTTCAGCCCTGGGTTGCCTTCACCGGCTTTTTGCTTTCGACGCTGATTGGCATCTTTTTTGGCTTGTATCCTGCCAAGAAGGCAGCAATGCTCGACCCCATTGAAGCCTTGCACAGGGAGTGACCATGACGGCATTGGCCTGCCAGGTTGCTGAAAATCTGGGTGAAACTCAGCTCTGGAGCTGTAGCGGCAGTCTGCGACCACCGAACGGTGGAAGCCGGCTAAGATTTTGGTGGAAACGCCGCGCCCTCGCGGCGAATTGTTCAGGCGGGACGAGGGCGTCCCGTCTCCAATGTCGGCACTCATACAGTGTCGCTATAACAGGCTCTACAACGAGTTTTCAAGTAATCTGCTAGGATAAAACGTGCCACTTTTTCAAGTTCGTGAAAATCTTTCCATCGCCTGGGAGACGGTGCGGAGTAACAAATTCCGTTCCTTTTTGACGATGCTAGGCGTGGTGATTGGCGTGACCTCCGTCATTACCGTTGCGGCCCTGATTCAAGGACTCAATAATCTGGTCGCGAACAAGGTGAACCAGTTGGGTAGCCGGGTATTCTTCGACGCGGCTTCCACCCTGATTTTCTCGCGTTTGCCCGAAAAAATCCGGCAGCGAAAGTATTTGCGCTATGAAGACTCCAGGGCCATTGAAGGAGTGTGTCCTTCCGTTCAGACCGCCACTGCATTTCAACAGAGGGCCGTTTTCATGGGGACCCCCAATCTGGTCAAATATGGGAATGAGAACATCGACAATGCCATCCTGCGCGGTGTGGAACCGAGCTTTGCCCGCGTCTTTAGTCTCTTTGCGATTCGAGATGGCCGATTCATCAGTGACTTTGACAGTGAGCACGCCGCCAAGGTGTGTAACGTTGGGGCGGCCATTGTCGACACCTTGTTCCCTTTAACCGATCCCATTGGCAAAGAAATCACGGTGAATGGAGAAGTCTTTACCGTGGTCGGCACCTTTGAGCGGGATCCTGGCTTGTTTGGTGGCCCCGGGGTCGATCAGTTTGTCGTGATCCCCTACCCCACATTTCATCGCATGTACCCGGAAATAGAAGATCACTTGATTGCCGTCAGTGTGCGTGACCCGGATCAAATGCAGAGAGCCCAGGATGAGGTCAGCGATATTCTCCGCCGCCGAAGGAAGGTCCCCAGCCATGAGGAAAATGACTTTGATATTTCTTCGCCGGACCTGTTGGCCTCTGTCTGGCAGCAGCTCACCGGAGCCATCGTCATTCTGACCCTGGTGATTTCCTCGATCGGGTTGCTGGTCGGAGGGATTGGGGTCATGAATATCATGCTGGTTTCGGTCACCGAACGGACCCGGGAAATTGGAATCCGGAAGGCAGTCGGAGCTCAGCGACGCGATATTTTGCAGCAGTTCCTGATCGAAGCGATGACCCTGACGGGGTCGGGAGGGATCATCGGCATCCTTCTAGGGGCTATCATCAGTTATTCTATTAAGCGCCTGGTGCCCTCCCTGCCCGCACAAGTCTCGGTCGTTTGGATTATTGTGGCCTTTGCCGTTTCGGTAGGCGTTGGACTCTTCTTTGGTATCTTTCCCGCCAAGCGCGCCGCCGAGCTCGACCCCATCGTTTCCCTTCGTTACGAATGAGGATGCGCTCTCCGCAAAAGCGACCAGCTCCTGGTTTTCGCAGTGAAAGGAGAAACGGCGTATCAAGTGAGGATGTTTAACCCGTGTTGCTCAATAGTTATTTTGCGGATACAAACGGGGCATGCGTTTGGCGCATAACGCCTGAACGGAGGAGGAAGGTATTTGTGGCCTGGAGTTAATCGAATTGCGAAGATTCACAGAAGGAAACGCACCCCTCCGTTGCCAATTGGCTGGATAAGATAGACCTCTCGTGAACTCAAAAGACGGATGGATGCCTCAATGCCCAACAAGACGCAGAAATTAGCCAAGACAATTCTGGAAGTGTCCCCCTCAAGAATTAGAGAACTCGCAAATCTCGCCCTCGGGATGAAAGACGTTTTGCCCCTTTACTTCGGGGAATCGAATGCCCCTACGCCGCAATTCATCAAGGATGCTGCCTGGTTGGCGCTGCAGGAAGGCTATACGTTTTATACTCACAATGCTGGCCTGCCGAGCTTGCGTGAGACCATCGCCGAGAAGTATCAGGAACTGCATGCCGTGAGACTCGATCCCCAGTCTGAAATTGTGGTTACCGCCTCGGGAGTTCAAGCCCTCCAAGTCGCGATTCGTTGTCTCCTGGACCCCGGGGATGAGGCAATTCTCCTCACCCCTGCCTGGCCTAATGCTTCCTCGATTGTCCAAATGTGTGCGGGGCAACCGCGTGAAATCCCTCTGCAACTCAACGGAGAGCGTTATGAGATTGATTTCTCCGGATTACGCAAGGCGCTGAATGCGCGAACGCGGCTCTTGGTTTACACCTCGCCTTCCAATCCCCTGGGCTGGGTTGCCAGTGAGCCCGAGCAATCCCAGTTGCTCGCCTTTTGCCGGGAACACCAACTTTGGCTCCTGGCGGACGAAGTCTATGAACGGCTTTACTACCGGTCTACGGTCGCTCCCTCCATTCTCCGACGCTGTCAACGAGAGGACTCCGTGGTGGTGGTTAATTCCTTTTCGAAAACTTACAATATGACAGGCTGGCGGCTCGGCTGGCTGGCCGCGCCTCATGCCCTGGCAAGTAAGGCCACCGAGATGAATGAATTCATCGTTTCGCATGCCCCTTCGATGGTGCAACGCGCAGGAGAAACCGCCTTGCGCCAGGGTGAGAAAGAAATCACCCGCATGGTGGCTTCTCTGCAAGCCAATCGAGATTACTGTCTCACCATCCTGAGAACCAGCCGCAAGCTGATCGTCCCTCAACCCGAAGGGGCGTTCTACCTCTTCCCGAGAGTATTCGGCTTAACAGATTCCTTTGAATTTTGCCGCCGGCTTCTGCTCGAGAAAAAAGTAGGTATTGCTCCCGGCGTCGCCTTTGGTGCCGGCGGGGAGGGTTCCGTCCGAATCTGTTATGCCGCCGATCGGACCCTTTTGGAACCCGCACTGGAACGCTTCGTGGAATTTGTCCACACCTTTTAACTGCTTGCCTCTCCTCGATTCCGGGCCACCCCGCCTGCAGGCTCTTTACTTTGTTGACTTCCCGCAAGAGTGATTTTGGGGCGGAATGGTGCTACTATTTCGATCGATATTTCGCTTGAGAACGTTTGTCCTACCAATCCTTTCTTATCCTACCGGAGGGTATTGAACTCATGATTAAAAAGACACTTCACCAGTATCTCGATCGTCGAGAGCTCTTTCAGGTCGCTGGTAAAGCCGCCGCAGGGGGTGGCTTGGCCAGCATCTTCATCACTCATGAAGACCTCGAAGCCGCAACGCAAAACGTCAATCGTAATTCCAGGCCCACGGAATTAAAGATCACTGATATGCGCGTGGCGGTCGTTACCAGGGCTCCCATGACCTGCCCTATTATTCGCATTGATACGAACCAGGGAATCTACGGTTTGGGAGAAGTTCGAGACGGAGCGGACAAGAATTATGCGCTTTTTCTGAAGAGCCGGTTGCTCGGGGAAAATCCCTGCAACGTGGAAAAACTGTTCCGGAAGATCAAACAATTTGGCGGCCACGCCAGACAGGCTGGCGGAGTCTGCGGCGTGGAAATGGCGCTCTGGGACCTGGCCGGGAAGGCCTATAACGTCCCGGCGTATCAGCTGCTGGGTGGCAAGTATCGGGACAAAATCCGCTGTTACGCAGACACCGTTGAAGACAAGGACCCGAAGGTGACCGCGCAAAGGATGAAGGAGCGCATCGACAAGGGCTTTACGTTCATCAAGTCCGATTTTGGAATCAGCCTCTTCGATCATATCCCCGGCACCGTCACCGAACCGAAAGGCGTCGACACCTCGGACCTGGAGCACCCATTCACAGGGATTGAGCTCACGGACA
The DNA here is from genome assembly GCA_046331665.1 of Terriglobia bacterium. Lineage (GTDB taxonomy): Bacteria > Acidobacteriota > Terriglobia > Versatilivoradales > Versatilivoraceae > CAWBAT01. The sequence goes on along the minus strand of JAXLQK010000059.1, from coordinate 26,746 downwards.
AAGGCATCGCTCTCCTGGCCGACTATGTCGGGCAAGTCCGCGAGATCATTGGCATGGAAATTCCGTTAGCCGGCGATCACTTCGGACATATTGGGGTGAACAGTTGCATTCGGCTGGCCAAGGCTCTCGAGAAATACAACATGGCTTGGCTGGAAGACATGATCCCTTGGTTTTACACAGATCTGTTGAAGAAAATTACCGATTCCGTCGATGTGCCAATTCTCACCGGCGAGGACATCTATTTGAAAGAAGGCTTTATGAAGCTCGTTGATGCCCATGCGGTGGATATGATTCAACCCGATTTGGCCACCTCGGGCGGTTTGCTCGAAACGAAAAGAATCGGAGATTATGCCGAAGAACGCGGCGTACCCATGGCCATGCACTTTGCCGGGACTCCTGTGTCCTGTATGGCCAACGTACACTGCGCGGCGGCAACACGAAACTTTGTGGCGCTGGAAAACCATTCAGTGGATGTGCCTTGGTGGGATGATCTCGTCCACGGGCTCCCGAAGCCTATCGTGGGCAACGGGTTCATTAATGTCCCGGAAACTCCAGGACTGGGTGTCACTCTTAACGAGGAGGTGGTCAAGCAGCATTTGCTTGGCCCCGGCTACTTCGAACCGACCCCCGAGTGGGACAAAGAAAGGAGTCACGATCGGCTCTGGAGTTAAGCCCATCCATCCTCTGTGGCACCCCACCTGACAGGGTGCCACGGGATTCCAAAAGGGGTCCCGGATCGCAGTTCCAACCACGATTGATTCCTACTCGGAGTCTAGTTTCACATCGGCTCCGAACTTCCTGTATTTCTTGAATTCAATCACATTTCTCGTGTGAATTTTTCTGGCGCCCTCAACCAGCAGCGCTTCGGCGCGCACGGGAAGCCAGTACTTTACCCCCGCTATTTCCGCCAGGTCATAATCGACGGAGCCTTCCGCACGGGTGATCGGAAAGGTTTCAGGAATATTGATGGCCTTGCTTTCAAGCCTTACGACATTATTGGAAGCGGGGTCCACCCAGCAACGCCCCCGGTAGGCCGCAATAATTGTCTGTGCTTTATTGTAGGTGATCGTATAGTGTGAGGTATCCAACGGCACCTGAAATCCCAGACGCACCGTGTCATGACCGGTGCTTTGGTCACTCCCTTCCAGGCGGAAGCTGGCCTTGGAAGCAGGATCAAACAACATACGCAACGTAGTCCCAAATTCTCCGGTTGAGGTCGTGCCCCCCAGCTTTTCCATCGTCATGTCTGCCGTGATCCTGTTACCCACGGTAAGGATCTTATAATGTTCCTTGCTGTCGTAATAGGAGAGCTCGGCGACAAAGCTATCGGCCTGCTGCCAGCCTCCTGGAAATAATCGTTCGAAGCGCTGGGTGATTTGGGTACAAATGAAATTTGGCAATTGCTCAGTGTAGGACAAGGCTTTTTCGCGAGTTCGTTCGAGGAATTCAGGCCATTGGGCCTCCGAGATCTCGGAAGTAATCTTTACTCCCGAATCTGTCGCCGGCGGCTTTGTATTTCCCGGCTCTATTGCGGAGGCGTTCTTAGCCGGGGTAGCGGTACCGGGCACGAAATCCTTTCCCTGGTTACGGATCTGGCGCAAAACATTAAGAAGTGCATCATCTGCTTCCCGAGCCTTTAACTCGACGAGAAAAACATCCGTCACCGAAAACTTCACCCCGCGATGCTGAATCAATTCCACAACGCGATTGACCTGGAGCTCTCCTAACTTTGAAGACGTCACCAGGGACAGCACTTCATCTTCACTCAGGGGTTGAGGAGGCCGTTCCTGATTGGCGAGAAAGGCGGTAGCTCCCAGAACCACAATGACAAAGAATCCAAGCACAACGAACTTATGGCACTTACTCATGTTTCCTTTGATTTCTCATTTCTTAGCGATGGATTTCAATTGGCTGAAGATCGTTATTCCAAGATAGCCTGGATCTCGAGACGGGATCGCGTCTTTTTCATTCATTTTTTCGTTCTTCATCGATCCAAACCTGCATGACTTCTGCTATTTTGACATCACTTTTCTAATCTTGAAACCCCTTTCATCTGATTTAAAGCTACAGGCCGCTCCTACGGAGCTATCGAAATGGTCGAATTTCGTTTTCTATAAACAGAGGGCTCCTACGGAGCCCACAATTTTGGGAGTGCGCAATCAAAAGATAGGCGATACGACCACAAAGCCGCAGAGCGGCGCCCTGTTTATAGAAAGCGAGGCCACCTTCAAAAAGAGCTCCGTTAGGAGCGATCTGAGAAAAAAGGCGGAATAATGGGCGCACCCGTCTTTTTGGTCGGCGAGGTCATGTCGAATCCCGCTTAGTGAGGACTGAAGTTAGGACTGATAGAGGTTAGGCGCTGGCAGCTTGCTCACGCATGAATTGAAGAGTCTCTTCATAGGTTGGCACACCTGCTCGTCCACCCAGCTTGGTGCACGCGAGCGCCGCCACCGCCGAGGCCAGTCCGATGGATTCCGGAACTCCGAACCCCCGGGAAACACCAAAGCAAAAGGCGCCATGAAACGAATCCCCTGCTCCCGTGGTATCAACCGCTTTAACCCGGTAGGCCGGAAGCTTGAAAATCTTATCCTTATAAAGGTAGGTACAGCCCTCATCTCCCAGCGTGATAATGGGAACCTTCACTCCCTTGGATTTAAGCGCATGCAGGGCGCGGGTATAGTCCCCTTTTCCTCCCAGGAATTCTGCCATTTGTCTCGGGACGATGGCGTAATCAGCCATATTCAAGAGCTCCAGCGCGGGCTGGCTGGGCTCGTGTACATCCGCCACGACCGGGATTCCGTGAGATTTGGCGAAATGAGCCGCCTTTTGAGCGGCTTCAATCCAGGTGACATCAACCAATAAAGCCCTGGCCTTGCGAATCCTTTCCAAATTGAGCAGGTTGAGATCTACGTAGAGATTTTTCTGAGGATGAACCACAAACGTTCGCTGGCCATCGCTGGCCCGGACCAGCACAAAGCAAACCCCGGTTTTCCCGTTCCCTACCAGATGCACCTGGGAGGTGTTGACATTGAAGCCGCGAAGCTCTTTCAGCACGGTGTGGCCAATCTCGTCATCACCCAATCTTCCCCAGAGCTCAGTACTGGCACCCAGCCGCTGTGCGGTGACCAGCGCCGTTGCCACCATTCCCCCGCCCTGAACCTCATACTGGGAACTCGGGATAACGCCTTCCTGGCTGGGAAAATCAGGAACAATCATCAAGTGATCTAAGACTGCCAATCCGATACCAATAATTTCTGAGTGCATGAATCAAGCCCCGTGATCATGGATTCAAAGTTCTAAAAAGCACCACAGTATAATGAGTTCGAAATCACCGCGTCAATGTGAAACGGACGATCGAGGAAGGTTTGGTCGGGAATCGAACGATCTGATTTTCCGGAAAGATTAACTGGTCCAGGCAGCTTCTGAATGGAGCCTCTGCGGCATGGAGACAGGACAGTGAAGCCACAACAAAACGCGGCTAACGGCCTGAGGAACGATGAATCGCGGTTCCTCGGTTGCGTCCTTCCATACCGGGACTGTTGGATGGAGCAGAGGACGGCATGGCTGTCCCACGGGTTGGATTGGAGGAACCGCTGACGGTAGGAGAGGATGCAGATCCGGCCACGCCGCCGGTACTCCCTCGCCCTGAGGACCCGCCGTACCCACCGTAATAACCCCGATAAAGCCGGTAGGGATAGTAGCCAAGGTATGAAAAACCGTACGGAGAATAGTATCCACCGCTGAAAGGAATATAGGTGAACATTTGGTAGAAAGGATCAAAGAACCAGCCGCCTCGAAAACCACGCTGGCTGTAGGCAGAGTACCAGGAATCGGACGCCCATGAAGAGGTACGATCGCTGGCGGCCACCAGAGACTGGGCGCGCTGAAAACTCCATTGATCGACTCCGTCGGACGACTCCTTGGCGACTGTGGCGACCTGCGGCTGCGCCCCGCTCGACGGCACGGGCAGCTCAAATCGCTTGCCGGATTTCAGAGCCATCTGTGGATGACCTTCCCTCGTCCACTCGGCTTTGCCCCGCCGCACAACGACGCCGACTTTGGATTGGTCGGGATCCGCGTCAAAGCGATAGAGCCCTGCTTTTTCGATCGCGACCTCACCTGCCGCCGTCGAGATCACCAACGAGTGGGTTTTCTTATCGAGAACGCCGGACTCGACAATCAGAGTCCCTTGATCTAAAGCCAGGCGCACATCAGCCAGTTTCGTTTCGTTCAACCGCACGATCGAATTCTCATCCACGCGAAGATAGCTTCCGGGATTCAAAAGAATTTCAACGCGGTCACCCTTTCTGGTCTCAACCCGACTCCTGGGCGGAATCATCATGCGCGGCAGAAGCGGGCGGCTGACGGGCTGATCCTCAACAAAGAGCAGTGGTGTTCCTTCAACGTGATTGACAAGGCCGGCCTGGGCTCCGATGAAATAGCGGGAGGCATCTTCGGCAAACAGTTGAGGCCCCATCCAGCAGATGACCGAAAAGCAAACGACTCGCACCCAGAGTTTCATCACACACCCATGCCCGATAGTTCATTTCGGGTAGGAGAAAAAACGATTGAGTTCATTATAACCTTGCTGGCAAGTAAATCAATCTCTTTGGAAAACCAGGGAGCCGACCGGGGATAATCTACCTGCTCCGGCGGCCCGTTCTGGTTAGATGCCTGTGCCGCAAAAAGGATGGCAGGTCCGGCTCAATTTCGGGGATTTGCGGATCAAAAATCCTGCCACAGGCGAGCTTTAGTAGAGGAACATGGGTTTCCCGTCAACGTTTCGAACCTTGGGCCGATATTCTTCCTGGTCGTAAAGTTCTTCGACGTCGACGCGTTTCAGTCCCTGTGAGACGATGTTCATGGGGACGTTGGTATAAATTCCATTCTTCATGGACATCATCCGTCCAAATTGCTTTTTCAATATCAGAGACATGGCCATATTCGCGTAGTTCAAGGAAACCATCAGATCGAGGGCGTCAGGTGCCCCGCTTCGCATGAGATACGACAATTGCTGATAGATGATGTTTTGTCCCGTATACTTCTTTAGCAATTCGCCAGTCAAGGCGCCGATGCCGCCCAGTTTGCGGTGGCCATAAGCATCTGCTTCCCCGGTTTCGACGATGCTGCCGCCCAGCAATTGGGCGCCTTCAGAGATAGTCACCATGGCATAGTTGCTGGGATTGTTGTTCTTATCCTCCATGACCAATCGTGCCAGTTTTTCCGGATCAAAGGGCACTTCGGAGATGATGGCGCGATCAACCCCTGCCAAATACGAAGCAATCAATGACGTTTCCCCGCTGTTCCGGCCAAATAATTCCACCACTGCAATGCGTTCATGCGAACCAGCCGAAGTCCGCAACTGATGGAGGAAATTGATACTGCGGCTGACCGCTGTCGAGAAGCCGATGCAGTAATCCGTGCCAAAGACATCGTTGTCCATGGTCTTGGGAATGGCGACCACGGGAAACTTCTCTTGATGCATGCGTGCCCCGTAGCTCAACGTGTCGTCACCGCCAATGACGATCAAGACATCGATCCCGAGCTTCGCCAGATTCTTGAGCACATGAGGTGTAAAATCCTGCTTTGCAGTACTCTTGGGATCCCAGTTTGGGCCTCGTAGAAATTCCGGAGCATCCATCTCCTTCACGTTGGAGGGATTGGTTCGAGAAGTATGGAGAAAGGTCCCGCCCGTGCGATCAATGGTGCGTACCACATTGCTGTCGAGCTTCATCGTACATTTCGCAATCGAAGCCGGATCATCAGGGTTCAGATGAAGAAGCCCCCACCAACCGCGCCGAATACCGATAATGGAAATACCTTCGTCTTCAGCACGGTTTACGACTGCTTTAATACACGGGTTTAGTCCGGGGACATCTCCCCCGCCCGTCAGGATCCCAATGCGCATGCCTGTCTCCTTATGTAACGTAACAAAAGAACTGCGAAAAAATTTGCTTCATTGCGAATCCCCGGACGGTGCGGCCCGGGGATTTTTCATGTTATCCTCCACTTCAGAGGCTTGAGCCTGGACAGGCGTCCCTCCTACTTCTTTTTTCCTTTACCTTTTTTCTTGGATACTTTTTTGGAGCCTTTGGATTTCTTTCCCCCGCCAGTTTTTGCAGAGGCTTCCTCCCGAAGAGCCGCCCGCGCCGCGGCCAGTCTGGCGATGGGAACACGGAAGGGCGAACAACTGACGTAATCCTGTCCAATGGAATGACAGAACTCGACGCTGGAAGGCTCGCCGCCATGTTCACCGCATATTCCGATTTTCAGATCTTCACGGACGCCACGCCCCTTTTCCACGGCAATCTTCATTAAGGCTCCCACGCCAGTGCGATCGATGGCTTCAAACGGATCTTTAGCGTAGATATCCATCTGAACGTACGGGACGAGAAAGCGACCGGAGTCGTCGCGGCTGATCCCCAAGGTAGTTTGGGTCAGATCATTGGTCCCAAAACTGAAAAATTCGGCCTCCTGCGCGATTTCATCGGCGGTAAGGGCGCCGCGAGGGATCTCAATCATCGTCCCTACCAGGTAAGGAAACTTGACCTTCTCCTGCTTCATGACTTCCTTAGCCGCTTGGCGGACAATGGCTGCCTGATTTTCAAATTCCTTGATATGTCCTACGAGCGGAATCATAACTTCCGGTTCGACCTTGATGCCTTTTTTGCGGATGTTGGCGGCTGCCTCGAAAATGGCTCGAGCCTGCATCTCCGGTAATCTCCGGACTCTAAATAATTCCAGAGCGGCACCCGCGAAAGCCCCAGCATCGGATTGAATTCGTGGAGCGATTCCACGCGCTGCCTGACCTTTTCGAAGGGGATTCCCATTTCAGCGGCAAGTTCGCGTTGAGCGCCTTCTTCGTGAGGAACAAATTCATGCAGGGGAGGATCACTGGTACGGATGGTGACGGGTCTGCCAGCCATCTCTTCGAAAATCCCCTCAAAGTCGGCCCGCTGCAGAGGGAGCAATTTTTCCAGGGCCTGGCGGCGCGCCTCAAGGTTGTCCGACAGGATCATTTCCCGCATCGGGCCAATTTTCCCTTCGCCAAAGAACATATGTTCGGTGCGGCAAAGTCCGATGCCTTCGGCACCGAAGGCAATGGCAACCGCAGCCTGATCGGGCTGGTCGGCGTTGGTCCGAATCTTGAGCGAGCGGTAGCGGTCGGCCCATTTCATGACCTTGGCGTACTCCTGATAGATCGGGGACTTGGAGCCATCCAGGGATTTTTCAATCACGACCTGCAGCACTTCGGAGGGCTTCGTTTTGAGCTCCCCGGCAATCACTTCGCCGGTGGAACCATCGATGGAGATGTAGTCGCCTTCCCGGATGGTCTGGTTGCCGGCTTTCATTTCCCGCTTGGCGTAGTCGATTGCCAGCCCCGTGCATCCGGCGACACAGACTTTTCCCATCTGCCGCGCCACCAGAGCCGCGTGCGAGGTGGCCCCGCCGCGGGCCGTCAAGATCCCCTCGGCAGCGTCCATCCCTTTGATGTCTTCCGGGGAAGTTTCGATGCGCGTGAGGATGACCCGTTCGCCGCGTTTTTTCCATTCTTCCGCGTCCGGCGCGTTGAACACGACCCGCCCGCAAGCGGCTCCGGGTCCCGCATTCAATCCTTTTGCCAACAGCCGGCCATTGTCGATGGCCGACTTTTTCTCAGCCGCATCGAAAATGGGCCGCAGCAATTGGTTGAGTTGATCCGGCTCGATCCGCAGGAGGGCTTCTTTTTCAGAAATGAGTTTCTCGCCCACCATGTCCACCGCAATCCGTATGGCCGCGAAGGCCGTGCGTTTCCCGACACGGCATTGCAGCATGTACAGCTTGCCCTGCTGAATGGTGAATTCGATGTCGAGCATATCGCGGTAATGCTCTTCCAGAATGCGTCGAACCTTTTCAAGCTGGCGGTAGACCTGCGGATTCTCTTCGGCAAGTTCTTGAATCGGCTTGGGTGTTCGGGCACCGGAGACGACATCTTCGCCCTGGGCATTATTCAAATACTCACCATAAAAAACGTCTTCCCCTGTGGCAGCGTCGCGGGTGAAAGCCACGCCGGAACCCGAGTCTTCGCCCATGTTTCCGAAGACCATGGCCTGCACATTCACTGCAGTACCCCAGGAAGCCGGGATGTCGTTCATTTTCCGGTAGGCTATCGCCCGTTCGTTCATCCAGGACCCAAACACGGCGCCGATGGAACCCCAAAGCTGTTCGTAAGGGTCATCCGGGAATTCAATGTTGAGGCGGGCCTTGATGGCTTTCTTGAAGCGGACGACCAGTTCTTGCAGGTCCCGGGTTTCGAGCTCGGTATCCAGGTGGACGCCCTTTTGCTTCTTGAGTTCGTCGATGATGTGCTCGAAAGGATCCACCTCATCCTTGTGCTGCGGCTTCAATCCCAAGACCACATCCCCATACATCTGAACGAAACGCCGGTAAGAATCCCAGGCGAAGCGCTCATTACCTGTTTTCCGGATCAGCCCATGAATGGTTTCTTCCCCCAACCCGAGGTTGAGAATGGTGTCCATCATCCCCGGCATGGAAGCCCGTGCGCCGGAGCGGACCGAGATCAAGAGTGGATTTTTGGCATCGCCGAATTTCATTCCCAGGGACTTTTCAAGCTTATGCATGGCGGCATCCACTTGCTTGGAAAGCTCCTTGGGATAGCGCTTCTTGTTGGCATAATAGTAAGTGCAGACCTCGGTCGAGATCGTAAACCCAGGCGGTACGGGCAGACCAATATTGGTCATTTCCGCCAGATTGGCTCCCTTGCCGCCCAAAAGGGACTTCATTTCTGCTTTTCCATCTGCCTTGCCATCGCCGAAGTAATAGACGTATTTATTACCCATTTCTATAAACCTCTCTTTTCTTGAATCGACCAGTAAATTGCTTTAGCTATTTTTACAGAGATCGTCGTCATGACGACAATGCTCCACTTCCCAACACGACTTCTGAAACATCTGCCAAGCGATAAAAAGTTCCGAGCAAGTTTCCCAATAAGGACAGCCGGTTCTTTTGCAAGGCGGGATCCTCCGCCATCACCAGCACTTTATCAAAAAAAAGATCGATGGCCGGCCGCAGCGAAGCCATCAACTCGAAGGCCTTGCGAAATTCGTGCCGGGCCGCCGCCCGCCGCACCTTGGGCCTTACACGCTCAATCAACTGTCCCAAGGCCTTCTCCTCTTCGTTTTCCAGCAAAGCCGGGTCGAAGGTGAATTCAGACTCCGCCGAGAGTCCGGCTTTGAGAATGATATTCTTGATCCGCTTGAAACTCGAAGAGACGGCATAAAAATCTTCACTCTCGCGCATGGAAGAAATGGCAGACACTTTTTCCAAACATTCCAATGGGTTATTGACGCCACGTTCAACGATTGCGTTAATTTCATCGTAGCGGTAACCCATATCCCGGAAAATGGTGCGTAGTCGCTCCTTGAAGAAGTCCTGCAACTCAGAACTTACTTCTTCATAGGGACGCGTGGCTTTCTTGCGAAATAACGTGTAAGACTTTTTAAATAATTTTTCCAATGAGATAGATAGCTTATGGTGAAGAATTACTTTCAGTATTCCCAGGGTCTGCCGGCGCAACCCCAAAGGGTCCTTGGACCCGGTTGGAGAGAGTCCAATCGAAAAAAGCCCGACGATGGAATCAAGCTTGTCGGCAATCGAGAGCACAGATCCAGCTTTGCTCAACGGCGGGCTGTCTTCCCAGGAGCCGGGCCGGTAATGTTCATAAATGGCTTGCGCGGCCGTCTCCGATGCCCCTTGAGCCTTGGCGTACAGCCCTCCCATGACCCCTTGGAGATCCGTAAATTCCTTGACCATCTCCGTGGTCAGATCCGTCTTGCACCAACGGGCCGCCAGACGGAGATCTTCCAGCTTGTCGTTACAGCCCAGCCAGCCCGCCATGGGCCCCACTAAACTTACTAATCGCTGCGCCTTCTCCAGCATCGTTCCCAATTGAGCTTGAAAGACGATCTTGCGCAACGCCTCCACCCGTGATTCCAGCGAATGCCGGGTGTCGACTCCCCAATAGAACCTGGCATCTTCCAGCCGGGCTTTCAGGACGCGTTCATGACCGCTGACAATCGTGGCTTCATGCCTGGCATCTGTGTCCACCACGGCTAAAAAGCCCGGAAGTAACTTCCCCTCGGCATCGGTCATAGAGAAATACTTCTGATGCTCTCTCATGACCGTCACCAGGACTTCCTGCGGAAGACTTAGAAACAGCGGATCGAATTTCCCGGAAATCACGGATGGAAACTCGTGCAAGTGGACGACTTGATCCAGAAGCCCCTCATCAGGGAGCAGTTCCCCTCCATGTTGCCGGGATCGCGCGTTAAGCTCCACGAGGATTCGCTGACGCCTCTTGACGGGATCGATCTCCACATGTAAGTCACTTAGTTTCTGATAAAACTCAGTAAAATTTGAAACCTTTACTTTATGGTTTTCAGCCAGAAACCGATGACCGAAGGTAAAGTCAGCTGCGCTGACTCCGGCCACTTGCAGTGGCAATACCTCACCGCCAAACAGCCCGAGGATCCAACGGATGGGACGCACAAAAACAAAATGCGACGCCTCCCAGCGCATGCCCTTTGGAAATTCAAGCTGAGCGAGAATTTTTGGCAAGCCTTCGGTCAACAGCTCCTTCGTCATCACTCCGGGAATCTTCTTCTCAATTCCCAGGTATTTGCCTTTGGGCGTATCAATGGCGCGCAGATCATCAACGGTAACTTGATTCTTGCTCGCAAAACCTAACGCCGCTTTGGACGGATTCCCTGCGGCATCGTAAGCCACGGCAAAAGGCGGTCCGGTGATGGCTTCGACGCGATCCGGCTGTTGTTGGCTCACTTCGGATATAACCACCACCAGCCGCCGCGGGGTTGCATAGCAGGCGGGGACCGCGTGGGCGACACTTGCAGTATCAAGCATTGCCGCCAATTTGCTGGAGAGCTGTTCCAGAAGTGACGGGATCAGTCGGGCTGGAATTTCCTCACAACCTAGCTCAAGCAGAAATTCAAAGTTCAAAAAATCAATCTCCTAAGACACTAATTCTAAATTTTTACTTTAGATTATTCCCTGCTCGGCAGGCTCTAACTGAGACTGAAGATAAAGGGCAGCGACTTTGACCGCCAGGCTCCGAACACGTTGGATCATTCGGGCCCGCTCTGACACACTGATGGCGCCGCGCGCATCGAGAACATTAAAAGTGTGAGAACACTTCAAGCAATAATCGTACGCGGGAAGGAACAGTCCCTCATCGATTAATCGCCATGACTCTTTTTCGTATTCTTCAAACCATTTGAAGTGAAGTTTGACATCGGCCTCTTCGAAGTAATATTTCGAAAACTGCTTTTCATCTTCAAAGCGGATGCTTCGGTAATTGTTTGTCCGATTCCATGGCAGATCAAAGCAGTTTTCAATATTATTCAGGAACATCGCAATGCGCTCCAGACCGTACGTCAATTCCACGGAGCACGGCTCCAAATCGATTCCTCCCGCCTGTTGGAAATAAGTGAATTGGGTGATCTCCAAGCCATCAAGCAGGACTTGCCATCCCACGCCCCAGGCGCCCAAGGTGGGTGACTCCCAGTTATCTTCTTCAAACCTGATATCGTGGGCGGAGAGCTGGATCCCAATGGCTTCCAGGCTGTTGAGGTATAGAGTTTGGATGTCGGAGGGCGAAGGCTTCAAGATCACCTGGAGCTGATGATGTTTTTCGAGGCGATTTGGATTCTCTCCGTAGCGGCCATCAGCAGGTCTTCGGCTCGGTTCCACGTAAGCCACTGCGTAAGGTTTAGGACCGAGCACGCGCAGGAAGGTCTCGGGGTTCATGGTCCCGGCGCCCTTCTCAGTGTCGTAGGGCAGTTGAATGATGCATCCTTGATCGGCCCAGAAGCGGAGCAGCCGCATGAACAATTCCTGAAATTCCATCATACCAGGCCAGCTCCTTCCGCTCGCAACAGCTGGAGAGTTTGAAAATGCCGCTCGAAATGGAATTCCAGCATCGCTTCGCTCATTTCTGCCAACTCGGCAACCGAACGAGATTCCTCCCATTCCCGATGAAGATCAGGCAACGATTTCTGACGAATGGCCGCCAGCAGGAGATGCGCTTGCACGGAGAGGCGGCGATCCGCCCGCTTCCGGCAGGCCCCACACCGGAATCCGGTGAAGTTCTCGGCAACAAAAAGCTCCTCGCGACCCGTGAAAGAGTTCTGGCAGGATTGGCAAATGCGGTTGGCTGGCAGTAAACCAGAGATTTTCAGATACCAGATTTTAAAGTAGAGGCCCGCCAATGGCGCCCTTGTGGGATCAGCAAAACAAGGCAAGACGAGCAGCAACAATCGAAAGAGATCATCGTTCGGTTCTCTCTCGGGAGTCGTTTCCAAGAGGATTTCTGCCACCAGACTTAATTGGAGGAAATTCTGATACGAAGGCAACATGGCGCCGAAGGCACGAAGCAATTCAATATTTTGAATCCGCAGTAAATCGCGGTGGGGCTGAAGGCGCAACATCAATTCAACGTACCCGTACGGCGCTACTTGGCCTAGGCCATAACCCGCCGATCGCACAATCCTCGGGATGACCCCGCTGATCTTTCCCAAGTCCCTTGTATAGGCCACCACAATCCTGTCTTTTTCAGCCAGGGGATACGCTCTCAGGATGACACCTTCAGTCTTTATAGTTTCCACAGCGGGTGGTTGGCAAGACCACAGGGCATCTTCCAGGGCTTTTGAAGTCGTCGCGTCGACATTCGCTTCGGGAACCCACAGGCCAACTACGATGCTCAAAACCCGGAACCCTTTTTGCCTATGGCGCAACGCCATCAAACAAAAGGGGAAAATTATCACACCTCAGGGCAATTTTAAAGAAAAAAGACCCCGGCTCGCTTTACCCAGGAATAGTTAATCGCCCCTCTCGCAGACCTGAACCAAACCAGCACTCGAGCAGTAAGAAATTAGCCGTACCAAAAGGGCAATCCGCCCTCTTTGCTAGCAAGCTCAACAGCCAAATCGGTCCAGCTAGATAGCGCCAAATTTCTTGGAAGATAAAGTGTAAAGTCGAAGTTGGAAATGGTAGGAACACTGGGATCCGCTAAGCTGATTATTATAATAAGTAAATATATTATTTTATGTAGATTACATTATAAAAATAATGTTTTAGTTGATTATTATAATACTAAATAATTATTATAACTATACATGTAATTATATATTCCCATCCGCTCCTTGACACCCCAATCCAACCGAAAGATCACTGCGACTTGACGATTGAGCGCAAAACAGATCTCCGCCAACTCATTTCGCAACGAAATACTCAGCTTGAGCTCCCTAGACCGAACAGCAATTCCATGCATATTGATAATTAAGAATATTCAATTAATGGTAATTACAGATATGTTATTAATGTATTACATTAAATTATTATGTAACCTAAGCTCAGAAGATTAGAACATTATCAGACGTTTGTCGTCGTGACGACAGTAAATCTCCGAAAGTTCTTTTGTCGGGCCTAAGAAGGCAGCTCTTCTTGGTATCAATTCTTTTGACCGTGCTTGCCGGAGTTGTTATGCTCTGGGAAATTCTCAATTGGCTCTGATATAGATGACCTGGAGGATATCGGCTTGCGATTTCCTGCTCTCATAAAACCTACGCTGCGAGTAAAGCTGATGTCTTGGACGGCGCTCTTGCTTTGTTTGGTTACCCTGCTCCTCGTCTTTATGGGGAGCCGGAAGGTACGCCTCGTGCTTTCGGAAGAAAACCGCTTACGCGGTATTGCCATTGCGCGGCTTTTTGGGGCTACCAATGTGAACTACCTCAAATCGTACCAGCTTCTGCCGATCCAGCAGAATGCCGTCCTGGCCAAGACGGAAAATCATTTGAGTTATGTCGTTGTCTACGACAAGGAAGGCCGGGTGGTGGCCCATACGGAAGACCCGGCACTCGTAATGCGGCTCGGGGACGAGTCCGAGATCGCGCAACTCTCCCCGTCACGAGAGGTTCTTTTCAGAGACAACATCCAGCCCCCTTTCCCTCACCTGCCCAAGGATCGCTATTTCGAGGTTTTCCTTCGCATCACCGCCCCGGAGTCCAGCAAGAATTGGGGTACGGTTCGTTTAGGGATTTCTTCTCGCCCCCTGGAGAAAAGCCTGCATGAAACTCGATGGTATTTGTTCCTCCTGGGATTGGGGGTCCTTGCCTTAGGACTGGCGGGGGCGGCCTCCCTCGCGACCCACATCACAACTCCCATTCAGGAACTTACCAAGGCCTCCCAGCAGGCAGCTCAAGGCGATCTTGCCATACGCCCCCAAGTCCATACGGGGGATGAAATCGAGACCCTTGCCGAAAACTTCAGTCACATGATCGAGGAGATTCGGCGCCATCAAGAGGCCCGCATTCGCGTGGAAAAGGCCGCTGCCATTGGCCAATTGGTGAACACCATCGTGCACGACTGCCGGACGCCGCTCACAGTAATCAAGGGATATGTTTCTTTCCTGAATGAGTTTGAGACCTCGCCGGAAAAGCAAAGGGATTCCCTGCAAGTCATCCAGCGGGAAGTCGAGCGACTGGAAGGCATGGTGGATGAAATGCTGGATTACCCGTCTACTGGGAAAGTCTCCCTCGTCCTCGAGCCAGTGAGCCTCAACGATTTTGTTGCGGAATGTTGTGAGGAAATACAAGCCTTGCTTCATGGAACCCCCATTCAACTCGTGCAGCGCCTGAGGGCCAATGGATCAGTCCAGCTGGATCGCGGTCAAATGCGGCGCGCAATTCTAAACCTTGTCGCCAATGCGCGGGACGCCATGCCCGAAGGTGGAACGCTCTTGATGGAGACGGAGACGCACGATTCCAATTCGCTAATCCGGATCTCGGATAGCGGATCGGGAATCCCGGCTGATTTGCAAGCGCGGCTATTTGAACCCTTTTTTACGCATGGGAAAATAGGCGGACATGGGCTTGGAATGTCCATCACCAAGCGCATCGTCGAGGACCATGGGGGACAAATCAGCTTTCATTCGGCTCAGGGTCAAGGGACCAGTTTCACGATTACGGTTCCCGCTCAGGTCAACCAGGCGAAATCCGCCAGCGCCTAGTCCCAGGGTGCGAACCGTATTTCAGGATCTCGGGTGGTGCCGCTGATAAAGAGTCTTGAGCCGGTCTTTAAGAATGTGTGTGTAGATTTCAGTGGTGGAAATATCCGAGTGACCGAGCATGGATTGAACGGCTCGCAGGTCTGCCCCTCTTTGAAGCAAATGGGTGGCAAAGGAGTGGCGCAGTAAGTGTGGTCGCAAACGGATGGGAATGCCTGCCTTTCTGCCGTAGTCCCGAATGATCTTCCAGAACCCCTGGCGGGTCATTGATCGTCCTCTCGCATTCACAAACACCTCTTCCCCGCGTGACTTACCGAGCAGTGCGGAGCGGCCTGTTCTTAAATAGGCGTCCAGTGCGGCGAGGGCTGACTTTCCCAAAGGCACAACCCGGATCTTTCCCCCTTTTCCGGAACAGCCCAGGTAACCAAGGTCGAGATGGAGGTCTCCGAGCCTGAGCCCAACCAGTTCTGAAACACGTAATCCCGTGGCGTACAACACCTCAAGCATTGCCTTATCTCTTACACCTTTACTTATTGATAAATCAGGTTGCTTTAGCAGTAAGTCGACTTCTTCAAGCGACAAGATCTTGGGCAGTGTCTTCCAGACTTTCGGTGACTCGATGTACTGACAGGGGTTTTCCTGGATTTGACCCTCAAGAACCAGAAAATCAAAAAACTGGCGCAAGGTCACGAGCACGCGGGCGACGGTTCGTGGATTCTTTCCGCTGTCTTGAAGCCCTCTCAAAAAGCGCCGGATGGTAGCTGTCTCGTACTCTTCGCAACTTTCCCGGTTGCCCACCCCCAGAAATTTCAGGAAGCTTACCAAATCCCGCTGGTAGGCCTGCAGGGTGTTATTGGCAAGTCCTCTTTCTACAGTGAGGTGAGTATTAAATTGTAATATTTGACTTTCGATTGAGTTCATCGCCTGATGCTTTCCTGACTCGTTCAAAAGGGATTGACCGCTTGACAGCCGTCAAGGCTTTTTATAGCATCGGCTTCCATTCCGTCGCGAGCCTTTAGAACCCATGAATTTCCGGAATTTATGCGCCTTGGTGAAATTGCTGAACGGACCAACTGCAGCTTAGATGGCGACGGGAGCCTCGAGATCGATGGCGTGGCCACGCTCGAGGATGCTCTTCCTGGCAAGTTGAGCTTTCTTTCGAATGTCAAGTACCAAGGCAAGCTCAAACAAACCCGGGCCTCGGCCGTCATTGTTTCCAAAGATTTTGATTCCTCCTTATCCATCAGCAAACTTCGAACCGACAACCCTTATCTGGCCTTTGCCCGCAGTATTGACCTCTTCTATTCTCCGCCCCGCCAGCGACAGGGGATCCACCCAACCGCTATCATCGCCAAGTCTGCACGTATCGGCTTGAATCCAAGCATCGGTCCTTACTGCTTTCTGGATGAAGAGGTCACTCTCGGCGACCATGCCATCCTTCATTCGCATGTTGTCATCTACCGGGGAGCGGAAATTGGAAATCAGTTCCTCTGTCATTCTCAAGTCAGCATCCGTGAGTATACTAAAATCGGGAATCGCGTGATTCTGCAAAATCACGTGACGCTCGGAGCCGATGGGTTCGGTTTTGCCAAGGGTGGAGGTGAAAGCTATCAAAAGATCACGCAATCAGGGCGGGTCGTCATCGGGGATGATGTGGAAGTGCAAGCCGGAGCCACGATTGACCGCGCCGCCATTGGCGAGACTCGTATTGAAAATGGAGTCAAAATTGACAATCTGGTTCAAGTGGGGCATGGGTCCCGAGTCGGAGAAAATACGCTCCTTTGTTCGCAGGTCGGACTGGCGGGGAGCACAATCGTCGGGAGAAATGTCATCCTCACCGGACAGGTCGGGGTGGCGGGGCATTGTCACGTGGGGGATGGCGTCATTGCCACGGCACAAACCGGAATTCCTTCCGACGTCCCAGCCGGTACGATGGTGTCCGGATACCCCGCCATCGAAAACAAGAATTGGTTGAAGAGCTCTGTTCTCTTTGCCAAACTCCCCGAACTTCACAAGACGCTCACCCAGATTCAAAAGGATCTCGCCACTTTAAAAAATCGTCGCTAACAAAATCTCCTTCGATCCGGATGGCACATACCTCCCATCACATTGCGCGCTCTGCAGGGCTGATTAGTGTCGCGACCCTCATCAGCCGCGTCCTCGGCTTGGTGCGGGAACAAATGATCGCCTACCTGTTCTCCCGAACCGCCACGGATGCGTTTTACGTGGCTTTTCGGATTCCCAATCTCCTGCGGGATCTGTTTGCCGAAGGAGCCATGAGTTCGGCTTTCGTTCCTACGTTCACCGAGTATCTCAAGAAGCGCTCCGCTAAAGAAGCCTGGCAACTGGCTTCTCACGTCCTCAGTTTGCTTTTGATTGCGCTCAGTGTGATCTGCTTTCTGGGAATTCTTTCTTCGAATTGGCTTATCAGTCAATTTGCTGGGGAGTTTCGTTCCATCCCGGAAAAATTCGATTTAACGGTCGTGATGACCCAGATCATGTTTCCCTTCCTGCCCCTGATTGCCCTGGCGGCAGTGGTGATGGGAGTCCTCAATGCGCAAGGGACGTTTTTCCTACCTGCCCTGGCTCCGGCTCTATTTAACCTCGGATCCATTGGGGTGGCCATTGGGCTCTACAGCTGGCTGAAAAGTCGCGGCATCAATCCCATCATCGGGATGGCCGTCGGGACTCTCGCCGGCGGACTGCTGCAGCTGATGGTTCAAATTCCTCCGCTGGTCCGTGCCGGATTCCGATTTTCCTTCGGTTTGGACTTCCGCCATCCGGGTGTGCAACGGATCTTGCTGCTGTTGGGTCCGGGGACTCTGGGCTTGGCTTCGACTCAGGTGAATATCCTGGTCAATACATGGCTGGCAACACAGCAAGGTGAGGGGCCGGTTTCCTGGTTGAATTATGCTTTCCGGCTCATGCAATTTCCGCTCGGAATTTTCGGCGTGGCCATCGCCACTGCGGCCTTGCCCACGATTTCCACGCATGTGGCCAACCGGGACCATGCGAGTTTGGGGAAAACGATTTCGGATTCGCTGCGGATGGTATTGCTGATCAACATTCCTGCCAGCGTGGGGCTCATGGTGCTCAGCCGCCCGATTATTGCCTTGATTTATCAGCACGGAAGATTTAAAGCTTCAGATACGATTCAGACAGCTAATGCCCTGATTTTTTATTCTATAGGACTCTTCGCCTATTCGGCGGTCAAGGTTCTGGTACCTGCCTTTTATGCCTTGGGAAGGTCTCACGTTCCGGTAGCCATCAGCGCCGTCACCGTAGCTTTCAACGTTGCTTCCAATTTGCTTCTGGTCGGCCCGCTCGGCTTTCGTGGACTGGCACTGGGCACGTCACTCGCTTCCCTTTTCAACTTATTTCTCTTGCTTTACTGGATGAGAAGATATGCCGTTTCCATCGATTACCAGTCAAATGTGAAAGTTTTAGTAAAGATCTTGCTGGCGGCCGGATTGATGGGCTTGGGTTGTTTTGCTTCTTATGGCTGGATGGAAAACGTCTTCACGCCTCTCCGCATCTGGCAGGTTGGAATCGCGCTCTGTGCATCGATTGTCTTTGGTTTGCTGATCCTGATCTTGTCGGCGAAGGTCCTGCGAGTCTCGGAATTGGAAACCATATGGCAGCTCGTGCTGAAAAGAATTCGTCCCCCGTCTTAATGTCGTCGCACCGACATCAGACCGCTGCGGCCGGTGCCGTACCGCCTCCCACAAATTGTACGATCTCGATCTGATCTCCTGTCTTCAGGATCACCGTAGACCACTGCTCACGCTTGAGGATCTGGAGATTCAGTTCCACGGCCAGGCGTTCGCTCGCAAACTCAAAATGTTTGATGAGTGCTGAGACCGTCATCCCTTCGGGGAGCTGGCGTTTTTCACCATTCAATGTGATTTCCATGCACCGTCTCGTCCTTCATCAGCGTCGTTTGATAAGGTATTTGATTTCATCGCCGCCGTTTGGCGTTGTGGCCTGAAGGATGAGCGCCGCACTCCCGGCTGTAAAGGTAGGCAAACTGAAGTTCATTTGGAGACTGCCCTGTCGATCCGTTTTCCCGGCATAGAGTCGAGGGGTAAACGTCGTCCCGATAACTTTGACCAGAACTTGAACGTTTTGCAGACGCGTTTTGTCAAGCCTGTTCTGAACGCACAAGTCCAGCTCGACCTGAGTCCCTGCCTTGAATTCTTTGCTCCCCGTAACGACAATCTCGATGCCGCCATCTCCCGATAACTGCACGCCAGGCGTTTCCTCAAACTCGATCGGGAAACGCCGTATGATCGCAGGAGGATCGCGGTGAGGTACCGGCTCTGGAGGGGCGGAATTCACGGAAGAGGCAGCATCCAGCTGAATGGAGTCCAGGGGGAGCGCAACCGCCGGTGGCGGCAATTCTTCAGACGTGAGAGCGGAAGAAATTTCTTTTTTGGGTGGTGGGATCGATGCCTGAAAATTGAAAATGAATTCACCGTCGACAAAATCTTCCAGCAACATCCCCTTCTTGTATTTCCCCTTCCGGATCGAGCCGACAATCTGGCGGTGTTGAAACTCCAGGATTCTTTGCAGAAGAACTTCCTGGAATCCGCTCGAATTGAGAAAATTTGAGTAGTGGGTCCGAAAAGAATCCAGGATCGCGCCCTTTACATAGATGAGGGATTCGATCAGTGGATTCGCCCTTCCCTTGTCTTCGGTTTGAACGTGATAAACCGTATCGGCGTACTTAACGTCGGTATTGAATCCAGTGATCATACTTGCAACAGTATTCCCTTCGGCAATCCTTGACCGTGCGGCCAATCCCGATGAGCTTCAGTGGCAGGGACATCTTTCAGATGCTATTTCGGATTCTTCCCTGCACGCAACAAAAAAATCTTGACAAACCTCAGTCAGCCCGCTATTTTTAGCGGGATTTTGGAAACGTTATCTGTTTGAAAACTATGCGCTTCTTCCCTCGAAGAAGACGCATCAAGTCGTATCATTATCACTCTTCGTCGGAGAAAGACTCAACTTTAAAGTTTTGAAAAAGTCCCCCTCTTCCGCACATTGTGACACTGCAAAGTGGGTTTCTCCGTGTTCCCTGAAATGGATTGAAAGCAGCCTATTGCCCATTCAGCCCTCCGGATGCATTAATCTCCATTTCAGCGACGTCACACCCCCCAAGCATGAAGATTCCTGACAACCTTCTCGCTCAGTTTCAAGATATCACCCGCAAATATCCGGTAAAACGGTCAGCCTTGATTCCCATTCTCATGGCCACCCAGGAAGAATTCGGCTACATTCCCCCGGAACTCATAGCCGCCTTGGCGGAATTTGTCGAAGTCCCGGAGATCGACGTGCATGAGGTGATTACCTTTTATAGTATGCTGCGCACGCGTCCGGTGGGGAAGCATCATATTCAGGTTTGCACGAATATTTCCTGCATGCTCCTGGGAGGAGATGAGATTTTTTCTCAGATCTCCGAAAAGCTCGGTATTGGAGAAGGCGAAGCCACTCCCGACGGGCAATTCTCGCTTACCGAAGTGGAATGTCTGGGCGCCTGTTGCAACGCGCCCGCCATGCAAATCAACTACGATTACCACGATGATCTGACCCCTGAAAAAGTGGACGATATCTTGAAAGAATTGGAAAAGCAATCATGACCGGCAATCCTTCATCCAGGCGGCTTGGGCGCAGGTTGGCTTAAGAACATCATCATGGAAACCTTGATCTTCCTTATCCTCGCAGCCATTGCCGTCGTCAGCGCCGCCAATATTTTGATTCAGCGGCACCCCATCTATAGTGCTCTCTCGCTTATCGTGACCTTCATTGCGCTCGCTGGCATTTATATTCAAATGCGGGCAGAATTCATTGCCGTCATGCAAATCGTGGTTTATACCGGCGCCATCATGGTGCTGTTCATTTTTGTCATTATGCTGCTGAATGCGCGGGAAGAGTCTGCGGCAACGCCGTCCGTTCGCCTCATCAATTACCTGGGCTTGCCATTGTCGCTTCTCCTGGTGGGTCAACTTTGCTTCGTCGTTTTCAGGGCGTTCGCTGGATATAACCTTGTGCCGGCCGCTGTGAGCGATAACTTTGCCGGAAACACGGCAGCCATCGGGAAGGAACTCTACACCCGCTATGTCCTGCCTTTTGAGGTTACTTCAATTCTGCTTCTTGTCGCCATCATTGGGGCGATTGTCATGGCCAAAAAGGAGATTTGAACAAGCATGATTCCCTTGACGTACTACCTTATTTTGAGTGCGGTCCTTTTTGCCATTGGGGTCTTTGGTTTTCTCGTCAAACGAAACATCATCACGATTTTCATGTGTGTTGAACTCATGCTGAATGCCGTCAATGTGAGTTTTGTCGCCTTTGCGCGTTTTTACGGAGATCTTTCAGGACAAGTGTTTGTATTTTTCGTGATGGCGGTGGCGGCTGCCGAAGCAGCCGTTGGACTGGGAATCATTGTGGCCCTGTTCCGTAATCGTCAAACGCTCGACATTGACAGCGCCCGTCTCATGCAGTGGTAGAACACGAGGACCAGTGCTGACGGTGCCTGTCATTAATTTCGAAAGTTCATCATTCTCCATGCCTCTCTCGACTCGATTATTGCTGGTTGCCCTCCTGCCCCTCTTGGGGGCAGTACTGAATGGCCTATTGGGAAAGAAGCTGAGCAATGCTTCGGTTCGCCTGGTTGCCTGCACGAGCACCGGCCTTTCCTTTCTTTTAGCCCTGACCTGTTTTTGGACACTTCACCAGACACCGCATGAATCCGTCTCCACACTGAACTTCAATTACTTCCATTGGATTCAGGCGGGCAGCTTCAACGCAAATTTCGGATTCATGTACGACCCGCTTTCCGCGGTCATGGTCCTGGTCGTTACCGGAATTGGTTTTCTGATCCACGTCTACTCGACCGGTTACATGGCACATGAAGAGGGCTACTATCGGTTCTTCGCTTACTTAAACCTCTTCATGTTTTCGATGTTGACCCTGGTGCTGGCCAACAATTTCCTGCTGATGTTTGTCGGCTGGGAAGGCGTGGGATTGTGTTCGTACCTGTTGATTGGATTCTGGTACCTCAAGAAAAGTGCTTCCGATGCCGGCAAGAAGGCGTTCATCGTGAACCGAATCGGAGACTTCGGCTTTATCCTGGGAATCTTTCTCACCTTCTGGACCTTCGGCACTATCGATTTTCAGCGTGTTTTTTCCATGGCGGCCGGGAGAAATATCGAAGCCTATGGAGAATTGGGAACCTGCACGGCGATCTGCATCTTGTTATTCATCGGAGCCATGGGGAAGTCGGCGCAGCTGCCGCTTTACGTGTGGCTGCCGGATGCCATGGAAGGCCCCACCCCGGTCAGCGCCTTGATTCACGCCGCCACCATGGTGACCGCCGGCGTGTATATGGTGGCGCGGTGTAACGCCTTGTACGTGCTGGCCCCGACGGCCTTACAGCTGGTAGCGGTGGTGGGAGCGGCGACGGCTCTCTTTGCCGCCTCGATCGGACTGGTGCAAAACGACATCAAGAAGGTGCTGGCCTATTCGACGGTGAGTCAATTGGGTTACATGTTTCTGGGCTGCGGGGTGGGGGCCTTTGGAGCGGGAATTTTTCATCTGATGACACATGCCTTTTTCAAGGCCCTGCTGTTCCTGGGAGCAGGCAGTGTGATCCACGCCATGGGCGGGGAGCAGGATATACGGAAGATGGGCGGATTGAAGGACAAGATCCGGACGACGTGGTGGACGATGCTGGTGGGAACGATCGCGATCGCGGGGTTTCCGCCGCTGGCTGGATTCTTCAGCAAAGACGAAATCTTGTGGCGAACCTTTGCTACCGGTCATTGGGGGTTATGGCTCGTGGCCGCGGTGGCGGCCGGGATGACGTCATTCTACATGTTCCGGATGCTGTTGCTGACGTTTTACGGGAAGTCGCGGATGTCGCATGAGGTGGAGCACCATGTGCATGAATCGCCGTTCAGTATGACGGGACCACTGCAGGTTCTGGCCATCGGGTCGATAGTGGCCGGCTGGGTGGGAATTCCGCAGATTATTGGACATCTATTCGGAGGGATCCCCAATTTCTTCGAACATTTCCTGGAGCCAGTCTTCGCCCGTCCAGCGGTAGAGGCGTTGATCCATGAGACGGCGGGCATGGAATGGGGGATGATGGGCGTGGCCCTCGGGATTGCCATTGCAGGTTATCTACTGGCCTATGCCTTCTATGTGCAGAACCCGGCGCTGCCGGATCGGCTCATGACCCGATTCCACGGGCTATACAACACCTTATTAAACAAATATTGGGTCGATGAAATCTACGATGCGCTCCTGGTCAACCCGATCCATTGGCTTTCGACGAATTTGCTGTGGGGTGTGGTGGATGTGCGGCTTATTGACGGAGCTGTAAACGGTGCCGGCAATGCCGTCCGCGAGAGTGGCTCTCTGTTGCGCCGCGTTCAATCAGGATATATTCGCTCTTACGCAGGCTGGATCCTGGCCGGTGCCATCTTTGTGGCCGCCGTATTTTGCTTTTAATGTAGATTCGATCAGGGACTCGAGGTCATCTTCTTGGAAAACAGTCTCCTCAGCATTGTTACCTTCTTCCCCCTGGTAGGCGTATTTTTCCTTCTGCTCGTCCCCAAGGAAAGCGTCCGTGTCCTGCGAAATCTGGCTCTCGCAACCTCTACGCTTACGTTTCTGTTTTCCCTGCCCCTGGCATTCCGCTTTGACGGGTCGACGGCGCACATGCAGTTTGAAACGTATGTTCCCTGGATTCAGAGTTTCGGAATTTCTTACCATATCGGAATCGATGGCATCAGCCTCCTTTTGATTTTGCTCACCACGTTTCTGACTCCGCTCGCCATTTTGAGCTCCTGGCATTCCATACAAACGAGGATCAAAGAATATTTCGTCCTCATGCTGGTGCTGGAAACAGGCATGGTGGGAACGTTCGTGGCCCTCGATTTCTTCCTCTTTTATGTCTTCTGGGAAGTGATGCTCGTCCCCATGTATTTTCTCATCGGTGTTTGGGGTGGCGAACGCCGCATTTATGCCGCCATCAAATTTTTTCTCTATACCATGGTAGGTTCGGTTTTGATGCTGGTGGCTATTATCAGCCTCTACTTGTTGAATGGATCCACCACCTTCGATTTTCTCGAAATCCTGCGAAACCTCCAAAGCGGTCAGCTCATCATCAAGCCGCCGCAGCAGCACTGGCTGTTCCTGGCCTTCTTTTTGGCATTTGCCATTAAGGTTCCCCTCTTCCCGTTTCATACCTGGCTGCCCGATGCACACGTGGAGGCCCCCACGGCCGGCTCCGTCATTCTGGCGGGAGTCTTATTGAAGATGGGAACCTACGGAATGGTGCGCTTCTGTTTGCCGTTATTTCCCGACTCAACGGTGGCTTTTGCCCCTTACATCTCCATCCTGGCGGTCATCGGCATTATTTATGGGGCTCTGGTTGCCATGGTTCAGCCCGACGTGAAAAAACTGGTGGCGTACTCTTCGGTCAGTCACCTGGGGTTTGTCGTGCTGGGAATCTTCTCGCTGAATCTGCAGGGCTTGGAAGGAGCCATGATCCAGATGATCAATCATGGCATTTCCACTGGCGCCCTCTTCTTGCTGGTGGGGATGATCTATGAACGCCGGCATACCCGTCAAATCAGTGAATTTGGCGGATTGGCAACCCCGCTCCCGGTATTCTCCAGCTTCTTCATGGTGGTGACCCTCTCTTCAATCGGGTTGCCGCTGCTCAATGGCTTTGTCGGTGAATTCCTGGTCTTGCTGGGATCCTTTAAGGCCAACGTCTCTCATACAGCGCTGGCCGCCACGGGCATTATTCTTTCGGCAGTCTATATGTTGTGGATGTATCAACGCGTGATTTTTGGCGAGATTACCAATCCCAAGAATCGTTCGCTGACGGATCTCGATTTTCGCGAAAAACTGATTCTGGTGCCGATCCTGGTGATGATTTTCTGGATCGGGATCGGTTCGGGCACCTTCCTGCGCCCCATGGATGTCTCGGTGACCCAGCTTCTACAGCGGTTTCAGTCGCAGTCACTTTATGTCCATAAATAGCCCTTTTGAACTGGAGTCTTTCGGACTGATTCATGCAAGATAGTTCATTTTTTGAAATACAGCATATCCTCCCTGAAATTGTCCTGTCAGTGTTCGGGATCGCCGTGATGCTCCTGGATACCTTCTTGTCGAAAGCCAATCGCTACTCGACCGGCGCCCTGGCTTTGGTGGGCATTTTGGTAACGGCCCTGTCGACTCTCTTTCTCGTGAACGAGGAAGGCAGTTATATGTACGGCATGACCACCGTCGACGATTTTGGAATGTTTTTCCGCTTCACCTTCCTGGTGATTGGCGCCCTGACGATTCTGGGCTCCTTGAGTTATCTTCGCCGTGAAAAGCTGGTCAGCGGGGAGTACCTGGCCCTGATCCTCTTTGCCATCGCCGGAATGAATCTGATGGTGACGTCGAATGAATTGATCATGATTTTCCTCGGCCTGGAGACTCTCTCTATTGCGTCTTATATTCTGCTCGGGGTGATGCGGACCAATCTGAAGTCGAATGAGTCGGCATTGAAATATTTCCTTCTTGGATCCTTCTCCTCGGCCTTTCTGCTTTACGGGATTGCCTTAATCTATGGAGTGACGCGAACCACCAACCTGGAGCTCATTGGCCGCGAGATTGCGCGCGGGAATGGCAGCCTGCCTATCCTGTACCTGGCGGCCGCGCTGATGCTGGTTGGCTGCGGATTCAAGATCGCCATCTCCCCTTTTCATGTCTGGACACCGGATGTCTACGAAGGCGCGCCAACGCCGATCACGGCATTCATGTCGGTCGGCCCAAAGGCCGCAGGCTTCGCGATTTTGTTTCGTGTTTTTTTTGTCGCCTTCCCCGCTCTGGCCAACAAGTGGCTGCTGGTCACCTGGATCCTGGCCGTTCTCACCATGTGTTTGGGAAACTTCGCGGCCATTGTTCAGAACAACATCAAGCGCATGCTGGCCTACTCCTCAATTGCGCATGCCGGCTATATCCTGGTGGCTTTTGTATCCGGGAATCCAGAAGGTGAGGCGGCCGCCCTTTTCTACTTGCTGGCATATGCCCTGATGAACCTGGGCGCTTTTGCCATCGTGACCCTGGTGGGAGGCGAAGGAGATCAGAAGGTCCAGGTGGACGACTTTGCCGGCCTTGGGGTCACCCACCCGGCCCTGGCGGCAAGCCTGTCGGTCTTTTTGCTGTCCCTGGCGGGGATTCCTCTGACAGCAGGCTTTACCGGGAAGTTTTTCATTTTCCGTTCCGCTTTGGAATCGCGCCACGTCTGGCTGACCGTGATCGGCGTATTGAATAGTGCGATCTCGGTATATTACTATCTCCGCGTTATTGTCAGCATGTATATGAAAGAGCCCGCCGCCGATTCTCCCCAAATCGCTCTGTCATCCACGATGACCTCCGTGCTGCTGATCTCGGTGCTTGGCGTCTTTGCGCTGGGAATTTTTCCAGACTGGGCCATCAATTTGGCCAGAAATTCCGTCCTCAATCTGCGTTAGGCAGATCCCAACGGCTCCCAAAACCCTTGTCTGGCGGGCAGGCCGCGACTATTCCTTGACAATTACGAGAGGCATTGACTATAGTGAAGCTGGTCTGACAATAGTGAGTTATGTTTCAGATCGTCCT
>JAXLQK010000058.1:0-38138 GCA_046331665.1 Terriglobia bacterium | reverse complement strand
CGGTTGTTTCAGAATCGATTGGAAGCATGCTAGGAGGGGAAGTCTACATTCCTCATGCTATCGACGTGGATGGAATTATCATCACGGTGTTCGATCCCATTAATCACAAACCGTTTGATGGGGAGAAAATTCCGGAAGAGATCGGCTATCGTTCACCGCTTTTTAGTGATACGGAAGATTTTGACCAACGGTGGGTCCGTTGCCGCCGTCCGTTCGTCTTTACTGGTGGTGAACTGACCTTGGAGATGCTGGATCTTTCCTTCAATGAAATTTCAAAATTTTACGAGGCCCCATTCCAGGTCAAGGCTAATGGGGGCGTCTTCTTGATCGACGACTTTGGGCGACAGCTCGTCCGACCCAAAGACCTGTTGAACCGTTGGATTGTCCCCTTGGAAAAACGGGTTGACTATTTGACGCTTCACACCGGAAAGAAATTCGAAATCCCTTTTGACACGCTTATTATTTTTTCCACCAACCTGAAGCCCCAGGAGTTGGTGGATGAGGCATTCTTCCGAAGAATCAGGTACAAGGTACATTTCGAAAATCCCACGCTTGAAGAATTCAAGGAAATATTCAAGAACTATTGCCGGAGCAAAAACATTGTTTACAATCCCATTATTGTGGATTACATGCAAACCGAGTACTACCAAAAATACAATGTAGACATTCGCCGGTGCCATCCTCGCGACATCATTGAGCAAGTGATCGATATTGCCCGGTATCTGAATACACCTCCCGCCCTGACCAAAGAACTAGTCGACGGAGCTTGTAATAGCTATTTCGTCAAGTAACCGATTCAATCACTGTCCCCGAGTGATTATGGGTAGGCCATGGCTACGTTCGACAAGATCCGATACGCCATTTCCTTGTTCGATACCGGCGAGTTGCTAATCGTTGCAGCGGCGATTCTAGTTTGCTACTTGGTCTCCCTAGTGTTTCTCTATTGGTCAATCAAGGCAACGATGATTGTTCACGAGCAACAACTTGAACAGGAAAAGAATGAGTACAAGAAGAATTGGGAGAATCGTGATCTGGCATGGAAGGATCGTGAAGAGGAGCTAAGAAGGGTTCTTCACCTCGAGAAAGAAAGGGAATTATCTCAGCTTAAAGCGGAATATGATCACTACGTGAGCCTCTTAGAGCAAAAGCTAGACCGGTCTCGGACAAGAGAGGATACCCGCAATTGACATGGTCAGGAAGGGCTAAATCCTACAATCCCGAGCGAGGGCTTTGCTAGCCGCCAAGTCTTTAATTCAGAGCTTCATCTGTCTCCCTTCTACCTAGCCAGGAACTCAGCCCAGTTCTTCTCGAAATCAGTCAAAGCGTTTCCCGTTGCCGTTCTAAAGGCGAGCTCGAAGTTATAATTTTGGGCCATCAGCGAAAAAATGCTTTTCAAGATACCGGGTCCTTTTAGTTGAACCAAGTATTCAACTGCCGAAAGTCCTTCGACATAGGCCAATTGAGCCGATTCTGTCGACAACTGAGTAAACGAACCCCTGAGATTTGTCAGTGGTACGAGTTGATTCTTTCCAGCCAGACTCTTAAGCCATGGGTGGCTTGCCCCGGCGGACCGCCCTTCTTGCGTTTGGGCCACCCCCTCATTAAACCATGTAGGACAGTCTCCTCGATTCACGAATCCTACAAAGGAATGGACCATTTCATGGGTCAGAACTGCTTTCACCTGATCATCGATGGTATCCAAACCCTTTGTCGGTATCCGAATTTTGCCGTCGTTGATAGCGCCACTCCAACGAGGGGCCTTTGTTACATCGAAATAGGCACTATCGGGATAAATGACCACGGTAACTGTCCCGGGTTCCTCTCCGAAGAGTTGACTCGACAATCGGCGATAAATCACCTCTAGCGCTGTCAACATTTCTTGTCCCAACCGGTAGTCGGAGACCTGGCGATCATATCGCAAGATGAAATGGGAGCTCTGAAGTATCCCTAATTCCTTATGGGTGGGAGCCTCTTGCTTTGCCTTGGCGAGTCTCTGTGAAATTTGCTCTTGTGGACCGAATTGAAGGGCGATTTCCCATTCGTTGATCGCTTGGGGTATTTTGTCTTGGGCGTAGAGGGCTTCTCCCAGGAGATAGTGGAACCGTTGATTTCTCTTGTCGATTTCAACAAGAGCCATCAAAAGGTCTTCCGCAGCCCGGTATTCACCGGTCTTGTAATCCAACAGAGCCAGGTTCCAAAGTGTCACCGGTGATTTCTTGTTATAGCCAAGCGCAGACTGCAGGGTTGCCTTGGCTGCTTTCAGGTCGCCCTTGGAAGCTTGAATAGAGGCCATTGAATTCAAAACCTGTACCAACTCAATTCTTGAGTTTTGGTCGTTTGGATTGGCCCGGAGATTCTCCTGTAATTTTCGGACGGCATCATCACTTAAAGCTGATGATTTGGGAGGGCCTGTCAATTCGAGGGGCTGGGGCGGAGCAGTTGAAGGCGAACTTGTT
Source organism: Terriglobia bacterium (assembly GCA_046331665.1). Classification (GTDB taxonomy): domain Bacteria; phylum Acidobacteriota; class Terriglobia; order Versatilivoradales; family Versatilivoraceae; genus CAWBAT01. The sequence continues at coordinate 35,682 of JAXLQK010000058.1, read as the reverse complement.
TCAACCCCGAATCCATAATGTGGGGTGCGGCTTTCAGCGGAAGGTTGCTTTTCAGCCTTGATTCGGACGACTTGAGACTTGGGGATGAATTTGACCGATCCCCCCACTTGATACTTGATTTCGTTTTCGAGCTCCCAGGCTTTATCAACAAGAAGCACATCCCCATTCTTTAGATAGACTATATCCGCGCCGAGTTTTGTGTTGGAGAAGAGGCTGGCGATTATGACAAACCAAATGAATCGACGGCAGCCAACCCAGATGGGACAGCTCCATATTGGCAGCGATGATGAATTGTTGATTCCAACTGATCCTTGATGCTTCGAGGTCCTACGCCACAATCCAGACAGGTCTGCGCATGCCCCCATGTTGCTTATGCCTTACTTTGCAGATTGGATGATCTGAGAAACCTTCTGAGCCACTATAAAATTGCCGTTAACATCGCGAACCTTGATGATTCGCTCTACGCTCACCTTGCCGCTTCCAATAGGTTTCGAGGTCTCGCTGACGATTTCAGAAACGCGGAGTCCATTCGATTGGTTAAGTGGATCTATTGTTTCAATTTGGGTCTGAGATTCGAAACTTCCGTCAGGGAGACGGCGTTCCTCGCCTGTTACCCTCTGAGCAAGAATGAGACCGGTGCCATTCAAGTTTCGCTGCTGAGGCGTGATATTTCGAGACTCCAAGAGGCGCTGATACTTTTTGGTTCCATCTTTACTTTCACTTTGTGTCTCAATTATTTTGTCGGTTAAGACAAGTCGGCCAGTATCGCTGATTTGCTGTAATGCGGTTTCCTTTTTGAAGGCGGTATCGCTCATCCGAGTTATGGTCTCCTTGGTAGTCCCAAGCAAGATCAATTGGCCATTCGAGTCTCTTCCCTTCCGCGTGCTTTCCTTGACAGTCAAGTTGTCTGCGATTTTCTTTTCTGTTCCTTCTTCCACGTCAAGAAGCACCATCTTCCCATCCATTCCAGGGCGATAAGTAGCTCGAATCACTTCTTTCTCATTGGCTGAGATTTGAGTGTGGGTTTCATTTTCTACGGATTGTGCTGACATTTTCCCATTCATGTCGGCTTGATAATAGGATCGCTGGATTTCCTCTTTCTTTTCTGAATTGGTGTGGTTTTCGGTCATCACAGTACTTGTAAACAACTTGCCATTGGCGTCTGGAATACGTACTTGACGTTCTACCTGAAATTGAGAGGGGCTTAGTTTCTTCCCGACTTCAGAGACTTCCCGCTCAATCTGGTCTCCGCCGTTGATGGAACGTGATAGAACCTTTGACGATAACTCGTAATCCTTCCCGTCACTCAGCTTAAGCTGCTGAGCAGCACTCCCACTCCTATCCAGTTTGTCGGCCGACTCGGTGGAAGAGTAAATCTGGATCCTAGATTTGCTGTCCAGAGACTGAGCCGAAGCTCGAGAGGTGAAAAAGAAGATGAACAAGCATAATAAACTCAGAATCAACCCAGGTGAGAAGGGTTTGGTTATTAACCTAATACTCACCATTCTCTGATCCCCCTTCTGGTGAAACGGCAAAATTTTATTGCAGCTTTGCATTCTCTTCCAAATAGTCTACATCATACATCGTCCCATCGTATAGAAACGATTAGTAGTTTGTATAAAGGTCATTCAAACCCTCGGCTGTTTCATCACAAAATCAGTCTTTCGGTAACTTGTTTGAAATTAATAGCTTAACAAAATTACACACGGGTAGCAGAAAGACTTGCGCCGGTCCAATTTATTAGGGGGGCCAACCCTTTACCCTGAGAGCTTCAAAGACTCTTTGGCCTGGTCGCTTAAGTACTGGGGAATCGATCTGAAGGGATGACCTGATGTTATGTGGGCTGAATCAACTTCAATTTTTCAAAAGATTGAGAGAGGTTATGGGGAGAGACTTTGCAGAGGATTCTCTTACCCGCACGAGCAAGCCGCTCTTGGGGGCATCGGTAGGATCCTTTACCTCAATTCCCACGATTTGAGAGGCCATTGCGTAGAAGCTCTTGGCCAATGGCTCTGAAGAATACTGATTTGTGGTTAAGGGTACACCCGATTGGATGGAACGGATCATCGTCTTGTAGTCGTTAGGAATCCACCAGAAGACATTGAATTTCAAGGCCTTTTCAATCTCTTTTACGCTGATATCCTCGCCTTTGTTATATCGATTGATGAGCAAGCGTACCCGGCTTTGAGAGTATCCAAGTCGTTCAAACGCGTTAAGTACTTTCTGAACGTTTCGCAAAGAGGGAAGATTGCACTTGGAGACCAGGAATATCAAGTGAGAAGCGTCCAGAACCGAAACCACTGGATCACTCAGAGTCCCGGATGTATCAACCACGACATAATCATATTGACCCTGGAGGAGGAGTAGATGCTTTAACTCGATTGCCAATGACGCCGGTGCCGCGGATATTCCGTCACTGATTGAGAGGACGTCAACCCCCGTTTTAGGGTGTGTGACAATCGATCTCGCAATAGCTGAAGGATCCACCAGACCATATCCTTCGCACTCTTGGAGCAGGTACTTGTTGTGATTGATTCCAAAGAAGCTGGCTACTTCGCCCAATTCAAGGTCTAAGTCAAGGACTAATACCTTTTCTTAGACATTTGGCTCAAACTTACCGCGAAGTTCGTTGCGATGGTCGTAGAGCCGCTTCCTCCCTTCGGGCTGAAAAAGAAATGACGGTTCCCGAATCTCTTTCATCCTCAGCAATTTGGCACTGGCGCCGGACTCTTTCGAAGACATCACTTAACTTGTCAGAGACAAGTGGTTTGGGGAGCAATTCGGTAAGTCCCAACCTCATGGTCTCAATCAAGAATTCAGAATCAAACCGTTCTCCAGCTCCGACGATCGGGATGAGCGGATAGGACTCGTGAAGAGTTGTTAAGATACCCAGTGTCTCCTGCCTATCTTTGGGAAATTCCACGATGAATAACTGTGGATTATGGGATTGTATCTCTTCTACAGAGGTCTGGGCTAAGGGCGAGTTCCCGGAATTCACCTCCAATACAACGCGGGCAAATTCTATTTTGCCTATGAGGTGACGACATTCTTTTCGAAATCGCTCTTCGCTGTAGACAACGACCGTCTTTAACTTTTCACTCATTTGAATCCCATTCCCTACGACTTATACCTCTAAGATTGCAGCAGTTTACTTCCTTTAAAACTACCTTTCAACATTACTATTGCAATTTTGTTTCCGATTGCAGGAAGGGAGTGGTAAAAGCTTTAGTTATCAATCGGGAGGAGTAGTTCTTGGGGCTGCGCTTCAAGAACCCATTCAGATAATCGATTCCAAGGAACATCCATCCCGTCCCCAATTCTCTATATAAACTCTTCGAAGGGGAGTCCGATCTTCCCCTCCAAGGAGCATGTCCTAAAATGGTACAAAATGACCTAGCAATGCCAAAAAATGGAAGAGTTCTTCCCTTCATGTGAAGAGGTCTCGTCTTCAGTTGTAACAGGAAAATCTTAAAGAGTCGTCAGAATAGCGGTCGTTCGGTTAGACCGCAAGGGAAGGAAACCGCCTCTTCCGTAACAACTCTAAGCTGTTCTGAGTGTACGACTGTCTAGAAACTCGACTCCAGCCAATCGAAATGCGAGGGAGCTCTTCGGTTGCACCCATTTTATTACTGCTCTAGATTGGAACTCACTAGGAATCTGGAAATCGATAATCGTGTCCTCCCCGATTCCCTGGTCGGAGAATACAATGCAAGCTCCTGATTCGCAAGTGTTTACTGTGTAACTCTGGAATTCCAACCTGGAATCGCTGTCCGCGTAATGGACGGTTATGGGAATAATCTGCGTCTTCCGGGCGCTCTTTCTTAATGAAAAGACAGGGGTAGATGCATCAACACTCCCAAATGAGCTCGCTAACGCATTATTCGATCCTGTTGAATACTGAAATCCCTTTCCAACTCCGAGAAACTCTTTTGCCTGATCACTTAGACTTGATAGCGCTGGAAGTTTCATCTCTCGCAACAACAATTGGACCTGATCTATTCTCTCCATGACTTCCATGAGATCCCGATGCAGTTGGGAATTGCTCGTTTTGGCTAAATGGGCTCGGGCAAAAAACATCACTGCGGACAAGGATTGTTCAATGCCATGAGACAGGGTGGCTAGCTTGGCGGATCGTTCGTCAAGAGAGCGTACCAATGTCTCAAACCGACCCTTGTATTGGCGAACTGAATCTTCGGATGACTGACGTGTGGCGAAAAATCTCAATCTGGAATAGCCATAGAGGCAACCACAGACGAGGCTGAAGATGATAAATTCCAAAAGGAAAACCAGTGGATTCCTCTTGAGATGAATTGAACTTAGCAAGAATGAGAAGGTCAGCTCGTAGAGGGTAAAAGCCACTATCCCCCAGCCAATGATCATGGGAGGTGTTTGGGTATCATTGAGCCAAGACGGCCTCGTTAAAGGCTTTAGTATCCCTTTGCCCATATCGCCAACGAGCAAAATTAGCTCTCGCACGAGAAGCGATCTCCGTCGTTATTCGATTCCTAGACGATTTATTCTAGCACGGAAAATGATGATGAGCGTCACCATTTTCGAATTTCTCAGGGGCTCCTAAGGAGGCAGGACACTCTGAATGGAGGGGGCTAAAGATTCTTTTTTTGGTTTTAGCTGGAGAGGCTCTTACAAACAATTTCTGCCAGTGCCTCGGCGAATGAGTTCTTAACTCCATTGATATCAAATGGTTCCGCAATCTGGTTGACCCTGTCTAATTTGTCTCCGTTGGCGCGGGGTGCCTGGGTAATTCCACGTTGCTTGTATTCGCGGTCAAGGATCCGGGCCACAAGTCCCACTGATTTGACGTTATAGGAAGAGACTTTTCCGAAAAGTTCTTCAAGCTCCTTCCTCGATGTATTAATTTCGTCAACAATTCTCTGCCGCTCCTGTTTTAGGCCTTCAAATTCCAAACGCTCCAAATTAGATTGATGCTGTTCGATCGAGACTTGAGTTTTTCGGTACTCGGTCTCCAAGGCTTGACGAATTCCCACGAAGCTCTGCAGCCGATCATTTTCACTCTTAAGCTTCTTCTCAGCTGTCTGAATGTTCTCTTCGATCCCCTTCTTTTCCTTTTCGTCGAATTCCCCGAGCAATTCACGAGCAAGTATTTCATAAAGAGAATTCTTCAGCCGTTCGAGTTCGGATTCAATCTTGTCAACGCTATTTAACGAGGTATTCTTGATCTGTTCATCGATTTCATTGACCTTTTCTTGAATCTTTCCCAGCTTTTGTTCCAAAGCTTGAATTGCTTGCTCAATTTCCTTTTGCGTTCCCGTCATTTCGTCTCCTCAAGAAGTTCCCATTTTTCAGGGCTTGATGGCTCGGAGGCATTACAGTCTGCTCTCCGGCAAAGAAAGGTAAGGGCTGGCGCCCTCCCGCCTTATCATTTCATTTTCGACAAAATCCACTCCGGCAATAGTAATCGAGAAATCTGCGGATTCACTAATCTTGATATACCCCTTCTCTTTAAGATACCAGTTGGAAAATTCCAGATCATCCACGCGACAACCAAGCAATTCAGCGAGCACTAGCATGGAAAGATATGGATGGCCAGGGTTGTTTCGCCTTACATCATACAAAGCCAGGAGCAAGGCCTTGCGAAGCTCTCGTTCGGACATTCCTCCATCTTGATCTGGTGAGGTTGGAGCTTGCTCGCGGTATTTTGCCCTGAGCTGGTCGAGCCCAGGAGTCACACTTGAACGTGCCTCTTTGGTGGAGGGCTCTGCGGACCGCGGCTGCCCCTTTCCCGGATAAGTAAGGTCATAGCGGGAACGTTTCGTCGGATCAGACAAAACCTCATAGGCTTCCAATACCTGCTTAAACTTCTCCTCATTGCCACTCTGCTTATTGTCAGGATGATAATAAGCGGCCAATAACCGATAAACTTTTGTAATTACCAGCTGCTCAGCCCTGGGACTCAGCTGCAAGATGTCATAGTAGTCCGGCACCCCATTCCTATTTGTCATCTTCGGTCTTTCTCATGCCATCTGCGGTTCAAAAATTTAGTGTGGTTGTGGCAGTAACCATTCGACGACGAGGCCTGTAACAGCCATCACTAGCCCAGTCACAAATATAAAGAACATCTCTCCCCCGAAAAGGACTTCATTCAGAGGAAGAGGGACTTTCTCGCTATTGACAAAAAATTCCACAGTGATGACGAGCGCCCCCATGGCAAGGTAGGGTGATCCATTCTTTTTTTTCAGAAAGATATTGAATAGAGCAAAACAGACGCCAAAGCAGCCCACAAAAATGACAAAGGCTTGAAATCCGCCACCTACATTACGAGCGGGGTGGTAATGAAAAATGCCATTTATCAGTTCAATTTGAGAAATATATGGCCCGGCAGCCAATAGGGCAGAAATCAAGGCCAGAAGAAGATTGGGTCCCATGTGACACTTGCCGCCAAAAAGTGAACTTACTCCATTCTGATGTTTTATTATCGGCTTTATTCAAGAGAATAGTTAGTAAAGTTATGGGTTCTAATCGTTTGTTGTCAACGGAGAAGAATATTGCACTGGGAAAAGAGATTGGCAAGGGGAACTGGCCTTTAAGTCATCTTTGAATTGGTCATTGTTCCTGCCCAATTGAATTGATTCAAAAAAAGCCGGTATGCTACTATTCGCGAGTCAATTAATTTCATTGGGTAATGGATCGGGAGAAAGGAGCAACCTGTGAGGGTTTACTCGGGCGCGAATATCCGAAATATTGCGGTCGTCGGGCATGGATCAAGTGGCAAGACGTCTCTTGTGGCCGGAGCTCTATTCCTGAGCGGCATTGGAAACCGTTTGGGCCGAGTGGATGAAGGGACTGCCCTTACAGATTTCGATCCAGAAGAGATTGAACGGAAAATCAGCATTACGACGGCTATAGCGTTTGCGGAATGGAATAAAACTAAACTCAATTTCCTTGATACACCCGGAAAGGGCGTGTTCATTCAGGATGCCAGGAACAGCATGCGCGTTGCTGACGCAGCGCTAATCTTAGTGGAGGCGGTTTCCGGGGTGGAGGTCCAAACCGAAAAGGTTTTTAAATTTTCGGAAGAATTTCGTTTACCTGTGATCTTGGCGGTTAATAAGCTAGATCGGGAAAATGCTGTTTTCGAGAAGGCCGTTTCTTCAATCCAACAATTCTTTGGCAGAATAGCGATTCCTATCCAGCTGGCGATTGGAACCGAAAAGAATTTTCGCGGGATTGTCGACCTCATCGAGATGAAGGCGTACCAATACGACCAAACTGGTTCTGGAAAATCCAGGGAAATTGAAATTCCTTCCGAGCAGAGGGAGGAGGCCCAAAAAGCGCATGAAGTTCTGGTGGAAATCGTGGCTGAAGGCAACGATGAGCTCATGGAGGAGTTCTTCGAAAAAGGGACGATCCCTTTAGAGCATTTGATTCCGGGATTCGCCCAAGCTGTTACCGAACGGCGACTTTTCCCGATCTTGGCCTATTCATCGTTGGTCAACGTTGGAACTCAGAACTTAATGGATTTCTTGGTGAATTATGTGCCTTCACCTCAAGGGAAGGCTCTTCTGCCAGCAACTAACGTTCAAAAGGATGCTGTTTTGGAGAGAAAGGCTATAGACGAAGCTCCCTTATCGGTCTATGTGTTCCGGACCAACGTCGACCCTTTCGCTGGCCGGCTCTCATTTTTAAAGGTTTGTTCTGGTGTACTGAAGACGGATTCTACGATCCAGAATTATAATCGGGGGACCCTGGAACGATTCGCGCACCTTTCCATCCCGCAAGGTAAGACCCCGGTTGAGGTCCCTGAATTACATGCAGGCGATATCGGAGTTGTGGCCAAGTTGAGAGACACCGTTACAGGGGACACGCTAGGGGATAAAGACCATGTGCTTTATTATGCTCAGATCAGTTTTCCCGAGCCCCTGATTACATTTGCCATTGAGCCCAAGTCACGCGGGGACGAAGAAAAGATCAGTAATGCGCTCCATCGGATTATCGAGGAAGATCCAACTTTGAAATTTGGGCGCGACCAACAGACCAATGAGATGCTCCTCTCGGGGATGGGCCAATTACACATTGAAACCATTGTTGCTCGCCTGAAGAAAAGATTTGGGGTTGAAGTTGCGCTAAAACCTCCCAAGGTCCCTTATCGTGAAACGATACGTGGGAAAGCGGATGTTCAAGGAAGGCATAAGAAACAATCCGGAGGGCATGGGCAGTACGGGGATTGTAAAATCAAAATGGAACCTCTTGCCAGGGGCGCTAAATTTGAGTTTGTGAATGATATATTCGGCGGTGCGATCCCGAAGAACTTTATTCCAGCAGTCGAGAAAGGGATAGTAGAGTCAGCCGCAAAAGGCTTTCTTGCGGGTTACCCCGTAGTTGATTTTCGCGTCACCTTATACGATGGATCCTATCATGATGTGGACTCGTCGGAATTAGCGTTTAAGATCGCGGGATCACTTGCTTTCAAGAAAGCGATGGAAGTCTCCAATCCGGTACTGTTGGAGCCCATCATGAACGTTGAAGTGTATGCCCCAGACACCTATGCAGGAGACTTGATGGGTGATTTAAACAGTCGACGCGGGCGTGTCCAAGGAATGGACAGCAAAGCCGGGATGCAGGTCATCAAAGCCCAAGTCCCCATGGCTGAGATGCTTACCTATGCGCCGTCCCTAACCTCGATGACTCAAGGGCGAGGGGATTACACCATGGAATTCTCGCACTACGACATTGTTCCCGCACAGATTGCGGAAAAGATCATTACGCAAGCCAAGGCGGCACGCGCCGGATCTGAAGCGGAGGAACATTAGGCCTTTAGGAAGTGGCCATGCCAGGTGGATTCAAAAGCTCATCTAAGCCTTTTTGGGGTGGCTTCCGGAAAGTTTTTCGCTGTGCCTCCCAACAAGGGATGGCCCCCTCCGACCAACTTGCTCTGTTCCGACGGGCTTTTGACCCTGTTCTTGCTTTTGCTTGAATTGACTTCAAAGCTAATCCCCTATTGTCGACTTTTCGGTATCTCGTTTCTACCGCGCAGTTAGCCCCGCCACACTCGTTCAATCGTCTACAGTCATAGGGAGAGTTATCCGATACAACACCCAGGAGGCCGTCGTGTTGACTGTGAGCACGGTCGCGCCTTTCTTCAGGTAAATCGTGGAAACCATGACAATAACAACTCCGGCCAAATTGCAAACTATCCTCGTTGTGGATGATGATCCGAACCTCCTTCAAATTACGGACATCATTCTGGCAAAGGATGGGTACTCGGTCGCCATCGCCGGGTCTGGGAAAGAAGCGTTGGAAGTTCTGCAGAGAAAGCCAATTGATCTAATCTTACTTGATGTGATGCTTCCGGATACAGATGGCTATTCTCTCTGCCAAAACATCAAGGGATCTCCAGATACCTGCGAAATCCCCATCATTTTGCTCACGGGCTTGGATTCAGTGGAAAACAAAGTTCGGGGACTGGATGTAGGGGCCAGCGACTATTTGGTGAAACCCTTCCTTCATAAGGAGCTCCTGGCCCGAATTCGTTCCCATCTGCGACATCGAGAATTCGCTGAAGAAATGAAGAGCCGATATTCTTCTGAGCTCGAGAGGGCTCGGGAAGTCAGTATTCTCAATCGACTTTTCACGGAGTTTAATCGGAGTCTCGATCAATCCGAGCTCTTGAACCATGCTGCCAAAGTCATCAGCACGGAGCTCAGTTTCGAGGGTTGCGTAATTGCCCTCTGGAACGAACAGGATGCCTGCCTCGTTCCCCGGGTGGTCTATCATCCTCGTAAAGAGCCGCTCATCGACCCGCAACAGTACAGTAAAGGAAACTCGTTGATGAGCTGGGTGGCTGAGAATTTACAACCGCGCGTCATGTGCGACCAAGACCGGGACCCCAACTTTGTCAGGTTCTTTCCCGAAACCCGCTCTGAAATGGCAGTCCCGCTTCTTCATCAAGATCAAATCCTGGGAGTGCTGTGTGTTGAAAACTCACTGCCCAAAGCCTATACGGACTCGCATGTCGAGTTATTGAGTGCGATTGCTGGGAATTTGGCGCTGGCCCTAAAGAATGCAGAACTGTATTCGGCAGCCAAGCTTCAATCCGAGTCCCTTCAGTCGATGGTTGAACAAAGAACTCGCGAGCTTGGCCAGCAAAAGCGTTTTATCGAGTGCATCATCGACTCCCTTCCCATCGGGCTCTACGTGATTGATCGTGATTATGATGTTGTTACCTGGAACAAGAAAAGGGAAACCGGAATCTTCGGGATCTCTAGAGATCGTGTTATTGGCCGGGATATCCGCTCTGTTTTCGCCCGGATGTCCGCCGAAAAATTAATGAGTGAATTTGAATCCGTGTTCAATTCTGGTGTGACTTTTGAAACGGAGGCGATTTCTTGGTCCTCCGGTGAAAAGCGCTATTACCATCTGCGCAAGATTCCCATGTCCATTGAAGGGGAAGACGTTACCCACGTCATTACACTGGCGGAAGATATTAGTGAGCGCAAGAAAATGGAGGAATCTCTGGCGATCAACGAAAAACTCGCCAGTATCGGCAAACTAGCCGCAGGCATTGCTCACGAGATCAATAACCCTCTAGCGGCCATTTCTGGCTGCGTTGAGGGGCTCCTTTTGCGATCCAAAGATTCTGCCCTTCTTCTTATCCCAACCTTTGAAGATTTCCCTGAATACCTTCGTATTATTGAAGACGAAATCAATCGCTGCAAAGGAATCATCAATAACCTCCTCGATTTCAGCCGCAGCCGCGGAATCCTTCAGGAGGAAATTCGCATTAACGAAACGCTGGAACAAACGTTGCAGCTACTGAGTCACCATAAGGAGTTTAAGAAGATCAAAGTGCAAAAACGGCTGGATGAACAATCGCCTTCAGTTGTTGGCAATAGCGGCGAATTGAGACAAGTATTTCTGGCGATGGCCATTAATGCGATGGACGCAATGGATGAGACGGGAACCTTGACGGTTCAGACCAGCAGGGAAAAGCAAAACGACCAGAACTATGTGTGTATTCAGTTTCAAGACAACGGCATTGGCATTTCTCAAGAGAACATCAACAAAATTTTTGACCCTTTCTTCACGACGAAGCCCATCGGAAAAGGAACAGGACTCGGTCTGTCGATTTGCTATGGAATTGTCCGGAGCCATCAAGGGTTTATAAGAGTCGAGTCTGAACTCGGAAAGGGAAGTACCTTTTTGATCTATGTGCCGGAGAAACTTAGGCAAGAGGCCCATTAGCAAAGTTGTTGAGCAAGAGAATTCGGCTGACAACACGAGGCGATTGCGGTCGGGGGAATGAGACGGGATCAACAGTGGCGGGAAAAAGATTCTGCCAAGCAGAGAAGAGGTAAAGACTAATGAATAATGGAAAGCGAATCAAGTTGTTGATAGCTGATGATGAGAAGAATTTTAGCCTGATTCTTCAAAAGGAGCTTTCCCGGAAAGAGTATGACGTTTCTGTGGCTAACGACGGAAAGAGTGCCGTGGAATTCGCAGAGAAAGTGGATTACGACGTCATCGTGATGGACATCATGATGCCGAATTTGGATGGCATTCAAGCGCTTAAGATTTTGAAGCAGGCCGAACCGTCTCCTGAAGTCATTATGCTGACCGGCAATGCGTCGGTTGAAACCGCGATCGAAGCCATGAAAGCAGGCGCCTATGATTACCTGACAAAACCCTGCAAAATTGAAGAACTGGATGTCCTGATCCGCAAGGCATACGAGCGCAGGTCGCTGCAGAAGGAAAACCTGTATATGCAAGTCCGGTTAAACCGTAAGGAAGCGACCCACCAATTGGTCACGAACAACCGGAAAATGAAAGAGTTATTGGCGCTTGTTGAGCGAGCCGCCCAGTCTGAATCCTCAGTGTTAATCCAGGGGGAAAGCGGAGTTGGTAAAGAGCTCATTGCCCAGTCTGTCCACCGATTTTCTCCGCGCTATGCCCAGGCATTTATTGACATCAATTGCGGAGCGATTCAAGAGACGTTGCTGGAAAGCGAAATGTTTGGCTACGAGAAGGGGGCATTTACAAATGCCGATTCCTCTAAACCCGGCCTGTTTGAACTTGCCGACCACGGGACCCTGTTTCTTGACGAGATTGGGGAATTGAGTCCGCGTCTTCAGGTGAAGCTATTGCGGGTGCTTGAGACTCGCACCTTTTTTCGTGTGGGGGGAGTCAAACAGGTCAAAGTGGATATTCGCCTTGTTGCCGCCACCAATAAGAACCTGCAGGAGGAAGTGAAAGAGAATCGATTTAGGCAAGACCTCCTGTACCGAATCAATACCGTGATTGTGGAAATCCCCCCTTTGCGGGAGAGAAAGGATGATGTCCCCATCCTGGTCGAACATTTCATTAGGCTTAAGAATGCAGCCAACAAATTGCCATCGACGATTTCCGCTGAGGCTTTGGATCTCTTGACTGAATACCCATGGCCGGGAAATGTGAGAGAGTTGAGAAATGTGATCGAACGAGCTTTGGTTCTGGCTCCGACCGGAGAAATTACCAAAGATTGTCTCCCAATCGAGATCTATAATCGCAAGAAGATAGGGACACCGGTATCCCTGCCGGAACCTGTCGTTCAGAATTCCTCCCAAAGTTTGGCGGAAATCGAGAAGGAACAAATCATTGCAACCTTGAATAAAGTGAACTGGCATCGCGGCAAAGCTGCAAATTTGCTCGGAATTACCCCCAAAACGTTGTACAGGAAATTGCGTTCCTACAATCTTCAAACTACATAAGGGTACTGATCGAGGCCTTTTGCCCCTTTGATGATCAAAATGCCCCCAACCGTCTTTATATGACTACGTAACCGCGAAGGACCTGAAGAGAGCTAGCATACGGGGCCAGCACTGGCGCGGAATTTACTTCGAATAGTTCTGGTTCCGAGGTCAAGCAGTAAGTCAGATTCAGAAAATCCCATATTTTTCGCGGACCGGCCGCTGCGACGAAATGATCTCCGGCCTCATACCCTCTGCTGGAAAACGCAGAATTATTGGTTTGTTGTATTCTACAAGGATGGAATCCTTGATAGATTATTAGTGGGTCGAATTCTGGCCCGGTTTCGGAATCGGTACGACTGAATTCCAGGTTCGAAAGCAATCAGGCCACTGGCATTTCGTTTAGAGGATGGCGTTAATGAAGAAGTGTTCTTGGATCTCATTCGCACTGGCAGGGTGGCTCGTCGTGTGTTGCCAAGCGCCCAACGAGCGAGTTTCAATCCGGGAAGGGGCCAGCCAAAATTATGTACAGATTTTGGAGGGCATCGAAAAAGCGGGGAATCAATACCGGCAAGCCATTGACTTGCTCAAGTATGCGGATTCAAGCGTGGAACGAAGCCTGGGGGAAAGCCACTTGGAGGCGACACGCCAATTTCTAGAAATTCAATTTCAACTCGCAGAGCTCGATTCGAAGAATGCGGCCCTCAAGGATTCTAAGCCAGCGTCAATCCAAGAGACCTCAAAGACTTCACCCGAAGATCTTCATTATGAAAAACTCGTGGAAGAGGTCTGGAGATTATCCGCGACATTGGATGAAGCGAAATCACGATTTCAGAAAGCGAGGGAAAAACTTGAGAGGGCTAAGACTCCGGAAGCATTTCGAAGTGCCCAACTCGCAATAGATCTTGCTCAGAAAGAAGTCACTATTGCGGACAAAAAACTGGATCTGGCTGGCTCGGATTTGGATATCGAGGATTATCAGCGGAAGAAGAATGCTTCTAAGGGAGTCATTTCATTCTCCCTGGCGGATCGGATGAAGGTCTTGAGAGATGAATTCTTGGGATCCTCTGGAAAAGGCTATGCTGGCTCAGTGCCACCTGAAAAAAGTGGAGGGGCTTCGTCGTCTGACCTGTTGACCGATCGACGGCATCGGGGGTTGTTGTCCGCTTTCCAAGACTATCTCGAACAAAGTCGCATCGTTAGGGTGTTGAGGCGAACCCTGCGTATTAACCAGCAGACAGGTCTCGGAGTTCAATCGGCTCTGAACGGAAGATTGGGAGAATTGGAAGGACTGCAACAAGAACATGTGCGGCTGAATCAAAAAACCACGGCTGCTTATGATCAGGCGTACAGTCTCTTGAAAAATGGGGGAGTGAAAGAGGAAGTCAAAGGGCTTCTCGCCGCGGCTGAACTGCAGATGACGGAATCAACCCGGTTGGATGAGCGCAAGGAACTAGTGAAGCGCATAATTAGCCAGCTTCGTAATCAGGGGTTCCTGGTGGAAGAGGATCACGAGAAAATTGCGGATTGGGTGTCTATTGCTTCGAATGATCAGAATGAATCTTTTTATCGCTTCTCGAGTCGTGCCGGAATTGTGTTGGGTCTCGTTGCACTTGTCCTTGTCATTTCCATTTATCTTAAGAAATTGCCCTATCGCTTTATGCAGGAGGGTAAGAATGCCTTTTATTTCCGAAAGCTGATCAGTGTTTGCACTGCCCTGATCATCGCAGGCATTCTCCTGATGAATGTAGTTAGCGATTTTGGAAGCGTGACGGCTGTTATCGGATTGGCGGGGGCCGGCTTGGCGATTGCCCTCCAGGATCCCATTGTGAGTTTGGCGGGATGGTTTCTCATTGTGGGGAAATATGGGATTAGTGTCGGGGACCGGATAGAAATTAATCAAGTGAAAGGAGATGTGCTCGACATTGGATTATTGCGTCTCGCAATATTAGAAGTGGGGAACTGGGTTGGAGCTGAACAATCGACCGGGCGCGTCGTTTTTTTCCCCAATAGCTTTATCCTGAAGCATCATTACTACAACTATTCGACGGGAAATTCATATATTTGGGATGAAATTAAAATCACCCTGACCTATGACAGCGATTGGATGAATGCCAAGAAGCGGATCGAAGAGATCGCCCTCAACGTATCCCGAGAATTCATCGAAGAGGCTCAAGAAAAGTCTGACGAAATAGCCAAACGATTTCACATTAATCTGGGTACGATTACTCCAATAGTCTATGTTTCTATCGGAGAGCGTGGAGTCGACTTGCTTCTTCGCTATTTGACTGCCATCCGAAAGCGACGCATGACTAACGATCAAATCAGCCGAGAAATCCTTAGTGCCTTGGAAGCGGACCCAACATTTGTTCTGGCTCCTCCCGCGCGTCCGGCAGCCTCGGATGCTAAGAACATTTCCGAAAAATCACCCTTGGGGTCAGAGCTGGGAAATCCACCCAAGACAATGACCTAGGCGGCCTCTAGCTCCCACCATGGTACCTGACAAGAATGTGAATGGGCCTGTTGAGGAAGGGTTCTCCCAGGACTCGAATCCGTTTTCCACGGGAAAGAAAAAATGGCTCGGCGGGTTGCGGTGGGTGATTGCCGCATTGATTGTTTCGGCCATTGGACACCGAATTTGGATTGAAAAGGGAAAGGTCGCGGGATATGCTTTGGCGCTCCACCCCGGTTGGATCCCGCTAAGCATGGGTTGTTATGGCGTCGCCATGATAGGCTGCGCTTACTTTTGGTGGTTGGCGCTGAAGGATTTTGGAGGGTCACCGTCTTTTTTGAATACAGCCTACGCGTATCTCATCGGCCACCTTGGGAAATACGTTCCAGGAAAAGGACTGGTCATTGTACTGCGGGCGGCACTCCTTCAAGCAGATGGTACGACCACTTCTGATGCTGCCGTGACTGCCATTCTCGAGACGCTATTTCTTATGGCGGTGGGGGCTTTGATCTGCCCACCGGTTTTTCTCTTTTCCTCTATCTCCCACCGCCTCATCCTCTCATTGGTCTGTTTGCTCCTCGGCTGCCTCTTTGGAATCCTGGTCTTTCCTTCTATGACGTCGAAAGCACGAACCTGGCTGGCCCGGATCCTCCCGGCCCTGGCATCCAAAAAGTCCTGCCGATGGAAAACCATGGGGGAGGGGTTCCTGATCATGGTGAGTACGTGGGCCTTGTGTGGGTTGAGCCTACTGTTTGTGATTCGGTCGATGAGTGATCGTTTCTCGTTCAATGGTGCCTTGGGGTTTTTTCATCTCTGGGCGGTTGCGACGGCTTCAATTAGCTTTGCCACAGTGGTTGGATTTCTGAGTATGAGACCCGGTGGGGTCGGCGCGCGTGAATGGGTGTTAATAGAAATGTTGGGACCAGTTATCGGGATGCCTCGAGTAATGTTAGCCGCCGGAGTATTGCGACTGGGATGGATTGGAACTGAGTTGCTGATTGGGGCCTTGTTCTGGTATTTCAATCGCCGATGGACACCAATGAAAAAATCTCAATGATGATCAGTGTCGTCATTCCAGTTTTTAATGAGGCAGAAAGCCTACGGGAATTATCGGACCAGCTCGATCAAGTGGCCAGATCGAACTCCTATCAACTCGATGTATTCATTGTCGATGATGGGAGCATTGATAATACCTGGAGCACCATTCAAAGCCTGGCTTTGGAAAAACCGTGGATTCATGGCATTCGTCTTCGCCGCAATTTTGGGAAGACCGCGGCCTTATCAGCCGGTTTTAGTGCGATTTCGGGACAGGTCATCGTGCAAATGGACGGTGATCTTCAAGATGATCCCGCCGAAATCCCCAAGCTCATTAAGATTCTGCACACAGGGTTCGATTTGGTCAATGGCTGGAAGCGGGATAGGAAGGATCCCTGGCACAAGATCCTTGCCAGCCGAGTCTTCAACTGGACTCTAAGCTGTGCCTCGGGACTTCGTCTTCACGATCATAACTGCGGCCTCAAGTGCTTCCGCCGGGAGGTGCTTCAAGAAGTCCACCTTTACGGTGAACGTCATCGGTTTATACCGCTCCTTGCAAATGCCAAAGGCTTTCGTGTCATAGAGGTAGAGGTCCGCCATCGCAAACGTCCTCATGGGAGATCCAAGTACGGAGTGTTACGCCTTTTGACGGGAGCGCTTGACGTAGTTGTAATCGTTTCTCTCATGAGATTTACTCAAACCCCATTTCATCTATTCGGGGTATTTGGATTCTTGGCCTTGTTCCTTGGAATGGCTGGACTTGGATTCGCAGCCTGCCTATGCGGAGCAATTCACTGGGCTGGGCACTCTCTCGAATTCATACGGTACCCCAAGCTCTTCATTACCTCGTTAGCTGTTTTTAGTCTGGGCGGCCAAATCCTGGGAATGGGGTTCTTGGCAGAATGGATTCTCTCGTTAGACCCTCCTTCTGCAGGGTATTCAATCGCTGAAACAACGAAACTCCCCGTCAAACCTGAAGAAAAAGGATTGAGCCGTTGAATTCCATGAGGAAAACGGAAAGTACGTGTAAATACCGGGAACTGGATTGGTTGCTGATCGCGCTAACTTCCGGAATCGTTTTGGGGTTGATCTTTCAGACACGAGGTAGCACAACCCCCATCCTTAGCCCCAACGATTTATCACGCTGGGCAACGATCTATAGCCTCGCGGAGCGGGGCACTTACCAAATTGACATCACGCCTTGGCCTCCAAGTATCGACCGTATCCAGCGGGACGGTCATACCTATTCAACCAAGCCTCCTCTGCTGCCCACACTTCTGACTGGCGAGTATCTGCTGCTAAAGAAACTAAGCTGGGGGCGGCTCAGTTTTCAGGATAACCCGGAGATGGTTATTCGACTCATTGTGGCAACCGTTAACCTCGTCCCCTTTATTCTTTTCGTTCTTATCTATGCGCGTTTCCTTGAAGAACAGGCTTTGTCACTATGGGTACACCTTTTTTCGATATGTACAGCGACCTTGGGAACCTATCTGACCGCATTCTGCCTTACGCTAAATAACCACACGGTCGGAGCGTTCAGTGCCTCCTTCTCCCTCTACGGGGCCTACCGAATTTGGATGAAAGGAGATCGAAGCGCG
Source organism: Terriglobia bacterium (assembly GCA_046331665.1). GTDB lineage: Bacteria > Acidobacteriota > Terriglobia > Versatilivoradales > Versatilivoraceae > CAWBAT01. The sequence continues at coordinate 17,896 of JAXLQK010000058.1, read as the reverse complement.
CAGGCTTTTCTCTTGACGGGGTTGTTTGCAGGATTTTTGGCGGTCAATGAGTTTCCTGCCATCTCGTTCCTGACTCTTCTAACCGTGGGGTTGCTCTGGAAGGCACCGAGTTTGACTCTACGTTGCTTCATTCCTCTCGCCATGCTGCCGGTCGCTGCTCATTTTCTGACAAACTATGCCGCAACGGGAACTCTGATGCCCGCTTATGCTGATAAGCAAGCCTACGTTTTCCCAGGCTCCTATTGGAAAATCGATCCGCAGTCGGGGCGCCTTGTGGGGAGTCGCGTGGATCCTGCAACTGGGACCCTCAGCCTGACAAATCCAACCATGATCGATAACCAATATGAGCCATGGTACATCTACCTTTTCCACATGCTCATTGGACATCATGGGATCTTCACTCTGTCTCCCATTTTTATTTTCAGTTTCTTGGGAATTTATCGCTCATGGCGGGGTCGCGACAATGACTACCGGATCTTTGCCGGCATGACTTTCCTTTTAACGCTGTTGATGCTCGTGTTTTACACTTTCTTTGCAGGACAAAGAAATTATGGCGGTATGAGTAATGGTCTTCGATGGCTTTTCTGGCTCATTCCTTTCTGGCTTTTCTTCCTCCCGGAAGGATTGCGGGGCTGTGAGTTGAATCGCTCGTCTCGAGGCTGGGCATTGGCCTGCTTGCTCATTTCGGCAGTCTCAGTATTTTATGCTACACGCAATCCTTGGTCGCGGCCCTGGTTGCATGAGTGGCTCTTCTCGAAAGGGTGGATATTATATTAGGTGAGAATGTCGTTTCAATTCCTCGCATGATGCGTTGAATAAAGAAATTGGTTGAACAGCCCGCTGAATTTTCCCAATATCATTCCCGTTAAAATAGGCAAGGGCCCCAAGGGTGCTCCCGTGCACGATCCGGTCATGCATTCACGGCAAGATTATTGTCGGGCTGAACTTCAGCCTGAGCCTAATCGATGACTCTCCTGGGTTCCCTACACGTCAGTGATATTTGCGGTATTCGAGCCTTTAATCCCAGTGGCAGAAAGCGTTAGGCATGATCAGTCCAAAAAATGGTCTTGAGTTGGTCTAGCCATGCCTAGATAATGACGGGGAAGATGGACACTTGGAAGAGAACAACAGATCTTAGGCTCGAAAACTAAAGTGACCACGAAGATGGTTGTAGAAAAAAATGCATCCAGCCGATAGGTGATGGGATGGCTCCCGCTTACTTCCTTCCCGGACGATCGGGTTGTTGTTTGTGGGCCCAATTTGGAACGGAGGATGGATGAGCATCATCGGTGACCTTCAAGACATACCACTTGCTGACCTAATCCAACTTCTTGCTAACAGTCAGAGGACTGGGATTCTCTATATCAATACGAATGAAGGACGGAGTGCTATTGTTTTTAAGAATGGCTTTGTAGTCTCAGCGTCCAAACCGAACCTGGAAAACCGCTTGGGCCAATTGCTTCGAAAGCAGAATGACATTTCCGAGCTGGACCTGGAAATCTGCTTGAAAGAGCAGGCTCAGACGAAGCGCCCACTGGGGGAAATTCTTCTTGATCGGTTGCTGGTGACTCCCGACCAATTGAGAGCCATTATGCGTCAGCAAGTCGTCGAGACAGTCAACGAGATCGTGAATCAAACGGCAGGGAGTTTCAGTTTCCATTCCGAAGCCCACCTCCCCTCAAACTTAGTTAATTTCGATACGCAACATCTTCTTTTGGATATCGCTTATCTTCAGGATACGTATGGGAAGGGTTATGCCGCGCGGTCCGAAGATCTGTTTTCTCCGCATCATTTGGTCGGTGAAGTTGAGGAGGATTCTTGGCAGCAATCTCAAAAACTCGGGGAAACCTTCAACTACCCCGCGCTCCGGCTTTTGAGGGAACTGTCGATGGAATTGGCTAGACCGCGGGAATCTACCGAAGTTTCGCTACTCGTCCTTCGGCTCGCAGCAGAGTTCTTTGATCGATGTATTTTCTTTGTGGTGTCCCAAGACTCTTTCATTGCTTGTGGTGGGTTTGGCTTCCCTTTTAAGATGGAACGGGGACATATTGTTCAGCCGAGGGTGGTTGTTCCAATCAAGGCTACTTCGATCCTGGGGATCGTTTTGGAGGCCATGCAGAGTTACCGCGGAGAACTCCTCGAAGGGGAGTGGGGAAAAGAGCTAATCTTGAAACTGTCGGGCCGCTTACCCCACGAGGTTATGGTACTTCCTGTTACCTGCCAAGGGAAAGTGATTGCATTGCTGTATGGGGACAATGGAGAAAGCCAACGCCCCCTGAGTTCTCCGGAGCTCCTCGAAATCCTTCTGATTCAAGCAGGCATCGCCCTCGAGAATAGCATTTTAAGTGAACGATTACTGCAACTGACGCGGGTCCCATCCCCCTCATAAAGTACTTGCTAGAGGTCGACATACAGGGATAGTCAAAAGAGTGTCCCTTATTGTCGGTCAAGGCCAGAATTGGAGAAAAAAATACTCTTTTCTGGTCAATGTCTTTGAAAACCTCCTCTCATTCAAGTTAACTCTTTAAGTATCAATCCAGTAATTTCAATGGTCGACGGTTTTTTTTGGACTATTGATTGCACATTTCGGCGTAGTCTGTGAGTTGAGGCTCGCCTTTTGAGTCCATTACTCTTTTGAACACAAAGGATTTCCCACTTTTCATGGCTTCAATGACAATGTCTTCCCCCAACCAGTCCAAGTTGAATAGAAGAAACTCGGGGGAGTCCCCTCTGTTTAAACTCTGGCAGAAGGTTTTTGACGAGCTTGCGGAGCTTCTGGGGATCACTTTGGCGGTTTACGACAAAGACGAATATCTACAGGCGATTTCCAGACCTAACCCAATTTGTGCCAATTTCCAGCTTGACGCAAATGGCTGCGCCAATTGCGACCGAGACTGTGGAGGGATGCTGGAACGCGTGGCAAAAGCTGGGGAACTGATCTCTTTCAAGTGCCACGCTCATCTCTTCAATTTCGCCGCACCGATTCGAGTGCAAGGGAAGGTGGAATTTGTCTTGCTAGGGGGGCGAGTTTTTCGAAATTACCAGGACTTCTCCACCTTTGCCAAAAAGGCTTCCGAATATGGAATTCGAGACTATTTCTTTGAGGATTGGGAAAATTCGGTTCGTTTTCAAAATGCAAAGTATTTCGAAAAAGCCACGCAATTCATCCAGTCGATGATTGACTCGTTGACCTCTGACTCTGCGCGGCTTGACCAGGCAAATAAGCGCGAGTATCAGATGAACACCCTCTATGATCTAGCCAGTGTGCTGACCATGGAAAAATCATTGGAAGTTACCCAATTTACGTTGCTCCAGGCTCTGGGGGTGTTATTCGATATTCAAGCCGGAGCTTTCCTGCGCAAGAATGAGGCCAAAGCAAGTTTTTCGGTTTACTGCCCTTTTGGGACCGCGATCAGCTCACGAACTGAAATTAATCTGGAAGAGTCCAACGAGATCGAACGGCTGCGAGAAGGGATCCCGACCTCGCTCGACGAAGTTTACACGCTTCTCCGCTTGGGGTATCCGGAAGCCGTTCGCTCTGCATGCAGTTTCCCAATCCTGCAAAAAGACAGCCTCACCTGGGTTCTCCAGATCTACAACACGGAATTAAAAGAGGACAGCGTCGAAATCCTACGCACCTTCTGCAAACACCTCTCCATCATTTTTGATAACATTCTGCTCAATGACCAAATTGAGGCAGGGACGAGTCTCATCTCCGCGGTGACAGAATTTAATCACGCGATTGGGGCCTACCTCGAAGCGCCTCAGCTTTATCGAATGATACTCGAGAAGTCGGCAGAAGTCCTTAAGGCGGAACAAGCGTCATTGATGATCTACGATGAAACGTCCGGTGACTTGGGAATCAAGGTTGTCAAAGGACTCAATGAGAAGATTGTGCAAAACCTGAGGATTAAGCCGGGTGAAGGCATTGCTGGCTTCGTATTCGAAACGGGACAGCCCCTGCTTATCAAGGATATCGAGGCTGACTTGCGCTTTGAAAAGAAGCAACGGGCGCGATACAAGACCAAGTCACTGATGAGTGTCCCGCTTAAGGTCCATCAACGCAAGATCGGCGTGTTAAATCTTGCAGATAAGCTTGAAGGGGCCAGCTTTGATGAACGCGACCTGAAACTGTTGGAATCCATTGCGGGCCACGCGGCTGTTGCGCTCGAACGGACCGGTTTTTATCGGATGTCAGAGGATCTGCGCAAGATTTCCGTGACCGACTCCCTGACGGATTTGTATAACCGCCGTTTTTTCCAAGATCGCATGAACGAAGAAATCGAGCGTGCCCGACGCCATTCACATCCGGTCTCTTTGATCATGCTGGATATCGACAATTTCAAAAATTACAACGACACGCACGGGCATCTAGCCGGCGACGAAGCCCTTCGGTTGACAGCTTCAATCATTAAAAGTTCTGTGAGAAATATCGATTTGGTTGTGAGATATGGAGGCGAAGAATTTGCAGTAATTCTGCCTCTGACGGAAACCATGGCGGCACGAGACATTGCAGAAAGAATTCGCACCGGAGTCTCAGGGCACTTTTTCCCGGATGACTCGATGCGTACATCGGTGAAGCTTTCGGTGAGTCTTGGAATAGCTAGCTTCCCCAATCATGCAGGGAACTTGGCGGAATTGGTGGGGAATGCCGACAAGGCCCTGTACCTGGCAAAAGTGAGCGGGAAGAATCGGGTTCGACTCTTTCATTCCGCCGTGGGAGATCAACCGAATTAGGAAGGACAACACTAGCAGTTAGTTTAAAGGCTGGGGTTCCGATTCTAACCCTGCGCCGCCGTGCCGGTTCAAAGTCGCGGCGCTTGTCCTCTGCACAAACTTCTGAATGTGTGCCCGTTTCTTCTTTCGCAATCTCATGAGATGGACAACAGATTGAGTCAGGTGAGCGGTCAGACCGCTGGGTTCTAAAGACGGGTAACTATGGAAACGCCTTTTCGTCCGGGAGATGTTCAACGCCTGTTTCAGGTCGGGTTAAACGTGGCCCGTGGGTTCCAATCAAGTGTATTCCTGGGAAGCGGGCGAAAACTAGGCAGGACATCGGTTCTCCGGCAACTATACCATCGCCTCCGAAGGGAGCAGGAAAAAGTCATCCCGTTCCTATATGCAGCGCCACCCTCCTCGAAGGCGGTTGAAGGATTCCTCTACGATTATTTTCAGCAGATTTTTTTTCAGTTTTTGGATTACCACCGACGTGACCGGCATGGTGGAAGAAGTATTGGCTTCGATGCCAGTCAGATGCTTCCGCTGGCTTATGAAACCCATTTCGCATGGCTAGTCGACCTAGTCAGGCAGTATCACCTTTTGCTCAAGAACCGGGACGTCACAGGTCTGATCAAGCTTGCCATCCGATTCCCGGAGTCTGCGGCCGTAAACTCTGGCTTGTATGCTTTTGTTTTGATGGACGATTTTCACCATCTGGACCAATTGACTCCTCCATCCGATCTGGCGGTGTTGAAAAGCGAACTCCGCCTGGCAATGGAGTCTCGGCGTGCGCCGTTTCTGCTTTCTGGTACGTCGAGGCCTACTTTTCGACGGCTCTACCCCTTGGGCGAACTCTTCAGCTTTCTCGAACCGATTTTCCTGAAGCCCCTGGAATTCTCGGAAGCCCTGCGACTCTTCGAAGGCCAATGTGAAGAGCAGGATGTTGCCTGGGATCCTCTGATATCTTCATTCATCGTGGACCAGTTGCACAAGAATCCCTATTACCTTTATCTTGTCGCCAGGGCCACCAAATTCAATGTCACGGGACTGCGGGCCCCCAGACGATTCGCAGAACTATATGTTCAAGAAATTATTCAGGGGAGCTTGCATCAATATTTCAGCGGTCTGCTCCACGAAGTGATGGGGGGACCCGAAGAATTCGTGAGAGCCATCGAGTTGGTCGAAGCAACGTCGCGAATGAGCGGTCCCTGTCCCTTTATGCAGCTGAGAGAAGAGCAAAAAACACTCTGTGCGGTCGGAATGGAGCCAATCCTGACAAAACTGGATGACGTGGGGCTGATCGATTTTCACAATGGAATTGTCACACCACTTCCGGATCGGGTGCTCTACGACTGGGTGAGTTGGAATGCAGAACATCGGATCCGACGTCGGGGCCTTGCCCAGGTAAATTTTGATCTCGTTTCAGAGTTGCTGCGCCAGTGTGAATCGTTGAAAACAGGGAAAAAGGTGGGTACGCTGACCAAATTGGAGAGACGCTGAGACAGATGGACCGACAGATGGTTCCTCGCCATCTTTTCGAATTTAATGCGACTCCAGCAGATCTTACGGAACGATCCTCCCGAGAAAATCTACCCTCATTCTCCCGTGCGGAATCAATGCAACTTCCTCATTTCTTGTCAGTAGAAATTCGCTCTGTGAAGGCACCGCGAGGAAATCAGCAGAGTGATCAGGTGCTAATTGCCCGCGGAAGTGAGGAAAAGTATGATTCGTCAAACGAAGTGGCTTGGATAGTTGGTTTTTTCCCGAACAATGAGAGCGTCGGACTTAACGAAATATCACGATTTCATGAGAACGCCCAGTTGGTTGAGCGAGAGGACCTTCTTCCGAAGACACGTTACTAGTTGATTACCCGAGAAAAACTAAACCAATCTGCATTAAGCTAGCAGGGATTCACAATCCTTGCTTCGAGCCTCCCCCCAATTAAATCTGTTGTTCCAGCAAATACGGCAACGTGGGAAGTTCGATGTCTCCAAAAGCTGATGTCAAGGAATCTTACGACCTCAGCATTCCTGTTTCCGGTTCGCAAAATGGTTGCGGTACGTGCTTTTGAGCAAATCGCCGAAGGCTGAAATGGAAGAAAAGTCAGGAAGCAACTCAGAATGGCTCTGCTGAAGCCTGCATTCGATTCAAGGAAAGTTCACCACCAACCCAGGCCGATCGGATATTTCTCGCTGTCCCCCAGCCGAGGATGTCTCAATATTCATCTTGAGGCTGCCGTTTACCCCACCAATTTCAGCTGAGGCCAGATTCCTTTAGAACTCCCGTTCTCAAGGCACTCCTCGTTGATGTGCAGTTCCTGGAGACTCCTCACGGTTTCGAGTTAATCCTCTCGCAATCTCTTACGGATCCAAACAGGGGAAGTAGTTGACACAGTCAATCTTTGTCTCTTCCCTGTACCAAGACGACTGTGGCTCTTCACGTTAAAGCCACTGACTCAATCCCTCGCCCGGAAGAAAAGGGTTCTGCTTTGGTTCCTAGATGTCCGCCAATCAGTCCTGAGTGGATTGCTGAAATTTCAAGGGACTACCCAGGGAAAGAGATAGGCGATCAACAATACCTCACAACCCACAAGCGCGGCCAAAGCGAGGCTGTGCCATAAGACAAAGCGAAAGATATCTCCTTCCTTGCCCACTTGGGCGGTTGCGGCTGTGCCAATGACTATGCTTTGTGCGTCAATCATCTTACCCATCACACCGCCACAACTATTGGCACTGCACATTAACACGGGATTCAAGCCGAGCTGTCCAGCAGTGACCTTCTGCAAATTGCCAAACAAGGCGTTGGACGCAGTATCACTACCAGTCAGAAAAACTCCTAACCATCCCAATAGAGTGCCAAAGAAAGGATAGAGAAATCCTGTGTGTGTAAACGCGAGACCCAAAATAGAATCTAGACCTGAGAATCGCGAAACATAACCGAGGCCTAAAATACACGGAATTGTCAAAAGCGGAATTCTCAGTTGGCGTATTGTGACCCAGTACAGATGGCAGAGCGCTTTTGCCGGAAACCGAAACATCATTGCCGAAAGCAGTGTTGCAAAGAGGATGGCAGTTCCCGTTGCGGAGAGCCAGTTCAGTGTATAAATGGCTGGTTCAGCGGTCATCTTAGGAACCACAGGAACATTTTTCATGACCTGAAGGTGCAGGAACGGGACGGGAAAAACTAACGTGAGACGGTTCAGGCCTCGTTGGACCTCTGGAATCCCCCAAACCAGCACAACGATGCAAAGAAACACAAAAGGCGTCCAAGCTCTAAACATCCCATGCCCGGAAAGCGGTTGTGCATCAAAAGGCGGCGGAGTGTCGCGCTCGTGCGGGAAACGCCAAACAGTTGCAGGCTTCCAAGTATGCAAGAACAGAACAATCGCCAACAAAGAGACGGCGCCGGCGAGAATATCCACAAGGTAAGGCCCGTGATAATTGCTGATGAAAAACTGGAGGGATCCGAAGGAAATTCCGCAGACGACGATGGCAGGTGCCACCTCACGGGTTTCTTTCCAACTGCACATGGTTTTGACGAGCCAGAGGGGAATAATGACCGAGGTCACAGGAAGGATCCTGCCGGTGAGCTTGGATAAAGACATCAGCGGAAGACTCGTGACCCCCGATAATGTGATTGTAGGAATGCCAAGCCCGCCAAAAGCCACGGGAGCCGTGTTGGCAATGAGACAGAGGACGGCGGCAAAGAAAGGGTCAACGCCAAGACCAACAAGGAGCGCCGAGCAAATGGCGATCGTGTTCCAAATCCGGCGCTGCCTTCGATGAATGCTCCAAAGGAAAAGGCAACAAGCAAGGCTTGCGGGCGCCGGTCGTGAAGAATGTGTCCCACTGATCTTCTAATGATGTCAAATTGACCCGCGTAGCAGCAGATTGTATAGAAATACTCCATTCACCGATCCATCAATGGGCAAGCAACCAAACAAGGCACCGAAGAGAAAAGCCGACAGGGCCATACGAGATGGCATTCGTAGGACTATAATTTGCGATTAAAATCGCCGTCATTGCACTCGGCAGGCTGCAACATGAGGCCTGACTTTCCTCACTGCCAGCATGTAGAAGAGAAGGGCAACGGGGATGGCTGCACAAAGCGTTAATAGAGCCGGGTATCCCAAAGGGTTATAATTTTGTAACCAGGGCATAGTGACTTTCCTTCTCCCAGAAGAAAGGCGTCCGACTGGGGCAAGGCAACGTGTGAGTCGAACCTTACGAGAAAATCCTCAACGGCCAGGGTATCGAGAATGATTTTGGGACTAGCGGTAAGACGGTGGCGTCGATCCCTTGATCTTAATTTTTGAAGACGAGGGGAAATATTGATGAGCCTCCATATTAACCAAACGGCCACTGAAGCGGACGCCTTCCATCTCGAGAAGTTTTCTCTGCAGCAGAACCCTCCCAGTTCAGTAGGTTGATAAGGATCCGGCCTTCAGCCCCAACGACTCGCTGCCAAGGTATCCCAGGGAGGGCATCCGTGCATCGCCCAGCCATGACGGGCCTTCGTAGGAGAGCCCGCAGCAATAAGCAATTTGGCCATGGGGTCAAGGCACCCTCGGGAATGGACTGGACAACTCCATAAACTTTGCCCTAAAACCAGCGGATGGTGCCGGCTGAGCTTTGGAATTTCGATTCACGAGTAAATTCTCCATGGGATATAGAAGCTGTCGAATGAATCGCCCGAAAAGACTACATTGCTTGTTCTAGCATCCCGCTCTTCAAAAATTCGAACTCTCTTCCTGATTTCAAAATTTCTCTCCCTACTCAAACCCTGGAGTTAACGTTCACCCCACTTGAGTTTGCTCCGCGAAATATCCAGAAAAGCTATTGTTGTTTGATTCAATCCAACTCGGGCGTGCTTGAAGATTTCCGAACGCAGACATGAATCCTCCCCTTTGGTAGCAATCCACTTGACCATCTACGGTCAGGAAGACGGATTCTTGAGTCGACTTTAGGCTCATGTCGATCACCGCTGTATCAGGGACAACAACGACCCGGAAGGTTAGAGTATGAGATGCAATCGGGGTGACTAACATGGCGCCGAGTGGGATAAACTATGGGGCCGCCGGCCGAGAGAGCATAGGCTGTTGAACCTGTGGGCGTACTGACGATGAGTCCGTCCGCGCGGTGCTACAGGCGGTCATTGATCGGCATCGTATCGTGATGCGAGCCAACGCTTCCTTGATCAGTACACCGCATCATTTAAGGCCCGGTACTTGGAAAAACTTTCCCCTCGCGCAAAAATATCCACATCCAGTCATGGTCGCTTCCGGCTAAGCGGCGTTCATCCGTACACTCTCGGGGGTTAAAATCTAACTACCGGCGATTCCGCTAATAAATCGAGCTTCCATTTACCGCCAAGATTGGAACCTGGTGCCGTCGCTGGCCTCGCGGCTGGAAAATGGGTTCAATACCTTGAAGCGATCCGCAGATCGCATGAGGCAATCAGACCGCTCCACCCATGCTGGCTGAGTGGGCAATCATGGCCGTCTCTGGTCAGGATTACCTGAATGTGTCGGGCCTCGCACCATATTGAGCTGATTTCGTGTCCGAGGGCGGTATTCAGCTTCGGTTTGCAATAACGCCAATTAATCGATTCCACTTTGAGTGCACCATGCCAAGTTATAGATGTCGGCGCCCTTTGGCGTGAAAGATAAGTGATCTGCTTCGCGGGTCAATTATTTTGGCAGAGATTTAGGGTAAAGGTTAAACCTATGGAAAGTTTATCACGTAGGCTTTTCGAAAGAAGGATGCAGAAAGATCAGGCATGATTCTGTCTTCTGTTTAGAGCGATTCGGGGGATAATACAAACTGCCAAGAAGGCCAAATTCTCCCACGGAGCCTTTTTGAAGGGGAGCTTCCACTTCCTAGACCGAGACGAGGAGTGTTGCGATGACTGATCCCAACGTACATCGTCCATTAACGAGCTTAGCCGATGAAGAGGAATTGTTTCGTGAAGTAGTCCGGGATTTTGCGGAGAATAAGATCAAACCGCATGTCCATGCGATGGACGAGGAAGGCAAGTTTCACGCAGAGCTCTTGAAAGAGTTTTTTTCAATGAATTTCATGGGGATCGAGATTCCCGAAGAGTTTGGCGGGGCAGCAGGCAGTTTCTTTATGGCCATCCTGGCTGTGGAAGAGCTTTCCCGAATTGATGCTTCCGCCGGCGTCATCGTCGATGTGCAGAATACCTTGGTCAATAATGCGCTTTTGCGCTGGGGGACTGATGCTCAAAAACGCCAATATTTGCCAAGGCTCGCCTCATCGATTATGGGAGCCTACGCTCTCTCCGAGCCTGGAGCGGGAAGTGATGCATTTTCCTTGAATACACGTGCGGAACCGGCTGGGGATTACTACTATTTGAGCGGTCAGAAGTTGTGGATCACCAATGCCGCTGAAGCTGATGTATTCATCGTTTTTGCCACGATTGATCCGGGTCTGGGCTATCGAGGGATTACTTCGTTTATCATCGAACGGCAATTCCCTGGATTCCAGATTGGCAAGAAAGAAAATAAACTTGGAATTCGAGCCAGCAGCACTTGCGAGCTGTTACTCGATCGCTGCCAAGTGCCGCGTGCCAACGTTTTAGGAGAGGTGGGAAAAGGATACAAAATTTCAATTGAAACGCTAAATGAAGGGCGTATTGGAATCGCCGCCCAGATGGTTGGCCTTGCCGGAGGCGCCTTGCAACAGGGAATTCATTACGCCAAAGAAAGGGTCCAATTTGGGAAGCCGATCGCGAGTTTTCAGGCAATCCAATTTCAGCTTGCAGAACTTTCCATTCAATGGGAGGCAGCACGCTTGATGACCTACAATGCCGCCCGGCTGAAAGATGCAGGATTCCCCTTCCTGAAAGAAGCGGCGATGGCGAAATATTTTGCGTCCCAAATGGCCGAGAAGGTGACCTCTCAAGTTATTGAGATTTTCGGCGGCTATGGTTACTCCAAAGAATACCCTGCCGAGAAATATTTTCGGGATTCCAAGATTGGAAAGATTTATGAGGGAACTTCGTTCATGCAACTGCAAACTATCGCCAAAGTGATTCTCGGGGACAGGTAAATATCATGTGTTCTTGTCAGATTTTTTCTGAGGGGCGGCTTTTTTCGAGCACAAGGGGTTCTTGGACCGCTTCCGGATAGGAGACAGATCCAACATGGGTAAGAAAGCAATTCTCATTGTGGATCACGGGAGTAAACGTCCCGAAGCAAATGATCTGCTGGCCGCTGTGGCAGAAATGGTACAGGGTCTATCCGGATGGGAAATTGTACGATATGCCCATATGGAATTGGCCGAGCCCACAATCCAACAAGCCTTTGAGGCGTGTGTCGGGGCAGGCGCCAGTGAAGTCGTTGTTCATCCCTATTTCTTGAGCCCGGGAGAGCATTCGAAACAGGACATCCCAAGGATGGTTGCAGAGGTGGCCAGTCGTTTCCCTGGTGTCAACTTTGTTGTGACCGAACCGTTAGGTCTTCACCCCAAGATAGGGGAAGTCATCTTGGATCGAGTGGCGGGGTCTTCCGAGTTCAAGACGAGCAGATAAGTAAAATCAATGGGAATTGTTGACGGGCGTTGTAGCTTATTTCACCTCCCCAGGGGATCACTCTGTCAAAAGCAAAAATCAGAAAATGAATCCCTGATCCAACTCGGATTCTTACTTGCGCCTCTCACTCAATCGCATGTCCCAAAGTGTCACAATGAGGGACTCAACAAACACCAAACAAAGCTCCAAGGCCAATCCTGAGTTTGGAGTTTCCGACCCAATGAAGTATCTTTCTTTGTGAACGCTTTTCCATGAACAAATCAATTTACAAGAAGCTGGGCTCCGATATAATTCTGGAGATTTTAGCTTCGAGACTTATGCTGTGTTTTGCGGACGCTGAGAAATAGGCAATCAGTGAGAGCAGGTTCTGCCATTCGTTTCTAAAGACACGATGCTTAAACCAAAGGCCTTAGCAAAAGAATCGACGATTGGAATCTTTGCTCCCGCAAGCCCGGTGGAACAGGAGAAACTGTCCCAAGGCGTTTCCTTTTTAAACTCACTAGGTTATCGCACCAAGGTCTCTGGTCAGGCTCTCAGCCGTTACCATTACTTCGCAGGTTCCCATGAAGTCCGGGCAGCAGAACTCAATCGTCTATTTGCGGATCCGGAGGTAGATGCCATTTTTTGTGCGAGAGGGGGATACGGTTGTGTTCATTTGCTTCCGTTCCTGGATTCTGGCATCATTTGTGCGAATCCGAAAGTGTTCCTGGGGTATAGCGACGTAACGGTCTTGTTACAATATCTGGAAATCCAGGCCGAAATGGTCTGTTTTCATGGGCCAATGGTTGCGCGTGAGTTCTGCCTGCCCACGAGCACAGCCATAGCCCAAACTCTTTTCGATTGCCTTAGCCGACGGACGGCCGGACTGAAGATTGGCGGTTTATCGCTCGAGACTTTAATTGCTGGAACAGCACGCGGAAAATTGACGGGGGGCTGTCTTTCGCTCATCATTGCAATGTTGTCAACCCGCTATGAAATTAATACAGCTGGGAAGATCCTCTTTCTGGAGGACATCAATATTAAACCTTACCAGTTTGATCGTATGCTGATGCAACTAAAATTAGCCGGAAAGTTTGATCAGGTTCGAGGGGTGGTCTTTGGAGAAATGCAAAATTGCAGCCAGGATTCCGATGATCCTTATTCTCTGCAACAAATCATCATGGATTTATTGGCTGAATTTAGGATTCCAATTCTCTACGGATTGCCCTCGGGGCACACTCGATCTAGCAATTTGACTCTACCCATCGGAGTTGAAGTGACACTGGATGGTGATAATCAATGGCTCTTGCTCGAGGAGTCTGCCGTAGCTTAGGTCAACAGAGTCAAAGGCTGGAGTGGCAATTTATCAATCTGCAGTTGATCGGAATTGTCCAATCGCTGCGCATAAACAGCCTTAATGGGATTCCTTGTGAGCTAATCTGCCAATCTTTTGTAGGTGCCGTTATTCACTATCCGCGTAAGGCTTGAGCTCCTAATTAGTTAGCGATCAACCATTGCTTCTTTCTCAATCTCAAACTCTCCATCGAATTCATCTGATCGGTATCTGTGGTACGGCAATGGCCTCGCTTGCTGGGATGCTTCATGCCAGGGGGTACGAGGTATCCGGTTCTGACCAGAGTATTTATCCTCCCATGTCTCTTTTCCTCGAAGGATTAGGGATCCCTTTGCTTCAGGGCTTTTCGGAGAAAAATCTTAACCCAAGCCCTGATCTGGTTGTTATCGGGAATGCCATTTCCCGCGGGAATCCTGAGTTGGAGGCGGTTCTGAACCGAAGCCTAAATTATGCTTCGATGGCAGAGGTCCTTAAGGAATTTTTTATCCGAGGAAAAAAGTCGATAGTTGTCGCCGGGACACACGGGAAGTCCACCACCACTTCGCTGCTAGCGTGGATCCTGGAGGTTGCTGGATTACAGCCGAGTTTTCTCGTTGGTGGGATCGCCGAGAATTTCGGGAGTAGTTTCAAGCTCGGAGAGGGAAGCTATTTCATCATTGAAGGAGATGAATATGACACCGCCTTCTTTGATAAAGGCCCCAAATTCATGCATTACCTGCCTGAGACTGTGATCTTTAATAATTGCGAGTATGACCACGCCGACATTTACCCTGATTTTGATGCGGTGAAAATGAGCTTTCGCCGACTGATTAACTTGATTCCTTCGACAGGCAGGTTGATCGCGGGTTGGGATGATCCAGTAGTTAGGGAATTGAGTGAGAAGGCTTTCTCCCGGGTCACGACGTATGGTTTGAGCGACGACGCCGAATGGCGGGCCAGCCAAATTGAGACCGGTGATGCCTCTACGTGTTTCAATCTTTGGAGGGGTCGTTCTCCGTTAGGGATCGTGGAGATTCCGTTGTCCGGTCAATTCAATGTGAAAAATGTCTTGGCCGCCCTGGTCTGCGCAGAAGGCCTCGGCATTGATTTGGACATCATTCGGAAGGCTCTTAAGGATTTCAGGAACGTCAGGAGACGCCTCGAAATCCGTGGAAAAGTGCGCGAGATTACAGTGTTTGATGACTTTGCCCACCATCCCACGGCAATTAAAGAAACATTAACCGCCTTGAGAGCCAGGTTTCCAAATCGTCGCATTTGGGCGATCTTTGAGCCGAGATCAGCTACCTCCCGAAGAAATGTTTTCCAACAGGAGTTCTCGCTTTGTTTTGACCCCGCGGACCGGGTTGTACTGGCCTCAGTTTACGCTCGGGAGAAGCTTGACCCGGCGAGTCGCTTGGATGTCGGAAAGTTAGTGACATCATTGAAAGAGCGTGGCGTGGTGGCGGTTGAACGACCAAATGCTGATGAGATTGTTTCCGACATCGTTCCTCAATTAGAGAGTGGTGATGTCGTTGTCATCATGTCAAACGGCGGATTTGATGGAATCCACGAGAAATTGTTGAGATCCTTGGAGGCAGGGTGAGGGGAGCTTCTCGCTCAAAAAGCCCATGGACTTCGAAAGAAGCTGGATGAAATCTTGAACTTGTCGCCCTAATGGCCTTATGCGGAAGAAAATCTTGATTGTTGATGATGACCCTGGAATTCAAACGATGCTGAAATTAATGCTGCGTCTTGAGGGGTATGATTCCGCGATTTGCGGAGATCCGGGAAAGATTTTCGATTTCCTGGCTTCAGAATCCCCAGACCTGGTTCTCCTTGACGCCATGATGCCCAGTATGGATGGTTTGACCGTCTTGCGACAGATTCGCGAGAGAAGACTTCCCCATCTGCCTCCCATCATTCTCTTTACCGGCAAAGTCGATGAAAAATATATTCGTAGTGCACTGGAAGCAGGAGCGAGTGGGCATTTGACCAAGCCCTTTGTAAAGGAAGAGTTGCTCGAACGGCTGCATGAATTCCTTGCCAAATGATTCGAACGTTGCTTGTTTTGGTTGTCGTCTTTGGGTACGCGTTAGGGGTTGGGTCCATTTGTGCCCTCATTGCACGATTTCGAGGGGACCCTCATCTCTTATACCAGGCAGGACGCTGGATCATCGGCGTCGGACTGCAGTTGGCGGGAATCCAAATTAAGTTGAGCGGCAAAGAGAATATTTTACCGGGACAAAATTTTATATTCCTGGCAAATCATCAAAGTTATTGTGATCCGCCGGCGCTGGTTTATTCGATTCCCCTGGATGTGCGGCTCATTCTCAAAAAAGAACTGCGAAGACTTCCGCTCATTGGGTATATCCTTCATCTCGGGGGGTTTGTTTTTATCGACCGCAAGGACCGGAGACAGTCCGTGGAGGCCATGAAGCAGGCTGTTCGGCAACTGGCAAGCAAGGAATCTTTTCTGATCTACCCAGAAGGGACGCGAACTAGAACAGGGAAAATGGGTCCGTTTAAGAAGGGCCCTTTCATGATGGCCATTGAATCAGGCGTCCCGATCATTCCGATCAGCGTGAGCGGCAGTTATCTCATCATGCCTCCGCACCGATTTAAGATAACTCCCGGCAAAATCTCAATTAGATTCCATCCTTCGATTCAGACGAAAGGGCTAAGTTTAGCCGATCGGGGGACATTAACTGAGCAAATATGGAACACCATTGCTTCGGGACTTGCCAACTCTGAATATGACTCCTTTGCGCAGGTGACGCAATCGGCACCAGAGTCGCAAAAAACATAAAAGCTAAGAGAACATTCCAGAATGACAGCATCAAAGCCCCTGGAGACTGCCCAGCTTTCCTATTCATTGCTCTGCGACGATATTCGGCTGGAAGCAGGGAACAAACTTAGTCTCATGGGCATTTTTCAGAATGTGTATTTTCAAACTCTCCCCTCCACGATCCTGAAATTTGCACTGCTCAATCACTGGGTTGGGGCAGGGGAACACACCGCCGAAATCCGCATTCTTGCTCCCGACCGCAACCGGGTGGTCCTCCATACGGCTCCCTCCATCTTTTCTCTCAATAACGGTGGATTTGCTGATAACGTGACCTTCTTCACGAATGTCTTTATCGCCGATGAAGGACCTCATATCATTCAAATTTTCTTGGATCAAGTGATGGTCCGAGAAACCATTCTCAACATTGTTCTGCCTCCAGCTCCAAACGCGACGGTCAACTGATTCAGTTCATCTCTAATCAGACGGTGGGTGACTGATTCCCGATCGATAAGTGGAAGGATGAGCCGTTTTTCTGGGGCATGTGAGCACCTGACGTCCCCAACATCCGGCTCCCGTCAGAGGCTCTGATTAGGGCGATCGAAGCGGGGAGTCTCCTTGACACCCTTTTTCGATCCGATATAATGAGCCCCCGTGTCCGGAGGCAGATGTAGTCGGAGTTTTCTATTTCATGCTGTGGAGCCGCAATGAAAATACATGAGTTTCAGGCCAAATCAATCTTGACGCGCTTCGGTGTGCAGATTCCGCAGGGCGGAATGGCCCAAAGCCCTGAAGAGGCAGAAGTGATCGCGGAAAGATTAGGGGGGAGAGTTGTCGTCAAGGCCCAGATCCATGCGGGTGGGCGGGGCAAGGGCGGTGGTGTTAAAGTAGCTGAAAATTCGAAAGAAGCCGCCAGCTTGGCCAAGAAAATCCTGGGTATGAATCTAGTCACTCACCAAACCGGTCCTGAAGGAAGAATTGTAAGGCGAGTCTTGATTGAAGAAGCACTTCAGATCAAGAGGGAATTTTATTTGGGTATCGTAATCGACCGGGCGACAGCCAGGCCTGTTTTTATGGGAAGTAAGGCAGGAGGGATGGAAATTGAAAAGGTGGCAGAAGAAACTCCGGAACTCATACTAAAGGAATATCTTGAGCCGGGTATCGGGTTATCCCCTTTTCAAGCGCGTAAACTAGGGTTTGGCTTGGAGATCCCTGGTTCCTTAATCGGCGCCGCCTCGAACTTCATGCTGGGGATGTATCGGGCTTTTGAAGCTTGTGACGCTTCCTTGATTGAGATCAATCCATTTCTGCTTACCGAAGACAACCAATTCTATGCTTTGGATGCGAAAGTGACCTTGGATGACAACGCTCTTTACCGCCATCCTGAATTGAAAGAGCTGCGTGACCTGACTGAAGAGGAACCCTTGGAAATCGAAGCGAGTAAGCATGGCTTGAACTACATCAAGCTTGATGGCACCGTGGGTTGCATGGTGAATGGGGCCGGACTAGCCATGGCTACAATGGACATTATC
>JAXLQK010000057.1:0-38564 GCA_046331665.1 Terriglobia bacterium | reverse complement strand
GGAAGTCGATATCAAAGCTAAGATGTTGATTACATTAGATAAAATAATAGAGGAGCGTCTCTTTCATTTGGCACTCTCCGTGCTTCTTTACGCGTGATCGAGAGTGAGCACCTAATTCTGGAAGCTTAGGTGATATTCCATAAAGCGAGGTATCTTCGCGACAGATCATGTTACTTCCCACACTCAAGAGTAATCCCACACTCACAGATATGCCGAATGAAACCCTCGAATCTAAATTCCAAATGAATGTCTGCGCTGTAAAGCATGCTTTCTTAAAGCACAGGCTATTCCTATCTGCACTGATTCATTTCTTTGCCATCGTTTTCGCCTATTCGGCATCCTTCTTGATTCGATTTGAGCTTTCGATTCCCTTGGCATATGAGCATGTCTTGGCGGTATCTCTCCCCATTCTTCTTCTATGTCGGATGGTTTCATTTTATTATTTCAAGATTTTTCAAAGCTCATGGCGGCTGGTCAGTATTCGGGATGTGATTGAGGGACTCAAAGCAGTTATGCTGGGTTCAGTCCTTTTTGTACTTGTTATTGTTTTCTCCCAAAGCTTTTCCAATTTCCCTCGCTCTATTCTCATTCTTGAGCCGATTTTAACCTTCGGTTGTATCTGTGGTGCCCGGTTGGCAACACGATATCAATATGAGAATGAAAGGGGACTGCACATCGGTGGTGGAAAGAATGTGCTCGTGGTTGGAGCCGGTAAGACTGGATCCATCATTCTCAGTGAGATCCATACCAACCGCAAGCTGGCATTGAATGTTGTAGGGTTTGTAGACGATGATCCCTACCTGAAAGGAACCAAGGTGCAGGGCGTTCGCGTGCTTGGCAGTTCAGCGGATATTCCGAACCTCGTTGAACGATTGTCCATTGAGGAAATGTTCATTGCCATCCCTTCGGCCAACTATAAAGAGATCGCGCGGATTCGAGCCGTGGCGGAAAGCACAGGTGTAAAAACAACGGTTCTCCGAGGAGTGAGCGACCTGATTCGGGAAAACGCCTCTTACGGTCTTGGCAAGGAAGTTTCCTGTGATGAACTGCTGGGGCGAAGGCCTATCAAATTTAAACGCCACTCGGACATTTCGCAATTGACTCAAGAGGTCAATGGCAAAGCTGTAATGGTCACCGGAGCGGGTGGATCGATTGGCTCAGAGCTTTGCCGTCAGGTAGCAGATCTGAGCCCACGTACATTGATCCTGTACGAGAGATATGAAACCAGTCTTTACGAATTAGAACTCGAGATAAAGAAGAATTACCCCAAACTTAGAGTATTGCCGGTTGTTGGAGACGTGCTCGATCGCGAAAAGATTGACAAACTGCTTCGCGAACACAACGTCAACTTGATCTATCATGCGGCCGCCTACAAACATGTTCCACTGATGGAAAGAGAGCCGGTGGAAGCCGTTCGAAATAATGTCCTGGGAAGTCTTAATGTGGCTGAGCTGGCTGTTAAGAATCGGGTGGAAAAATTCGTCCTCATTTCGACTGACAAAGCGGTACGGCCATCGAGTATCATGGGAACCACGAAGCGAGTCGCCGAATTGATTATCCGTGCCTTAAGCGGAAGCGGAACGAAATTTGTGGCGGTGCGTTTTGGAAATGTTCTGGGCAGTAACGGGAGCGTCATCCCGATCTTCAAGAAGCAAATTGCGCAGGGTGGGCCGATTACGGTCACGCACGCGGAGACTTCCCGCTACTTCATGGCCATCTCTGAGGCAGTACAGCTCGTGATGGTTGCTGGAAGTATGGGCAATACCGGAGAGGTCTTTCTTTTGGACATGGGCGAGCCCGTCAAGATCGTCACTCTGGCAGAAAGACTCATCGCGCTATCCGGATTGGAGGCAGGGAAAGACATTGATATCGTCTTCAGTGGACTTAGACCGGGTGAAAAACTGCATGAAGAGCTCTACTGGAGAGGCAAGGGAATTGTCCCGACCGAAAACAAGAAGATCACCGTTTGGAGATCGGAAGGGCCTGATCGAGAACAACTGTTTTCTCAAATTGCTTCCCTGACCGAATGTATTCAGGAGGAGAATCCCGAAAGAGTGATTCAAGTCCTCCGAGAAATCGTTCCCGAAGCAACGATCAGTGTGAAGGTAGAAGATTGGGTTGCGGAACAGGCCAAACTGGCATTCGAGCCCGTTTCCTTTGGCCCTGCCAGAGAAAACAAGTCCATTCCGATGGTAGGGCTTCGTGAAGTTCCGCACTTTGGCGAATTAGCGGTTCAGCAGAAATAGCACGCTATTGTTTTCTCCCCTGTAAAGGCCCGCTTGGACGAGTCGTTGCAAACGATTCGTTCCTGCGGGCTTTTACTTTTGAGTATCCCGTCTTAACCAAAAACTCCCCTCTCTTCGCAACTCCCCGACTCTCACCGGGGGATCTGACTTGTCGGATGCGGCAAAATTATTCGCTTACAATCTTGCCATACTCCAGCTTGATCACACGATCACCCAGATGAAAATAGCGATCGTCGTGGGTGATCACAATGACGGCTTTACCTCTGGCCCTCAGCGAGGGGAGAATCCGGCAGTAGAAGATCTCCTTGTATTGGGGGTCCTGGTCGGCAGCCCACTCATCGAATAGATAAACGGGCCGATCTTCCAGATACGCGGTAAGCAAGGCAAGACGTTTTCGCTGTCCTTGGGAGAGGAGCGTAGTTGAAAAAATCCCATTCTGAACATCTACCTTTTGAGAAAGATGTAGCATGGATAGGCATTCACGGGCTTTGGCATCGATGTCTTCGGAATCCAATCCCAGCAAAGAATCAAACAGATAAAAATCTGAGAAAACCACTGAAAATTGTTCCCTATACCCCACACGATTGGGATTGGAAACCAGCTCCCCGTCCAAAAAGATCTCACCTTGTTGGGGGGAGTAAAGTCCGACCAATAATTTAGCAAAGGTGGACTTTCCGCTGCCATTTCCACCGACGATAAAGACGAGTTCTCCCGGGTGTAAGGTGAAGTTCAGGGGACCGAGAATAAAGTGGTCCTCCCGGCCATTTTGAGATTCGTAAGTAAAAACAATATCCTTCAGTTCCAGCGCCTTCCATTCTTTAACTCGAAGGTTCTCTTCAGTGCAATCCGGCAACGTGCCCTGATCTTGTAGGCGCTGTCTCAGATCCTCCACCTTAAATAGAGAAACCTGGCCCCGCTGAAAGGTGGGGATGATTCCTATGAATGCCCAAATTGGGCCCATCATATATAGAGTAGCTAAGCAGTATCCAGTCAGGGATTCCTTCGGTATTGATTGGATCCTCGGGCCAAAGAAGAGCAGACCTCCTATCATGCCAAAGAACATAACCTGCGTGAAACTATCGAGGAGAATATATTGACTGGCGGCAGCAAGTGAATGGTGCCGCAGGAATTGAATGGTAGACCCAATGTTTTGTGAGTGGAATGACTCCCTTCTTGCTCTATGCATCAGCAATTCCTTGATTCCTTCAGTCAAGGATCGGAATTGCTGGAATAGCCTGTCTCTCCCATCACGGATTTGCCGATTGGCAAATTGTGCTCTAGAGAGCAACAACTTATACGTCGCCATGCCGATCAGGACAATTCCCAATAATACCAAGAATAGTTTTGAAGATAGCCAAGCAAGATAGAAAGAACACCCTGTCAGTATCGCACCGTTGACAACCACGAAGGGGATATTTTGGATGGCCAATCCGAGACTTGCAATGTCATCCGTCAGGACAGCCAAGATCCTTGCAGGTCCCAACTCTTCTATCCGACGAAATGGTGCTGCTGTCACCTTCTGGCAGAGGTCTTTACATAAATCCAAAATTATATTTTGAGAAAGCCTGACCAACAGTACCTGAGAGATGGCGTTGGTGGCCAATTTCCCGAGGATTAATGCCGCAAACCCGAAGGCCAGAATCATCGGTTGGGAGTCCGCATGAAGGACAAAATTGATCATTACAATCAGCCCCACACTAAACAGGCCAGTAAGGAGACCGAGGATTCCCATGGAAACGACTACGTATGGAGATGATCGAAGGAGAGAAAGGAATAATTTCATTAAATTCAAAACCTACATCAGGACATCAGTCAAGGGCAGGCCGAGCAGTGCGATAAGAACCTGGCTGGCAACCCATTTTCGGCTCTTCATCCACTCGGAGATCCGACTAACCAACAAGTTTTGCTGTTTCAGGGGGGTAAACGTGTGGTCCGCAGATTCATGCAACTCAATTTGGGGAGCGTTCGAAGAAGGAGAGCGCTCGAAGAAACGACACACAAACTTATAACCGAAATAAGTCATTGAACTAGTTCGAGAGTAAATGAAACATAACTGAACGCCGCGTTTGGCTAACAGCTCAAGACCTTCGGAGATTTTTCCCGGAGGGGGGACATGCCAATCGTTATCCGCCCCGGACGGCAGGCGCACCAAGCCTCCTGCCAGGATTCCTACCCGATCCAAGGTCACGCGAAATACTTTTTTCTTGAAGAGAATCCGTTTCCATTGCCTTGGTGAAAACAACTGACTGACGTAATAGTGCAGGGTGAAGCGAGTGAAACTGTTGATGAAGACACCGCCAATGACGCGATGATCCTGACACGCCACACGAAAGGCGCCGTCGGCACCGGAACAAATTCCCAACAAAACAAACTCCCTAGCCCCGTACGTCTCGTGCAAAAAATTCATGGCGTCAGTAACTTCGAGCAAAGTGCTCCGCTCGTACGAAACCGAATCCCGGCGCGCTTCGCTGTCCCCTACTCCGGAAAAATCGAATCGCAGGACCGTGAACCCCTCGAGAGCAAGCGAGCGGGCCATTTTCACGTGGAGTCGATTAGGACCGACACGGTGCAAAAATCCTGCATTGAGAATCACGACTGCGGGCACATTGCCGTTGGATTTCGGCCTGACGGGTGTCGAAAGCGTGCCCACCAGTAATTTACCTTCTCCAAACTGAACGGAATCTTCTTTTATTGGGATGTCTTGCATAACCAATCGACAATCGCTTTCAAAACAGAATAGGGAACGTGAACTCTACCATCAATCCCTTCCTCAACCCAGACTTTCCGGCCAACGATGACTTGTCGTTCGACCTTCCCCCCCAGATCATTGAGACGCTCAATAAACGCACCGTCTTCCGGCTGGGAATCGTTGCGAAGAACTAATATGCCTTCTGCAGGCTTCCGGTCAATTCGGAGCAAATCGATCTCTTGAAGACTCCTTTGGTTCGTCTTGGTGATGGGGAACCCCACAACTTCACGAAAGGAGCCATTTTCATCCATGGACGAGTCCTTGTCGTCTACCAACGGCAATCCATGTCGCCTTTCCCAATCCTCCTGTAACTTTCCGAGTCTATCAAGATAAGCCTTCCCATTTAAGATAGGTTCCCAAAGTACAAGGCTTTCGATTCCTTTGATTGTTCTACTTCCGACCAATAAACCGATAGATCCCCCGAGGCGAAGGCCCACCAAAGAAACCCTGCTAACACCAGAAATTTCCACTAATTCATCGATGGCGATGCCGATATCTGTTATCCACTGCTCGACATGACCGTCTGTATCCTCGCCACCTGAGTCTCCACACCCGTAATAATCAAAACGAAGAACGGGGAATCCCGTTCTGGAAAGCCTCACTGCCAGTTGCCGCATAGCTCGGTGAGACCACATGTACTCGAACCCCATGGGATTGCATAAAACGACGCCAGTTCCTCGTCTCGATGTTCCCATGGGTGCATGATAGATCCCAAAAAGCTTTTGCGTTGTAGGGCCAAAATAGAATGTCTTCATTTTAAGATCGATTTAAGAATTCGCTACAATTTTGCCCTTGACCGTTTCTCTCCAAATTGGAAAGAACTCAGGAATCTCTTTAGGATGCCCTTTTGAGATGCCAGTTGGGTTTCCTGCTTTTTCTCGGATGGTTCTTGAAGATCAATCAAGGCGGCGACCTGTTCAAGGGTCTGAAAGATTAGTTCTCTCGGATTGAGTCGGTATCCCGTGCGTTTCTCGACTTGGGAAACTACTCTCATCGAAAGTAAGGAATGGCCTCCCAGATCAAAGAAATTATCGTAAATGCCCACACGCTCCACTGTTAAGATGTCTTTCCAAATTGTCGCCAATAATTTTTCGGATTCTGTTTCTGGGGGTTCGTAGTCCTGTGAGGCCGAACTATGCCACTCCTGAGGGAGCGGAAGGGAACGGCGATCAATTTTCCCGTTAGGAGTCAAAGGCAATGATAACAACTCCACATAGGCAGAGGGAACCATATAATCTGGGAGAATTCCTTTGAGCCAATTGCGAAGATCCGTCACCGTCGATTCTTTGCCTGCCGCAGAGACATAATACGCAACAAGTCGGCGATCCCGATAATTATCGTCGTGTGCCACTACGACACATTGGTCAACACTGGGATGTTGCCTCAACGCAGACTCAATCTCACCAAGCTCAATCCGAAACCCGCGAATTTTGACTTGGTGATCGACACGACCTAAGCATTCGATCATCCCATTACGCCGGTATCTGGCCAAATCACCCGTTCGATAAAGCCGCACCGTGGGATCCTGGCTAAATGGATGGCGAATGAACCTTTCGTGCGTCAGCTCAGGCCTTCGAAGGTAACCATTTGCCAATCCGTCACCCCCGATGAATAGTTCCCCGATCACTCCGATGGGGACTGGATGCAAGTGTTGATCAAGGATATAAACTTGGGTATTGGCAATAGGTCGTCCAATCGTTATAACGCCTTCCTCAGGATTTACACGGCAAAGGGTGGACCAGATGGTTGTTTCAGTGGGACCGTACATATTCCAGAGGGAGGCCCCCCTTGCCGTCAGCTGTTCAGCCAGCTCAGGGGAAAGCGCTTCACCTCCACAGAGCAGTTTCAAATCCTTTTTTCCACTCCAACCCGCATCGATCAGCATCTTCCATGTCGCGGGCGTCGCCTGCATGACGGTCGCATCCGAAGACTCAACGAGTTCAGACAGTTTCAAAGGATCTGTCGACTCAATACGGCTTGCCAGCACGACACGAGCTCCGGCAATAAGGGGTAAGTAGAGTTCCAACCCTGCGATGTCAAAGGACAACGTCGTTACAGAGAGTAAACGATCTTTCTCTTTGATCCCAGGCTCCCGCATCATGGAAGTGAGAAAATTGGTTAGTGACCGGTGACGAATCTCAACACCCTTGGGTTTGCCGGTTGACCCGGAGGTATAGATCACATAAGCCAGGTTTTCTGAAGAAACACCTCCTTCGATCGTCTCCGCCGAAAATCCAGCCAATGTTTCCTCAATCAAGTCAATACAAACCACTTGAGCTTGGTGGTCCGGCAAGAGTGTCATCAAAGAATTCTGGGTCAATAGAACCGAGACTTGGGAATCCTCCAACATCAAGGCTAGACGCTCTTTCGGAAAAGCCGGATCCAGGGGCACATAGGCTCCTCCAGCCTTTAATGTCGCCAGGGCAGCCTGAACCATGCGGGGCGAACGCTCCAAACAAATCCCCACAAGCACGTCGGGTCTCACACCAAGGGTTACCAGGTATCGGGCGAGCTGGTTCACCCGCTGTTCAAGTAGGTCAAATGTCCAACATTCATTACCAAATTGAATTGCAATGTTTTCAGGAGTTCCTTTGGATTGTGCTTCGATAAGCTGATGAACACAGCCGGTCCTGGAGTAGGCAACTTCGGTTCGATTCCATTGCGTGAGAATCGCCTCCTTTTCCGCCTCTGTCATAAGCGGCAGATTCTCAATCAACCGATCCGGATTCTTTGCAATAGCTTCAAGCAAGATCACAAAGTGACTTTGTAATTGCTGGATCGTATCCTCTTCAAAGAGGTCTGTGTTGTACTCGAAGAAGACCTTGAGCCCTTCCTGCTGGGTCTCCAGGATGTCTATAGTCAAGTCGAAACGGGAGATCGCTGTGTCAAGGTCCAAAACAGGTGTAATCGTAAGATCCTCGATGACGGTGCCAGAGTTCATCGAAAAAGGCTGCAACGAGAACATCACCTGAAAAAGGGGCGAATGACTCACGCTCCTCTCCGGATGGAGGACCTCGACCAGTCTGTCAAATGGAACTTCTTGATTGGAATAAGCCTGTAGAGCAGTTTCACGAACCCGCCTCAAGGTTTCCCGAAAACTGGGATTCCCGGAAAGATTCGTGCGCAACACCAAGGTGTTAATAAAAAGGCCTATCAGTCGTTCAAACTCCAACCGAGTACGCCCTGCTATTGGTGTCCCAACGATCACGTCTTCCTGGCCAGTATAGCGAGACAGCAGCACTTTGAAAGCAGCCAAGAGGACCATGAAGAGAGTGGCCTTTTCTTGCCGAGCCAAATCTCTTAAAGTTGAGGTCACCTGTGCTGGAACCATGATTGAACGGCGCGCACCGCGGGTAGTCTGGATCTTTGGGCGCAGGCGATCGGAAGGGAGTTCAAGCACGGGCAACTTCCCTGACAGTTGCTTTTTCCAATATTCAAGCTGGGAGCTAAAATCACCACGACTCCATCGCTCACGCTCCCAGTGGGCATAGTCCGCATACTGCACAGGAATTTCAGGAAAAGGTGAGGATTGCCCTTTGAGGAATGCTCCGTAAAGAATCTTGAGTTCCTCTTTGAAAACCGCAAATGACAAGGCATCGGAAACGATATGATGAAAACATAAAAACAGCCCATGAAGTTTTTGGCTCAGCGGCATCAAAAGGGCCCTAAACAAAGGCCCCTTCTTGAGATCAAATGGCCTTTTTCCTTCGCGAACTGCAATTTCGGTAGCCTCGCGTTTACCTTCCTCAACGGATCGACTCGAGAGGTCAATGGTCTCGACCCCCCAAGACTCGGCGTCACTGAGGACTCCTTTGGGGGAACCGTTGTCATTGATAAAGGCCATCCGGAGTCCTTCATGCCTGCGGAGAATTTCCCGGAGTGCCTGTTCGAGAACCGGCAGGTTCAAATCTCCATCTATCCACAAGAGACCCCAGATGTTGTAAATCGAATTTCCGGGTTCCATTTGATCTAAGAACCACAACCGCTGTTGCGAAAATGAAAGGGGTAACTCACCGTCGCGAGAAATAACAGAGATATTTCCAACGGGGGCAGGCCCTGTCTGAGAACTAGATCGCAGGAAAAGTAAAATCTCTTCTTTGCGACTGGAAATTTCGTCGCGCAATTGCGGAGTCATGACCCCTTTCGGCGCACTGATGCGTACTCGGTCGCCTTCCAGCCAAGTCTGCACATCCAGGCGCTGTAAATGGGAAATCAGTTCATGAATCGTCATAACTCAAATTCTTCCCGATCAGGGTGACCGACTGAGATACTTTCAGGGTCGGTCGGCTCGACTCTGTTTTTCTCACCTCCTTGGTCATTCGCAGAACTTGCAATTCTTGAGAGTTCCTCGATCGTCGGGTGCAAGAACACTTGGGTGGCGGTAAATGGGAACCCCGCTTTGCTCAATCGAGAGATCAGTTGAATTGCCTTGATGGAATCTCCCCCCAATTCAAAGAAGCTGTCATGAATTCCCACTTCGGTGATGTGCAAAACTTCTTCCCAGATCTTAGCCATCACCTCTTGAATCGGATTCTGAGGAGGGAGATGGGCAACTCTCGTGTGTCGCTCAGGCTCCCCGGGCTCAGGGAGCGACCGGCAATCCACTTTCCCATTGGGCGACAGCGGAAGGCTTTCCAGAAAAACGATGCCCGAGGGAATCATGTATTCTGGAAGCTTCTCGCCAAGAAAAGTCCTTAACCCATTATCGCCGTCTTGCGTTTTTGCATTTGCTTGTCCGTCTTGATGCGGAACCACATAAGCAATTAGCCGTCTCTCGGAAGTCGTATCCCCCCTAGCGATGACCACTGCCGAGCGCACAGCGGGGTGTTGTCTCAGGGCGGCTTCAATTTCACCTAATTCAATTCGAAACCCTCTGATCTTTACCTGAAAGTCTTCTCTTCCTAGAAACTCGATTTCCCCACAGGGTAGATATCGGCCGAGATCCCCTGTACAATACAGCCGTTCTCTTGTTTGTGGGTGGATGATGAACTTTTCATCCGTTTTCTTCACGTCATTCCAGTAGCCTTTAGCGAGTCCAATCCCACCGATATAGAGTTGTCCCGGCACCCAAACGGGAGATGGATCCAACGCCTCGTTGAAAACTTCAAAACTCTGATTGACCATGGGATGGCCATAAGGAATACTTTTCCATGTTGGATCCACGTCCTCAATGGGAAACAGGATCGACCAGATCGATGCTTCCGTAGCACCCCCCAAACTGATGATTTGAACGCCGTTTGAGACCGCCTTAATCTGATCTGGCAGAGTCACTGGAATCCAGTCCCCGCTCATGAGAACCAAGCGCAATGAGAGAGGCAATTTCTTGCCTTTGCCCTCAACGTATACCGTAAGCATTTCCATCAAGGCCGGCACTGAATTCCAAACGGTCACACACTCCTTCTGCATTAATTCCGCCCAACGAGACGGATCTCGTAAAGCCTCAGGTTCGGGAAACACTATGGCCCCCCCCGCGGCCAAGATTCCAAAGACATCGTAAACCGAGAGGTCGAAGCTCAACGAAGAAAGGGCCAGCACTCGATCTTGGGGACCGACTTGGAAACGCTGATTCATGTCGTTAATCGTATTCACGGCTCCGCGATGATCGATCATCACCCCTTTTGGCAGGCCCGTCGAGCCTGAGGTGTAGATGACATAGGCCAAATCATTGGGGCCCTGAACGGTCTCCAAGGATGGAATGTCTGTCTCTTCTCCGAGCTGAACACAAAGTCTCTGGACATCGTTGGGCCATTCCAGCGTTTGATCCAGCTCGGGTTGCGTTACGATCCATTTCACCTCAGCATTCTTCAAGAGTTGGAAACGTCGTTCCTGAGGTAAGGCGGCTTCGATGGGAACATAGGCCGCTCCTGACTGAAGAATTCCCAGGACGGCGACAACCTGTTCCCACCCTTTCTCCATGACCACCGCCACCAAAGAATTCGGCTTCGCGCCTTGCGCTCGCAGTGTGCGGCCAAGAGCCCTACTGAGTTGCTGCAATTCTTTGTACGTTAATCTTATCTGCTTTGAGACGACCGCCAGGTTGTCGGGACTCTGATGGGCTTGCTTCTCAAACAATTGATGCAACAGATCGTCCGAAGGAGGCATCGAGGTGCTATTTGCAGACCGACGTTGCTCATGTTGCCATTCTGGAATCAGTTTCGCGACTCTTTCGCTTCTCGGTTCCAACCAAGCGCTCTCCTCTTCGGCAAGAGATTTCAAATGGAGGCAATACGCATGGAACATGTCATCGATCATCCCACTCGGAAAGAGTTCTTCCACGACATCCCAACAGAAAATCAATTCCCCGTTCCTTGTCGTGACCATGTGGTCCATCCAAACCTGAGGCGTCTGCGTGATGCTGTAGACTAATTCTGACTGTGCAGCAAAAGAGTCAGAATTCTGATCTTTTGGTTCAAATCCTAAGGTGCTTGTAAATATCACCGGTGCCAAAACCGTTCGGCGGTCGGCTTGGTAAGTCGCGAGTTTTCTCAACACTTGTACGCCACTTACGAACCGATGATCCAAATCTTGCCAAAGTTGGCCCAGTAGTTTACGAGCAAGGTCCAGAAAGGTTTCTGATCCAGATAGGTTCACTTCAAGTAGTGTGATCGAAGTGAAATCTCCGATAATATCCATGACCTGCGGGTGGATTGGCAATCGGTTAAAAAGAGTCAGGTTAAGCAGAAAATGAGCACGCTTGCTCCAGGTACCCAAGACATCGGCATAGGCTGTCATCAGGACCCCGTTTTCCGTCAATCCATAGACTTTGGCCTTGCGTTTCAATTTTCCCCATAGATGAGAATCAAGTTTGCTTTCACGACGCTTGAATCGAGGCTTTATGACTCCTTCCGGGGCTTTCGCCAGAGGGAGTTCTGGCCCCAGAGGCAGAACTTTTGCGCGCTCCTCCCAATAAATCAGGCTTTTTCTATACGTGCCAGATTCACGGAATTTTGACTCCGCAAGAACATAGTCTCGAAAAGAGAGGTCCAAGGGGGGCAGATTGATATCGGGGTCATTGTAGAAAATATTGAAATCTCTTTGCAGGATCTGAAAACTCCAGGCATCGCCAATCAGCAGGTCAAAACTGAAGAACAATCGATAGCGTTTTTCATGAAGTCGAAAGGCACGGATTTCAAAAATTGGCCAATGGTCAGACGGGAGAACCTGATGTGACATTTCTTCGCGAACGGCCGCCAAGATTCCTTGGGCCGCACTTGTCGACATGTCGGCTAAATCCCGAGTTTCTATTCTGAATGGAGGCGTTTTTTCCAGTATTTGTTGTTGCCCATCCGGCAACACAATCGCCCGCAGCATTTCATGTTGGTTAACCAGGCGTTGCCACGCTTTCTCAAACCTCGCGAAATCCAGATTGTTGATGTCTATTTCCCAATATGCGTGAGTCCCCACATTTCCCATTTCAATGCCGCTTCGCCGACCGATCCAATACGCTTCCTGAACGTCCGTCAGAGGAAATGGAACATGGCGGTCCTTTGGGTTCATGCTGAGCATATCCCCAAGCGCTAGCCCAGATTGTTGTTCAGCGAACTGGTCCTCTCTCTGGACTACCGCTGCCTTATGTCTGGCAATAGTGTCTGCCAACGATGAAATCGTCTGGTTATCAAAGAATGTTACAAGCGAAAGCTTAGTGTCAAAGGCCTTCTGAATTCTATAAACGGCTTCTATCGCCTTCAGCGAATTCCCGCCCAACTCAAAGAAGGAGTCGTGGATTCCAATCTGCGGAATTCGAAGAAGCTCCTGCCAAATAGCGGCCAGCCGTTGCTCGTTCTGGTCACGGGGGGCTACAAAGGATTCTTCACAATGGCGCCTTCCTTCGGGTGCTGGCAAGGCTTTCCGGTCAATCTTGCCATTGGGTGTCAAGGGGAGTTCAGACAGGAAGACAAACGCGGAGGGGATCATGTATTCCGGCAGTTGATCGCGCAGTTGCTGGCGCAATTGGACCGCCGAGATCTCCCCCTCAGGTCCCGCCACCAGATACGCCACCAGTTGACTGTCCCCCGGCACATCCTCACGAACCATCACCACAGCATTCCGAACCGATCTGCATTGTCGCAGAACCGATTCCACCTCTCCCAACTCAATCCGAAATCCCCGCAACTTGATCTGAAAATCCAATCGTCCAAGATGCTCAATACGACCATCCGCCAGATACCGGGCGCGGTCCCCCGTCTTGTATAGCCGAGCTACGCCTTCCGATCTGAAAGGATGGGGAATGAACCGTTCAGCCGTCAGTTCAACACGATTCAGATAACCACGAGCCAGCCCTGCACCTCCAATGAACAGTTCCCCATGCACTCCAATCGGTACCGGCTGTAGTTGTGAGTCAAGAATATAAATCTCTGTATTGCCAATAGGACGGCCTATCGTGATTCGCTCTTCCCCTTCCGTGATTCGAGAGATTGTCGACCAGATCGTGGTTTCAGTCGGCCCGTAAAGATTCCAGAGTTGGCCGCAACACGGCAACAACTGCCGCGCCAAGTCCAGTGGTAGCGGTTCCCCCCCACAGAGAATCTTTAATCTGCGATCCCCTTCCCATCCCGAGGCCAGCAGAATCTGCCACGTCGTCGGAGTGGCTTGCATGATCGTGGCTCCCATCTTCTCGATCATTTCCGCTAACACACGACCATCCGCCGCTTGTTCACGCTTCAACAACACTACCCGTGCCCCTGCCACCAGTGGAAGGTAGAGTTCCAACCCGGCAATATCAAAGGACAAAGTCGTAACGGCCAGCAGCACATCCTTGGCCTCTATCCCGGGTTCCCGTTGCATCGACATTAGGAAATTGACCACCGCACCGTGGGGAATCATGACTCCCTTCGGCTTCCCCGTAGATCCGGAAGTATAGATGACATAGGCCAAGTTCTTTGCCGTCGTCCGGTTGTCTGGATTCTCCCGGCTGGCCCCTGCAATGCTCTCCCTATCCCGTTCCAGGCAAACCGTCCTGACTCCTTCCGCTTCAAATCTCTCCAGAAATGCCTGCTCGGTCACCACCACAGCCGCCCCGCTGTCCTCCAGCATGAAACCCAGCCGCTCCGGAGGATACTGCGGGTCCAATGGCACATAGGCCCCTCCCGCTTTCAATATCCCCAGCAGGCAGACCAGCATCTCCACCGATCGCTCGACACACAACGCCACCAAGACCTCAGGGCCAACCCCTTGCTGTCTCAGATAATGAGCAATCTGGTTCGCCCGCGCATTGAGCTCCCCATAGCTCATCTCCTCTTCCCCAAGAACCACCGCAATGGACTTCGGCGCGCGCCTCGCCTGCTCCTCCAGAAGCTCATGAACACAAGACCGCTCAGGATATTCGACGCCCGTGGCATTCAGCCCCTTCAGCAAATGCTCCCGCTCCGAGGCCGGAAGCAGCGGCAGCTCGCTTACACGCGCCGCGGGTTGCATTACAATCCCTTCCAATAACGTCTGAAAATGCCCCGCCATCCTCGCTATCGTCGCGGCATCAAAGAGATCCGTGTTGTATTCCCAATCCGCCCGAAGCCCTTCCTCCGTTTCGGCCATATATAATGTCAGATCGAACTTCGACGTCCCGCTATGCAGCGGCAAAAAATCAAAGTTCAAGCCTGCCAGCTGAAGAGAGGGCAGGGGGGCATTTTGAAGAGCCAGCATGACTTGAAATAAGGGACTATGACTCCGATCACGCTGGGGCTGCATGATCTCCACCAGCTTTTCAAAAGGTAAGTCCTGATGCTCGTAAGCTCCCAAGGCGCTTTGGCTTAATTGCGCCAGCACCTGTTGAAAGGAGGGATTGCCAGTAAGATTCGTACGTAGGACCAGCGTGTTAACAAAAAACCCGATGAGTTCTTCGATCTCGGCATGGTTTCGATTCGCAATCGGCGAGCCGACGATGATGTCTTCCTGTCCCGTGTAGCGGGCCAACAGGACTTGGAAAGCAGCCATCAAGGTCATAAACAAGGTA
This sequence comes from Terriglobia bacterium, assembly GCA_046331665.1. Classification (GTDB taxonomy): domain Bacteria; phylum Acidobacteriota; class Terriglobia; order Versatilivoradales; family Versatilivoraceae; genus CAWBAT01. The sequence goes on along the minus strand of JAXLQK010000057.1, from coordinate 23,620 downwards.
ACCTGTTCGCGACGGCTCAGGACTTCGAGTGACTTCAGCAATGACTTTGGTAGGATCCAAGAATAGAGGGCCCCCTTAAACGTTTGGATGGCCGGACGGGGCCGATCCGTGGGCAACTCCACAAAAGCGGGGGCACCAACCAATTGCTGCTTCCAATACGCAGCTTGTTCCTCAAGAACGCCTCCTTCCAGCCACTGTCGTTGCCAAATGGCAAAGTCTGCATATTGCAAACTCAATGGACTCAGTAAAGCCGGCGTCCCAGATGCATTAGCTTCATAAAGGGACGCCAGTTCCTTTAGGAAAAGACCCATTGACCAAGCATCCGAAACAATGTGTTGCATCGTCAGCAACAGCACGTGTTCCTCGGCACCGAGTCTGACCAAAGTAGCCCTTACCAGCGGGCCCCGACTAAGTATAAAAGGACGCTGTGCCTCTTCCGTTGCGATCTTTTGCAATTGGCTCATACGGTCACTTTCGGGAAGGGCTCCCAGATCAATCAGCGGCAGAGTTAAATCCAGCCTCGCTGCAATGCGCTGCGTAGCAATTCCTTGAACTTGATCAAAGGTCGTTCTCAAGGCTTCATGCCGCTGTATGATCCCCTGGAGGCTTCGTTCCAGCAGCGAGAACTGCAAGGGGCCTTTCAGCCGGAGGGCCGCTGGGATATTGTAGAAGGCACTGTCCGGTTCAAACTGATCCATGAACCAGACGCGTTCCTGCGCATAGGAAAGCGGCAGGTCTTGACCTCGCGAAACTGTCCCAATGGGTTGTGCCTGGTCCTTTTTACCTTTTCGTAATGCCGAATCTACGGCAGTCGCTATACTCTCAATCGTGGGCGCCGCAAAAAAACTGTGCAGCGTAAATTGAACGCCAAACCTCTTCTGTAGCCGGGAAATCACTTGCGTCGCAAGTAATGAATGACCCCCCAATTCAAAGAAGTTGTCGTAGATTCCGATGCGATCCAATCCCAACAATTCCTGCCATACAGCGGTTATCGTCTTCTCCACCTCAGTCTTCGGAGCCACATACGCGGATTCAAGAGCCGATCGTGTCCCCCCGGGGTCCGGCAGGGCACGACGATCAATCTTCCCATTAGTTGTCAGGGGAAAACGCTCGAGTGAAACAAAGGCTGAAGGAATCATGTAATCCGGCAGTTTTTCCTTCAGGAACTGACGCAACTCTGCGCTTGTCGGCACGGTGTTTTGATGATGGAGAACATAAGCAACCAATTGCTTGCCAGAAATGCCACCATCTTTCATCAGCACAAGGCTTTCGCGTACTTTGGGGTGCTGGCGCAATACAGATTCTATCTCCCCAAGTTCAATGCGGAAGCCGCGGATCTTCACTTGCTGGTCGATTCGCCCTAAATATTCAATATCCCCGTCGGGAAGAAGGCGAGCCATATCTCCTGAGCGGTACAACCGGGCTACTGGATCCGAACTGAATTTATTGGGCACAAAACGCTCATTGGTAAGTTCGGGTCGATTTAAATACCCTCGTGACAATCCGGCCCCGCCCACACAGATTTCCCCAGGCACTCCAACAGGCACCAATTGCATGTGCGAATCGAGAATATACAGGTCCAGATCAGGAATGGCCTTCCCAATGAGACTTCTGGGAACTCCCTGCAAGTCTTTCTGAAGAATGGGACGATAAGTGACATGGACAGTTGTCTCCGTGATCCCGTACATATTCACAATTTGGGGACATTGATCACCATGCCGTTCGAACCAGGGACTCAAACTCTGGAGTTCTAACGCTTCTCCTCCAAAAATCACCAGACGCAAGGACAAATCTGTCGACGGGCCAACCTCCTCTTCAGCTTCAATCAGTTGGCGAAACGCCGAAGGCGTCTGATTAAGCACACTCACCCTTTCACGGCAGAGGAGTTGGTAAAAGGTTGCCGGCGACCGGCTCACCCAGTAGGGCACGAGCACCAAACGAGCGCCATAAAGAAGGGCTCCCCAGATTTCCCACACAGAGAAGTCAAAGGCTACTGAATGAAATAACGTCCAGCAATCGCGTTCATCAAAATGGTACCAAGCCTGCGTAGCCTCAAAGAGCCGTACAACATTGGAATGACTGATCGGCACTCCCTTGGGACGGCCCGTCGTACCTGAAGTGTAAATCACATAAGCCGTTGAGTCGGGTGTCACCTGCCGTCCAAGATTGGTGTCAACCTCATTAGCGATGGTTTCCCAAACTTTGTCCAAGTAAACGAAAGAAACGCTTTCCGCCTCCCCACCGTTCAAAGCAAGGCTTGACTCGGTAATTAAAATCCGAGCTCCCGCGTCCTCTAGCATGTAAGCTTTCCTGTCGGCAGGGTAGACGGGATCTAATGGCACATAGGCAGCTCCTGCCTTCAGTATCCCCAGCAGTCCAACCATTAGGGAAAGGGTACGCTCTAAACACAGTCCCACATGTTCGCCTGGCTTCACTCCAAGACGTACCAAATGATGAGAAACTTGGTTAGCTCGCCGGTTCAACTCTCCGTATGTCAGAGATTCGCCCTCACAGACCACTGCTACAGACTCCGGACTTCGTTCTGCTTGCAGCTCAAACATCTCGTGCAGGCAGCGGTCGGGAGCAAAGCTAGTGACTGCCTGTCCGCCAATTAGCAGTTCCTGGTACTGTTCGGTTGCAAGAATAGGCAATTGGTCGATGGCTAGGTCTGCATGGCTTACGATACTTTCAAGCAGGGTCCGAAAATGCCCGGCCATACGCTCAATCGTAGGTCGGTCAAATAAATCTGTATTGTATTTCAGGTTTCCTACCAACTGACTGCTTGTCTCCGTCATCTCCAATGTCAAATCAAACTGACCTGTTTGTTGCTCCAGCGAGTAAGGTTCCAGCTCTAATTCGCCCAACCTTGCCCGAAGTCCGGCCTTGGCAGAATCAAAGAGAGCCTCCAGATCTCCAGAGCGTTGGGCTTTGTGGAAGACAAACACCGACTGAAAGACTGGCGATCGGCTGGAATCCCTTGCCAGTCCGAGTTTTTCCACGATTAGCGGAAACGGGAATTCCTGGTGGGCAAGCGCATCTAGCACTGTTTGTCGCACCTGATGGAGCAATTCTCTGAACGAGCCTGTGCCATCCAGTTGGGCACGGAGGACAACCATATTGACAAAATCCCCAATGATTCCAGAATACTCCGCGCGACTGCGGCCAGTAGTCGGTGAACCAACGAGAATATCTTTCTGGCCTGTGAATCGATAAAGCAAAATATAGTAAGCTGACAATAGCGTCATGAATACCGTACTTGCTTCGTTAGTTGCCAAAGTTTTCAGACGTATGGTTAGATCCTCCCCGAGCCCAAAAGATAGTGCTGCGCCCTGGTAGGTCTGCACCGGCGGACGGGGACGGTCAGTTGGAAGATCCAGGAACGGCAGTTCACCGTCCAGCTGAGCCTGCCAATAACTCCAATGCTTCTGGCCGTCGGCGCCGGCAACCATTTGAGATTCCCACTCTACAAAATTGCTGTAGTCCGCCGATAATGCAGGCAAGGCTCGCGTGCCACCCCGCTTTTCGGCGTCGTATAAGACCCGCAATTCATCAAGCAGGACCCAGAAGGACCACGCATCGAAAACGATGTGATGCACCGTCAACAACAAGAGATGATCAGAGACGGAACGGGTGAACAGTCGTACCCGCAGCATTGGACCTTTCTCCAAATCAAAGGGTTGTGCATGAGCAACCTCAACTCGGGTTCGTAATGCCTCCTCACTCCATTCTGATCCATCAATCTGAAGAAAATCCGGTTCCAAGAACGCATGAATATGCTGGATGGGTTGCCCTTCCCGAACTGCAAAAGTGGTTCGCAGAGTTGCGTGCCGTTGCATCATTGCTTGAAAAGCCTGCTTTAAGGCCGAGACGTCAATATTCGAACGAACCCGGGCAGCAAACGCGGTATTGTACGCCGAACTGCTTGGCGCCAACTGGTAAAGGAACCACATGGCGCGTTGGCTGTAGGACAGCGGCAGGAAATGGTCCGCAGCTTGTTTCTTCAGGAGCGATTCCAACAGGCGCCGTTTTTCCTGAGCGGACAAACCAGAAAGTTCAAAGGGTGTTTTTGTCATAGACAACGATTTATCTGTTCGATTCCTCTAAAGTCTTCTGGGATGGGCTTTTGAAAGTTAGTGAATCTTTCATCCCATTCCCAAAAGTTCAACTCAGCAGTTCGCCTTCTTATGGCCAATGCAGCGGCCCAATTCTTCCCGACAGGCAGATCAAGGATTGACCATTGACTTGCATCTTCCCCTTCCGCGCTTACCAAGCAGGGTAGATCCCCCGGCGCCAATGAAACCGTAAAACTATCCAAGGGGCGAGAGAGTCCTTTACCAATGGCTTTAATGAAGGCCTCCTTTCGGGTCCAACAAGTGTAAAAGGAGGTTAGTCTATCTCCAGGCGGAACCCTGTTAAGAATCTCACTTTCGCAAGACGAAAAATGGTTTTTTGCCAAGGCTTGAAAATCCTCAATCGGTCGAATGTGCTCAATATCTACACCGACGTCACATAAGGCCAGTGAGAGTATTCCCAGCCCCTGCGAGTGAGAGAAGTTAAAATAAAGTGGATTTGCTTTACTAAAGTGCCCCAAGGCTGGCTTGCCATACGGTCCGTAGACGAACCTTAGATCGGCAGGCTCTTCTCCAAGGTATCGCGCAAGAATCACTCTGACTACACCATGGGCGGTTATGAACCGATGTTTGTGCTGTTCGAATTGGAAGCGGTTTGCGCGCTCCATTTCATCTGTCGAAAGCGTCCCTAGCAATTTTTCCTGCACCTTGCAGGGAACGTCCAGAACAATTCGATAGACGTGAACATTGCGGCCGTTCAATGTCGATGCAAGCAGGGGAAGATCTCCAAAATTAAATTTGGCCACTGCCACTCTCCTCACAGCGACCTACAGGGTTGAGAGCTTCTTGTTCAGGAACCCGAGCAGTTCACTTTGAGAGGTCTGCAAGAAGAAGTGGTCTCCTGGAAACAGCTTCAAATCAAAAACCTTTCGAGAATGCAACTGCCAAGCCTCTAATTCTGCGTCAGTGGTTTCAAAGTCCTCGAACCCGCCGAGGACTGTGATTGGACAAAATAAAGGTTCTTCCATCACATACTGATAGTTTTCCAACATTTCAAAATCGGCACGGAGAACTGGAATCATTATCTCCATCAATTCTTTTGATTGCTTAACGGGTTCAGGAATTCCACCATACCGACGCTGAACCTCCTCAACAAATTCTTCTTCGGATAAATGGGCAATCGGTGGATAGGGGTCGGGGAGATGTGGGGCCCGGTGCGCAGAAAGAAATAAATGAACGGGTTCGGGCAGATTCTGCCGGCGTAGTTCTCTCGCCAGTTCAAAACAGATCAAAGCCCCCATGCTGTGGCCGAAAAGGGCAAAAGGCTGGGTCAGCCGAGACTGCAAGGCTTTGACAAGCTCAGGCATCAGGTCTGAGATTCTTTTAATGCATGGTTCGCTAAACCGGTTCTCCCGCCCAGGCAACTGTACGGCTCGAATTGTCACGCTGGGGGACAATAGCTTGGCCCAGGTACTGTAGACCGATGCCCCTCGGCCCGCATAGGAGAAGCAAATAAGCTGCATGCCATGGGACTCCCCGTTGCTAAATTCCAGAAACCATGGATTCCGGCTAGAAATCGTTGCTGGGTATTCCAATACTTTCTCCCGTAATATCCCGAGTGGATTCCATCGTGCTGTTACAAATGACTTCTCCCTCAACCTGTCGTCATGGACGATCCCGATCCTTCGACAACATCGCAGTTAGCAGATCATTCACTTGATCATCCGAGAGTTCAGGCAATCGGGTCAAAAGCTGTTCGGCGTCGGCCATCGTCACATCAACCGTCTTGGGCGAACCTTGCTGAAAATTCGATGAAGGTTTCATGGCCAATTCTTCGGTGAGTTGTGAAGTGAGCGACTCAATGCTGGGGCCTTGAAGAAACTTCACCATCGGGACCACCAAGCCGAGATCCAATTCAATCCTGTTCTTCAGCTCCACAGCCATCAACGAATCCAAACCGAAATTTGTAATGGGCTCGTTAATCTGCAGGGTTACGACATCCAGGCCGAGAACTGCCGCTACTTGTTTGGCAAGGTAGGATTGCACTGCCTTCCTTTGTTGAGCCGGGTCGGTACTTAACCTTAGACTGGACCAATCTTCCTTGGCAGAGGGTGAGTTCTCGTTGTTGGGCTGCCCCACCAAATCAAATAGATAGGGCGAATTCGCCAGCGCGGGATATAACTTCCCCCAACGTACCCAGTTGATTGGAATCACGCCAACCTGGGCTTCACGTTGAAGCAACAGTTGTTCGAGAGCCTCCAACCCTTTCTTCGGCGCAATGGTCGCTACCCCTTGCAGATCTGTTGTGGAACGTGCGGTTTCGCTAAAGTCCGCGCCCATTCCTACTTGCGCCCACAGGCCCCAATTGATGCTCAACGCAGGCAAATTCTGGGCGTTGCGCCAGTGGGCTAGCTCGTCGAGGAAAGCATTGGCAGCAGCGTAACTCGCCAATAGAGGCGAACTGAGCAAGGCTGAGGCCGAAGAAAACAAAACAAAAAAGTCGAGAGGGGAATCGCTGAGGATTTTGTGCAACAGCCAGCCCCCGGTAACCTTTGGCTTCAGGACCACATGCATGGAGGCTGCTGTGTGATCTGAAATAGACTCATATTGCATGATCCCCGCTGCATGAATGACTCCCCGAATAGGAGGCCAGCCTTCCTTTTCAAAGCCTTCAAAAAAATGTCGGAGTTCTGTTTCGCTTCCTACATCAACCGCAGCAAGGTGCACACTTGTTCCAAGAGACTCGATCTCCCGAATTTTATCGATCTGCCTGGCCTGGCGGCCACTGCAAGTCTTCCAATCGGAACGTGGAGGAAGTGGCGTACGCCCCATGAGAATCAACCTTCGCGCCCCTTTTTCCGCAAGCCACCGAGCCACCATTAACCCTAATCCTCCCAATCCGCCCGTGATGAGATAACAGCCATTCGACCGGCAGTGAAAGGCCTTTTCGATCAGGGGTCGGTAGGGCATCAACCTTGCCACGAAACGACGTCCCCCTCGAAATGCCAGATGATCTTCGGGACTCGTGCCCAGGACTGCTTGCCCAATCTGCAAGGCAGCGTCTGCTGGAGAACCATTCGGGTCCAAATCAATGAGCCCGCCCCAGAGTTCGGTGTGTTCCAGCGCCAGTGTTCGACCAAATCCCCACAATGCTGCGGTTCCGATGGTTTCCGGGTTATCGTCAACACCTACAGGCTGAGCTCCCCGCGTGACGAGCCACAGCTTGGCGGACTTTTTGCCTTTATTCAGCTCTTGCACGAGTCGCAATGCAGTCACATAGCTCAGCTCTAGCGCCCTGTTCAAAGTGTCGACGCTAGAAGTGGGGGGAGCATCCAAGCTCAGGAGATGAATGGCTCCCTCCCAGTTTTCCGCGGATGCAAGACTCCATCCTGGTGGTTCCTTGCCATCTGCTGTGTCAAGAAGGACACACCGCCGGTCCTTCCCTTCCAAATACCGCTTTACTGCCGTACCTACTCCATTGTGGTCTGCCAAAATGAGCCATGGCCCGGCTTTCCCGATCTTGATCTCTTGGACTTCCTCTTCAGAGGGTTGCCAGGTGGAACGGACGAACCATTTCTCAACACGATCGGGAGCCGCATCTTCATCCCCTTCCAGATACCATAGGCGGGCACCAACCACCTCAGCCAGCAGGCCGTTAGCGTCAAACATTTGAAGGTCCCCGGTCAGAATATTGGACGCTGTGCCACCATTTCGCAGGACCGCATGAGCCCAGATTTCTCCTCCTTGTGGAGGCCGGTAAAAGCGAACTTCCTCGATCCCCCCACCCACAAATGCACCGCCCTTTTCGGAAGCACTGTTCTCTTGTGATAGGGTTGCTGTCAAGACATGACCGCAAGAATCCGACCAGGCTGGATGAAATTGGTAGCCTCGTCCCAATAGTGAATCCAAGAAAATCACTCGGCTTAAAGCCTCTCCATCCGTTCGCCACACCGCCTGCACACCTTGGAAGCAGGCTCCCCATTGGTTTCCCTTCTCTGCCAAAGATTTGTAGAATTCGCTCCCAGATACTGTCTCCGGGCATCTCTGGCAGACGGTTTCCTTCTTGAAAAGAATTCGCTGTTCAGCGATCCCTTCGAAACGTTCTATTCTCCCTGAGACGTGCAACTTCCAAGACTTCTCGCTTGAAGTCCCGGGACGGCCAACTATTTGGAAATTTGCTGATCCCGATCCCTCCTCGTCCAGCACCAATTGCACAATTTGGGCATGTGTCTCGGTCAACAGGATCGGCAATGCATTTTCGATTCCGGTAAGACGGAGCGGCCCTTCTCCAAATAATTCAAGAGCTGCTTCCAATACCATCTCGTTATAGAATGTGGCGGGAACAATGACCGTGTTCTGCACTTGATGATCCCGAAGGAATGGATATTTTTCCAGACTGATTTCACTTAACCAAGTATGTGTCCCGGAACCAGAATGCAGATCCAGTCGAGACCCAAGGAGAGGATGTTTGGAGGGTTGAAGGGGGATGATCGCGGAGCGGTCTGAAGCCGCCTGCCCTGTCTTCCGGTCTTCAATCCAGTAGCGTTGGCGTTGGAACGGATAGGTGGGTAAAGAGACCTTGCGTCGCCGGTACTCCCGATCATATCCCGCCCAGTCCACCTTCGCCCCTCTCACATACAGCCGCCCTAAACTCTCCAACAACTGCTCCCAATCCCCCCTCCCCTTCCTCAACGACGCCAACCACTCCCCCTTCCCCTCTCCCACACTCCGCCGCCCCATCCCCAGTAACACCGGACTCGGCCCAATCTCCACATACACCTGACAGTTCTGCCTCTCCAACGTCCTCATCCCCTTCTCAAACTGCACCGCCTCCCGCGCATGCCTCCTCCAATACCCCGCCCAGCCCTTCCCCTCTACCTCCCCCCATCTCCCCCGTTACATTCGATACCCACCCCACCCTCGCCTTCCGATAACTCACCCCTCCCGCCACCCGCTCATACTCCTCCAACATCGGCTCCATCAACGGCGAGTGAAACGCATGCGATACCGTCAAACTCTGCGTCTTCACCCTCTCCCCCTTCATCTTCTCCACAATCTCCCCAACCTCCGCCCCTCCCCCGATATCACCACATTCTCCCGCCCATTCACCGCCGCTATCGATACCCGATCCTCATACCCACGGATCGCTTCCCTCACCCGCCCTTCCTCTCCAAACACCACTTCCATCCGGCCCCCCAGCGCCAACCCCTGCATCAACCTCCCCGCGCCGCCATCAACCTCAACCCTTCCTCTAAACTCATCACCCCTGCCACCGTCGCCGCTACATACTCCCCCACACTGTGCCCCATCACCACACTCGGCTCTATCCCCCACCTCTTCCATAAATCCGCTATCCCATACTCCAACGCATACAACACCGGCTGCGTATACCCCGTCTCATCCATCCTCCCACCACCCCCATACAACACTCCCAACAACGATTCCTCCATCTCCCCCTTCAAAATCTCCTCACACCTCTCCATCACCCTCCGAAACCCCGCCTCCGTCTCATACAGCTCCCTCCCCATCCCTACATACTGCGACCCCTGCCCCGTAAATAAAAACGCCACCCGCGGCCGATCCGTCCCACTCATCTGCCCTCGAATCCCCGCCGCCTTCCCCTCCGCTACCTCTCTCAACTGCTCACAAATTCCTTCAACACTTTCCCCCACCACCGCCAGCCGATGCCCAAAATGCGCCCGCCCGCTGTTCGCCGTGTAACAGATATCTCCCAGCCGCTCCTCCCCTCCACCCTTCAGCCTCTCCTCATATCTCCTCGCTACCTCCCGCAACCCTTCCTCGCTCTTCCCCGATAACGCCAACAAATGCCTCGGCCTCTCTCTCCCCTCCGCCCTCTCCTCTTCCTCCGGCCCTTCCTCCAACACCACATGCGCATTGGTCCCGCTAAACCCAAACGAACTCACCCCCGCCCGCCTCTTCTTCTCTCCCCTACCCCAGGGACTCCGTTCCCTGATTACTCTCACAGGAATTTGGTCCCAGGGAATTCTTGGATTTTGTTCAGAGAGATGCAAGTGTTTGGGGAGTTCTCCATGACTCAGTGAAAGAACTACCTTCAGCAGCCCAGCGACCCCAGAGGCAGATTCCAGATGCCCAAGGTTGGTTTTGACGGATCCAATGAGCAATGGGTTCTCTTTCGAGCGACCTTCGCTCAAGGCCTCCGCCAAAGCTTCCACTTCGATGGGATCTCCCAGTGACGTCCCCGTCCCGTGCGCCTCCACATAGTCGATTTCTGAAGGTTGAATTCCCGCCACAGTTAATGCCTTTCGGATCACGGCTTGCTGAGCAGGTCCATTGGGGACGGTCAGCCCGCTGCTCCGCCCATCCTGATTGACTGCACTCCCGCGGATGACCGCCAGAATCCGATCCCCATCCGAAACCGCATCCGACAGCCGCTTCAGAACAATCAGACCACAACCTTCGGCCCGCACAAACCCGTCGGCGGCGGCATCGAACGCCTTGCACCGCCCGTCCGGAGCCAGCATTCCCCATTTGGTAAAAAGGATGAACGGAGCAGGCGAAAGAATAACATTGACTCCTCCGGCAAGAGCCAGATGACATTCGCCCGATCGTAAACTCTGACACGCTGTGTGGATTGCCACGAGCGACGAGGAGCAAGCGGTATCCATGGAAATGCACGGCCCCTGTAAGCCGAGGGTGAAGGAAATACGACCCGCGGCAGCATTCAAGGCATTTCCAGTGGCGGCATAAACGTCTGCATGTTCAGGATCAGTGAAGTCGATGAGCTTCGCATAGTCAGTGGTCGTAATTCCGACAAAAACCCCAGTAAGGCTTCCTGAAAGGGAATCGGGGGGGATACCGGAATCTTCCAAGGCTTCCCAGCTCAATTCCAAAAGCAGGCGTTGCTGGGGGTCCATGGCGATTGCCTCTCGAGGGGAAATCCCAAAAAATTTGGGGTCAAATTGATCCACCTGATTCAGAAATCCACCCAAGCGTGTGTGCATTTTTCCCGGTGCCTTGGGATTGGGATCGTAGAGCGCATCAACATCCCAGCGGTCCGCCGGAATTTCTCCCACCGCATGCCTCCCCTCACGTAAGAGGTCCCAATACTCCTCCGGGGTCGTTACTCCACCCGGGAAACGGCAACTCATCCCCACAATCGCTATCGGATCGCGCCTAGATCGTTCTGCTGCATCCAACTTTGCCTGCATCCGCTCTACAGCGGACAAGGCATTTTGTAAGACGGTTTTACGATCTAACGGACTCGAAGTGTTTCCCATTCCACTTTCCTTGAACATCTCAATTCATACCTGAGTAACAGCGCCACGCCTCCCAAAATGATCGCAAGTCCCGAGAATTGAATAACTCCGATCGGCTGTCCAAGCAAAGAAACGCCGAGGAGTTGAGACCAAACTAACTGAATGTATGCGAATGGGGCCAATCGAACTGCAGGAAGCAGGGCCAAGGCTTTATCCAGACCCAATAACACGACCCAGCCCAGCAAGCCAATCGCCGCCATGGCCAAAAAGCTCCTCAGATTGGGGGGTTGCCAAAAGAGTGGTAGAGCCGCACTCAAGCAGACAAACACAACCAGCGCCGTATAAAATAGGTTCACAATACTTCCCTCATGGCGTAACAATCGCGTCATAATCAGATACAATGCAAAACAAAATGCCATGATCAGCGGGAGAACCAAGGACTTTCCCAAGCCTGGAAATCGCGGCCTCAGCAATACCCAGCTTCCTATGAATCCCGCCAGACCTGTAGCCCAACTGATCCCGCTCGGGAACTCCCTCAAAAGCAAGCGTGCAAGGACCAGTGCCAATAACGGAGACACCCAGAAGATTCCCCACACTAAATTTACATTCATTCGCACCACGGCCAATATAAAGCTGACCGGCATAACGACCATTAACAACGAACGTGCGATCTGCAGCAGCGGGCGCCTTGTCGTGACAAGTCCTATCCCCCGTCGTGGTCCGAATATCGCAATCATAAATAGCAAATGAACTCCGTAACGAGTCCAAACAGTTTGATAAGGAGAATAGCGAAGGGGGATCATGCGCCCGACATTCTCCAACGCCGTCCAAAAAGCCATTGCAATCATCATCCAACAAACTGCACTCAACACATCATGAGTGGTATGTCTTGATTCAACAGCGGGATCGACATGCATCACACCTGCTCCAATTTTTTCAGGAGCAGAACTTCAAGCTCCTCTTCAGAAAGCTCACTGGAAGCCGAGGCCTCTTGTTTTGACCCTGTTGTGCTGTTTTCCCTCTCCACCGCACTACCCGATGAACTCCCACTAAGCTCAAGAATGTTGACTGCAATGAAGTGAGTCAGTGCCTCCACATTGGGATAATTAAAAGTCAAGGTCGACGGGAGTGGTTTTCCAACGCACCTCTCAAGGCGTGATTTCAGTTCCACTGACATCAAAGAATCCATTCCCATCTCAAAAAGTCCGCGTTCCGCATCGATGGAATCCGGGTCACCCAGCCCGAGAACCTTGGCCACTTCTGCCCTGACCCTATTTCTGAGTGACTCCAGCCGTTGTGACGCCGGTAGCGTGTCAAACTGCCATTGCATGGCAGCATTGGCCTTCTGAAGCGATCTACTCTCGGAGCTCCCGCTTGCATCCACTCTTTCCAGAAAAGGTCTGTGACGCTTTGACTCGTATAAGGGCTTTAGCAAACTCCAATCTACGGAAGCCACTGTGATCTGTGGAATTTGTCCCCCTAAGAGATCTCCCAAAATCTCAACGGCTTCAGCCGACGCCATAGGATTCAATCCAGCGCTTGAGAACAACTTCTTCTGCTCCGTTGAAGCCACCCGCATCAAATCCCATGTTCCCCAATTAATTGCAAGCGCGGGCAGGCCATGTGAGCGGCGCCAGTGGGCGACTCCATCGAGGAAAAGATTGGCGGCGGCATAATGAGCCAAATCCTGAGCACCCCATAGGGCCGTCGTAGAAGAGAACAACACAAAAAAGTCGAGATTCATTTTTTCTGTGAATCGGTGGAGATTCCAAGTGCCCGCAACCTTGGCCGCAAGCATGGAATCCAGGCTTTCCCGGTCCATTGTCTTAAGCGGGAGAGCAGTCATGTTTACTGCGGCATGCAGCACTCCGCGCAAGGGTGGCAGGTCTCCGCCAAATCGAGAAAAGAGTGTCTTCATCGCTTCGGCATCACTAACATCTCCCCGCGCAATTGTAACTCGGGCGCCTGCCGCCTCAATATCCCTCGCCTGCTTAGCTTGCAGGAGCACATTGCTGCCGGCAGCCAACCCATCCCATCGTTCGCGATCCGGCAACCCACTTCGGCTGAGAAGTACCAAATGGCCCGCACCCTGCCGCGCCATCCATTCTGCTAATTGCAATCCCAAGCCTCCGAGGCCGCCCGTAATGAGATAGGCAGCATCCGAACGCCAGTTCGGCGGCTTCGAAATTGGGGGGGTTGAGCGCCGCAAACGCGGCACCTGGCGAATTCCGGCCCGATAGGCGATTTGATCCTCACCATCGGTTTCCAAGATTTCGGTCATCAAATGGACCGCCGATAGTTCGGGCCTATCGGGATCAAGATCCACTTGTCCTCCCCAATGTACGGGATGTTCGAGAGCGATGACGCGGCCAAGACCCCAAAGCGAAGACTGAGCAGGAGAAACCAGTCTGCCCTCCACCGGTTGAGATCCACGAGTTGCCAGCCAGAGCTTGGCAGGACTTCCAACGGATAACAGGGCCTGTAAGGTAATGATCGTCCTCCAACACTGCCTGCCTACTTCATTTGGATCTCCAGCCCCCTGCATATCCATGGACCAAGTCTGAATCACAGCTAGCACGGGATACTGATGGTGCGACAGGCTGTTCAAGAGCCTGACGTAATGTGAGGGATCGTCCGGGTCAATCCGGTAGCGATCTTTCGATTCAGTCTGGAAATGGGCTCCTGGACGAACCAGGACACTCGATTGCCTTTCCTGATGAAGTTTGCCAGCTAACTCCTCTCCAACTCCCCCTTCATTCGCCAGGATCACCCAACAGCCGTCCGAGCTTGGCTTACGCTCGAGTCTAGGCCCCCGAGCCAGTAAAATTGCCTGGCCAATTTTATCGGGATTCTCAGGAACAGCCTCAATGCCAGTAAATCCCTGTCGATCAAGGAAAATCTTCCATTGCGACTGTGACAACAAAGGATGGTGTGTTCGGACTTCGTGATCGCTAAACCGCCACCAGCCCTCAGTGAGTCCAAAAGTCAAATCCACCCATCGTTGCGGATGAGTGCCCTCCAAGAGCACCAACATCCCCTCTGGGGCCAATAATTTCTTTACATGTTCAAATGTGCGGCCGAGATCCCGCGTGGCATGGAGAACATTCGCAGCAAGAATGATGTCGAATGAGTGCTCTGGCAATCCCTGATCTGCCGGAAGCTGTTCTATATCGAGTGTCAGAAAATTCAATTGAGGGGAATTCTTGAATTTATCCTGGGCGCGGGCCACGAACAAAGGTGAGATGTCCGTAAAAGTGTACTCCGCATGGGGCGGCAGCGATTTCATTGCAAAAGAAGTAGTGGCTCCTGTCCCCGCACCAACCTCAAGAATACGAAGCTTACGTCCCGGCGGAAGCTTCTCGATCGCAATAGCAACAGATTCCTGGATCAATCGGTTGAAGACTCGGGCTGAAGGCGATTCCTGATAGAGCTTCTCGGTGGTCGAAAAGTCTCCGTTTGGAAAAAGAAGTTGCAAGGGGTCCTGTCTTCCCTGAAGCGACTCCGCCAGGCCGCCGCCACACCGCGCAAGGAGCATCAAGACCGCGTCGTAGGCCGGGAATTCTTCCAACATTGCACGGCTTTGCTCTTCTGGAATTCCTTCGTTAGAAGTCGATGTCACTTCCCATGCGTCGCCGTCGCACCGTTTCATCAAGCCTTCCTCTTCAAGTATCCCCAGCATGCGTTCCAGCAAACGATGATGAATAGGAACGACTTTCAGCACCGAGACCAGCTCAGCAAACGAAACGCGTTTCCCGACCTCAAACTGCCATCCCATTTGGTGGAACGCTCGAATCACATAGCTCGCACATACACCGTCCAGTTTCGGCGCCAACTGGTCATAGGCAGTAAGACCATGAAGAGGACGGAGTTTGGAGAGAGATGAAGCCAGGCTGCCACCCATCACTGAAGTCTTTGGTAACCAGTTCGCGGGTCCAATTCCACTCAGTGGTTTTGTTTCCCATTGGATATCGTAAAACCAATCACTATGGCGACCTTGGCCAAGCCGTGAGACTAGGTCAAGTCCGGAACGTTTCAGCTGGACTCCTTTCACTTCTGCAATGGGTTCGCCGTCCTCGTTAAAAATACACACATCGCCCACCAGGTGATTGGTCCCTTGCGAAGGGCGGAGACGAGCATGGCTCCAAAGCCGCCTACCCATGGCGGCTAAAGATTGGTAGGCTTCCAGCCCGCTCTGAAGGTAGGTATCAGGGAGCTGTGCCTGCGCAACTGCAGCACCCAGCACTTGGATGCAGCCGTCCAGTAGTGCTGGATGTGCCTGATAACCCGTTTGCGGCAAACCCCTCTCCAAAACGATTTCTCCCAAAACTTCATTTTCCCCCCACCAGAGTCGCTTGATAGTTCGGAATGCGGGACCAAAACGAAACCCCTGCTTATCGAGCTGCTGGTAGAAATCCTCGGCGCCAACATCAGCAGAACATCGCTTTTGAATCGTTGCCAGCATTTCGCTGGGGCGCGGCGAGCCCATCTTGAAGTCGAGAGCTTCACCGGTGGCATGCAACTTCCAGCCACCTCCATCTGCGTCCACTTGCCAACCAAAAACACTAAATGAACTCCGCCCTTCTTGTATCGGAGAGAAGGCAAGCTGCACCAGCTTCTCCCCGTGGTCCGGGATAATCAGTGGTTCTTTCAGTTCCATTGACTCCAGGCTCATACCGGTGCCAAACGCGTCTTTGGCCGCCGCCCATATTAATTCCAGAAACAATGCTCCCGGAGTGAGAATGACGCCGCGAACGGTGTGATCAATCAGGTAGGGCAACTTCTCAACGCTCAGTCGAGCCTCAAACAATGGTACCGCTGTAGCTAAACGCCCGGATAATAGGGGATGGCTTGATGTCGGACTTGCGACTTCAGCTTCTAAGCGATCCGCTGTTTTATCTGCCGGGCTGGCATCCACCCAGTAGCGTTGGCGTTGGAACGGATAGGTGGGTAAAGAGACCTTGCGTCGCCGGTACTCCCGATCATATCCCGCCCAGTCCACCTTCGCCCCTCTCACATACAGCCGCCCTAAACTCTCCAACAACTGCTCCCAATCCCCCCTCCCCTTCCTCAACGACGCCAACCACTCCCCCTTCCCCTCTCCCACACTCCGCCGCCCCATCCCCAGTAACACCGGACTCGGCCCAATCTCCACATACACCTGACAGTTCTGCCTCTCCAACGTCCTCATCCCCTTCTCAAACTGCACCGCCTCCCGCGCATGCCTCCTCCAATACCCCGCCCAGCTCTTCCCCTCTACCTCCCCCATCTCCCCCGTTACATTCGATACCCACCCCACCCTCGCCTTCTGATAACTTACCCCTCCCGCCACCCGCTCATACTCCTCCAACATCGGCTCCATCAACGGCGAGTGAAACGCATGCGATACCGTCAAACTCTGCGTCTTCACCCTCTCCCCCTTCATCTTCTCCACAATCTCCCCAACCTCCGCCCCTCCCCCCGATATCACCACATTCTCCCGCCCATTCACCGCCGCTATCGATACCCGATCCTCATACCCACGGATCGCTTCCCTCACCCGCCCTTCCTCTCCAAACACCACCTCCATCCGGCCCCCCAGCGCCAACCCCTGCATCAGCCGCCCCCGCGCCGCCATCAACCTCAACCCTTCCTCTAAACTCATCACCCCTGCCACCGTCGCCGCTACATACTCCCCCACACTGTGCCCCATCACCACACTCGGCTCTATCCCCCACCTCTTCCATAAATCCGCTATCCCATACTCCAACGCATACAACACCGGCTGCGTATACCCCGTCTCATCCATCCTCCTCCCACCACCCCCATACAACACTCCCAACAACGATTCCTCCATCTCCCCCTTCAAAATCTCATCACACCTCTCCAGCACCCTCCGAAACCCCGCCTCCGTCTCATACAGCTCCCTCCCCATCCCTACATACTGCGACCCCTGCCCCGTAAATAAAAACGCCACCCGCGGCCGATCCGTCCCACTCATCTGCCCTCGAATCCCCGCCGCCTTCCCCTCCGCTACCTCTCTCAACTGCTCACAAATTCCTTCAACACTTTCCCCCACCACCGCCAGCCGATGCCCAAAATGCGCCCGCCCGCTGTTCGCCGTGTAACAGATATCTCCCAGCCGCTCCTCCCCTCCACCCTTCAGCCTCTCCTCATATCTCCTCGCTACCTCCCGCAACCCTTCCTCGCTCTTCCCCGATAACGCCAACAAATGCCTCGGCCTCTCTCTCCCCTCCTCCCTCTCGCTCTGCTCCGGCCCTTCCTCCAACACCACATGCGCATTGGTCCCGCTAAACCCAAACGAACTCACCCCCGCCCGCCTCTTCTTCTCTCCCCTACCCCATTCCCGCAATCCCGTCACCACCTCAATCGGCAACTCCTCCCAGTTCACATGCGGATTCAACTGCTTCAAATGCAGCTGCCCCGGTATCTCCCCATGCTGCAGCGCCAATACCACCTTCATCAATCCCGCTATCCCCGCCGTCGCTTCCAAATGGCCTATATTCGTCTTCACCGACCCGATCAGTAGCGCCTCACTCTTACTTCGCCCCTCCCCATACACCGCCCCCAACGCTCTTACCTCGATCGGATCTCCCAGCGACGTCCCCGTCCCATGCGCTTCCACATACTGCACCTCTCCTGCTCCCACCCCTCCGGCCGCCAGCGCCTGCCGTATCACCGCTTCCTGCGCCGGCCCGTTCGGCGCCGTCAACCCACTGCTCCGCCCGTCCTGATTGACCGCGCTCCCGCGGATCACCGCCAGAATCCGATCCCCATCCGAAACCGCATCCGACAGCCGCTTCATGACAATCAGACCACAGCCTTCGGCCCGCACAAACCCGTCGGCGGCGGCATCAAACGCCTTGCACCGCCCATCTGCAGCCATCATGTGAGCTCGAGACAATGTCATGGTAACTTCCGGCTGCAAGATCACGTTGACTCCGCCGGCAAGAACCAGATAAGACTCACCATTGCGCAGACTCTGGCAGGCCAGATGCACCGCAACCAGTGACGAAGAACACGCCGTGTCGATGGAGATACTGGGCCCTTGCAGTCCTAATAGGTACGAGAGACGACCAGATGCCACACTTCCAGCACTGCCTGAAGCCAAGTAGGCATCAATGCGAGTCTTGTCTCCACTCATATTTAGCTGGTAATAGTCGGCATTGCAGATCCCGACATAAACCCCGGTCTTGCTTCCGATCAGATTGTCAGGAGCATAACCAGCATTCTCCAAAGCTTCCCAGCCCACCTCTAGGATCAGACGTTGTTGAGGATCCATGTTGATAGCTTCCCGTGGTGCAATGCCGAAGAAATCGGGATCAAATTGATCGATATCTTTAAGAAACCCTCCCCAACGTGTAGCGATTTTTCCAGGAGCATCTGGATCGGGATCATAGTAATTGTCCACCTTCCAGCGGTCTGGAGGGACTTCACGGATAGCGTCTCGACTTGCGCGTAATAATTCCCAAAAGGATTCCGGATCGCCGATGTTCCAAGGATAGCGACAGCCCATTCCTATCACAGCAACGGGTTCCTGTTTCTGTCCTTCCAAGGTTTCTACCTTCGATTGCAACTCTAGCGCCAACAGCGCCAACCTCTTGGGGGACAAATTGGAAATTCTCTCTCGAAATTCACTCATCTAAATTTCTTTCACGTTCAAAAGTTGACCTTTGGCCTTCAAGCCAAAGCAATCATGAGAAAAATAATGACTCAACGGACACCGATGAAGCCGTCGGAGAGGCCGAGGTACTTCATGACAATTATTTTGAAGCTACCCATTTTTCATTCTTTCCGAAAGTAACCGGTCGAGTTCTTCATCTGATAGCTGTTCGATCTTGTCGAGAACATTTTCGGGCCCATCAAGCAAATGCTGAGGTCTCTCGCCGGGCCCGATACCGAGTTGAACACCCAAATAGTCCGTAAGATCCTCGATGGTCGGATAATCAAACAGCATCGTCGCAGGGAGGCTTCGTCCGATCGCCTGACCTAAGGCATTGCGTAATTCCACGGCCATCAGCGAATCCAGACCCAATCCGTTCAAGGGGAATCTCATATCAATCGGCTGTGAAGGCGATAACCCAAGCACCTTAATCGCTTGATCGCGGATCTCAGCTTGCAAGACTCCGCGACGTTTGTTGGGTGGAACGGAATCGAGGCGTCCCGAGAAGTCGGATTCGGGAGACTTTGTTGACTTGGACTGTCGAGTTTGCTGAGACTCGTCAATCAATTGCCTGTAGAAATGCCTCCGGTTCCCAGGGAGGTAACTTAAATATTGTGGCCACGAAACCGGGAGCACACCCACTTGTGAAGATCCGCGCCGAATGAGCTCATTGGTTATTTCAAAGCCTTCAACAGGAGAAATGGGGGTAATCCCCTGAGATCTAAGGGCTTCCTCAGACCACCGGGCTGCTGCCGCTCCAATTTCCGACCAAGCGCCCCAATTGATACTGATTGCTGGAAGGCCTTGGGATTGCCGATAGTGAGCTAACGCATCCAGGAAAGCATTGGCGGCAGAGTGATTCGTCTGACCTGCTGAGCCCAGGATGGAGGCAGCTGAGGAATACAATACAAAAAAATCGAGCTTCATATTCTTGGTAGCACGATGCAAGAGCCAAGCTCCATCGACTTTAGGCGCAAGCACTCTTCGGTAACGATCCCAATTCTGTTGGAGTATCTCCCCATCTTCTAGGACTCCAGCGCAATGAATTACGCCTCGCAATGGGAGTGCTGCGCCGCTGTTGGTTTCCTCGACAATCCGAGCAACGTCTTCCTCCTTGGAGACATCACCTTGCACAACTCGGGTTCTTGCTCCCTTCTCATTCAGTCGGTCCAAAACCTTTCTGGCCGAATCGCTCGGTGCACTCCGTCCCATCAACACCAAATGGCGAGCTCCAAGCTCTACAAGCCACTCTGCTGCCTTCAATCCCAATCCTCTTAAACCTCCAGTAATCCAATATATGGCGTCTGGCTGGACAAGGCTTGTGTTCTCGTCGCCCCTGTCGACTCGCCACGGCTGAGACAACACAATTTTCCCGATATGCCTCCCCTGAGCCATGAAACGGAATGCACTGACTGCCTCCGTCAGTGGAAAGACACGAAAAGGTAGTGGCTTTAGACCGCCTGATTTGAAATTATCCAGCAGAGCCAAAAGCATCTTGCGAATGAGTCCAGGCGTCTGCATGTAATTCTCGCCAAGATTGATTGGGAAATAAGTCACTCCAGGATTGGTGGCATGAACTTGCGCTTCACTCCATATCCCGGTCCTGCCAATTTCCAGAAACCGGCCTCCCGACGCCAATAGCGACAGGCTCTTGGGGATAAACTCACCCGACAAGGAATTCAGCACTAAGTCAACTCCCCGTCCCCCCGTCAATTGCAAGACCTCATCAGCAAAATCAAGGGTTCTGGAATTCATGACGTATTTGATTCCAAGAGACCGAAGAAAATCCCGTTTTTCAGGACTTCCCGCAGTCGCAAAAATTTCGGCTCCGGCCTGTTGAGCCAATTGCACCGCGGCCAACCCGACACCCCCGGCGCCGGCATGAATCAATACGCGTTCCTCGGATTCCATCTTTCCAAGATGATGCAATGCCCAATAGGCCGTCAAAAAAGTATTAGGAATTGTGACCGCTTCTTCAAATGTCATACCTGCAGGCATAGGCACGACCAATTCCGCCGAGGTGGTTACATGGCTAATGAATGCCCCAATTGCAATCGCAATGACCGGGTCCCCCACTCGTAAATGTTCTACCCCTTCGCCAATCGCATTGACATGCCCTGAACACTCACTGCCCAGAGGTCCGGAACCACCAGGATACATGTCCATTGCATTAAGGACGTCGCGAAAATTCAGGCCAGTGGCCTGAACTCGGACCTCAACCTCTCCACGGCCTGGCGGACGGCGCGACGTCGCTCTTAGTTTCAAATTGTCGAGAACTCCTCGTTCTCCAATGTCGAGGCAATAGGCAGAATTCGTTGGTATCGGCAAGGACATGGCCTTGGTCTCTGTCTGGAGACTCGGCTGCAACCTTGCCACGTAACGCACCCCATGCCGAATGGCAACCTGAGCCTCACCATCAGAAAATTCCATCTCCCTCAACAGCGGCTCAAGGCTGGCCATTGCATCCGATGGGTCAAGGTCCACACAAGTGCAATTAAGTTCTGGGTGCTCGATTGAAAGGGCCTTTCCAAATCCCCACAACATCGCCTGGAGAGGTGTCGTGGGTTGTAGGTCCAAAGATTGTCCACCGCGAGTCACAATCCAAAGGCGCGGCAAATCTGACAATGCGGCCTTAAGAACGGCTTGAACTAAATGAAGAGCGCTGGCGCATATTTGCTCTTCATCTTCTCTGAAAGCATCTAAACTTTCTTCTTGAGCCGGACGTTGACCCACGCCACAGAGATGCAAAATCCCGCCAAGGCTGAATTCGGCAATGACTTCCTTTAACAGTCGATCAAAGTCATCCGGATTGGACGCATTCACCTGCCAATTTTTATGATCGAGACGCTGGTAGATGGGTCCTAACTGAACGGTAAGGGCACTTTGACCGTGCCCTTTGAATTGTTGAGCCGGGTTCAAAGTCAATGGTGATTTCCCTTTGAAAATCAACCAATGAAATTGACGTTCGTTCTGTTCTGGCGTTTGTGATTCTCTTGATTCGAGAGTCATTTGTGCCAGGATCGCTGTATTTAAGGAAAGGGCGCGTGAGCTGCGTTTCACATCGGGCAGCATCACCGGGTCGCGGAAGCCATGCTGTTTAAGAAACTTTGTCCACTGTTCTTGGGTAAGCAATGGGTGTGAAGGCCGCAACTCGGTATCCGTGAATCTCCACCAGCCATCCGTTAGGCCAAATGTCAGGTCAATCCAGCGTTGCCGTTGCGTCACCTCTAGCATCAATAGCAACCCACCTGGAGAAAGTAATTTTCTTACATGGGCAAAAACTCGGTTTAAATCACGGGTGGCATGGAGTACATTAGCGGCAACAATTAAATCAAAGGTCCCGGATACCCCTTGAAGCGCCGGATCCATTTCAATGTCTAGTGGCTGGGTGCGCACGAAACCATACTGCTTAAAGAAGTCTGCGGCGCGAGTAGTGAAAAGCGGCGAGATATCAGTGAAGAGATAGTCAGTCCGATCGGCGGGCAGCTTGGGAAGTAGATAAGAAGACGTCGAACCTGTACCTCCCCCAATTTCCAATACACGCAACCTTTGATCGGCTGGAAGCTTTTCCAAGGCGGCTTTCACCACACGTTGCGCAATTCCGTTGTAGACACAAGCCGAAGGAGACTCCCTATATAGTTTTTCAGCTGTTGAAGCATCACCTCCAGGGAAGAGCAGTTGGAGCGGATCGGAATCCCCCACCAGGGCTTCTGCCAATTGTCGGCCACATCTCCTGGTAAAGGTCAACTCCGCCTCAAATCTCGGATATTGCCCCAGCAATTCGCCCACCCGGAGTTCTGGATCCAACTCTTCGGGCAAGCGAAGCACTTCCCAATTATCTTTGTTCCGCTGTAATACACCATCCTCAGCCAACATCTCCAGCAGTCGGTCTAGCAAACGATGAAATTGTGATTTTATTTGTAGCCGGATTGGCAAAGCGGCCACAGGAATCTTTTCTCCTGCTTGGAATTGCCACCCTAGCTTTCGTAGGGCTTGTGCAACGTAGGCCGTACAGACGGCATCCAATTGGGGCTCTAAGTCACTATAGCTTTCCCAGCCCTGCTCCTGACTTAACGAAGCAATCTCCGGACGCACTACATTGGCGATATCGGAAGGGAAGGACCAGCCTGCTGGCACGGACGCAGGGATCTCGAGTACCCTGTTTTCCCAGCCAATTTCATAAAACCAAGGCGTGTACTTCTTTTCCAGACCTTTTGCCAAGGTCGCAAGGTCGACGCGTTTAAGGTGGAGTCCTTCAAGCTGTGCAACAAGCCGGCCCTCCGCATCGAAAACTGTTATGTCTCCGCTCAACGTTTCCTTGCCAGTTCTAGGTCGAAGGCGGGCATAGCTCCAGAGTTCGCTAAAAGGTGCGTTAAGCTCTCGGCGATACCGCTCCAGATGCACTGGAAGAAAGATCACCTGCTCGTCGATCTCTACAGCGGCAGCTAGTGTTTGAACACACGCGTCAAGCAATACAGGATGAATATCGTACGCACTTGCTTCTGCCGCCAGAGAATCCAATAGAAAAGCTCTACCTAAAGCTTCATTCTCGCCCTGCCAGAGCGCGCTCAACCCGCAGAAAATGGGTCCGAATTTCAGTCCCTTGCTGCCCAAAACTTCATAGAACAGATCTCGGCCTAGAGCTCTTTGGC
>JAXLQK010000056.1:0-38800 GCA_046331665.1 Terriglobia bacterium | reverse complement strand
AACGTGACGGCATTCATGCGAGATTACCCGCGCTAAGGCGTACCTCCTCCGAATGAAGACCGCATAGCCAAGGGTTAGACCCGCCATGTGCGGCCCGAGTAACCCAGTTTGAGTCGCAGCGAGACTGAGCTCTGGGTCCGCAGGAAATGGAAGTTCAAAACCTTCGACTAGCCGAATAGAGTCGGCGCATTGAACACCAACAGCCTGGGCCAACCGGATACCACTTGCGTTGAGTGGCAATCCGTAACGCTGCGCTGCAGCGGCCGCTGCCTCAGCCCAAGCGATCGCCTCGGGCAGGATTCTCGGCAACTCTGCGGCAAGGTTAAACATGGCGCCTAACCGTTTATTATCAGGCAAATTTGCTCTTATATGTTGATATTAGTCTGGCTTTCTGGCACTTCTGCCTGGGGCCTATTATCTTACAAAACAGCTAGACTGTGTGCCATCTAGTGATCAAAACGGCAGAATTTTTCAAAGGAATACCGAAGTTCGTAGAGGGTATGGAACCGGCGCTCATAGAGCGTCGGCACAGAATCATCTGGGTGTCACGCGAGCGCTTGGGGGAGTGGTTCTTTTTGGGATAAGATTATTGCTGGGCACTGAGCCAGGTCATCGCGAGTGTCTGATCCGCGTCGGCGCTCATAGAGCGCCGCTACAGACCAGGATGCAATCCCTTCCGAGAGAAGACGTTGAACAGCAGCGCAGGCGCGATGAAGGTTCATTGACTCGTGCACAAAGCAACTACTTGACCGACCGCAGTCCATAAATCCTCTATGTTCGCCATGGTGCTTGAAAAACCAGGCCAGCCGTTAATCCCACGGGAAATTCCGACTCCCAAACCGGGAATCGGGCAAGTCCTGGTGAAAGTGCATGCCTGCGGGATCTGCCGGACGGATCTGCATGTGGTCGATGGAGAATTGCCGGGACCCAAGCTACCCCTGGTCCCCGGCCACCAGATTGTAGGCGCCGTTGCCGCTGTGGGAGCGCAGGTGAGCTCCATCCGAGTCAACGAGCGGGTTGGCATTCCCTGGCTGGGTTGGACCTGCGGCCAGTGCCGCTACTGCCTCCATGCGAACGAGAACCTCTGTGACGAGGGCCGATTTACGGGCTACCAACTGGACGGAGGGTATGCCGAGTATGTGGTCGCCGATGAGCGCTTCTGCTTTTCAATCCCACCGGAATATCCCGATCTGCAGGCAGCCCCATTGTTATGCGCAGGATTGATTGGTTACCGTGCCCTGACTCTGGCAGGAGATGCCCGTCAATTGGGATTTTATGGTTTCGGAGCCGCAGCCCATATCCTGATTCAGGTGGCTCGCTTTCAAGGACGTGAGGTTTTCGCGGTGACTCGCCCGGGAGATTCGGCCGGGCAGGCGTTTGCGATGGAGTTGGGGGCTTCATGGGCGGGAGAAGCTTCCCAGTTGGCAATGAACTCATTGGAGGCTGCCATCATTTTCGCTCCCGCGGGAGAACTTGTTCCACAGGCATTGCGATCAGTCATCAAAGGCGGAACTGTAGTCTGCGCCGGGATCCATATGAGTGATATTCCTTCGTTTCCCTATTCGAGTCTCTGGGGGGAGCGCGTGATCCGTTCCGTGGCAAACCTGACTCGCCGCGATGGGCAGGAATTTCTCAGACTGGCTCCTCTCGTTCCCATCAAGAGTTCAGTCACGGCGTTTCCGCTGAAGGAGGCGAACGCGGCGCTTTCGGCATTGCGCGCTGGTCAGATTCAAGGCGCGGGGGTGCTGTTAGTTGAGTGATCGTGAGAGTGGAGTTGGGTGGTGTACCCCACACCCCCTACCCCTCTCCCACTGTCCCCAAACCAAACACCCACAAGGGGCGAGGGGAGCAGACATCTTTTCTTGTTTTCTCCCACGAGGAGTATGGAAAGCAGTTTCTTGTTTCTGTAGCGGCGCTCTATGAGCGCCGTCGTTCTGCAAGTGATTGAATTTCGGCGGTCATAGACCAATGCTGTCCAAATTGCGAAAACCAAAAAACTAATTTGGACAAGCCTGGTCATAGACCACCGCTACAGCTTCCGCTCTTTGGTCGACCGAGTGCAACCTGCCAGAAGGGGTGCTGAAGGCGGGTAAGAGACTTACCAACTTAGTCCCGAAAAGCAGGCCAGCGCCAGGGAAGCCAGCGTCAGCAACGAAACCACCCAAAACAGGACTGTCCACAAGCTTTCCTCACTTGGCCTGATCGACGCCGGGTTGCGGAGCAGATAGGCAAAACCCATCCCGGAGATAAACCCTCCCAGGTGAGCGGCATTGTTCGCTCCGACGAGAAATCCGTATACCAGCCCGTAAATCGCCCAGTGGACCAATTGGTCTTTAAGCATGTGTCCCCAGGCTGCCCATCGTCTGGAAAGAATGATGCCCGCTCCAATCAAACCGAAGATAGCTCCGGACGCTCCGGCAGTAACCTGGATCGGTGAATAGTACATATTACTCACCAGGAACCCAAACACCCCGGTGGCAATGTAAAGGACCAGAAACCGTTCTCTTCCGAGGGATTCTTCAAGCAGGGGTCCGATAAAGATCAACGCGTAAGAATTAAATAATAGATGAATGATCCCGATGTGGATGAAAATTGCCGAAATCAAACGCCACCATTGCCCATGGTAAACCAGCAACGGGACGTCGCCTCCCCATTGGACGATACTTTTGATGTTTCCGCCCATGAGAAAAGCTCGCAGATCCTGGCCGGTGTAATCGCGTTGGGAGAGAAAGATGATGACAAAGAAAAGAAAATTGAGCGTCAGGGCGACATAGGAGACCGCAGAGAAATTCGGCACCAGGTTCTGCAAAACCTTCCCCACCCCGCTGGCACGGTAGCCCAGCTTTTGATGGCAGTGCGGACAATACTTTTCGCCCAAGTCCACCAACGCCCGGCAGGATGGACACATTCGCGTCGTTACCTGTCTTCCCCGCCACAGGTTTCGGAAGTTATCCAGTGACTCCTCGAATTGACGTCGGTAGCGCTGAAATTTCCACAGGAAACGTTGGCGGAGCATGGGGGTATCTTATGCCACGCTTCGGATGAGAACAACTCCGAATTCCCGCCAATCCAAACATCGCAAAGAGGAAAGGAAAACCGGCGTTCGGCAACATTTAGGTTCAGGCATATCATCGTTCATATGGAGTGCGCCAATCATTCATGGGGAGGCTGAGAGATGAAGCCATTGGGGCTCTAAACAATTTGTCTTGTTGGCCTTAGGTGAGGAATTTCCACTAGACTCACCTTAAAAAGCTGATATGATCGTAGCTTGGCTTTGAGCAGGGATCACGGGGCTAGGTGCGTGTTTTGATTATCAGCGCAACTTTGGCTCGACGGAGGTAGAGAATGGCACACAAAACGCTGCAAGGGAATCTGACTGCCAGCGGCCTGCGCTTTGCAATTGTGGCCAGTCGTTTCAATGAGTTTGTCACCGGGCGCCTGTTAGCCGGTGCGCTGGACGCCTTGGAAAGAACGGGTGCGTCAGATTCAGAGATCACGGTGGTCCGGGTTCCGGGTTCCTTTGAAATTCCACTCACTGCATTGAAACTGGCTGAATCCAAGAAATATGATGCCATCATCTGTCTGGGAACTTTGATTCGTGGAGACACCCCACACTTCGAATACATCAGTAACGAGGTCACCAAAGGGATTGCTTCAGTTTCCGTTCAGACCAAAATTCCCGTGGCTTATGGAGTGCTGACGGCGGATACGGTGGAACAAGCCATCGATCGCGCAGGCCTCAAGTCCGGCAACAAGGGCTTTGACGCCGCCATGAGTGCCATCGAAATGGCCAATCTTTTGAAGCAATTGTAAGGATTTACTGGATGGCAAGTCGACGCAAAAGCCGAGAATTGGCTTTACAAATGCTCTTCCAATGGGATTTCTCAAAGGAAGTCTATGCACGGGTTCGGGATTCGTTTTGGACACTGCACCAGGAAGCCGGAGATGAGGTGCGAGAGTTCTCGGATTGGTTGGTGCAAGGCGCGATTGAAAACGTGGAGAAGATTGATGTTTTACTGGCCAGCCACGCGGAACATTGGAGGCTTGCCAGAATGGCGATGGTCGATCGGAATATTTTGAGGATTGCCACTTTTGAGCTCCTGCATGAGGTAGGCACGCCTCGGGCAGTCATTATCAATGAAGCCTTAGAGGTGGCGCGAAAATTCAGCACTCCGGAATCCATTTTGTTTATTAATGGGATCCTGGACAGCATCCGAAAAGGGCAGGAAAACCAAGACCCATCGTCCAGCGAACCCGTTGAGGCGCCGCTCGAACCCAATCGATTTTGACCTGACGGAAGGAGAGATTGACGCTTTTGTCCGAAACCACAGACAGATCTGAGCTGATTGCCCAGCGCTATTCCAAGCTCGATGCCATTCAAAAACTGGGCTTCCCTGCCTACCCTCATCGCTTTACTTTTTCACACACCCTTGAACAAATCTTAGACCAGTACCGGGATGCCCCAAAGGAATCCTTCGAAGCAGAAAGAATAACAGTGCGTGTCTGCGGCCGCGTGATCGCCATGCGCGGTCAGGGGAAAGCCGGATTCCTCAATGTCTCCAATGGTAATCTGTCCCTACAAGTCTATGTTCGGAAGGGGGAAGTGAGCGAGGAAGATTTCTCGCTATATAACTTGTTGGATCTTGGCGACTTCATCGGGGTTGAGGGGTTCTTGTTTCGAACACGGACCAACGAGCTCACGGTGCATGCCCTGAAGCTGGAGTTTCTTGCCAAATCTCTTTCGCCATTGCCGGAGAAATGGCACGGGCTCGCCGACGTTGAAATCCGCTATCGACAAAGGTACCTGGACCTGATTTCCAATAAGCCATCCAGAGACGTCTTCATCATTCGCAGCAGGATTATCAAGGAAATCAGAAAATTCCTGGATGAGCGCGGCTACATTGAAGTAGAGACCCCCATGATGCAGCCTCTGGCCGGGGGTGCAGCTGCCCGCCCTTTTAAGACGCATCACAATGCGCTGGGCATCGACTTGTTTCTGAGAGTGGCTCCCGAGCTTTACTTGAAGCGGTTGATCGTCGGTCAGTTTGAAAGAGTCTATGAGATCAACCGCAACTTCAGGAATGAAGGGATCTCGACGCACCACAATCCAGAATTTACGATGCTCGAATTCTATCAATCGTACAGCGACTACCGGGACCTGATGGATTTGACAGAATTGCTGCTGAGACAGTTGGCGCGGAATGTTCTGGGAACCGAAGAACTGGAGTTTGAAGCTCACAAGATTTCGCTTAGCGAGTGGCATCGGTATTCTGTGAAGGAAGCGATTCAGCGCTTCTGGCCCGTCCCCGATCTCCCGCAATTAACCCCGGAAGATTTGCAGTCGGCCGCCAGCCTAAACGCGAAAGCCCGCCAGTGGAACAGTTACGCCGAAACCCATTCCCTACCCACCGTCCCGGTGAGCCAGGACCTGTCGACAGGTGTATTGTTGGGAGCTCTATTTGAAGCCGTGGTGGAGAGGCATTTGATTCAGCCAACGATCATCTATGACTATCCCATCGAGCTTTCCCCTCTCAGCAAAACGAAGGCTGAAGACCCAACCTTGGTCGAGCGGTTCGAGCTTTACCTCGGGGGAATGGAAATTGCAAATGCCTATAGCGAATTGAACGACCCGGAAGAACAGAAGCGACGGTTCGAAGCTCAAGTGGAAGAGCGGGAAAAGGGCGATGAGGAGGCTCATCAGATGGATGAAGATTACGTTCGCGCGCTTCGCTTTGGCATGCCTCCAACGGCCGGTGAAGGGATTGGGATCGATCGGCTGACGATGCTCTTTTCCAATTCCCGCTCGATACGCGATGTGATTCTTTTCCCTCATCTGCGCCCCGAAAAATGAGGGCCTTTCCATGAATTTTGAGCTCTTCGTTGCGCTTCGCTATCTGAGAGCAAAACGAAAACAGGCCGTTATTTCCGTCATCACAGTCATTTCCATCCTGGGAGTTGCTTCCGGGGTGATGGCGCTGATCGTGGCTCTCTCCATCAGTGCCGGCTTTCGCGAAGATCTGCAAAGCAAGCTCTTGCGCGGGACTTCGCATATCAATGTCCTCCCCAAGGAAATCAGGAATGGAATTTCGAATTACCCGCTTTTGGCCGAGAAAATTCGAAAAGTGCCCGGAGTGGAGACGGCACTCCCAGCCATCTATCAAGTCGTCTTGATCATTGCCGGGCGGCAGCAGCCGGTCTATTTAAAGGGCATTGCTGTCGAAGACCCCTCCTTCTTTAAAGACGCCTTCTTCGATATCAAATCGGGATACCTGAGGGATCTTGTGCCTCCGTTGAATGATCCGGTGCGCGACCGCATTGCCTTGGGCGAAGAGCTGGCAAAAAAGATAGGAACGTTTGTCGGCGATTATGTCTCGATCATCAGCGACGAGGGAGAATTAACGCCGATAGGGACGCTGCCCGTGCGGAAGCGAATGAAGGTGGTCGCCATCTTTTCCTCGGGCTTGTCTGATTTCGATTCTCAATGGGGATTTACTTCGCTGGCAACGGCTCAGCGGCTCTTCGGGACGGGAGAGCTGGTATCGCTAATCGAGTGCAAGGTTTCGGATATTTATCAGGTCAAAACTCTCTCGGAAAAGATTCTGGCAGCCGTCGGTCCAGAATATGTGACCAAGGACTGGATTGAGCAGTATCAATCCATCTTTCACGCGTTGAAAATGGAAAAAATTGTGATGGTCATTACCATCGGGCTAATCGTTTTCGTGGCCGCCCTCAATATCATTACCGTATTGATCATGATGGTCATGGAAAAAAACCGGGACATTGCCGTACTGATGTCGATGGGAGCAACGCAGGCCCAAATCCGGAAGCTTTTTGTTCTGCAAGGCTTGGTCATTGGATTGGTTGGGTCAACCCTTGGCTTGGTATTAGGAAACCTGACTTGCTGGGTTTGCGATCGATATGAATTGATCCGCCTGGAAACCGATGTGTATTCCATCTCTCATGTGCCCTTTAAAACCAATTTCCTGGATGGTTTTTGGGTGGCCATGGCTGCCATTGGAATCAGTCTGATTGCCACCATCTATCCTTCGAAGAAAGCGGCAAGCCTCGATCCCGTCGAAGCCTTGAGGTACGAATAGGCATGCCTGCAGACTCCATGCAGAGTTTAGAACAAAAAGTGGTGGTCGAAGCCACGGGGATCAAGAAGACTTTCCAAAATACCGGGGAATCTCTCGAAATATTGAAAGGAATTGATTTAACCGTTCACCCGGGGGAAATGATCGCCATTATGGGCGAATCAGGTTCGGGAAAGAGCACTCTATTACATATCCTCGCCGCCTTGGACCATCCGACCGAGGGATCCGTTTTTTTGGAGGGGACGGACGTCTACCGGTTAAATGCTCCCGATGTTGCCGAATTTCGCCGGCATTCCATTGGCTTTATATTCCAATTTCACAATTTGTTACCTGAATTTACTGCCTTGGAAAATGTTCTGATGCCGCGGTTGATCGCCGGCCAGACCGTAGACAAGAATTTGGGGAAGGAATTGCTTGCCATGGTGGGACTGAGTGAGAGAGCCGGGCACCGTCCCGGACAACTCTCCGGAGGGGAGCAACAGCGAGTCGCCATAGCCCGTTCACTGGTGAACAACCCGGCTTTAGTCCTTGCCGATGAACCCACAGGAAGCCTTGACAATCACACTGGAGAGAAGGTTTTTGAGCTGTTTCGCAAAATCCAACAGGAGAAAAATCTTACTTCCATCCTGGCGACACACAATGCTAATATAGCTCTGAGATGTAACCGGGTTTTTCGCTTAGAAAACGGTTTCTTGCACGCCGTCAATCAAGCCTATGTTTGAACGATATACAGAAAAAGCGCGCCGAGTTATCTTCTTTGCCCGTTATGAAGCCAGTCAATATGGAAGCCCTTCCATTGAGACGGAGCACCTTCTTTTGGGTCTAATGCGGGAAGATAAGAGCTTGACCAATCGATTCTTGCGTTCGCACTCTTCGATTGAATCGATCAAGAAGGAAATTGAAGGGCGGACCATTATCAGGGAGAAGGTGTCTACTTCCATAGACTTACCCCTCAGTGCGGAGTGCAAGCGGATCCTGGCATTTTCTGCAGACGAGGCAGAACGGTTGCGGCATCGGCATATCGGGACCGAACATCTCCTGCTGGGAATTTTGCGCGAGGATAAGAGCCTGGCGGCCGAAATTTTGCATGAGCGGGGGTTACGATTAAATGCAGTCAGGGAGGAACTCATGCGAACGCAGTCGGAAAAACCGGCGGCCGCTCGATCCAAAGATACCCCGTTATTGGCTGAATTCAGTCGTGATCTTACGCAGTTGGCAGCCGAGAATTCATTGGACCCGCTGGTTGGCCGCGAAAATGAATTAGAGCGCTGTATCCAGATTTTATGCCGCCGAACCAAGAATAATCCTGTGCTGATTGGCGAGCCGGGGGTCGGGAAAACGGCGATTGTGGAAGGGCTGGCCCAGAAGATCGTGGATGGCGATGTTCCGAGCTACCTGGCGGACAAACGCATCCTGGCACTCGACCTGTCGCTGATTGTGGCGGGGACAAAGTACCGGGGCCAATTCGAAGAGCGGCTCAAGACCATCATGAAGGAGTTGGTGGATAACCCGAACGCCATTGTTTTCATCGATGAACTCCATACCCTGGTGGGTGCAGGATCAGCGGAAGGGTCGCTGGATGCCGCCAATATCTTGAAGCCGGCTTTGAGCCGTGGGGAAATCCAGTGCATCGGGGCGACGACTCCGGCAGAATACCGCAAGTCTATTGAAAAAGATCGTTCCTTAGAGCGACGGTTTCAGGCCGTGAAGGTGCCGCCGCCAAGCGAGGCCGAGTCCATTCGCATCTTGAACGGAGTCAAAGAGCGGTACGAGAAATTCCATCTCGTTTCCTATACCCCGGAAGCGATTGAAACTTCGGTCCATCACTCAAACCGTTATATTCCGGACCGCTTCCTGCCCGACAAAGCCATCGATCTGATCGATGAGGCCGGGGCTCGCGTCAAATTGCGCCAGGATCGGCTTCCCAAGGAAATGACCGAGATTCAGAAGAAGATCAAAGTGATCGTGTCGCACATGGAATCGGCCATTTCCAACCACGAATTTGAAAAAGCCGAAATTTATAAGAACGAAGAACGGCTGGCACTGGAAAATCTCCGCTCCGTAAAGGAAAAATTCAATCTGACGGACAATTCCATCGGACTGGTGACCAAAGAGGATATTGAGAATGTGGTCGCCAAATGGACCGGCATTCCGGTGACTTCGATCAAAGAAGAAGAGATGGTGAAGCTGATGCGCATTGAGGAGCATCTCCACCGGCGAGTCATCAGCCAGGACAAGGCCATTAGCGCCCTGGCTCGGGCCATACGGCGATCCCGTGCGGGGTTGAAGAATCCCAACCGTCCTGTGGGATCTTTCCTCTTTCTTGGGCCGACCGGGGTAGGAAAGACGGAAGTCGCGCGCATGTTGGCGCACTTCTTGTTCGGCTCGGAAAAAGCATTAATACGCTTTGATATGTCGGAATACATGGAAAAGCATTCGGTTTCCAAATTCATCGGTTCCCCTCCAGGGTATGTTGGCTATGAGGAGGGTGGACAGCTCACTGAAAGAGTCAAGCGCAATCCTTATTCCGTAGTTCTGCTGGATGAGATTGAAAAATCTCACCATGATGTCTTTAATATCTTGCTGCAGGTTTTCGAAGACGGCCAGTTGACGGACGGTCTTGGCAATACTGTCGACTTCAAGAATACGATCGTCATCATGACATCGAATCTTGGCGCCCGTTTCCTCGAAAAGCGTCATCAGCTAGGGTTTCACGGATCCAGCGAAGAATCCACGCAACAGAAGATGGAGGAGTTGGTAACAGCTGAAGTCAAGAAAGCATTCAACCCGGAATTCATAAATCGCTTGGATGAGATTATTGTCTTCAATTCGTTAACTGACGAGGATCTGGAGAAGATTGTCGATCTGCTGGTGGTTCAGATCAACGAAAGTATGGTTTCAAAGAATGTACGGATCACCCTCACGCCCGATGCCCGACGTTGGATTCTAGAGAAAACTTGCCAAGATCGATCTTATGGTGCAAGGCCTTTGCGAAGGGCTCTGCAGCGATACGTAGAAGATCCTTTAGCAGAAGCTCTCATTCAGGGGGATATCGGCCCTGGTTCGGAGCTTGAAATCTATGAAGTGGACAAGGGTCTCTACTACCGAAATCTTAAGAATTCGATTATTGAAACCTCTCTCTTATACAAATAGTTCCCCATTTCCTGCATCAAAGAGTTAGTCCAAAAACTACGGAGTGATTTGTGCCTGCTCGTCAACCCGAAGCGATTTTGTGGAGGCTCTTTTGATGCTGAAGAAGGGTATTTATACCCTTATCCTGTTGATGCTTGTCCTATTAACCTTCTCCCAGTCCCCCTCCCCCCTTTGGGCACAACAGCAGGATGAAGAGTTGATTGAAAACATAGAAATTCGCGGCACTCGCCGCGTCCCACAAGACACTGTCAGGTTTCATATCGTTTCCCAGAAAAATGGTAAATTTGATCCCGCGGTGCTCCGCCGTGATTTCAAAACCATCTGGGCGCAGGGCTTCTTCGATGATTTATCCATCTCCCTCGAACAAGGGAAGACGGGGAAAATTGTCATATTTTGGGTCAAGGAAAAGCCCCTCATCCGGAGCATCAACTATAAGGGACTCAAATCCGCAACCAACACTGAAGTTCTCGATAAATATAAGGAAAAAAAGGTAAATTTAGGGATTGAAACCCCCTTTGACCCGAATAAGATTGGCAAGGCCATCGTTGTTCTTTCGGACCTGCTTGCGGAAAAAGGGCGCCAATATGCCGAGATCAAGTACGAGGCAACCGATGTCCCTCCCAATGCCAAGGCCATTACCTTCCTGATTAATGAAGGCCCGAAGGTAAAGGTCAAGAAAATCGACTTCCAGGGGAATACGGTATTCAGCGACAAAGAACTGCGGAAATCCATGAAATATCTCAAGCAAACCAGCTTGATTTCCATGTTCACTGGAAAATCCACCTTTGATCGCAACAAATTGGAAGCCTCTCTCGAAACAGGGGTACGCGCCAAGTACAACGAGAAAGGATATATCAAGCTGCTGATTGAAGACCCTCAGGTAGAGATCAAGGATGTGAAAGGGATCTCCATGTTCCCGGTTCCTTTCAAGTCAACCAATGGCAAGCAGGTGTTCATTGATATCAAGCTGGAAGAGGGAAATCAGTATCACGTCGGCGAAATCAACTTCACCGGCAACACGCTTTTTACCAAAGATCAGTTGCTGCGAGTTTTTGGGATGCAGCAAGGTGAGGTATTCAACGGGGAACTCATTCGCAAAGGGTTCGAGAACCTGAAGAAGATTTATGGAGCCAGAGGCTATATTAACTGGACTCCCATCCCGCGCCAGGATTATGACGAAGAAAATCACACCGTAAATATCGTTTTCGACTTTGAAGAGGGAAATCAGTATTACCTGCGCCGTTTGGAATTTGTAGGAAATACCACCACGCGAGACAAAGTCATCCGCAGGGAGATGCTGGTAACCGAGGGGGACATCTATAACACGCAGTTGTTCGATATCAGCCTGCTGCGCCTGAATCAACTCGGTTACTTCGACGTCTTAAAACAAGAGGATGCCGAAGTTAAACCCGAGCCTAAGCCCGAGATGGTTGACGGGAAGGAACGATATTATGTGGATGTCACGCTGAAGGTGAAGGAAAAGGGTAAGAATTCCATTGGGCTGTCCGGGGGAGTAAGCGGTATCGGGGGAAGTTTCCTTGGGGTCAATTACTCCACCAATAACCTGATGGGGTTTGGCGAAACGCTCGATCTACAGCTTCAAGGTGGAACCCGCTACTCGGCCTATGTTTTGAGCTTCACGGAGCCTTATTTCCGAAACCGTCCGCTGACGACCGGGTTCAGCGTTTATTATCGTCGGTATAGCTATCGTGAAGGTGATCAATTCCAGGGGTACTATGGCTATGTGCCCATCGGGAATGAATTGTTTTCCCAGAACAGTAGAGGTTTCACACTGTTCGGGAGCAAGCCGGTCAGGCCCTTCACCCGATTTGGCCTCAGCTATACTCTGGAGAAAACCTACACGACCTTCCCATCGGCGCAAAACCAGGCTTTTTACACGGCGTTCCAGTTCACCGACACTTTTACCGGGATTGGATCGTATCAAGGGGTGTTGCAAAGCATTGTCACTCCAACGCTCACTTACAGCACAGTGGATAACCCCTACGCTCCCAGGAGTGGTAGGAATGTGACTGCCATGCTCCGGGTAGCGGGAGTTGGGGGAGATGTTCGCTACGTCGAACCCTTAGTCGAAGCGAAGTACTTCAGACCGATGAATAAGCGGCGGAACACTCTGGGGATCCGCGGGATGTATTCATTCATTACGGGGTATGGCGGACTGCAGCCTCCCATCTACAGTCGTTTCTATACCGGAGGCGAAGATACGATTCGCGGGTTCGATTTCAGGACCATTAGTCCGCGCGCTCAGGTAACTACGAAATCCTTCGTGAATGGCGTCGTAAAGGATCCCTATGGAAACCCTGTGATCAATCCTGTGACGGGCGGGACCATCACTCAAAGTGTACCGTTCTACTATACCTTCCCTTACCTGGTCGGCGGTGATTCCCAAATTGTAGGCAATATCGAGTACCGCATTCCGATTATGGGCCCGGTAACAATGGCTCCTTTCTTTGATATCGGAAAGGTGTGGGTGGCCAAGCAGTCTTCACTGAAGCTGGCACCTGAAGCCGCAGGAAATTTCTATACTTTCGAGAATGGCGCGTTCCGTCCCTTCCAGCCAGGGGAGTCGCTACCCATTATTCCTCAAACGACCATGTGGCGTGCCAGTACGGGATTGGAATTCCAAGTCATTCTCCCCGTGGTGAATGCCCCCTTTCGTTTAATTTATTTTTATGACCCGCTCATCCTGGACAGCTACATTATCCGTCCGGAAGGCGGGTTGCCGTATCCACTTCGTGATAACTATTACTCGAATTCTCCGACGCAGAAGACCCGAGGCTTCAAGTTTACCGTGGGCCGAACTTTCTAAAGTACAGGCGGAAAAAGCAACCATGGATTTCCTAAGAAGACACCGATGGATCAAGCAGACTGGATGGTTTTTGGCCGTTTTACTGATGGGCGGAGCAGGCCGACTCTCCGCTCAACAAATCCCTCTGCCTTTGGCGAGTGGCCCCTTTGATGTGGCGGTGGTTCCCGAGACCGGGATTGCGGTTGTTACCAACCGGAATTCAAATACTGCCTCCATCATTGACTTGAACACGAGCACTATCAAAGCAACCCTGGCTGTTGGACTAGCTCCGACTGGCGTTGCCATCAATCCGGTGACGAACCGGGCGGTGGTTGCCAATTTTGGAGACGATACCGTAACCGTGATCGATATTACCTCGCTGACTGTGGTTGCCACAGTATTGGTCGGCGCCAAGAGCACCACCGATCCTACCTTCCATTACAGCCCGCGGGCCGTTGCGATTGACACGGCCAACAATCAGGCGATCGTTGCGAATTTGAATGGCGGCGGGATTTCTGTCATTGATTTAAACTCCAACACCTCTGTTCTGCCAGATCAGCTGCAAGCCGGCACGAGCCCGATTGGGATCGCTTACTATCAGCCCAAAGGGTATGCCCTGGTCATCAATTACGCTAGCAATGACGTTACGGTGATTGACGTTCCGAACCGGGTTTTGATTCGAGCCATTCCCGCAGGTACAAACCCCGTGGATATCTCTCTCAACTTGACGACCAACAAGGCTTATGTGGCGAATTCGAACTCGAGCAATGTTTCCATCATTGATCTCGATAAGATCTTGCCCATTACCGGGACTCCCTTGGAAACCCCGATAAGCCTGGGATTTCGGCCTTCAGCCATCGGGGTCAACCCCGTCACCAACGTAGCGGCTGTCACTTCGGCTGACACTCCCACCATGTCACTCATTAACCTCAGCACCAACTCCAGCTACCCGACGGTCATCAATAAAAACGTGGGCACGACCCCGAGTAATGTGACTGTCAATTCCGCTAACAATACTGCCCTGGTTACCAGCCCTAACGACGATGTGCTCTTTGTCAATAGCATGGGGTTTGTGAACTACCTGCCCTTCGCAATCGATAACGATACTTATCGATCGAATGTGGGGTTAACCAATATCAGTTCAATTGAAGCGAATTTTCAACTGGAGATACTTGATAAGGACGGCAAGTCCCTTGGGAAAGGCACTACGAAAGTGGCCGCCAACGGCTTTTTGCAGATCAACAATATCAATCGTTACATCCTCGGGACAACCAACGTCACCAATACCGTTGGCTATCTACGAGTCACTGCAGATCAGCCGTTCTCCAGTTTCCTCTCTCTAATTAACAATATATCCAACGATCCCGCCATTCTTATTGGGCGCTCGGTTGGTTATGCGAGCCTGGTGTTGGATGCCGTAACGAATGCGGGCAGTTTTGTCTCAAAATTGGTCATTTTGAATTTAGGGAATGCCATCGGAGCCACCACCTTGACTGCCAGAAACCCCGATACTGGGGAGGTGTTGGCGACCAAATCCGATATATTTGTTCCGGTTGGTGGTTTTTATTTGAGCGAAGATATTCTGGCTGACATGGGATTAACTGGGAAATTCGGACCTCTCTACATAACTTCTCCAAACCTTCAACCATTGATCGTTGACACGTTGGTACTTAGTACGAATAATACAGGGGGTTTCCTCGAAGCCGTGGGAATCCAATAGAAGATTGGAGTTGCGAACGATATGAGAAAGCTTCTTTCGACATTATTTTCGGCAGTGGCTTTGCTGCTTCCATACCCTTTACTGGCCCAGGCGCCTCAACCAAAGGTTGCGGTGATCAACATACTGCGGGCCATCGTTGAATGTGGGGAAGGCAAACAGGCCAATGAAGCGTTTCAAAAGAAATATGAACTCAAGCGCGATGAGCTGGCCAAAAAACAGAGCGAACTCCAGAGCCTTCAACAGCAACTGGGCACCCAAGGGGCAACTATGACGGAGGAAGCGAGGGCCACTTTGAGTCGGAGTCTCGACCAAAAATCGGTCGAATTTCAACGAGCTCAAGATGACGCTGAGAAGGAATTTACGAATCTTCGAAATGAAATTTTCACAAGGATTGGCGCAAAATTGACGCCCATTGTGCAGCAATATTCCAAGGAAAAGAATTTCACCATTCTTTTCGATTCGTCAAACCAATCCGGCCAGCTCTTTTATGCGAACCCCGCTTTGGATATCACAGATGACATTATAAAGCTTTACGATGGCTCACAGGTGTCGAAGGGAGGCACTCCTCCCCCCGCCTCGAAACCACCGGTTAATCAAGGTTCAAAAGTTGCACCCACAAGCCAGCCCTCGAAAACCGCTGGCGCGGCGGGAAAATCCTCTGAGGTTCCTCCCAAGAAAAACTGACGCGGGTCAGATTTTAGCTTCATAGCGAATGAGGGAAGGTTAGTATTTCCTTTGGAAGCTGGCCTTCCCTTTTCACGTTAAGGACGGCGCCATGTTAATGGATGTGAATGAGATTCAACGGATTATCCCTCATCGGTATCCCTTTCTCCTGGTGGACTCCATTTTGGAACTCGAGCCGGCACGCCGGATTGTCGGGATCAAGAACGTCAGCATCAACGAGCCGTTCTTTCAGGGACATTTCCCCGGCACCCCGGTCATGCCCGGTGTCCTCATTGTAGAGGCCATGGCTCAAGTCGCTGCCGTCATGGTGTTAAAAGAGCTCCCGGATCGGGAGCACAAGCTCGTATATTTCAGCGGAATCGACCATGCCCGTTTTCGGCACCCGGTGGTTCCAGGGGACCAGATTCGAATTGTCGTGGAAGTGATCAAGATGCGCCAACGCCACGGAAAACTTAAAGCCGAAGCTTTTGTCCTGGAAAAGCTGGTGGCCGAGGCTGAAATCTTTTCCACGATTGTAGATCGGAGTAATTAGATGCAGATTCACCCAACGGCTGTGGTCAGCCCTTCTGCCCATTTGGGGGCTCATGTGGTGGTAGGACCTTATTCAATTATCGGTGACGGCGTAGTTCTAGGGGAGCATTCCGTTGTGGATTCGCATGTAGTAATCCAGGGGCCCACCAGGATTGGATCCAATTGTCACTTTTTCCCTTTCGGCGCCATCGGTTTACCCCCGCAGGACCTCAAGTATAAAGGAGAACCTACCGAACTCATCGTGGGGAATGACAATACCTTCCGGGAATACGTTACCGTTCACCGGGGCACTCCCGGTGGGGGAGGGCGAACGGTGATTGGCAATCACACGTTGGTGATGGCTTATGCTCATATTGCCCACGATTGCATCGTCGGAGATCATGTCATTCTGGCCAATGCTGCAACGTTGGCTGGACATGTCAGTATTGCGGACTATGCAACAATCGGCGCCTTCTCGGGTGTCCACCAGTTTTGTCGAGTGGGGCGGCATGGGTTCGTGGGCGGGTATTCTGTCATCACCAAGGATGTACTCCCCTACTCAAAAACCGTCAGCGCCCGGGGAACTGGGAATTATGGCGTGAACACAATCGGCCTTGAGCGCCGAGGGTATTCAAAAGAATCGATCTATGACATCCGCACGGCTTTCCGGATTCTCTTGCAGTCCAAGCTCAATACTTCCCAGGCTCTGGCAGCCATTAAAGAGAAATTTCCGGATCATGGAGAAATACAGCCTCTCGTTGATTTTGTCGAGCAAAGTGAACGGGGCATCATCCGATGAATGCCGGAACTTTCACTCCCCTCACAACACCGATAAGCCCACGCGTCACTTTCCCCAAAGTTTACGATCACGGTGATTTGAGCTCTTGAAATGATCACACGGTATGGCCTCATTGCAGGCAACGGAAAGTTTCCATTTCTTGTCCTGGAAGCGGCGCGAAGCCGCGGGCTGGAGATGGTGGTCGTTGCGATTTTAGAGGAGACCTTCAAGGAGATTGAAACGGCTGCCAAGAATGTCCATTGGATCAGCCTGGGGCAGTTGGGAAAGCTCATCAAGATTTTTCATCAGGAAGGAATCACACAAGCCATCATGGCAGGCCAGGTCAGGCACGCCCAGATTTTCAGCTCGATCGTGCCTGATCTTAAAATGCTGAAGCTACTGACTAGTTTGAGATCAAGGAATACGGATGCCTTGATTGGAGCCGTAGCCAGGGTTCTGGAAGATGAAGGAATTACGCTGATCGATTCGACAACCTTTCTTGGTCCTCTTCTTCCTCCTCCCGGCGTGTTAACGGTACGCCCCCCCAATGAAGAAGAAGTTAAAGACATTGACTATGGTCGAAGGATCGCTCGAGAAATTGCCCGGTTGGACATTGGCCAATCAGTGGTGGTGCGTGAGCAGGCTTGCGTGGCAGTCGAGGCCATGGAAGGAACCGATGCCGTGATTCGGCGTGCCGCCGAACTCACCGGCAATCAGCGTATCACCGTCGTTAAGGTCAGTAAGCCCAAACAAGATATGCGGTTTGATGTTCCCGTAATCGGGTTACCCACGCTTGAATTGATGGCAAGTGCCAATGCGTCAGCACTAGCTATCGATGCCTACAAGACGCTGGTACTTGACCAGGACAAATTGGTTCGATTTGCCAATGCGCATGGAATCAGTATTTCTGCATACGCCCCCGACGGTGAAAAAGAGACACCGATCGCCAACGGGCTCAAGTCTTAGCTTAGCGTCGAGGGCTCCTATTTCCGCTTTAGACAGCCCTTCAACTTCTTGCTCCACAAACCGGGGTAATGAAAAAAGAATGCATTTGAGCCTTAATTGACTATGAATAAACCAAAGATTGCGGTGGTTGGGGTAGGTTATCTAGGTCGGCAACACGTCCGGATCTATTCGGAAATTGACTCTGTCGAGCTCGTGGGAGTTGTGGACAAGAATCCCAAGACAGCCCATGCAGTGGCCGAGGAGTTCAAGACGCAGGCCTACACCGATCTATCCCAAATCCTGGACAAAGTGTCCGCCGTCAGCGTGGCAGTCCCAACCATCGATCACGCTTCGGTTTGTTGCCAGTTGTTACAGTATGGGATTGACGTGCTTGTCGAAAAACCGATCGCCGCGTCCGTCGAAGAAGCCCAATCCATGATCGACACGGCCCAGGCGCAAAAGCGGATTCTGCAAGTCGGGCATCTTGAGCGATTCAACCCAGCCATTTGCGCGGCCCGCAGCATGATCCACAACCCCATGTTTTTTGAAGTCCACCGCTTGGGGGTATTCACCTCGCGAAGCCTGGATATCGATGTGGTCTTGGATCTGATGATTCACGACCTCGATATCGTTATGGATTTTGTGAAATCTCCCATCAAATCAGTGAGCGCCGTGGGGCTGCCGATCTTAAGCAACAAGATTGATATCGCCAATGCCAGAATCGAATTTGCGAATGGATGTGTCGCCAATTTGACAGCGAGCCGGGTAAGCACCGAGAAAGTCAGAAAAATGAGATTTTTCCAGCCAAACGAATATGTATCGGTCGATTATTCCCGTCAGGACGTTGTGGTGCTGTCGGTTCAACCCGGAGCAGGCACGCAGGGACCCATCATTACTCCCAGGAAACTTGAGACCGCCAGGGTAGAACCACTCCGGGCAGAGATCCTTTCCTTTTTAAACGCTGTACAATCACGGTGCTGTCCCGAGGTAACGCCCGAAAGCAGCAAACAGGCACTGCTTCTGGCTCAATGTGTCGTACAGAAGATCGGCGAACATTCGCAGCTGCTGCCATCGTTTCGCTCGAGCGAGAAGAAGGATTGACTCTTGAATGGCACCAGGTGAAAGGGGTAGTGCGTTAAGCTTTAAGGAAGGTCGCTAGCACCCATCCATGGTATTTTTCTTAGATGGCAGACTGGCCTTTCCCAATTAGAAGATTGTCGGGATTCCATGAGTGATGACCTTCAATTCTTGGTTCTTCGAGATGAAGATAAGAAGAGCACCTACCAGCGGCGTGAAGCCTATGCGGCCTCTCTAGTCCTGCATTTTTTCTTAATCATCCTTATCCTCATCGGTCCACACCTGTTGATTCGTCCGGACTCCAGGCAGGTGATGCTCCGTAACCCAGCTCTTGTGGAAGGCACAAAACAGCTCGGCTTGATGGCCTTATCCAAGGATTATCAGACGCTGCTTCCCAAACCAAAAATTCAGCCTCCCCTGCTCCAAAAACGTATCACCCAATCCCAGCCGGTACCTCCAGCGACTTCTCCAAAGAAGCTCCAGGCCCCGGCTCCTGCGAAATCTCCCACTTCCACGCAGGCAACGCCTCCGCCACCGCCAATCCCGGCCCCGCCAATAATCTCGAAGGCTAATGAAAGCCATCTCATCCTCCCTTCTGCCGAAAAGGAGAGCGTAGAAAAGCAGACCGCGGCACTGCAATCCTCCCAGCCGCCCACCCCGGTATCGAAACAGGATCCCAGACGCCTTCGCGAAATCAGCGAAAGTCTGGAGTCTCCCGGACTTTCTATGAAAGGGGCAATTGCTCCAACACAACAAGGCGGAAGCTACGGACAGGGGGAACCAGCAGATCGTCCCATGCACAATTTCGATCGGCGCAATTCGGATTTCTCAATCGATCAGCCTACCATTGTGAGCGATACGCAAGGGGTGGATTTCTCTCCCTGGTTGCATCTGATCTATTATCGGGTTCGTGACAACTGGTTCTCTGTTATCCCCGAGTTAATCCGCACGGGGAACAAAGGGAAAGTGGTGGTGATGTTCGATATTCGCGATAACGGGCGCATTGAAAACTTGCAGGTGGTAAGGAGTTCCGGGCTTTCCCCTTACGATCGCGCCGCAGTGTCTTCCATAAAACTTTCTGAACCTTTTCCCAGTTTCCCTCCCGCATTTAAAGCGGAGATCATTACTGTTCAGTTTACCTACTTGTACAACATACGCACGAATTGAGAGAATTGGGGAATTCTCTGCTGGACATGAACATTCTCGTTTACATCTTTCGATCTGAACAAAGGAGCTTATGAGCGACACAACAACCACGTATAAGAATCCTGTGAAGGTGGCATTACAGCAAGGGAAACCCGTCATCGGAGCCACGATTACGGTGGCCAGTCCGGATGTCGCGGCAACATTGGCCAGCAGCGGTTTTGACTTTTTGTGGATCGAAATGGAGCACAGTCCCGTGACCTTGGAATCGGTACGTGACATGATCCTGGCAACCCGGGGAATGCCAGCAGTCCCGTTGACACGGGTGCCGGTTAATGAACCGTGGATGGCAAAACGCGTCTTGGATATCGGAAGTCTGGGGGTCATGTTCCCTTTCACCAGTACCCCGGAATTGGCGGAACAGGCGGTCAAGTCTTGTAAATACCCGCCGCTGGGAATTCGGGGATTCGGTCCAAGTTTGGCCATGCCTCGCTGGGACTTTGTGGGGCAGGAATATACGCAATTCGCCAATGAGAACGTCCTGGTCATCCCCATCATCGAGCAGAAGCAAGCTGTCGAAAATATTGAGAAAATTGCAGCGACCCCGGGGATCGATGTGCTCTTCATTGGGGCCAGTG
This sequence comes from Terriglobia bacterium, assembly GCA_046331665.1. Lineage (GTDB taxonomy): Bacteria > Acidobacteriota > Terriglobia > Versatilivoradales > Versatilivoraceae > CAWBAT01. Next base: position 18,252 of record JAXLQK010000056.1, on the reverse strand, counting down.
ATTTGTCGTTTTCGCTGGGGGTTGGAGGACAGCGCCATCATCCTTTGGTGAAAGAAGCCGTTTCCAAAGTGCTGGCCGCAGGTAAGAAACACGGGGTGGCGGTTGGTTATCCCAGCGGCGATGCGGATGAAATTAGGCAATTGATCTCGGAAGGGTTCCGCTTTTTCCAGGCTAACGCAGAATTGGGCCTCATAAAAACCGCAGCGAATCACTTTTTGGATCAGGTCCGGGGAGGAGGAAAATCTCCAATGAAGTCAGAGGGGTCGATCTATGGAGGTAAATAGCTGAACAGGAACCTGCCAGGGTTTCTTGTCAATTGCCGAAAAACAGGGCCTTTGGCCACCGGGAACAAAAGTTCATTGTTTCTTTTCTTTCTTCAGGCTAAGCTTGAGAATAATCAATCCCGATAGTCATGTTCCTGATGCAGTGTACCGGCAGAGCGGTAGAAGTAGGCACCGAGCAAAGGTTGGAATCCGGTAGATTCGTGTGAGTCAAATCATCAATGGGAGGCAAACGCGATGACAGTCAACCAGTTATTGCGAAACAAAGGGTCTGCCGTTTGGTCAGTGACTCCCGACACCAGTGTCTTGGAAGCCTTGCAAGTGATGGCGGAAAAGAATGTGGGGGCGCTGGTGGTGCTTGAAAACAATCAATTGATCGGCATTTTTTCCGAACGCGACTATGCCCGAAAAGTGATTCTGCATGGCAAATCCTCGAGGGAAACGGCGGTCAGGGAAATTATGACTGAAAAAGTGGATGTCGTTGGCCCTTCTCATTCCGTACGCGAATGTATGGCGCGAATGACGGACAAGCATATTCGACATCTTCCTGTGGTAGAGCTGGGTCGCGTGGTTGGACTGGTCTCCATCGGGGATGTTGTCAAAGCGATCATCTCCGATCAGGAATTCATGATTGAGCAGCTGGAGTCTTACATTGCGGGAGGAAGTTATTAATTCTGTCTAGGGTTCATTTCGGGATCAGGTTCATTAGCAAGTTTTCCCGGGCTCTTTGCCAATATCAGATTTGTTCCCCCCTGAACCGATATTCTCAGCGTTCTTCATTTACATCCTCATGCCTGAACGGAGATTTCCGAGGTCTCTCTTGTAAAGCTTTTTGGCAATCTCCCTTCCCTTTCATACTCGTGAAACATTGGGGAGTATTCCCTTCCATCGTGCTCCATCCTGCCAAGTTCTCCCAATCCAGCCCATTACCTGGACCCGGCTTGAGTTTTTCCTCCTGGTCAATAAGAAAAAATGGTGGGTTGGATCGAAGCGGTGGCAAAAAGGCCAAATTACTCTCGTCTTCATGAAAACTGTCCCTCATTCGATTTCGATTTCAGCTAAAATGCTTTACAGTCTCGTGGAGCGATTCAGGAAGCAGTGTGACCTTAGGCTAATTTGACAGGGTGCAAACCAATGCTTGAGATTGGAAACCTCTTGAAGCAATACGGATACTGGATCATTTTCTTCGGTATTTTTCTCGATTCCATCGGGCTCCCGTTGCCGGCAATTCCCATTCTTATTGCTGCTGGAGCCGCCTGTGCCCTCGGCACGCTTTCATTTTCCAAAGTCATCGTTCTGGCTTTCCTGGCAATGCTATTGGGGGATTGCCTTCTATTTATCGCCGGGCGATATTCCGGTTGGAGTATCCTAGGGTTTCTCTGCCGCTTCTTCGATAATCCGGAAGCTTGCATCATGAGATCTGCTGAGTCTTTCTACAAGCATGGCCGCCTGACCTTATTGTTTTCGAAGTTTATTCCCGCAGTGAATAGCATGGCTGCCCCGATGGCAGGGAGCATGAACATGCACATCTTGGAATTTCTTGGTTGGGATGTTCTTGCGTCTCTTCTCTATCTCGTCTCATTTTTCGGCCTCGGATTTTTCTTCAGTCATTTACTGGCGGAAATCCTGGCGGGGTTCACTTCATTCACGACGGGAATCCAATGGATCCTGCTGTTTGGACTGACACTCTTCCTGATCCACCAGCTACGAAATTACCATAGGAGTCGCCGTTACCGCGATGTGCCTCGGATTCACGTTGACGATTTGGCCAGGAAGTTGAATCCGCAAGGAGGACTTCACGGAGTCGTTGTCGCGGACACGCGAAGTCATGGCTATTATGATCCAGGCGCAATGAGGATTCCCGGCTCCATACGCCTTGAGCCCAATCAACTTCCGCAGGAAATGCAGCTGTTGCCCCGCGACAAAGAAATCTATCTGTACTGCACCTGACTGCGGGAAGCCACGAGCGCCCGTGTGGCGTATATTCTGCGAGAAAATGGGTTTGACGCCTATGCCATTACGGGCGGCTACAATGCCTGGATACGCTCTGGAAAACCAGTCGAGCCCGTGCCAACCGAGGATGTTGTTCATTTACCACGATTCCGGTAGCAGGGCTCCATCAAAGTAGACCTGTTGCCCAGCAAAAAAGACTGGCCTTCTCAAAACAGCTAGGGAGGTCATCTCCCTTGGGGGATTTTCTAGGATGACATGGATGAAGGAGACGTTTCAAAGCTTGTCCCTTGAAGAGAAGATCGGGCAAATGATCGTTCCCGGATTTCGTGGAATCTATTCAAATTCCAGGAGCGCCGAGTATCTTGAATTGGTTCGCCTCATCCGTGATCAACACATCGGTGGGCTGATTTTATTTGCCGGGGATATTTATGAATCGGCAATTCTGATCAACCAGCTCCAGGCGTTAGCTCGAGTACCGCTCCTGATTTCCTCGGATTTTGAACGCGGGGCGAGTTTCAGAATTCGCCATACCCTTTCCCTGCCCTGGAACATGGCGGTCGGGGCCACTGACTCTGAAGATTGGGCCTATCTTCAGGGTAAATTGACTGCCCAGGAAGCTCGCGCCATGGGAATTAACTGGGTCTTCGCCCCGGTGTTGGATGTGAACAGCAACCCTGCCAATCCAGTCATTAACATTCGCTCTTATGGAGAGAACCCTCAGATGGTAGCCCGGCTTGGAGTGGCATTTATTCAAGGTGCCCAAGACGCAGGGGTTTTGGCGACCGCCAAGCACTTTCCAGGCCACGGGGATACAAACATCGACTCTCATTTGTCGTTACCCGTTATTCGCGCCAATCGAAGGCGGTTAGAATCGGTTGACTGGGTGCCTTTTGTCGAAGCAATCCGCAAGGGTGTCTGGTCGGTAATGTCGGCTCATGTGAGCGTCCCCGCACTTGAGCCTCATCCTGGACGTCCTGCCACATTATCCAGAAGAATCATGACCGAAGTCCTTCAAAAGGATCTTGGGTTCACAAATCTTATTGTCAGTGACTCCCTGTCAATGGCCGGTTTAACTGAAAATGATTGGTTGGGAGAAGCGGCTGTTCAGGCCGTGAATGCCGGGGTTGATCTTTTATTGGATCCGCCTTCCCCCTCGGTGGTCTACCACGCGATTCTCACAGCCGTACGCACGGGGTTTATCGACCCAAACAGAATTGATCACTCGGTGCAGAAAATTCTGAGAGCCAAAGCCTGGCTGGGATTGTCAAGCAAACCGCGACTCCAACTGAAACGAATTCATCGAGCAATTAATCATCCGCGAGATCAAGAAGTCGTCCAGAAGATGACGGATGCTTCGATCACTCTGGTGCGTGACTCCAAGGCCCAGCTTCCCTTGGATGTTCGCCAGCTCGGACCGTTGCATGCCAATCTTGTTTTGGGCAGGGAACCTCATGAAGACACCCAGGTGTTTGAAACGGAAATGAGTAGGCGGCTGGAGCAGGTCACCTTTTCCCAAATTTCGGCAAAGTCCACCAAAGAGGAATTCGAGAATGCTCTTCAAGCAGCAAGGAAGGCTGGGCATATCGTTTGCGCCGTGTTCGCAAGAGTCGTCACAGCCACTGGAACCATAGAGCTTTCCGATCAGTTGGTGAATTGGATCCGGAGCCTCCGCTCACTGGAAAAACCACTGATCGTCATTTCGTTTGGAAACCCGTACTTCATAACCCGACTCCCTCAGGTCTCTTCTTACCTTTGTGCGTTCAATCATACCTTTCCATCTCAGCGATCCGCCGTGAGGGCTCTCTTTGGCGAAATCAAGATCGGAGGGAAACTACCCGTCTCGATCCCCAAAATTGCCAGGATCGGGACCGGCATTGAGCGCCAACCGCTCGAAATGCGCTTAAAGCACATTTCGTCAAAATCCGGGATGGAACCGCCGCCAGAGATTATGGCGATAAGGTCGCGACTTCGAAGAAATCTCGATAATCTGATCCATTCAGAAATCGAAAATCGAACTTTCCCGGGCTGTTGTGTTGCCATCGGATATCGCCATTGGCTGGTATGGAATCAAGGATATGGCAGGTTGACCTATGCACCTCAAAGCCCTGCGGTGACTCCCGGAACCATTTTTGACTTGGCCTCTTTGACGAAGGTTGTTGTCACGGCAACCCTCAGCATGCAGCTCATCGAGCAAAGGCTATTGAGACCCCATGACCGTTTGACCCGGTTCTTCCCGTCAGCAACTGGAAAAGGGAAGGAAAAGATTACCGTCACCCACCTATTAGCCCACAGCTCGGGATTGCCTGCACATCGACCTTTGTATCTTCGTCTCCAATCCAAGAGCGTCATGGTCGCCAAGATTTTGCGCCTTCCGTTACAATATGAAACGGGTCAGAAATCAGAATACAGTGACCTCGGATTCATCCTGCTGGGGGATATAATCGAGAAACTAACTGGAAAGAGTCTTGATCTTCTGGCGTCAGAGCGAATCTTTCGCCCTTTGGGGATGAAACACACACTTTTCAATCCCCCGGTGACGTTGAAATCCCGGATCGCGCCCACAGAGCAGGATCCCTGGCGAAACCGCTTGCTTCAAGGCGAGGTCCATGACGAGAACGCTTCTGCCATGGGCGGGGTCGCACCCCATGCGGGGTTGTTTGGAACCACGGGTGATCTAGCCATATTTTCCCAGATGGTGCTTAATGGCGGAGTATATGACCATTGTCGGATCATCTTTCCAGGTACATTGAAGAAATTTACGAGTCGACAGCGGCACCCCTCGGGCACGAGTCGAGGGCTTGGGTGGGACACTCCTTCGTCGGAGAGCTCGGCGGGGACGCTACTCTCCCCAAAGGCATTTGGTCACACGGGATTTACAGGGACATCCCTGTGGATTGATCCGACGCGGGAACTTTCCGTGATCCTCCTGACCAATCGAGTTTTTCCGTCTCGAAAGAACAATGCCATCCGAGAATTCCGAGGGAGATTTGCGGATTGGGTCGTTAAGTCGATCGAGAATCGACCCGTTTGATTTGAGGAAGCCGCCGATCCCAAGTCTGCTGAATTTGAAACAGGGAGATCAGCATTGCCCCGACCGCGCACTTCTGTGATGCTGCAAGAAATAGCCGAACAGCCTGAGGCCTTGGCTCGGACATTGCAGCTGGAACGGAAAAATATTCTGCAATTTGGGAAATTTATCGCTTCTCGTGATATCCGATTGATCGTCCTGGTTGGACGTGGGTCCTCCGACAATGCGGCGCTCTTTGGGAAGTACTTACTCGAGATTTCTTCAGGGATTCCCGTCTCCTTGGCAGCTCCTTCGGTTCACACCCGTTACCATACCAAACTGAAAATGAAGAATGCCCTCGTGATCGGAATCTCACAATCCGGTGAGGGAACAGATATCAATTACGTTCTGGAAAGTTCCCGGAAAGCCGGAGCTTATACCGTTGGGATTATGAACACGTCCAACTCTTCAATGTCCAAGATCGTTCATGAAACATTTTTGATCCGGGCCGGACAAGAACGTAGTGTCGCGGCAACAAAGACTTATACTTGCCAACTGCTTCTTTTATATTTAGTGGCGTGCGCTCTGCAATCCGGACGAGGCGCAGACCGTCTGAATCGAATTCCCGAGTTAGTCTCGGAGACTCTACGGCTCTCGACTCAGGTCGAGTCGATCGTTGAAAGATACCGGTTCATGAATCGATGCGTCGTGGTCGGGAGAGGGTTGAACTATGCAAACGCCTATGAGTTGGCCATTAAGCTGATGGAAACTTGTTATGTCGTTTCCGATCGCTTTTCATCAGCAGATTTCCAGCACGGCCCCGTGGCAATGATCGAGAAAGATTTTCCTGTATTCGTTTTTGCGCCTCCCGGAAAAACTTATGGGAACCTTTATACACTCGCCCGGCAGCTTCATAGACTGGGAGCCGAAACCCTGGTTATTTCCAGCGAGTCTCCCATTTTGAAATGGTCCACGCGATCCATTCGGATTCCTCAAAAAATTGCTGAGCTTCTGTCGCCGATTCCGTACATCATTCCAGGGCAGCTCTTTGCCGCCTATCTGTCGGAAGTCAAAGGGTTGAATCCAGACCGGCCGCGCTCTTTGCATAAGGTAACCCAGACGATTTAACGACGCCCTTTGAGATTGAATCAAATTCTGTATCCGGACCGAAGCACTTAAGGCCGGAAGAATCCATTCCGGACTAAGCTCCAGGAATTGCAGCTCATCGCACCTAAGAATCATGAAGGATCACCTGCTGACCGAAGAGCGAAATTCGAACTCCCTGGAGATTGACCTCCAACCCACGGAAGAGGTCTTGCGGATCATTAACCGTGAAGATCAGACATTGGGATTGATTGTGAGCCGGGAAATTCCCCATATCGCCAAGGCCGTTGACTTGGTGGTACAGTCTTTGCAGGCAGGAGGCCGCTTGTTTTACGTGGGAGCTGGAACCAGCGGACGACTCGGCGTACTAGATGCAAGTGAATGTCCCCCGACATTTAACGTCAGCCCACTTCAGATTCAGGGCATCATCGCTGGGGGTGCGAAAGCCCTCTCCAAGGCGATGGAAGAAAGCGAAGATAACGAGGAAGCCGGCGCTGCGACATTGAAGCGCCGTAAATTGTCCGCCAAGGATATTGTCATCGGGGTCGCAGCCAGTGGGAATACTCCCTTTACCCTGGGAGCAATGTCTTATGCCCGGTCCGTTGGTTCAAACGTGATCAGCATTACGAGTAACCCGCGCTCAAAAATGGCGAAAATAGCTGCAGTTTCCATTGCGCCGATTGTCGGTCCTGAAATTCTTACCGGGTCAACAAGAATGAAGGCCGGTACGGCACAGAAAATGATCCTTAATATGATTTCTACAACCGCCATGATCCGATTGGGTTACGTCTACAGTAATTTGATGATCAATGTTCGCATGCATAACGAGAAACTGCGTGATCGCGGGCGTAAAATTATCATGGCTGCCACGGGGGTAGATGACACAAGGGCCCGGCGAGTCCTCAAAGAATCCAAAGGGAATCTCAAACTTGCCGTAATTATGGCAAAATGCGGATTGAGTCGAGCGGAATCCATGAAGCGATTGAAAGCGGCTCACTTTGATTTGCGAGTTGCATTGGGAGAACGCAGGAATCTGAAATAATAAGGGAACCAGCCACGAGGAGAAGTCCGAAGCCGGGGGTTTTGTCGCAAAATGAGTTGGAAGTATCGACTTGAGTCGACCTACTGGCTCCGAGGTATGATGTTTGGCTAGAAATATGGTGTTGGGTCTTGTCATCCAATGGTTCGATGAACACTTTTACCTCATATGAATAGACTCGCTCTCTTTACCAAGCAGGTTGTGACTCCCGAAAGGGTCATCCCCCAAGGAGTGATACTGGTTGAAGGAAGTAGGATTCTCGAAGTCAATTCACGTTTCTCAATTCATTTTGATGATCGAGAGTTTGAAGTCTTCCATTGCGAAAATTTGACCTTGGTCCCCGGCTTCATTGATATCCATATCCATGGCGCTGACGGCAGGGATATCATGGAGGGGACGAAGGAGGCGGTGGATGCCATCTCCGGCTTCCTGGTCAGGCATGGAACAACGGCATATTTGGCCACTACCGTAACCGCCTCGCCTTACGCCACTTTACAAGCCATCGAATCGTTGGGGAAGTTGATCCCCGGAGGAGCCGGTGGGGCAAGAGTGCTGGGCTTACATTTAGAAGGACCATTCATTAATGAAAAGAAGAGAGGCGTGCATCCGTCGGAGTTCATTCGCCATCCTTCAACCCCTACTTTGGACGAGTTTATCAAATGGTCAAACAACCAAATTAAATTGGTGACGATGGCACCCGAAGTCCCTGGTGGAATCGATTTTATCCGGCATGCCCGATCGGCAGGAATCAAGGTGTCCATAGGACACTCCGAAGCAACACTTATGGAAGCAAGGGAGGCGATTGCGGCTGGCGTTACAAACGCCACCCATACTTTTAATGCCATGCGCGAGTTCAATCATCGGGAACCAGGCCTTCTAGGGGCCGTGCTCAATGAGGAGAGAGTTTGGGCAGAATTCATTGCCGATGGCGTCCATGTTGACCCGTCTGTTCTTGAAATTCTTCTCCGCTGTAAGGGAACTCGACGATTAGTGCTTGTCACTGATGCCATCAGTGCCTGTGGGAAGCCGGACGGAGAATACCAGGTAGGCCCCCTGAGGGTACAAGTCAATCAAGGAGTTTGCCGGACCAACGATGGTCGGCTCGCCGGTAGCACATTAACTCAGGATCGCGCGCTTCAAAATATGATGCGGTGGACAAAAGTAAGCCTTGCCGAGGCGGCCTTTATGGCCAGCCGAAATCCAGCCGAGTCAATCGGGATTGCAAGCCAAAAAGGAAGCATCGAACCTGGTCTCGACGCGGATTTGGTGTTGCTTGATGATGAACTCAACGTCCAGATGACCTTCTGTGAAGGACGGCTGTCTTATCGACGGCACCAAGCCGGCCTTTGACTCTTCCGACGTCTCTCCAATAATAAGCATAGACGATTTCGCAACGAGGAAGGGGATCTGCGGTTAAGGGAAATAGTTCATGGATAAAATCAAAGTAAGCGGTGGGCGGCCTCTCTACGGGACAGTTCAGATCAGTGGTGCCAAGAACGCCGCATTGCCTTGTATGGTGGCTTCCCTTTTGACCGCTGAACCGCTCTTTCTTTCCAATGTTCCCTCAGTTCGAGACATTCGAACAACCGGGCAGTTACTCGCCGAGCTCGGTTGCGAAGTGGACCTGAAGGATCTGTCAGAAAACCATCTCTGTTCCCTGCAATCCCGAGTCTTGAAATCTCACGAAGCTCCGTATGATCTGGTGAAAACCATGCGGGCTTCCGTCCTCGTTTTAGGCCCGTTGCTCACCCGGTATGGCATTGCGCGCGTCTCGCTGCCGGGGGGGTGTGCCATTGGAGCCAGACCGATCGAGTTGCACATCAAAGCCCTGGAGAAATTAGGGGCCGAGATTTTCATTGAACATGGGTATGTAGGGGCCAAGGCTTCGCGACTGAGAGGAGCGGAGATTTTTTTTGATCGGATCACCGTAACAGGCACAGAGAACCTGATGATGGCAGCGGTGCTTGCGGAGGGAGAAACCTTGCTTTACAACGCTGCCCGAGAGCCTGAAATACAAGATTTAGCCAATCTACTGAGGGCCATGGGAGCCAAAATTACCGGAGATGGGACGAGCGTTATTCGAATCCAAGGTGTTTCCCAGCTACACGGGGCTAGCCATTCCATCATCCCGGATAGGATCGAAACGGGAACATTCCTGGTGGCTGGCGCGTTAAGTCGCGGTGAAATTCTGATTCAGGCTTGCCAGCCCAATCAGCTCCTGGCAGTCATCGAGAAACTCGAAGAAACCGGAGTGCGCGTCGAGAGATGTTCCCCAACGGAACTGAAGGTCAGCACACCCAATGGAATTCACTCACGGGATGTCATTACCGCCGAATACCCAGGATTTGCTACCGACATGCAGGCGCAATATATGGCCATGATGACTCAAAGCAGCGGCACATCAATCATCACAGAAACCATCTTTGAAAACCGTTTCATGCATGCCAGTGAAATGGTCCGCATGGGAGCCAATATCAAGGTTGAAGGGAATCGCGCCATCGTCATTGGCAAAACTGACTTAACCGGGGCCATGGTGATTGCCTCTGACTTGAGGGCAAGTGCTTCCCTGATTCTGGCCGCTTTGGTGGCAGATGGGGAAACGGTGATCGATCGTGTTTATCACCTCGACCGGGGATACGAGAAAATCGAGGAAAAACTGAAGATGCTCGGCGCCGATATCGAGCGTGTGACTTAGAGCCGGTTTCCAAGTATAGAGGGGTATTATGAATCTCCGCATCCTCCTGTGGTTTTGCGGAATCCTCATCCTTTGCCAGGCAACTGATCACCCAAAAGACGAGGTGCTTTCAACTTGTCAGAACTGAAATTGATGCTTGTCGCCGGAGCACGGCCCAATTTCATGAAGATTGCCTCAATTGCCAATGCTGTCTCGGCGTTTAACCGTTCTCCTTCGAAAACCAAGCTCCGGCAGATCATTGTGCACACGGGACAACACTATGATGAAATGATGTCACACACTTTTTTTCGGGACTTGGGCATTCCCAAGCCGGACATCGACCTGGGGGTAGGTTCAGGGTCTCATGCTCAGCAGACGGCTGAGATTATGAAGCGATTTGAGCCGGTTCTGATGAGAATCCTTCCGGATGTCGTGCTGGTGGTTGGGGACGTGAACTCCACGATTGCTTGTTCGTTGGTCGCAGCCAAGGCCAATTATCCACCCGGTTCCTCGCCAAGGGTGCGTCCACTGATTGCCCATGTGGAGGCCGGGTTGAGAAGCTTCGATCGCTCGATGCCCGAGGAAATCAATCGAATACTCACAGATGCTCTAGCTGATCTGCACTTTCTGACTGAAAAGGACGCGGCCCGAAATCTTATTCGGGAGGGCATTTCCAAAAACAAATTGCATTGGGTTGGGAATACGATGGTCGATACGCTGCTTCGACATCGGTCCCAAGCCAGTAAATCCACCATTCTTTCCCAATTAGGCCTCGTGAAACCGTCCGGTGAAATGGGGGCCTCGAACAAACGCCGTTCCGGTTCAAAGGCAGATTGCCCGCAAGAACGATGTCTTGATTATGCATTGCTCACTTTGCATCGGCCTGGCAACGTCGACAATCGAAAATCCTTTCAGGAAATTCTAGAGGCGCTGTTGGTGATCGCTCCAAGAATCCCCATTTTATTTCCAACTCATCCTCGAACGATGGCCCGAATCAGGGAATTCGGAATGGAGCGCCATTTCCGATTCGGATCGATAGTCGTACATGGCGATAAAGCAACTCCTCAAATCCATTGTATGCCTCCGCTGGGTTACCTGGATTTTGTTTGTCTAATGTCAAACGCCCGCTTGATTCTCACGGATTCAGGAGGAATTCAAGAAGAGTCGACGGTTCTTGGTATTCCCTGCGTGACGCTGCGAGAAAATACCGAAAGGCCGGTGACTCTCTCGGAAGGCTCCAATGTCATAGGAGGGACGACAAAAGGCAGCATTGTCCGTCATGCCTTATTACAGCTCAAAGCAAAACGGTCGAACAAGCTTCCTCGTTACTGGGATGGGAAGGCGGGAAACCGAATTGTAAAGCTATTGGTCCGCGAGTGCGGGAAGATACGCCCCTGATGAGAAGAAGACATTCCTGGGGATCGGGGTAGAAATGATTTCAAAGGGGAGAAGATTCGAAATAATCCCCTCCCGGAGTTTTAGGCCACAAAGCCCACGTTCGCTACTCCATGGCCTGTCCTTCAAAAAACCCGCTGGTTCCAGTATCACTATAGACCCTGGAGGTCGCAAGGATGGGCTGACCATTGGTTGAAATGATTTCGACGGGCCCGTAACTTGAATTGACCCCGAGGGTTGCCAGGATGTTCGTCGTGCTATAAAAGCCGCCCTTCGGGATGAGGATTCCCCTGGCTTGGCCCTGGACTTCTCCCGCGCTATCGTGCGAAATAATATCGACCGCCGCGTCAGAATCCCCAATATTGACAATGACCAGGCTTGATTTAAAACTTCCCACATTGGCTGTGGACTGCACCAACAAGTGGGTCGATCCGATCCCCTTGCTCGTGGCAAATCCAGGATCGTCTGTGGAATTGTCAATCTGAGAGACCCATCCAAAAATCGGCTGGTCAGAATCCAATTGCAAATATCCTTCCTGGTTTGTCACTCCACCCTGACTGAGCATCGTTCGCACGATATTATTCACCTGCGTCAGACCTTTTGGCGCAACCGCAACTAGTGAAGAAGCCAAGATAGCGCCTTGGCGGTTATACAAGCGGATGGTCACCGAGGCGGTCTTGTCCGTCACATTGTTAATTCCCAGATTGGTCCGGGTTGCATCAGTATCCAGCACATGCGGGATATACTGAAGGGTAGAGGCGTCCATGAAGTCGAGGCCTTCAAAGAATCCCCCGGAACCAGAAGGATTCGAAACACGTGAACTGGCGATGATGGGAACACTATTCTGCGAGGTGATCTCGATTGGGCCATAATTGTTGGTAACTCCCAAGAGATTGAGGACATTGTCAAAACTCAAGATTCCATTGGGAGGGATTGAGAGAGGGGCACTGGTCTGCCCCAGAACGTTTCCGCCGGTGCCGTATGCCTTCAAAGTAACCTGGGCATTCGAGAGACCAATGTTCATCATGACCAGAGAAGAGGTGAACTTTCCAATGTTTGCGGCTGACGGAATTAGTAGCTTGGTTGAGCCCGTGTGCCGGCTTACCAATAAACTCGGATCGTTGGTCGAATTATCAATTTGAGACGCCCAGGCTTTTATGTCTTGATCACTTTCAAGATAGAGATCACCTTCAATATCATTCCCCAAATTGTCAGCGTACAATACCCGTGCCACACTATTGATTTGCTTCAAGCCGTTCGGCTCAACAGAGATGGTAGTCCCACCCAAGACGATTCCTTGCTTGTCCACTAATGTTAGGTTGACATTGGCAATAGTACCCGTCTCATTGTTAATGCCAAGGTTCGTCCTGAATCGACTGTTTTCAACAATTGACGGTATAAATATGGCTTGCGAAGATGGCCTTGCGGGCTGGCTGACGCGGTCTGCTGTCTTGAACATCAGAATTCCCGACACAACCTGGTTGTTTTCTGAGTCGATGGCGGTAATCCGATATCGGTATAACGTTGAAGGTGCCAAATTGGTCAAGACGGTTGAATGAGAGGTTAGCGAACTCGACTCAAACGCGTTAAACCCGAAATTGGTGTCTGGACCATACTGAACGAATCCAGTCGTTGCCTTGTCGGTATCCCAATTAACCGTTACTGAATTGCTACTGACATTCGAAAGTGTGATTTGGATGAATTTAATCGGGGCATTTGGGTCCGGCTGATCATTCGTGCCAGCTTTTGTTTTGAAGGATGAGATCTCGGAAACAGCTTGGTTCCCAAAAAGGTCATTCGCCACCACTTGGAAAAAATAAGTTGTGGAACTCGAAAGGTTACTCACTACGACTTGGTGCAATTTGGATGAAACATTTGTCAATCCAGTAAAAGAGCCTAGCGCCGCACTCGTGCCATACTTGACTTGAACGTAGGAATCTTCGTCTGTGTCAAACGCGATGGTGGCAGCCGATGAGGTAATATTACTCACGGCGATGCTCGAAATAACCGGAGGTGTGGTATCGCCGGCCTTGACTACGGTCGAGACTTCGTTGGAGAGGTGGCCAGCAACCCCACTCTTGTCAAATCCTCGGACAGCGAAAAAATAAGTCTTCCCCCCCTGAAGAGTCAGAGTTAATTCAGTCAAAGAAGCAGCAATATCTTGAGACCCACTATAGGTTTTTGACGCAGTTCCCCAAACGACAGTATATCCACCCACGGAGGGGTCTGGGATCGGATCCCAAGCCACCGTCACTTTACCCGTTTGACCGAACGCAAATGACGACAAACTTAGTAATAAAACCGGAAAAATCGCCTTCTTGCGTATGATGAATTTTAAGAATTTTGGCATTATCCTCAACCCTCTATTTGGTTTGTCGTCAGCTTTAAAGAGCAACCGTCAATCCATCAATAGAGGCTATTTCCCCTATATGAAAAAGTTTCGCAATATTTACGCAAGTGATTGATATAAAAAGTAAAACCTGAGTTATTTTCGAGGCCAAATAATGCAAGAAGGAGGATTATACCTACTTGAGAAAAAATTTCTATAACAATTTTGTGATCATACTGCCAAGCATGTTCCTAGACCCATTGGGTAGTGTCACATAACACTGTTGGAGTATTGGATATACCACTAATTGCGTACCATTTAGAATTCGAGGCCTATGACTTAAATTTGCTCTATTACTACAAAAATAGTGAAATTTCGTTTCGGTTAGTTTATTGCTTATTTCAATTCTGTCACCCGGAAGATTTCGGTAGGCAGGGGAATTTATCTCTTAAGAATTATCCCCTCGGAGAACTTTTTGGTCAGACAAGAAAACTACAACTTGTTACATGCACGGTGTTTTATTAGGAAGGCGATGCGGTGTATCACAATCTTGAGGCAAAAAGAGAATTGAAAATTAGCGAGCTTTATGTCTTTCCAGAATCCTGTTCCCTTTCTTTCGACGGGAGCTAAGAGATTGTATGTTTGAAGTAGTCAATGGTTTTGCTCAAGCCCTCCTGCAGGGGGACTGTCGGAGACCAGGCGAGTCGTTCTTTGGCTAAACTGATGTCAGGACGTCGTCGTGAGGGATCGTCGGAAGGCAACGGCTTAAAAATAACCTTCGATCCGGAACCGGCCATCTCGATGACTTGGTTCGCCAAACTCAGTATCGTGAATTCCGCCGGATTCCCCAAGTTTACCGGACCGGTGAAATTCGTGCTTCGCATCATCGCCTTCAATCCCGCTACCAAGTCCGACACATAACAGAAGGAACGCGTATGCTGACCGTCTCCATATACCGTGATGTCTTCTCCCTTCAGCGCTTGGACAATAAAATTGCTGACCACTCTCCCATCATTGACGGCCATCCTCGGTCCATAGGTGTTAAAGATTCTCACAATCTTAATGTCGATCCCATATTGTCGGTAATAATCCGTCATTAACGCTTCTGCCACCCGCTTCCCTTCATCGTAACAACTGCGAACCCCCACTGGATTCACATTACCCCAATAGTCTTCCCGTTGCGGGTGCACTTTGGGGTCCCCATACACCTCAGAGGTCGATGCCTGTAGAATTCTGGCCTTGGTCCTCTTAGCCAGTTCCAGCATGTTCGTCACCCCTAATACATTCGCCTGGATCGTTCGAACCGGATCAAACTGATAGAAAATCGGCGAGGCCGGACAAGCCAAGTTATAAATCTGGTCCACTTCGATGTCGATGGGATTGATAATGTCGTGACGCAAAATCTCAAAATCTCTAAAATCCATTAAATGATAGACATTCCGCTTCGACCCTGTAAAAAAATTGTCCATACAAATTACTTCATGCCTCTCCTCCAACAACACCTCACATAAGTGCGACCCCAAAAATCCTGCTCCACCCGTCACCAGTATTCGCATCGTCCCTCTTTACCCTTTTCCTCTCGCTCTTCAGTCCCTTGCCCTCTCAGGCAAAATCCTAATGAAGATCTTCTCCTAAACTCAAGTCCTATCGGTCAGTGCAGTGCCGTATGCAATGGTGAACCAGTAATGATCAATCGCAACAGGAAAATTCTTCGTCTCCCCCGAATGAGCAACGACCTCAGTGACATGAACGGAGTATATTTGGACTCTTCTGAATGAATTCGTCACTTCTTTTTGGCGTGCATCGAAAGACGAACTTTCCTGGATCAGTGTGCAGGAATCCCTACTCCAAGGAAGCTCTAATCTTTTTTGATCAGTCTACTTGAGGCCAGATCAATGCGAACCCAGTTGTCTACTTCACTGTCACATTCGTGGGGGCAGAAAGGATCGCGGAAGTCGTAAAGGTAAAATCAGTCGAAACCGCCAGATTGCCTGATGCATCTTTTGATTTGACTCGATAGTGGTAAACCGTGCCAGCCGTCAAATTTCCCAGAATCTGGAGATGGTTGGCAACTAAGGTAGTGACAAGAGGTGTGCTGCTTCCATAGGATGTTGTTGGTCCGTATTCGACTTGAGTGTCACTGGACTCATCAGTCGTCCAGCCTATTTGCGCTGTACTCGTCGTAATGCTGGACACTTGAATCCCAGTAATTGAAGGTGCCGTCGTATCGGAGCCGGCCGTCGTTTTAAAGCTAAAATTTCCTGAGAAGGCCTGGTTTCCAGCCGCATCCTTCGATCTCACCCGGTAGTTGTAGGTCGTGCTCGCCGTCAGTCCGCTCAACCCTTGCGAGTGCGCCGTCACCATCCCGGTGTTTAACGTCGTCGTACTCCCGTAGGCCGTGGTCGTCCCATACTCAACCTGCGTGTCAGAGGCCTCATTGGTCGTCCAGCTGATTGTCGCCCCGGTCGCCGAGATCCCCGCAATTGTGACTCCAGAAATCGTAGGCGCGGTTGTATCCCCCATTGAAGAGACAGTTACCGAGCCGCCAGTACCGCTGGTGGGAACAGAGTTGCTGGACGCATCCGCCGCAACAATTCCCGTTATGCCCACAGGAATTGCAGCAGGGTTGGTTCCGCTGGCGATGTTGAGTCGAACGATCGCAACCGCACCTGAACCTATTGAGGTGGTGCCCAGAGCGAAGACCAGCACGCGAGCTCCACCTGAGATGCTGCTGCCACTAGCCGATTTCCCCGCTGCACTTGCGGCCGCACCGGTTGCTGTTGACACATAGGATAGCGACGATGGGAACGTCAGATCAAATTGGAGGGTGCTTACTCCAGTCGAGCCTGCGGTGAAGGACACGGTCAGGTCCACAGAAGTTCCAGGGTTTCCACTGGCGGTTCCGACGCTCAATGCAGGGGATTGAGCAAATATGGTTCCTGTCATTGAGATAACTGCCGCCAGGATTAGGATAAGTGCCACTGATGGAATTGAAAAGTGCTTGCCAATATGCATGACCAATCTTTCACCTTTGCAGGTCTTTGAATACCTTTCGCCCAGCTACTGGCAGACGGTAATACCAAGGATAATATTTGCGAGTCGTTGCAAATCCAAGGCATTGACTACTGTGTCGCGGTTGATGTCGTAAACAGCTGATGTAGATCCAGCCAAGATTGCATTGCTCAACCCTTGCATATCAAGGGCGTTGACTGCCCCATCTCCATTCACATCACAACTGGGGGACGAAGAACCAATCGTCGTATAGACCATGTTCGAAAAACCGCTTTCGCTCCCTGAAGCATTATAAGCGGTCGCCGCAAAATAGTAGGTTGTGCCGAACGTAAGTCCAGTAACAGTGTAAGTTGTCACGTTCCCAACATTGATGGAGCTGCTCAGGTTGGCTGAGCTCGTTCCAAAATAGATCTTGTATCCAGCCAAATTGGACTCCGTATTGGGGTTCCAGGAAAGTGTAACATTCTGAGCTAGTATACTGGAAAAAGTGGCCGAAATGAAAAGAAGTCCTAAAGCCGTCCCAACTCTGGCGGCTACTTTGGCTAAAACGAATTTCATAAAGCTATGATGCCTCCAAGATCAAGGCCGTCTAAGCAATAAGGCAATGTATTCGCAAAAATGATAGCGTTCTTACAGGTCTTGGGGCTTATATCAGAAGAAATATTATGCTGGGCAAGCTTCAATTCTGCATTCGCGTTCCAGTCAACGCGAATATACAACGATTTTCAACGACAAGCCGTGAAAAGCCGCAAGGCAAGTCTAGAATCCAATTTTACAATCCAAGACAATCAACTAATCAAGCTGCGCTCAGATACAAACCTCCAGCAGAAATACAATGACATGATATCAGATTCTCGGACAGATTGAGGATCTAATGCAACATCAATTGAAGATTTCAAGGAAAGTTCGATGACTAAAGAACGCCAATATTGATGCAATTCAATCTAATGCAGGCTGGTGCACAGACAAGTACCAGAGGTCGAAAACTACTCGACCTCTAGCACAAAGAGCATTCCATGCTCATGGATAAGTGCAGGGAATTTTGGAGTGCCATCCAATGTTTGTTACTACTTGACCGAAACATTGTTTGGGGGTGGCAATAGAGAGGAAGTCGTAAAGGTCAAGTCACCTGAGGTTGCCAGGTTACCTGCGGCATCCTTTGATTTCACTCGATAGTGGTACAACGTTTCTGCGATTAATCCAGTCACGGTTTGTAGGTGGCTCGTGGTTTGAGCTGAGTTGAGAGGGGTCGTACTTCCATAGGCCGCCGTAGGACCATATTCCACCTGCGTATCGCTTGTCTCATCGGTAGTCCAAATGATATCGACCGTTGTCGTAGTGATATTTGTTACCTGAATGGCACTGATCACCGGCGGCGTTGTATCCGGGGTGGCCGTCGTCGTAAAGGTGAGGTTCCCCGAGACAGCCTGGTTTCCGGCCGCATCCTTCGATCTCACC
>JAXLQK010000055.1:0-40695 GCA_046331665.1 Terriglobia bacterium | reverse complement strand
GGTGAATCAGAACATTCAGCCCAAAGCGCTGGGGTGAAACCTCAGCTGTTGCATTGAAATGAGAGCTTGACAGCCAATGGTCTTGCATCCTTCTGCGGTTGTCGAAGCAGGGAGACTCAGAGGAGCATGGGGGTGCCTCATTGCCAGATGAAAACCCCTCACGAAGAGCGCGTGCTCATGTGGCGTCCCGGGCGTCGTGGTTGACGCGAAAAGCAGATTGTTGGCGGGAGTCAATCCTCAACCTGCATGGGCACAAACGCGCCATCATCACTACGCTGGCGGGGAGAAGACTCATCGTTAATGACGGCGTAAGCAAAGAAACTGCTTTCGCCGCTCAAGGCAGTGATTCGGGCATAACCTTGAGATACGCCCGGAGCATATTGCCCGAGGCTGGGACCTTTGGTGCCAGCCATTGAGGCACATTCTTCATTTCAGAGTCTACTTTTCTCCCCAAGAGCTACGAGCTGGCCTCAAGCCAGGCTTTCGCATCCTCGGCTTTGGAGAGATCAAAATAACGAATGGCCGCCGAGGTAAAGGGCTTGCAAAACTTGGCCATCCAGCCTTCCCATTGCTTGTCTCCCACCATCGCCAGCCGCTCGATATGCGAGAAATGCTTCATGTCAAACTTGATGTCTTCCCAAACGGCGCCTAAGTTCCAGCCGTGAAAGTCCTGCATCTCAAAAAGGATTCGGATCTTCCCCAGCTTTGCTATGAGACGCTCAACTTCGGGGACAAATGTTTCATAGTCCTCTTTGGAGATTTTCCCGCTGACCTGGACCTGCAAGACATTGCCACCAAGAGTCTTCAGAGCTAATGACATTTAGGCCTCCTCTCTTACTCAAGTATAAACCCGTTCTCCGGGGGAGGAGATGAATACTGCATGGCGGAGTTCACCCTTTTCTAACGGAGTAGTCCCTGTCTATGGAGTTATCGACCATTCACCGGGCTGACAGTTTGGCAACAGCTCGAGACAATGCATCATCCGTGCCCAGTGAAATCCGACATCGCCCGCCGCCCTTTTCCCACAGGCTTTCGACAAGGGCCAGATTTTTTTCCGTGTCTACTCCATATTCCCCTTGCTTCGGCTTCGCCAGGAGCACTTTCTGCGCCGATTCCATTAGCCCATGTATCTCGGATCCTGCCTCCGTATTCATGTCCTGAAGACAAGGTTCGAACGCGTGAACAATTTCTTCCAATAGTAAACGGCTCCTACGATTCTTTTCAGCTGAACTGAGACCACGAAGGGTTGGGTCAAGAGCAAGAATCTGGCCGCACTCCAGGAATCGTTTTTGAAGAGCTGGATCTTCAGGTCGAAGTTTCAAGGCATTCCGAAAGGCCTCATCCGCCGCCTGGTAATCATGCTGTGCAAATTCGGCTTCTCCCAGACCAAGATACCCTTCTGGATCCGCGTCTTTTTGGCGCAGGTAATCTCGAAATTGGTCTCCAGACTCTTTGGCCGCACCGAGATCCAGCAGCAAAAGAGCCAATTTTCTTCGTCAATGCAGGATTGCCCCGGTTGCTCCGTCATTGCCAGAAGCTCGGTGACGGCCTGCCTGTTGGCTCCATTCGTTCTCAGATACTCTGCCAGTTCCAAGCGAACGCTTGCGGAATTTTCCTTCGAATTCTCATTCCAGTGAGCATAAGCCGCCCGGTGATAATAATTGACGGCTTGCTGAAACTGCTGCAACTGAGCCTCCATTCTCGCCAAACCGAGGTTAGCCTATCCGCTGTCAGGATCTTCTTGAATCAGTTCTCTCAGATAGGGCTCTGCTTCATTTGGCAGCTTCGCTTTCAACAATGCCATTGCCAAGGCGGTCCGATGTTCGCGGCTGTGGGAAACCGAAAGGGCATAGCGATATTGCTCGATGGCTTCCAGATTCCGTCCCTCGTCACTCAGGGCGTTGCCGGATTGAAAAGCCTTTTCTGCTCCTGCCCGCCTTTCCGCATGGTAATAGATGACAAGGAATCCGGTAAGAGTGAGTACTAGGAGTAGAGCCACTGAAATCCTCGCCAATAGCGGCCAAGAGGATTGAGTCTCTTCCGGGACGCGTTCGAAGGATTGCGATTTCCGAGCCGAGAGACCATAGGCCGACAGAATGTCGTCAAGCGAAACGATGCCTCTCAATTCCCGAAGGTTGGATCGGCTCACCACAGGCAGGACCTTGGATCCGGTCCGGGACATTCTTCGCATGACGGAATCCAAGGGATGATCATCGTGGACGTGAGGAAAGTTTTCAGCGGTCAGTGGGACAGATGGATCAGGGAGCGGCAGGAGCCCGCTTAAAGGCTGTTCTCCTTTTCCGTCGTGCAAGGCCCGCTCGAGTTGTGGTACCGAGATCATCCCCAGGAGGCCGACATCATCAGTCACCGGCCAGGAAGAAACTCCTCGCGTCTTGAGTTCGTCCAGGGCAGAGGCGGTTTTGGCATTTGAATGAAGCCCGTGAATCGGGAATTGCATCGCCTGTTGCGTCGTCAAAAGCCCTTCACGCTGGCGAACAAAGGAAGGAATGTGGATGCCCTCCTGATGTTGGAGCGCTTCGTAGATGGGTTCCTTCTGAAGCTGGTACGAAATAATGTAGCTGAGCAAGTTAGAGATCATCAGCGGAACAATAATGGAGTAATCACGAGTGATCTCGAAGATCATGATGACCGAGGTCAGGGGCACTCGGATGATTCCGGCAAAGGCTGTTCCCATCCCCACCAAAGCGTAAGCGCCAATGCTGCCGGTATAATCCGGGAAAAAAGAGTGCGCGATACTTCCAACCGCCCCCCCTAGCATGGCTCCAATAAACAGACTGGGTCCAAAAATTCCACCGGCATTTCCCGTAGCGTAACAGGTTGTGGTCGCCAGGACTTTAAGCACGACAAGCAGGAGCATGATCCCCAGCGTCAACTGTCCATTGAGCGCTGCGCTAACGTGTCCATAGCCCACCCCTAACACCTCGGGAACAAACAAGCCCAAGCCGCCAACGAGAGCCCCCCCGATCGCCGGCAAGAACCAGCCGCACCATTTGGGAAACTTCATAAAATACTGGCGCTGGTACAGCAGAAGCTTGACAAAAACAACCGAGACCAAACCTCCAAGAACGCCAAGGAGCGCATAATTCAGAATCTCCCCCGGATGTACGAGTTGATAGGCTGGAACATGAAAGAGTGGTTCATTGCCCAAAATGGTACGCATGACTATCCACGATGTCGCTGAACTGAGCACGATGGAACCCAGGACCCGGGCGTGCATGTCTCCCATCACTTCTTCGAGGGCAAAGAGCACGGCAGCAATCGGTGTATTGAAGGCGGCTGCCAAGGCGGCAGCAGCTCCAACCGGGAACAGGGCTTTGACCTTGCTGGGATGAAGCCCCAGTTTCCGCCCCAGAACCGAAGCAATCCCCGCACCTACGTGGACAGAAGGTCCTTCACGTCCCAGGGCAATGCCGCTCGCCAATGAGAGGGAAGAGCAAAGAAATTTGCCGATCGTCGTTCGCAAACTAATGTAGCCGCCATGAATAAATAGGGCCGCCTTGGTCTGGGGAATTCCGCTGCCGCGGGCTTGAGGGAAATAACGCTGCAACAAGATCCCGGCCAGTAAGGAACCCAGAATTGGGATCAGAAGTCGACGCCAGGCAGCCCCGCCCGCCGGATACATTCTTAATGCCAGGTTCTCGGTTAGGAGGATAAATGCGACAACGACCAATCCCACGATGGCGCCAATGATTAGCGTAAGGACCAGTTGAATTTTTTCTTCATGTTGTCCAACCTTTTGCGCCTGGCTCCAGTTACGAATCCAAACTTCCCAAAAGGGAATGGCTCTCTTCTCTTGTTTCATGGGGTCTTATGGGGTAAACGGCATAAAAGCCTCGGTCCCATTGCCGCGGTTGACCTTGAATCACGTTTAATGATTGCGTGGAGTGAGCCAGCCTGATTGATCTCCAGCTCGGCCTGATCCATTCTTGACCCAAGATTGCAAATGAGCCGTGATTTAGTAACGTCGGCATTTCCGGTCTCCAGGTGAATGCGGGATCGAATGACTCCTTCCATTGTGCCTGGCCCAATATTATCCGAATTCTACATCCCGGATTCACTCTACAGCGATTTTCGCTGCAATATCCCCTTTAGACAGTATTGTACGCAAATTTTTTGTACTTTAGTCTAGAACATGGATGGGAATCAGGGTGGATGACCGCATGCCGGGCGAAAGAAAGGTGTCGGGATGCAGTGGATTCTTTTGATTTTCATCATTTTATTAGGGGGATTCGGCATTGGATTACTGGGAGTAGCCCTCTTGACCTTACTGGGATGGGATCCTTTTTCCCATCGCAGGCATGTTGAACGGCGGCCGCGCCCATAAGCAGAAACCTGAACCAAGAGACCGCTTATTCCTTTGAAAATCTGATCGAGAGGTTTGCGGGCGGTCTCGAGTCAAATTGATGGAGAGGAAAAGGCCATGGCAGATTTTTATCAAACTGGTGTGGTGACCACGCTTCACCGCTTTAAACCGAACCATGAACTTCCCCAGCTCGAAGAAGAGCTCGAGAAGTTTTCAGAAAATACGGCCATTTGTCTGGTTTTACCGGCCCTTTACTCCGAATTCCAGGGACAGGCCATGAGGGGAATTCTTGAGGAACTGAAGCACGTTCGTTACCTGCGTCACATTGTGGTGGCACTGGCCAAAGCCAACCAGCAGCAGTATGAAGACGTAAAGTCGTTGTTTGCCGGACATCCGCAGGAGGTGACCGTTCTGTGGATTGATGGGGAAAGAATTCAAGCCTTGTTCGAACGTCTGGAAAAACAGGGCTTGACGGCGGGCGGGGACGGCAAGGGAAGGTCCTGCTGGCTGGCCTATGGTTACCTGCTCGCGGCGACCGAATGTGACGTCATCGCCTTACACGATTGCGACATCGTCAATTATGACCGGCTCTTGCTTGCCAGGCTTTGCTATCCGGTTGCCCACCCGAATCTGGGGTTCGAATTTTGCAAAGGGTATTACGCCAGGATAACGGATCGAATGCATGGGCGCGTCACGCGACTTTTCATGGCCCCTCTCATCAGGGCAATGGAAAGCATGTATTCAACCGCCCCTTTCCTGAAATTCCTGGACAGCTTCCGTTATCCCCTGGCTGGAGAGTTTGCCATGAAGGCCGATTTGGCACAGGTGAATCGAATCCCGGGGGATTGGGGGCTTGAAGTCGGAGTGCTGGCGGAAGTATTTCGGAACTGCGCCGTGTCCCGCACCTGTCAGGTGGATCTGGCTGACACCTATGAGCATAAGCACCAGTCTCTTTCCGAACACGATCCGGACCGGGGATTACGTCGCATGGCGACAGACATTGCCAAATGCCTGTTCCGTACTCTTGCCGCCGAGGGCTTGGTATATGCCCGGGGTTCCTTCCGCAGTTTGGGAGTTCGTTATGTGCGCTTGGCAGAAGATACGATAGCTCGTTACTACGCCGATGCACTCTTGAATGGATTGAAGTTTGACCGGCATGCCGAGGAGCTGGCCGTCGCCACTTTTGCACGAAGCTTACAGCAGGCCGCGGAAGAATTTACCCAGGATCCGCTCGGTCTTCCACTAATTCCAAATTGGAACCGGGTCGTGGCGGCGATCCCTGATTTTTTTACGCAATTGCAAATGGCTGTGATTGCGGATAACGAATGGGTGCTGCAACCTCAGGGGACGTGATGAGTGGTTTCGAGATCCCGTCCGAGGCCCTCCGGGCGGTTGATGAGCTAAAGCAGGCGGATATTGTGGTTGGAATTCCCAGCTACAACAACGTTCGAACCATCCGGCATGTCGTCCAGGCTGTCCAAACCGGATTGGGCAAGTACTTCCCCCAGTTCAAGTCCGTGATAATTAATTCGGATGGAGGGTCAACGGACGGCACGAGAGAAGCCGCTTTGTCCACCCAAGATTGAAGATACCCATTTGCTTCTTATACCGACTCCGCTATTTCCCGTGCACCGGCTTTCTTCCCTTATCACGGGATCCCAGGAAAAGGCAGTGCCTTTCGCATGATCTTTCAAATGGCGGAGAGGTTGCAGGCCAAGGCCTGTATTGTCGTGGATTCGGACTTGCGTTCCATCACTCCGGAATGGATTGACTCGCTCGGGCGGCCAATCCTCATGGCTGACTATGAATTTGTGGCGCCTTACTATTACCGCCACAAGTATGACGGCACCATTACCAACAGCATTGTCTACCCATTGACCCGGTCGCTATACGGGCTTGATTTGCGCCAGCCGATCGGGGGGGATTTTGCCATCTCGTCGTCGCTGGTTTCCCGCTATCTGAGGAGGAAAGACTGGGAGACGGATGTGGCACGCTATGGGATTGATGTCTGGATGAGCACGATCGCCATGGCCGAACAATTTCGGGTTTGCCAGAGTTTTCTCGGAGCGAAATTGCATGACACCAAAGATCCCGGTTCGGATCTCAGTGCCATGCTGCATCAAGTGGTGGGGAGCGTTTTCACCCTCATGCTCGAATACGAATCCGTCTGGAAGCGACAAACGGGGAGCGAGTCCGTAGATCTTTTTGGGTTTCGATTTGGCGTGGGTCTGGATCCTATCCCGGTGGATGTTGGGCGGCTGCTGAAATCGTTTCAAAGTGGATGTCAGAATCTGGGAGAAATCTGGGCCCTTGCCCTGCAACGTGATACTTATGCCGCCATTCAGAAAAAAGGGGAGAGCCTGTGCCGGGCAGCGGAGGAGTTCGTCATGGAAGACGAACTCTGGGTCCACGTAGTCCACGACTTTTCAGTAGCCTTCAAGAATCATCCACTCGAGCGGGGGTATCTGATGCGTTCCCTGACTCCTCTTTATTTGGCCAAGGTTGCGTCCTTTGTGATGGAAATGGAGAGTCTGCTGTCTGCTGAGTGTGAAGAGAGGATTGAAAAACTGTGCTTGTGCTTTGAAGGGCTGAAACCCGATTTGATTTCTCACTGGAACGGGGAAATTCGCCAGACACCCTACGGTGCAGCCGGAAGGGGAGCCCCGGACAGGAAGAAACTAGTGGAATCCAGCATGGGGGTATGAAAGATGTTTGAAACCTTACGAGCAATTTTGCAAATTACCCTGGAACGGCTGTCCGCCCAAATCATGACCTACACGCCAGGACTTTTGGCCGCACTGGTGATTGTGCTGAGTTTCTATGGCGTGGCTCGTTTTTCCCGTTGGTTGCTGAATCGGATCTTTAAGGGGATGGCGCTTGACCGTTTTCTTCAGCAAAGTGGTTTGTCGACCTTTTTGAGCCGGTCGGGAAGAATTCAGACAACACGACTCGTGGCCGAGTCTGCCTTCTGGATCATCCTTCTGCCGGGGGCACTGACTGGACTCTCTGTCTTTAATACGAATCTTACCACGCGGATGACAGAGGCATTGGTATTCCTATTTCCCAAATTGGTGACGGCCGCCCTGATCCTGCTCGCGGGCGCCTGGCTGGGTCAATACTTGGGACGCAGTACGCTGGTATGGGCCGTCAACGAAGGCATAGAGTTCCCCCGGCGAATTGCCGCCGGGGTTCGGCTGGCAATCTTTTTTGTAGCCATCGTCGTTGCTTCCGACCAGCTTAACTTTGCCCGAAGTGTATTTCTTTCCGCGTTCCTGATTGTTGCCGGCGGTGCTGTGCTGACCATCGGTTTAATCCTCGGATTGCACAGCCGGGACTGGATCAGCAAATTTAGGCAGAACAAAGCGATGACTCCCGATGACTCGCTGGAACCCTCATTACGGCACCATCTTTAGGATCAAAGTCGGAGGCTAAAGGAGAAAATTACCCTTGCTACCAGCTAGGAACCAGGCGATAGGAGGAGGGAACCAGCATGAGTGACAGGAAACATGACAAACCTGTATGGTCGATCGTTCTTTCGGGTGGAGAGGGTGAGCGGCTTCGCCCCTTTGTGCAACGTTGGTTGGGTCGCCCGAAGCCCAAACAGTATTGTACCTTTGTAGGAAGACGATCCATGTTGCAGCATACGATTGCCCGGGCTAATGTGATCAGCGAAACGTCTAAGACGGTTGTTGTAATTGGCCGGCATCATTTGTCGGAAGTGATCCTGCAGCTTGGCCATGAAGATCCCCGTAATATTATTCTCCAGCCAAAAAACCGGGGGACTGCTGTGGGCATTTTCCTTGCCCTTTCCCAAGTGGACATTCAAGATCCCGAAGCCACGGTCGTGATTTTTCCTTCGGATCACTTTGTGTTTCCAGAATACCGTATCCTGGAGGCTGTTCGCAGCGCGGTGCGGGCCACGTCTCGCTTCGAGGAGAGAATTTTCCTGTTGGGGGTGCCTCCTGACCGCCCCGAAGTTGATTACGGTTGGATTCAGAGACGGGAATTGTTGGGATGGGCGGATGAGTTTCGTGTGGACACAGTGGAATCCTTTCTGGAAAAGCCCAGTCGGGGTGTCTGCAAGTCTGCGATGAAGGCGGGAGCGCTCTGGAATACGATGGTCATAATCTCCAAGGCTGAACTTCTGTGGAGGCTGGGCCGGAAAGTGTTTCAGGAGATGTGATTCAGTTGTTTGAAAGGTATAAGGAAGCGATCGGCACTCCCGGTGAAAGAAGTATTGGATTCCATTTATGAAATCATGCCGAGTAGAAATTTTTCTTCAGATTGTCTGCAAAGCTTTGCGTCAGAACTCGCAGTGGTCGAACTGAATGATGTCTTGTGGTCCGATTGGGGTCGTCACGAACGTATCCTTGAGTCCCTCCGGCAAATTGGAAGGACGCCGCGTTTAGCGTGTTGGGAGATTGGAAACCTAAACGAGAAAGAGCTGAGAGAGAGGGGGGGGGGGGGGGGGATGAAGTTGCTTGATAGTTCACATCTATTCCGGGATTCCAGAGGAGGGGAGCGGCCCGAGGCATCTCGAGGCCGGCGAAAATCAGCCATCACCTGGGAAGCGGTGCGTTTCTTTTCTTTCCCAATCGAGGAGGCACCTTCGCGAGTCCTGATACCGCGTCATTCTCTCGCTGCCAAGCTCTCCAGGATGGCATCATTCCAGCCTTCCGGGCCCGCTTTCTCGGTAATGAGCAGTGAGGGCCATTTCAGTCGGATCTCTTCCGATTGAGCGGAGCGAATCAGGATCGGCCTGTCGACCGCCTTCAGCAAGGGTAAGTCATTGTGACTATCGCCCAGTCCTATCGTGAAAAGGTCTGCGTCCAACCGTCGATAGAAATCGTTGAGAAGTTGAACCGCAGTAGCTTTACTGTTGTTTCCCAGGATATGATGAAATCGTCCCCCTCGAGTCCACTGTTTACCCAGTTGTTGGATTGCCTGTAACAGATGCTTTTCCTTCCCGCGGTCCAGAATCTCAAAAGGTTCGTCAAATTCCCGATTTTTGGCGGCTTGTGCCTGGTCGAGGGGGATATGGCAGGCGGCGGCAATCTCGTTGACCGTCATTTCATGGAATCCTCTCACAGGACAATGGCAGTTATGAGCTGCCGTAGTCAAAGCGTCCACCAGAGATTCGTAAGGGTCACCGATCTCAATGACCTCATAACCCGGCCGAGGTTTTCCTCCGGGGATGGAGAAAGGAAAATAACCCTCGGGAACAAAAATTCCCCCTCCATTTTCAACAATGAAAGGCTCTCGATTTCCCAATCTTGCCCGCCATTCTTCCACTTCCGACCTTGTTTTACTGGTAACGAAAATGAGTGGTATTCTGAGATGATGAAGGGCATCGAGCGCCGGTTGAGCCTGGTCGAACGAGTAGGTTTCGTGATCAAAGCGGGAATTTTTAAAATAAGGTCTGAATAGATTATTCTGATCATCTTTGAAGCATAACAGGAGATCCTCGCTGGATCTATTCGACGAGCATAGAAACCCAAGTGGCCCGTGGGTAATGGGCAAGAGGAATGCATGCGTAGACGGTTGTGGCCCATTCTGACTATGGGCTTTGGAATCCTGCTGGGTTTGATTGTCTTCTTTGGGCTCGAAACGATTCGTCGCTTCAGGGGAATCAATGACGAAATTGCCACGGTCCAGCAGAAGTTTCAATCGAGTGATCGTGTGTTGAGCCACGTGAGGGCGCAGGTTTATCTTTCCGGGATCCTGATTCGTGATTTCCTGTTGGATTCTTCCAACCCCGGTAATTCCGCGATCAGAGAGCAACTCATGGAAATTCGCCATGCGGTCACGCAACAGCTCAACCAGATTGAGCCCCAGCTCGATTTCATCGAAGGAGAGTTGCTACGACATCTTCGCCGCGAAATCGACCTCTATCTGGAGAGCATGGATCCCATTTTTTCATGGACGGCAAAGGAAAAAACGGAGTTCAGTACTCTTTTTCTCAAGAAGCAGGTTCTTCCTCGCAGACAGTCGGTTCTTTCCATCACAGATCAAATCCGCAAAGTCAATGAATCTAATTTCGAACGACAGCGGAATAAGGAAATTCGCTTGACGCTAGAAAATTTTATAACTCCTTGCTGCAAATGACCGGGATTTCACTGATGTTGGGGCTGGAGGTGGCCTTCATAGCGTTCTGCGTCTTCGCAATCTCGAATCCCTGACGGAAGAGCAGCAAGAACAATCGGAGCAGAGTAAACGCGATTTGCGGCGGCTCTGCGGCAATTGGTCAAAGCCCAGGAAGACGAGCGAAAGCTGATCTCCAGAGAGTTACATGATGAGGTAGGACAACTCCTGACCGGCCTGAAGATGGAACTGGCTTGGCTCTGGAAAAGCTGCGCGAGGTCGACGGGCCGTCCTTCCAAGAGCGTCTTGTGGCGGCTCGGACTCTCGGTGGCCAGGCTCTGGACAGCGTCCGGAATCTGGCCATGGGACTCCAGGCCGTCCATGCTGGATGATTTGGGCCTGGTACCTGCCATTCAATGGCAGTCCAAGGAGTTTTCCAAACGAAGTGGGATACCGGTCGACTTGCAAAATTGATGGTGAATTGGAGCAAATCTCGGACTTTCATCGGACTTGTATCTATCGAATCGTGCAGGAGGCCCTGACCAATTGTGCGCGTCATTCGCAGGCAAAAAATATCTATGTCAGTCTGCGGGCAGAAGGGACTCGCTTTGGCTGGCGATTCGGGATGACGGCTTGGGGTTCGAGCGGGGGGCCATGGATTTTAGCGGTATGGGTTTGATCGGCATTGAAGAGCGCGTCAAGGAACTCCATGGCTCGGTGGAGATCATTTCTCAACCCCAGAAGGGGACCGTGCTGCAAATTAGACTTCCGTATCACCCAGAGATTTGGGGCATGAACCCGATTAGAATCATCTTGGCCGATGACCATGGCGTTGTCCTTGGGGATTGCCTTGTATTCTTGATCAAGGAGCGGGGATGGTTGTATTCGGAGAGGCATCTGATGGCAGAGAGGCGGTAAAACTGGCTGAGGCAGAACCCGCACGTCGTGATCGCTGGACGTCGGCATGCCCAATCTCAATGGGATTGAAGCCGCTTCGCAAATTGTGAAGCGAAATCCTGACGATGAGGAATTTGATTTTCCTGAGTATGCATTCGGACGAGAGTTACTTGTTACGAGCCCACAGTGGGAGCGGGTATTTGTTGAAAGATTCCGCCGGGGATTTGGTGCGAGCAGTCAGGCAGTGGCCGCTTAAACCATTCTTCAGCCCGGCAATCGCCAATACGCTTTTGGAAGACTACTTGCGTCACTTGAAGCAAAAGGGACTGCAGGATTCCTACGATCTCCTGACCGAACGTGAGAAGGAGGTGTTGCAACTCATCGCGGAAGGCAAATCCAACAGGGGAAATTAGCGGCCATGTTGAACATCAGCGTCTATACCGTGGAAACACACCGCATACATCTCATGCAAAAACTGAATCTCCACAACATGGTGGAAATTGCGCTGTACGCCATCAGGAAGAAAATCATCTCTTAACGATTCGGGAGGGCTCTCGTCATGGCCGGATGCCGGTTCCCTTTGGAGAATGGAATTGGCTCTTTAAGACGTTACTATCCCATGGGCATTAAGGCTTCTGGGATGGCGGAGCCATTTCTTCGAGTTGAGATTTGGCAGGCTTGACCAAGGCGCGGTGATTCTCCACTTCCTTGAGAAGATCAGCAACCCCCTCCGGATATTTTGCAGCAACGTTATAGCTCTCACCTGGATCAATCTCGAGATCGAAGAGCAATGGCGGGTCATGTAATTCGGGCTTGGATTGTCCGTAGCCAGCCTGGGTCATTAAATGGGCCTTAAACGGACCCTTGCGCACCGCAAACAGTTGCTGGTCATGATAATAGAAAAAGACGTTGCGTCCGCTTGCTTTATCATTCAAGAGGGTTGGTGTCAGGTCGATTCCATCAATGACGCGATCATCCGGCACCTTGGCTCCGGCAAGTGTCAAACTGGTAGTAAACAAATCCATGGTGCAAGCGATACTCCGATTGACGGCGTTGGGCTTGATGCGCCCCGGCCACCAGGCTATTCCGGGCTCACGCATCCCTCCCTCCCAAGTACTGCCTTTGCCATCACGTAACAGTCCCGCCGATCCCCCTTGGGCGAACTGGATCAGCCAAGGGCCGTTGTCACTGCTGAAAAAAACGAACGTGTTTCCGGCTAGGCCTTCCTCTTGCAAAACGTCAAGCACACGTCCCACGCTCCAATCCAATTCTTCAACTGCGTCCCCATACGGACCGCGGCGGCTTTTGCCGGAAAAAGTCTGCGATGCAAACAAGGGGACATGCGGGAACGTGTGTGCGAAGTAGAGAAAAAATGGTTGTTCCTTATGATCATGAATGAAATGGATCGCCTCCTCGGTATAGCGCCGAGTGAGCTGTGTTTGATCAGCAGGTTGTTCGATGAGCATCTCGTTGAGATAGAGGGGAGCGTTCCACCAGGAGGGATCCTGATCGGCTCGACCAGCGGCTCTCTCCGGTGCGATTGCGGTGGGATCCATGTCATTTGAGTGCGGCAAGCCGAAAAAGAAATCAAACCCGTGTCGGCAGGGATGGCCCTCCGGATTGATCGACCATACTCCAAGATGCCATTTCCCTACCATGCCGGTCGCATAGCCGCGGGTCTTCAATGCCTCGGCAATAGTAATTTCGCCTTCCGGTAAATGGCCCGTAGAATTGTTTCGCAAGACGCGAAACCGATCATTGCACATCCCGCTTCGAATGGGATAGCGCCCTGTGAGAAGAGCTGCACGGGACGGCGTACAAACCGGTGCTGCCGAGTAGAAGGAAGTAAATCGCATTCCTTGGGCAGCCATACGATCGAGGTTGGGCGTACGAATGGTTGGATGACCGTAACATCCCAGATCGCCATAGCCAAGGTCATCGGCATAGATAATGATGATATTGGGTGGGCGTGGCTTGGTGTCTGCTCCCTGGTTTGTTGACGTATCCCATGCCACCAGGAGACAACACAAAACGAGTCCACGAATGATGTTCAACCGTAAGATACTTTTCCTGCCTCCAAGAAATTAGGAAGATTTTGAGAACCGGACGCTGCAGATGTTCAAATTTTGGGGCATCCAAGACAGGATAACAAGAGGTTAATTCGCACATTCCTGGGTTCATCCATTGCCGGGCGGTGTCCTTTGCCAGGGCAGTTGTAAGAATTCAGACCTTTGTCATTAATTAATGAGCTGAGACTTCTCTCTGACATGCGGGCTCTTGGCCTCAATGCTATGAGGGTTGCGGCCCAACGCTTTCAGACAGCTGGGAGAAAATGACATTCAAACGTTCGTTATTCTAGCGACGTCCCCGCTGAAGTCGCGCGAAGAGACCACCTTAGTTTCCATCACAAGTGCCATCAAGAAAACACGGGGTTCGGATTTTGAACCGGAAGAGGCCTTGATATGATTTTTTTTAACAAGAACGATTGCTTGGAAGGAATGATGCGTGGAAGCCTGAAGCTGCTGATTTGGAAGAACGATAATTGGCTGGGAGGCAGGGATTCGAACCCCGATAGGCAGATCCAGAGTCTGCAGTCCTACCGTTGGACGACCTCCCAGCATTGGAAAGGACAACAGCCCGATTTGTAACATCCTCGAGCGGAGATTGTCAACGGACAAAGGGGAGAGCAAGGTTGAAGGTCAAAAGTCTGAAGTCGAAAGTCTAATGTCCAAGGTCAAAGGATGAAAGTTAGGAGTCAAAGGTCGAAGGTCTTAAAGTCTAAGGTCTCAAGAAAGACAAATTGATGAAGGACGGAAGTCGAACATGAAGTAAATGGTCCGAAGTACGGAATGATGGCGATCAAGAGTTCTTACTGCGACCTTTGACCCTTGACCTTAGACTTTCGACCTTTTTCTATCTGTCATCGGTCATTTGACATTTTCCATTTGAAATTCTTATGCCCTTGGGCTTTTGACCTTAGACTTTAGACGCAGGAAGCTATTTTCTCGTGATTCGGTAGATCTTTTCCTTCAGCTTGATCACACAGTCTTCCGGGCGATCGAGGATCTCTCGGTACGAGGATAATTCTTTCTCAAGAGCCTGGTATTCGGAAGAGCCTCGGCGGATAACAAGCGGGGCAAACTCCTTTTCAGTTACAGTTTCAAGATCGACCCACACATTTTCACGGAGTTCAAAGGTTTTTCCCGAAACCTGCATCAGTCGCGATTGAGATGATGATGTAAGCAGCGCATGGGAGGTGCGGGATTCTTTCTTGCTTTCATCCGCCGTGGACGCAGAAACGCTTTTCTCCGAGCCGATGTCTTTTTGCTTTTGAGACGTGGATGACCTGGCAAGAGCGGCGACGCCACCGAGCTGGCCAGAGGCAAATTTCCCCATTTGAGGCTGGCCTTCAACTTTTTTGTCCTTCAGGACCGCCTGATCTTTTCCGACAGAATCTTGTTCCATGGCAACTTGATTCGCAACTGGCGCTGCCGGGGGAACCGAGGCTGGAGTTCCTCCGGATAGCGCTTTCTCTTGAACAGATAGAGCAGGCAGGTTGGTCGCGACTTCTTTACGCGGTTCCTCTTCAGAGGGCTGCTTTGCCATGGCCTGTGGAATGGCTTCTGCACGTTCGTTTTCGGAACTCGCTTTCGATGGAGTAGTCTGTACTTCCTGGGCTCCGCCAACTGCGTTTCCGGCGCCGGGTGATTGAGAATCGGGAGTTTGATCCAGGCGTCGCCTTCCCGGCTCAATAGTGGACTTTCCTTTCCGAGCCAAGACATCGGTGGAGGGAGAAGCCGCATCTCGAGCCTCGTCTCCTTTTTCTTGAATTCTTCGATCATCCGCCGCTTCAGGCATGAATGTTGGTGGCTCTGCAGTCTTACCAATAGATTCTGCGATCTCGGTTTCTTTACCGGGGGAATGTTTCTGTTCGAGGATAACTCGATATCCCAAAATGCCGCTCACCAAGGCGATAAGGGCCAGGGCGAATACTGGTTTTAAAACGAACGGGCCAGGCCTCGTAAATCCAAGCCAATCAATAACTTTTCTAAAGGGTGATAGCTCAATGCTGGGCTGTGCTTGCGGCTCAGTCGGAAAAGTTTTGAGTAAGAATGCCAATTCGTCTTGGCAGCGGCTGCAGGACGCGACATGTCGTTCCAGAGTGCTCTGGAGGGCAGGCGACAGACTGCGCTCGAAATACGCGGCAACCAAGTCCGGTTCCGGGCAATCTTTATTGCCTTCATTGATTTCAGGTTGTCTTTCCAAGTGCTTTCTTAACAGCACTTCCAGTGGTTCTTTTTCACTCTGCGTCATGGGGCCCTCACTCCTTAGACGGAGCCAACGGACAGAATTGCATGTCATTCGGTTAAGATCTGATTCAAATCGAATTCGAAATGGGAACGGGCAAGCCCGATGATGTGTCTGACCTCTGTCTTCTTTACTTTGAAGTTTTTTTGAAGGTGATCGCTTACTGCAGCCAACAGCTGAGCTTTCAAGCGGTCCAAGTTGCGGGAGATTGTCGATTCATGCACCTGCAGCAGGGTTCCAATTTCCTTAAGGGTGACTTTCCGCAAATAATAAAGCTGTAGGATCATTTTTTGCTGTGGCTCAAGAACTCGCAGCGCTTCCGTCAGCCCTGATGAGACCATCTGAAGCGCGCGTGCCTGGTCATCCTCAAGAACCCGCGAATCTGCCCGCCAGGAATCCTCAGTCGATGGAGGCTCAAACTCCAAGTCGTCGATGGAAACCTGTCTTTTCTGCGATCGGATTTTGTCGATGGATTGGCGAGCTAGAATCACTTTGATCCATCCTTCCAGTGAACCTACCCCGGAATACATTCCGATCTTTTTCTCGTCCGCCGTCGCTCCAGATGGCGAGGGTAGATACAAATCCGAGAGAAAGGAATCCGCCATCTCGTGGCCATCACTCGAATTGGCAGCGCATTTCGTGGCTGCTTTCAAAATGGTGCTTTTAAAGCTGGAATGAAATAACTGCCAGGCTGTTTCAACCCCGTGCGCACACGCCGTCGTCAAATAAAGCTCCTGCCAATGGAGTTGACTGACCAGGTGCATTAATTCTGACTCAATGGCCACAGGCGCGGCGGTATCCCGGATCTGTACTAATGCCTTGTGCAACACCTGGAAAACCTTGTTTTCGAATGCCTCAAGGGACAGCGGAATGGTGGCATAAGAATCAGCTGCTTTCCGCCATTGGTCTCGGATTACGGATTGAATCTGCTCCTTGAGGAGAAGGGGAACTGGATTAAGATCTTCCATGCTATGAGTCTATCCCAGCCAGCAGAAATATTCCATGGAAGCAGGGATCGGCAATCCAGAGCCTCTCCTCGCTGAAAGATGGGCGATTCCCGGTCAACAAAGATGAGTAGCCTTCGAGCCTCGTCTGCTGGTATAAGTGATGAACTGATTCCTGGAGCCACTGGATGAACAAACGTGGAACGTCTCGGGTGCCTTTGGAAGTTGAAATCAAGCTCGCCATCGAGGATCCAAAGCGAATACGAAAGCAGCTTCTCAAGATGGGGTTTCGCCAGGACACTCCCAGGGCACTGGAAAAGAATTGGGTATTCGATTTCGACGGTCAAACTTTGAGAAAGAAGGGACAGCTCTTAAGACTGCGCGACTATCTAAACCAAAACCTGCTCACCTTCAAAGGATCAAGTCTCCAATCCAAACACTACAAAATCAGGCTGGAATTGGAAACTGAGGTTCATAGCTCCTCCACATTTCTCAAAATCCTTGCTGAGTTAGGATTGAAACCCCGCTTTCGATACGAGAAATATCGCACTATGTTCAGTCCCGAAGATTCGAAGTCCCCAAGCTCGGTAATTGTTACCATCGATGAGACTCCGATTGGAAATTTCGTTGAAATTGAAGGAAAACCCAAATCGATTCGATTGATCGCTGCGGCCCTTGGCTTTTCTGCGGAACAGTACATCACGAAGAGTTATACCGAGCTTTTTTTCGAATCAAAGCTGGCCCGAACCAGAAAGGATATGGTTTTCAGTCAGGCTTCAATTCACAGAACGCGGGACTCATCCATAAATTAGAAAGGATATCCTAAAATTAGGGCCTTCCTCCCGATCTTTCCCCGAGTCTTAGCCCACGAATATTTCAAAATCGGTCCCCATTTTCGAGGTCCTATCCAAGCCTCACCGCTCTACCCCTGAGAAGGTAGAAATTCCTCGAATTTGTAATTTCTTTATTCCTTGCTCATTTGTTGTTTCTCCAGAGCGTTTTCTCTAAATGATTTAAAAAGCGAGAGATAAGTAAAGTTTGGCCGCTGGCATGACGATTGCTTTATTACACCGCAGACTAAGGTACACCCTCTGTAGGGATCAGCAAAAGTCAAAGGAGAAACCAAGTGAACGCAAACAAACCAAAGACCGGTTTCATTCAGCTGATGGTTCTTGCCATGGGTTTGAGCATCATTCTTCCGACCCAGATTGGGGCATGGCCATTTGTAACCAAGAAATATGTGAAAAAGCAGGTCGATCCACTTACCGGACGCATGAATGAGCTTGAAGAGATCGGTAAACAACAGGCGATAGCGATCAAGAACCTTGACGAGAAGACTCAGGCGGGAATCAACAACGCCATGAACACGGCTCAGGGTGCCGACGCCAAGGCGATCGCTGCCGATCAAAAAGCGACGGCCGCGACTGAATCTGCCAAACTTGCCATGAAGTCTGTGGATGACACCCAGACTCGGCTCACAGATCGTCTGAGCAACGTTGAAAATTATCGTTCCGTAAGAGTTCTCAATGTGGACTTCAAAATAAATCGCAGTCAGCTGGATGCTTCTGCTGAGACCACTCTCGACGAGCTGGCCCAGGAACTCAAGGAATCAAAAGGCTATATTCTTGAAATTCAGGGTTTTGCCGATCCCAGCGGGTCTGCCGATTATAATTTGGTGCTCAGCCAGAATCGGGCGGCCAGCGTGATTCGGTATCTGTCGGAGAAGCATCAGGTTCCGCTCTTCCGAATGAGAACCATGGGCATGGGCGAATCCAAATTCATTGCTGAAGATGGCAGTTACAGTGCCAAGAAGAGCCGGCGTGTTGAAGTGCGAATACTTCGCAATGACTCAACAAAAGAAGTCGCTTCAAATTAGTGGGATGAATGCAGATAGCTCGGGATCGCTTAAGAGTCGCTAACCAACATACTGACGCAGGGCAAGGGCCACACCGCCGTCGTTGTTGCTGGCGGTTTCGTGGAACCCTCGACTCTTAAGCTCCTGAACGCTGTTTCCCATAATGACTCCGATTCCGGCAAATTCCAGCATCTCCAAATCATTATGGTTGTCTCCGATAGCCAGGATTTCTTCAGGCATCAGGCCGTAGTGGCTGGCCAGGAATTTCAACGCGCTTCCTTTTGAACATCCTTTGTCGAGTAGATCGATGATGCCCAAGTCCTTTTCAGCGTAATAAGTTTTGGTCATCGTAACCTGCCGGCTGAGATCATTAAGCAAGAGATAGTCTTCGATTTCCCGCACGGCAGCCAACTGGCCGCAGAACATTAATTGAATCAAATCGTCATCCAGTACGCCCATCAGATCACGGGTTTCGGAAACTCCATCAGGGAAATGAGACAGATAGTTTTGCAATACGGGATTGCGACGAGTGCTCGAATGGACGACCTGTTGGCCCGGCGTACTTTTGTCGCAATGTAAGACCACAAACTCACGGAAATGTTCGGTGTTTGACAGAATATGCCGGGCAGTTTCGCGTTGGATAAATTGGGATCGAATGCGATGTGGTGTCTGAGGAGTCTTGATGAGGGCCCCGTTGTGAACAATGATCGGGCCATCGAGTTTGAGCGAGGCGGCCACCTTAAGAGCCGTTCCACTACGGCGACCCGTGACCAGTATGATTTTTACTCCCTGGCGAAGGGTTTCCTCAATCGCTTTGACATTCTCCGAGGGCAAGGCGCCCTGGCTGTCGAGCAGGGTGCCATCGATGTCGAGAGCAACGAGCTTGATTTTCATCGAGGTCGCGCTATGGCTGTTGCGCCAGTGTTTGCGGGAGCATTCAGTGAGAGCAAATTTCCCTGAAAGAGGCCTATAAGCAGGCACGGCCAGCAGAGTGCTGGCCGTGCGGGGAGTGAGGAGAGAACAACGCGCTGCGATACGCTTCTCTGAAACTACCCCAAAGCTATTTTATCCCTTATCGCAATAGAGTCAAGAAATGAAACGTATGCTACTCGTGTGACTTCTTGACGAGGCTCTTCCGCCCTGAGTTCGACGACAGCTAAAGAATTGATATCAATAGTCTTATTCTGAGTCTATTCCTTGACGCACCAGCGGATCGCGTTGCGGATCAGACGTTGTGTCATGGAGTGGTTGAGGCCCTCACTGGTGTGACCGGGGGCAAGGTAAACCATCCGACCCCTTCCGATCTCTTGCCACCAACCTGCGGCTGCCTCCTGATTATTCTTGGAAATACTGCGCAGGAGCAGGTGTTCGCGGTCGAGAAAATATTTCACCATGTGTTGCTCATCGAAGATCTCATAGTCTTCGACTCCCGCCGTGACGGGATGTTGATGATTCTCAACGCGAATGGCAAAAAAGGCCGGGTCAGGGTGGCCTCCAAAATCTCCTCCTAATAATTTGTAATACAATCCCGCGGGCGGGTATAGTCCCTGGGCATTGTGCAACGCCAGGAACCCTCCACCCGCGTTGACAAAATCCCAGATTGCCTGCTGTTGGGCCTCTGTCATCCATTTTACGTGGGGCTGATCGTAGCCATTTGGCCAGTTCATCCCGTCGCGCAAAATCACCAACAGTTGAACCTGTTTCAGTGCCTCTGCGCTCAAAGCCTCCACGTTCTCAATAAAAGTCACGGGTACATTCTCGCGGGCAAAGGCTGGCGTGAGGCCGTCGCGAATATGAACAAAACTATGAT
The DNA here is from genome assembly GCA_046331665.1 of Terriglobia bacterium. Classification (GTDB taxonomy): domain Bacteria; phylum Acidobacteriota; class Terriglobia; order Versatilivoradales; family Versatilivoraceae; genus CAWBAT01. Next base: position 20,476 of record JAXLQK010000055.1, on the reverse strand, counting down.
AGCGATCTCCGATCAATGCTAAAGCTCGCGGACGCTGGGCCGTTTGGTAGACTTTCGAAGCGTCCTGGGCCGGTACGACAAGAGCAATGACTAAGAGGAAAAAAGACGGAAACAAACGAATTTCTTGGAGCATTGTGAATTTCAGATTCAAATCAGGGATACGATGTTCAAAAAGTTATTGCCTTTTCGCGCCCATGTCAAGAGAGCGGAGAAGACTGATTTGAACATTGATCAGAGAAACCAATTCCCTCTGCCGCCTTTACTTCTCCAGGTGCGCACGCGCCCTGCGAAAGATGGCGTCAAACATGGGCTCTGTCAATCTGCCAGTGAAGGTATTTTGCTGGCTGGGGTGATAGGAAGCAATCATCCGAATTCCAGGACTGAGATCCAATTCGAGCCCGTGTCGGAATGGCGGCCGCTTCTTGAGTTCTCTCGGCGGAAGGAGAGTCAACACCTGATCAAAGGCCAGTTTGCCAAGAACCACAATTACTTTAACCTGGGAAAGTAACTTCAGCTCTCGCAGCAAGTAGGGCCGGCAATTCATGATTTCCACACGGTCTGGTTTATTTGTTGGAGGAGCGCAATGAAGCACCGCGGTAATGTAGCAATCCAGGAGTTCCAATCCGTCATTCCGGTCAACGGAGCGTGCCTGACTGGCAAATCCAAATTTATGAAGTGAGCGATAGAGCCAATCCCCACTGCGATCTCCAGTAAACATTCTGCCGGTGCGATTGCCTCCATGAGCCGCCGGTGCCAAACCCACAAGGAGAAGACGCGCCGCAATGCTTCCGAGGCTGGGCACGGGTTTTCCCCAGTACTCCCAATGTTGAAAGCGCGCTACCTTCTCGCGGGCGATGGCTTCGCGCCAACGAACTAACCGCGGGCAAAGCCGGCATTCGCAGATTTCCTGACGTAAGTTGCTGACTGAAGCAGAAGCGGAGGAAACACGAGAAGTCATTTCTATAAAATAATCCTCGGGACGGGGGCAAGTATTGGATTGAACTTGAAAGACAACTGCTCTGGGGGCCGCGTCACTTGCGTGTTGCTTGGTCTTCTATTCGGTGAGCGGTGGAAAGACTGTATATCCCGAGACGGGAATCCGGGTCTTAAACAAAGTTTTGCCAGCCGTAATATACAACGTTTTTTTGTCTTTTCCGCCGAAGGTCAGATTTGTGAGAAGATCCTCAGGCACAGGGATCCGACCCAAGAGTTTGCCCTGCGGGGTGATGACATAAATTCCTGCCGGAACGTCAGCGGTTTCTCCGCCATGCCGGGGCCTGTTGACACCCGCCGCCACCCAGATATTGCCATCCATATCCAGTCGGAGGCCATCTCCTCCACGACCCGGAGCAAAATCAAAGACCAGTCTTTGATTGCCGACACGGCCATCAGCCTGGACGTCGAAGGCCCAAATTTTCCGGTTCCCGCCAACATTCGGATTGCTGTCGACGACATACAGCAACTGGTCGTCAGGCGAAATGGCAATTCCGTTGGGTCGTTGAATAGCCGGTTGTTCCAAAACCCTGACTACGATTCCATCCAGGCCGATGCGATAAACCCCCTCGATCTCCATTTCCATGTGAGAGCGGTCTCCATAGCAGGGATCCGTGAAATAAATATGTCCGCGGCTGTCAATGGCGAGATCATTCGGACTGTTATAGCGAACGCCTTGAAACCCTTCGGTTAAGACTTCGATAATCCCTGTCCGCAGATCAGTGCGAACGATTCTGCGCCGGCCTTCAGGGCCCATCTCGGCGCCTTCACAACTGATCAGTCGGCCTTGCTGATCAAACAGATTTCCGTTAGTGCGCCCGCTATCGGAGCGGAAAACGCTTACGGAGCCATTGGCTGCCAGCCGCATGATCCGGCTGTTGATGATGTCGCTGAAGTACACATTTCCTTCGGCGTCGACGGCCGGGCCTTCCGTAAAAGCAATCGTGGCTGCGGGCTGAACGAGCCCATCCGATACCAAAAGGCCTCCAGGAAGCCCGACAGTGGAGGGGAATGCGCCAGAGACTTTCTCATTCATGTTGTATTTGCTCAACTTTCAGAGTCGGAAACTTGCTGCTTCATCTGCTCGCATTGGTTTGGGCATCAAATTCTCATTGGCAGGGAATCTAATTGGAATCCGATCCACAAGAGTTCAATCAGAATGTTCTCAAGTTGAAGAAAAAGCAAGGAAGGATTTCTAAAAGGAAAGGAAGGAAATCACATCGGGGAATCTACACGGCTGAATGACACAGATTCAGTACATACCAGAAAAAAGCCCTGAAACCAGGAAGTTTCAGGGCCCGAAGAACTTGAGCGGTGGCAGTTTCTTACTGCGCCGGCTTGGTGACTTCTTGTGCCTGGAGACCCTTGGGGCCTTGCACTACAGTGAACTCGACCTGCTGCCCTTCTTCCAAAGTGCGATAGCCTTCGGCTTGAATCGCGGTGTGATGCACAAATACATCACCACCCGATGCACGCTCGATGAAGCCATACCCCTTGGCGTTGTTGAACCACTTTACTTTACCAGTCTCTCTACTCATTAGACTCGAGACTCCTTTCAAATGATAAAAATTCGTCGTACATGTTTTTATTACTTGAAGAAGCCTCGAAACCAAGTTCGATTCGGATTTCGCATCTACTTTCTACCTCTTGTTCGACCTGCCTTCGAGATCAAGGCCCTAAAAACATTACAACTTTTGGCAGAGTATACAAAAAATGAAAAGGGTGTCAAGATGTTTGAAATTGGCCATGGACAAGGGAAAATCCAAGTCTGGAGCCGCTCCCTATTCGCTTTTTTGGCCTCTCGCGTGAGTTATCGGTGAATCCGGCCTTCGCCTTTATCCATTTTTGAAAACCGTGCCGTTTCGATTATACTGAAACCTGAGTCAGTCGGGTGGAAATCGGTTGAATCATTGGGAGTTGCATGAGCGAGTTGAAGCCTAACGTGGACATTTATGAAGAAATTGCCAAATTGAGGAGAGAAGGGAAGAGAGCCGCTTTGGCGACCATCATCCAGATTCGGGGCTCCGTCCCAAGCTTTGAAACGGCGAAGATTCTGGTGCTTGAGGATGGAACGACCATCGGCACCGTGGGGGGAGGATGTGTAGAAAATGACGTCTGGAAGGCCGCCAGGCAGGTCATGTTCGAAGAAAAGCCCCGCCGACTTCTTTTCGACCTGACGGATCCTGCCAGTCTCGAGACGGGATTGATCTGCGGAGGAAAAGTAGAGATCTTTGTCGAACCAATTCTAGCCACTCCGACCGCTTATATCTTCGGAGCCGGACATATCTCAAAATCCATTTCCAAGATCTCAACGGTGGCTGGGTTTAATACAGTGATCATTGATGATCGCCCCCGCTATGCCAACCGGGAGAGGTTTCCGGAAGCTATTGAAATATATGCAGATAGCTTTGAAACGACTTTCGAAAGGATCAGACCTAACGAGTTTTCCTACCTGATTATTGTCACGCGCGGTCATCTAGAAGACCAAAACGTGTTGCGCTGGGCAGTGAAAACCAGGGCCCGCTTCATTGGGATGATAGGAAGTAAGTTCAAAAAAAAGAACATCTTCGATAATCTAATTGCGGAAGGTATTGCCGCAGAGGAACTGTCTCGAGTGGTTTCTCCCTTAGGGCTCGATATCAACGCCATACTGCCTGAAGAGATTGCCGTCAGCATTGTGGCTCAAATGATTGCCGTTCGGCGTTCCAGCCCATACTCTGGACTTCCATTCACCGAAAATCAGCTCCAACATAAAACCAGTTGAAAAATTACTGTGAATGTAGAAAATACGGCTAAACACGTTTCGAATATTGTGTTGATCCCATCCGAATAGCTTTGCTCAGATCGCTTTGGAGGAGGCATGGCGTATTGCCCGGAATGTGGGGCTGAATTTGGCGGAGGAATCCGTCGTTGTCCTGAATGTCGTATCGATTTGTTAGTGGAGTTGGAAGATCCAAATCTTTACGACTCGCAGGTTGAGAACCTGGTTTTGGTGAGAGAGTCAGCGAGTCTGGAAGAAGCACACCGGATCAAAGACCATTTAACCCGAAATGGGATCCTGTGCGTCGTTGAATCAGCCAGCGGAAACAAAAGTGCCCGACCGGCGTCCACCAATCAGGTACTCGTTAACTCGAAGGACGCGGGCCGCTCGAATGAACTGATTCGAGACCTGCTGGGTTAGAAACTTCCTGCCAGGTAGCATGCGTTATACAGAATAAGGAGTTGCCTGCCTTTGATGCGAGGGCAGAAAATCCGCTCCCGTACTACAAGTATCTTCCGTCTACCGACAAATACTTCCTGACACCCGCCATTAGGTTTTCAAATTCTTCCGGAAGAAGCGATTGAGGTCCGTCCGAATAAGCTTCTTCTGGATTGGGATGAACCTCAACGATCAGGCCATCGGCTCCCACTGCCACGGCAGCATTGGCACAGGGTGGAATGAGACTGCGCTTTCCCGTTCCATGGCTTGGATCAACGAACACGGGCAGATGCGACATTTGCTTCAGTGCCGGAACGGCCGCGATATCGAGAGTGTTCCGGGTATACGTTTCAAATGTTCGTATGCCCCGCTCGCAGAGAATTACATTGGGGTTGCCCTGTGACACAATGTATTCCGCGGACATCAGGAATTCTTTCAAAGTGGACATCATGCCGCGTTTCAGCATGACCGGTTTGGAAACCTTGCCCAGGCGCTTGAGCAGAGCGAAATTTTGCATGTTCCTCGCCCCAACCTGGAAGATGTCCGTATACTCGTTGACCAGTTCGATGTTTTCAGGAGAAATAATTTCAGTGATGATCTTTAACCCCGTGCGTTCGCGAGCTTCGGCGAGCAATTTCAAGCCTTCCTCTTCGAGTCCTTGAAAGTCGTAGGGAGAGGTTCTGGGCTTAAAGGCTCCTCCGCGCAGGACCTTGGCTCCTGCCTTCTTCACCCGTTCCGCGGTGTCCAGAATCTGTTCCCTGAATTCCACCGAGCAGGGACCGGCCATGACCACAAATTGATCGCTTCCAATTGTGAATCCATCCATCTTGATGAGCGTCTTTTCCTTCTTCAATTCGCGGCCGACTAACTTGAAAGGTTGCAGAATAGGGATCACAGATTCGACTCCTGGAATGGATTCCATGACTTCAATAATCCGATCCTTGTCTTTGCCGCTGCCGATGGCGCCAATTACCACTCGCTCCTGCCCGTAGATGGGATGGGCAGTATACCCAAAACTTTTGATCTTATCGCAAACATGGTCGATTTGTTCCTGGGCCGCATGGGGCACCATTGAGATGATCATAAATCTGGCTCCTTTTAAGCAAAAAAAAACCCGCCAAATTGGCGGGCTTGGTGAATTCTCGGCTTTGATGCGCTCGACTCAACCTGCCCGCCTGTTCCCGAACCTCCACGAGAACAGGAAGCTAAAGGTAAAGTTGAAAAAATGCGCATCACCGTGCATACGGGGACTTGCAAAACGATCGCGAAGGATTGGATGATTCAGTTTCTTCATACGCCAATAATCGAAGGCCCCATTTTAGTGATTCAGTGGCGTTTGTCAATGGCGAAATGTGCCTGACTAAAGGCTGAGCTTCTCAGCCCTGCCTCGCGATGACACGGTTCCATCGAGCGATCCCGCGTCTCTAGCCGCTGAGGGCGCCGGCCTAAGTCTTGATTTCTGCCGCCAGGATAATTGCTTCGGATATCTCGCGCATGGATTTGCGCAACTTCATGCTCTTCTGTTGAATCATACGGTAGGCTTCATCTTCGGAAAGTTTCTCCTGCCGGATCAAAACCCCTTTCGCCCGCTCCACCAGTTTTCGGGTTTCCAGAGCTTCCTGCATGGCCAGAGTCTCCGTCATGAGCTTGGTATTCTCGATGGCTACGGCGGCTTGATTGGCCACCGTCGAAAGCAGTTGCACTTCTTCAACTGAGAAGTAGCGTTCTTGAGACGTATAGAGATTGAAAACCCCGATGACATTGTCTTTGATGGTAAGTGGGACGGAGACTAAGGAGCGGAGCCCTTCCTGGCGGGCCAGTTCCGGATAGTTGTAGCCTTTTTCCTGCGTCACATCGCGGATGACTAGCGGCTTCCGATCGATGACAACGCGCCCCAGCAGGCTCTTGTGTACCTTGATGTTCGGTTTGGTCGCATAAGCGGAACTGAGGCTTTGGGTTGCCTTGATGACAAGTTCTTCCTTGTTCTCATCCAGCAGCATGATCGAACAGATGGGTGAATTCATCGCTTCGGCCATCATCGACACGATCAGATTGAGCATCTCATCGAGGTAGTGATTCGAAGTAATCGTCTTGCTCACCTTGGACAAGGTTTCAATCTGAAAGGCTTTCTTTTTCGTCTCTTCATACAAGCGGGCATTCTCAATGGCGCCCCCCACTTGAGTGGCGATAGTCATGAGAAGTGCTTGCTCGCTTTCCGTATGCTTGTGTGGCCGCCGGTGGTGTACATTGATGACTCCGATGGCCTCGTTCTTGGTGATGACAGGGACCGATAGAAATGCCTGATAACGATCTTCAGGCAGATTGTGAAACAGTTTGAAGCGCGGGTCGTTGCTGGCATTTTTCTGAATGGCAACCAGTTGTTTCTCCCGGGCAACCCACCCCGTGATTCCTTCCCCCAGCTTGATTTTGATTCTTCCGATAATTCTCGGGTGCGGATTTTTGGAAGCCCGAAGGATCAACTCCTCGTTGGATTTGTCAACCAGGTAGAGCAGGCAGGCGTCGCCTCGGGTCACCTCGGTGACGAGATCGATAATGTGTCGGAGGACATCTTCCAGATTCAAGTTCCCGCTGACGGCCTGGCTGATTTGGTGCAGGACTTCAATCTCTTGATTCTTCAGCCTGAGGGCATTTTTCAGCTTGTTCACGCCATCGGCAGTCTTGGACCGTGAGGCTTTGGCTGGCTTAAGTTCGACTAGATTCATAAGGGTTTGTTAATAACCGGTGGCTTCTTCATCCTTTAAAAATGCAAATCATACCACAGAAACCCTGAAAATTGGGGGGCCGCAGCAATGCCTGGCAAGTGAGTCTCCTATCCACTTTGGCGAGAGAAGCCCTGGCGCCGCATGGGGCAAAAGGCCTTGTACTTGATAGCAGGCTGGTTAGGGGGCGAGTCTCTCAGATTGGTGTTTTTTGAGGAATTCAATCAAAAATTCATCCCGGTTTCGCTTGGCTGCCTGGATGTCTCGCACTTCCCAGTCGTAAAATCCCTTTCCAGACTTCACTCCAGCCTCTCCCAGGTTCAATTTCTCCCCGAGCAGTGGCGAGGCTTGGGTCTCTTGATTGAGGTGGGGTAAGACATAATTTTGCACTGCTTCGACCAGATCCAGGCCAACGGCATCCGCATGTTCCAGAATTCCCCAGACAGGCATACGCAACCCGAAGCCTCTCTTGACCACCAGGTCAACCGCTTCCACAGAAGCAATTCCGCTCTGCACGATGTGAATGGCTTCCCGAACGAGGGCCTGGAGCAATCGGTTTCCCAACTGCCCAGGGGTGTCTTTTCTTACCAAGACCGGGCTTTTCCCACACCGCCGCACAATCTCCATCACCCGCAAGGCTGAACCCTCGTCCGTTTTCTCCCCCATGACGACTTCCACCAACGGCATCAGGTGGGGCGGGTTCCAAAAATGGGCGGTCATGATCCGCTCAGGGTATTTGGCCCCTTCTGCAATTCGAGTAATGCTGATCCCGGAAGTATTGCTGCATAAGATGGCATTTTTGGGGGAATATTCGTCCAGGTGCTTGAAGAACTCCTGCTTCAAAGCCAGGTTCTCCGGGATCGATTCAAAAACAAAGTCGCTGGTGGATAGTGCTTCGTTCAGACGAGACGATGAGCTTAGGTGTGACTGGCCAGCGTCGAATTGGACGGCATTGATCAGTTGGTGCTCTCGAAGCACCTGAAGGTAGTTTAGGGATTGGGAGAAACCTCGCTGGGTTGATTCCTGGGTCCGTCCCACTAAAACGGTTTCGATCCCCGTGGCGCTCAGGGATATCGCAATTCCAGGCCCCATCATCCCAGTCCCCACGACAACCGCTTTCAGTCCAGCCATGGCTTCCTCCCTCAACTCTTCACGAGGTAGGAATTTTAACAGGCCTTAACCCTTTTTGGCGAGGTAACCTTTTTTGGCTTTCACGGTTGCGTTAGGGAGATTTACGGTCACTGAAATCTTTCGAAACTTTCCATCTTTCTTTTGATTCGATGAAACGTAGCCCAAAGCATACAGGCTGCGGAGCTCAGCGGCTATTTGCGCAAAGACATCTCCCAAGGAATCCACGCCTTCTGCCACATAAAGGGTTCCTCCGGTGGCGTTGGCCAGATCCTGGAGATAGTGCCTGCCCTGGAGATACTCCATATTGATTCTTTCATCATCGCCTTGACGCTGGGTGGGACTCTGGGGATCGATGCGGGGAAATGGGCTGGGGAGGGGCAAACTCGGACCACCGCCTGTCCTGGGAATTGGCGAAGTTGTCCTCGAAGATTGCAAGACATCCCGTCTCGTGTCGAAAAATATCGGGAAGATGATCGTATCGGCTTCTTTGGCTTCCTCTATGGTCTCATGAGCCGAAGACGTGGGGCTCGATGTATCGACACCGTCTGTGAACAAAACCATCGCTTTACGTTCCCGCTTCTTCCTCAGCTTGTCATGCAGGGCGAGGTAGACGGCTTCGTACAGTTGCGTGGATTGTCCCGTCCTGGTCATTTTAATGGCCCGCTCCACGGCATGCCGATTTTGGGTGAAATCGGTCTCCAAATGCACGGTATCGTCGAAAGAAACCACCATCACCTCATCATCGGGATGGATCTGTTGCGTAAATAGGATCGCTTCGTCCTGAATCTTGCCAAGTTTGTTCACCGTGCTGTAGCTGGTGTCTAGTATCAAGCCAATGCAAAAAGGAGCGTCCACGGGAGAAAAATTGGTGATCTTTTGTTCCACCTTGTCCTCAAATACCTTGAAGTCATCCTTCTTGAGATTCAGGAGGTACTTGCCGAAAGAGTCCATCACGCCGACACTGACGTTGACCAGGTCTACATCGACTTCCAGCGTGAAAGGTTTTTCTTTTTGATCGTTTTCCTGAGTGGACTGAGCCGGGGCGGTAGACCACTCTCGAGGGCAGAGCAAACAACCAAGGAGGAGGGGAAAGATCAGATAGGCTTTTCGCACAATCACCTGTTTGGCCCAAGGGCAGAATCTAGTCGTGCCCAATCTTGTCATCGGAATGGATGGTTCACAACGATTTCGAGTTGCCTGGCTCCTCCCAATGTCAACTCAGTTCCAAGAGAATCAAAGCTTTGTCGCCGGGTCATTATTGAAAAATGCGACAAGAATGGCTGGAAAGGCCAAATTGGCCTCGATGCGGGTGACTTGTTTCTCTTGGGAGAACAGGATGTCTTTTCTGCATTTTCCTACTTTTGAGCCATGAACACTATGTTGGATCGACCCCAGTAGACAAATCTCAACGACCAACAAAATAGACCCGTCGCCTTTCGGAACCCAATTTCTCTCAAATCCTTCAAGAGATCCCAGCCAAAATTGTGGTAGGCAAGGATGCCGCCCTCTTGTTCAGGATCGCTGTGATACTCGGGAGGCAGCAAGTGCACGATGGTCCCATCCGGATTCAAGACAGACCGCGCAATGTTCGGCTGGGAATCCGTGTTGAACGGTACCGTAAAGAAAAGTTTCCCTCCCTGTTTGAGACATCGCCAACACTCGCATAGAGCCTTCCGATAATCCGGGATGTGCTCAAACACTTCAAAAGAGAGAACGAAATCAAAGCAATTGTCCTGGAAAGTCAGGGCCGTGATCGTCTCATTCCGAATCTTCATCTGGTCATGAGCCACCCGGATCAATCTTTCTTCTCCGTATGGATAGCTTGTCCCGTAATATTCGCTGCCTACGGTTCTCGGATAAAGTTTGTTGAGCGCCGAATAAAACGGGCTTCTTTGCTCGGTGACATAGATCGCGCTCTCTAATTGAGGCACTCCGAACAATTCGAACAAGTGAAACGATCCTCGCTTGCGATTATTGAGGTGGCAGGCTGAGCATTCCAAACACTCCCGCCAGTTCAAGGAGTCTTCTGAATCGGTGTTGGCATGATTTAAGGGCAAGCTGAACTGCATATTAGCTTTGCAAATACAGCAGAAACCAGTGACGACGGAAGAGCGCGACTTTTTAATGAATTCACGAACTTCAAACTCTCTTCTTCGAGTTTTCTGCCCGATTCGGAACGCAAAGATACGATACTCTTCTAAAGAGGAGACCTCGGTGACCTCAAGATCGAACATTGCTTTCATTCTCCATCAACATTCCCAACGAGAGGAATGTCGAAGATCGTGAAGCCAGTTGCCGAACGTGAATTTTTCACGACCGGTTTTCCCAGTGAACAGTATACACGGGAATCTCCTTGAGATTAAGGCAGGGAACACCCTTCCCTTAGCCCGCCTTCTCCAAAAATCATTCAAAACTGGAATGATAGTTTATTGCCGGTCATGGAAGTGAAACGTGTTTTGTTCTGAGGAATTTCGTGACGCGCCCCAAAAACTTCAGAGACGCTTTATAAAGCACAGGAGGGTCCTGGGCAGGGCCTTAAGGAGAGACAGCAGAGATAAAGGCTCCGTCGCCCGTTCGTTCTCCGGGAGCGGAGCCGTCATTGATGACCGCATAAGCGAAGAAGGGCGTACCGCCGCGCGTGCGCGTGACTCGCGCATATCCCTGTCGAACCCCGGGAGCATATTGTTCGAGAATCGATCCGAATTGTTTCCACTCACTGGGTGCCAGCAGAATATGCTCAAGCACGCTGACTCTCGAACCTGTGTCTCCATCGAAGAGTTCAATCTTCATTTCATTCCCTGGCTGTCCTTCATATGAATTTCTCATTGTATCGGCGAGCGCCAGATTACTCCGATTCTCAGCATTTTGCTGGAGGCCATAAATCCAGTTGCTGGAAGTGTCTTGTGGCGGTGCCCCGGAATAGTAGACACCATAGTTGCCACTGCTGCCAGGCGCCGAGGTGCGTGCACTGACCGAGATCCCTTCCAAGTTCGTACATCGAAATTCAGTTGCGTCCGTGGCTATTAACGTCCCAACGTAGGTAGGGCCCACTGGCCCAACCACGCCCTGGCCATGCTCGCGGAGATACTGAACGAAACCCGGTAAAATCTTTTGTTCTCCACCTTTGAGTTCCACCGAAAGACTGACCGACTTTTGATCATTCTGCAGTGCTTGAGCCATAAATGTCAGGGCGATGACTTTTGGGCTACCCGTTGAGTTTGTCAGGATGACCTCAGAATTAAATTGTCCGGATTCGACCACAGCCGGCACCCAAATTGCGAACTGACCCGCTGCCATGTACTGCGGTGTCGGGGGTACAAACGATCCGTCTGAACTCAATTGGTCATTGATGACGCCGTAGGCGTAGTAGGGAGCCGAGCCGCTCAGCTTTTCGACCTGGACATAGCCGTTACTTAGAGCCAACCCATTGGATTGCAGAATGCCGTTGATCTGCTCGAATGCGCCTGGAGCCAAACGTATTTCAGGGAGCATGCGGGCTTCTGGGTCATTCGGATCTCCCGAGTACACGGTGAGGCTCACGACGATGTCGCCATCGGCGGGACTTCCGGCATTTTGTACGGCCACATTGGATCGATCGAGAGCGTTCTGACGCAATCCGAAAAGATAAACTGGATCCTGCAAAGTTCCAGACTCAGGGATTCCCGCATAGGCCAAACCGGCACGTCCCTCACTGACTCTGGTTGTGGTGCGCACCATGGCTGCCGCATCAGATGAAGAATCTAGCCCGGTGAAGCGAATCCGCAATGTGCCGCCACGATTCCCATTTTCCGGGATTGGTAGTCCCAAAGACCTCAAGTACTCGATCGCATTGGGAACGATTTGTTGCTTCAGGCCGGGCAGAGAAGTGGAGGCCGTTCCGCTTCCGCCGCCGAAAGCGGCAACATAGTCCAGGGTGACGGCAGCCTCTTTCTGACCGGTGTTAGTAAGCGTCAATTCAGAGGTAAAGAAGGAATTGTTTAGTCCAGACGAGGAGAGAACTATCGGGATGAAGAGAGTACTGCTTTGCGTTTCAATCCATTTGGCGAGGAAGGCATCCTGATGGTCGTAAAACATCGAGGTGATTCCGCCCCCACAATAAATCGTGGCTCCGGTGCTTCTCAGACCCAGTACAAAGAATTCGCCCGCTGCGCCCAAGGCAAAAACCGAAATGTCGTATCGTGGATCAAACCCACCGAAGGGGACCGTGTATAAGAGAACGTCCTCCCGAGGATCAAGCTTCTTTAAAGAGTGAGAATCCAACACATACAGATTTCCCAGGGCATCCAATTCAATTTTCCCGGTCCCGGAAGGAGGTGAAGATGTGCCTCCTGCCAAATGAGTGGAGTAGATCTGAGTGGTGCCGGCGTTATTCACAGCCTTGACAAAATTTTCAGCATAGTAATTGAGAGGATTGGTTTGTCCGGAGATATAGAGGTTCTCCTGACTGTCCAAGGAAAGGCCCACGACGGTATCGGCATCACTGCTCCCGAGGTACGTGGCATAAAGCAATCCAGTGCCTGAAGAATTAAGCCTTGCAGCAAAGGCGTCGCCACCTCCCAATGCAAACGATCCGCCCAAATACTGGGTTTGAAAAGCTCCCGCTGTTACTGGAAAGTCCATGGAATCGGTTGTTCCTGCCACATAGGCATCGCCGCTCTTTCCCAACCTGATCCCAGCCGGGAAATCTGATTTACTTCCGCCCAGATAGGTTGAGTAGACCAGAGTTGAGCCCAACGGATTAAGTTTGGCGACGAAAGCATCGGTATTGCCGGCAAGACGTTTTTGAAAAGCGCCCGGTGGATTCGGGAATCCGAGCGTGATGGGGAAATCCACGGAAGAGGTTGATCCGGTGACATAGGCATTCTCCGCGGCATCCACCGCAATTCCCGCGGCCGAATCGTCCCCTTTTCCCCCCAGATAGGTGGAGTAAATAAGCGCCGTCCCTGTGGGGTTTAACTTGGAGATAAAGGCATCTGCAGGTCCGAAGGGCGTCGAGCCATTGGCGTAGCGTGTTTGAATGCTCCCCGGAGTTGTTGGAAAATCAGGGGAATTCGTGAACCCCGCCACATAAGCGTTTCCCCGGTCATCAACGGCCAATCCGTACGGAATGTCGGTAGCCCCTCCTCCGAGGAAGGTTGAATAGATGAACTCAGTTCCCGCCGGGTTAAGTTTCGCTACGAAAATGTGCCCCGATGTTCCTCCATCAGGCTCGAAAGCCCCCGGGGTCGTCGGGAAATCAGGTCCAGCCGTCCCTGCGAGATAAACAGCCCCGGCGGGATCTACCACAATCGATGATCCAAAGCCTCCTCCTGGAAAAATAAAGGTGAAGCTTAATTCCGGGTCAATATACAGGGGTTTGGAAATGTCATAATGGTCTACAAAGAACGCAACTTGATTCTTCCCGGAAAGGGAATAGCCGCCGGCAATCTCGATTTTGCTCACGTGATTCCATTGGTAGATGTGCGGCCTGTGCTGAAGGATCTCGAGGCCGTCCGCTTCAAGCCGCAAATCGCCTTGCTCATTGATTGAAAGATCATCCACACCCTCAAACAGAAGTCGAATGGCCTCCACCTTGGCTTCGGGAGAGACGACAAAGTCATATTCGAGCGCTCCGCGCGGGCCGTAGTAGACAAGGTCAATGCCGGAGTAAACGTTGTGATAGCGAATCCGCCCAAAATTGGGAAGGCGTGTTCGCCAGCGGCTGGGATCATTTCCCCGGAAATCGCTGGAGATTCTCGTGAGCTTGTCCAGGCCTTCGCCAAAGGCCTTGGGGTCAGAGCCAACCAGTCTCATGACCATCGATCGGGCGCGCCGATAGGGAGATGGCGGTGAGTGGATCGTAGCGGAATTAATTTCTGGAAAGACCAACTGCGCCAGAGATGGAGGGGAAGGAAGGGGCAGGAGGAAATGCGAATTCAAAGCACCGATTGACAAGGCTTGAAATTTGTCATTCGGCGCTGCCATCCGGGTTGTGATGGGCGGCTCGCGCCCCGTGGACCATTGAAACACGGTTTGAGCGGCGCTCAAGAAGACTGAATATCCTTGCCCTCGAACAAGAAAATCGATCTTTGGATCGGTCTGTCCCTCGTTGCTTTCGAATCCAAGAGGGACGACCCCGTATGCATCTTTGCCATGGGGGTGTGATTGACGAGAGATTTTTGAATGACGGGTAGAGTCCGCTTGTTCTTGCGCGGGAAGTGTTTTCTTATGAGCGGGGCTGGGCTGGCTCAAGATCCGTGCCAGTGGAGAAAGTGAATCCGTTTCGATGAGCAGGCCTAAACCTATGATGAACAGGAATGCCGCGCCGAGAAATTTCCAGGAGCCATGACTCATCGCTGACGCTGTATTCATTAGGGGGCGTCCTCCCTTTACAGCCATGAGTTGCTGTGAGGAGTCTTCGAATGAAAGCAGCTCCGAACTTTTTCAAACGGCGCAAAAAATACCTCTGGGCTGTCCCCGGTCTGAGCCTCTCTCCTCCTGTTGTTAGTGGCTTTCTAAAGATTGGGGCGTTGAAGAGAACTTTGGGAGAAAACCGATTGTCATTTCTTTACTCGGGCCGTTTTCTCCAGACCACGTTGATGGAAAGCCCTGTTTTCGAACTGGTGCTTGGATCGACTTCCCTTCTGGCGATAATCGAGTCTCTTCCCAAGTTTTTGATTGATGAAGCCCTTGTGCGCCATTGGAAACTCTCCATTACAGTATGCACCCATCTCCTAAGATCTGTCTCAATGAATTGAGAAATTTTTTTCCCGGTACGACACAAAGCCTCATTCTGGACTGCATACTCAGGCAAATGGTTAATCGAAGTCCAAACGGTGGTTTCACCCGACTCTTTATTTTCCAACGAATCCTATGAGGTTGTCCGATGTCGCTCCAACGTCTCAAGCAAGAATGGGAAGACTTGGCTCAGATGGATCCCTTCTGGGCGATTCTCACGTTTCCGGACCGTAAATTTGGAAGATGGAAGGTTGATGAATTCTTCCATACGGGGTGGTTGGAAATTAATCAAGTCATGAACTGGACGCGTCCGCTGGGACGACCCTCCAAGAAGGATATGGTATTGGACTTCGGCTGCGGGGTTGGCCGATTGACGCGAGCCCTGGCAGGCCATTTCGAGCAAGCCTATGGGCTGGATATTTCGGAAAATATGTTGGCCAAAGCCCGGGAGCTGAATCAACCCTACCCGAACTGCAGGTTTATCTTAAACACCGAAAATCACTTGGGAATCTTTCCGGACAACAGCTTCGATATGGTCTATACCAATAAGGTGCTTCAACACATTGCCAGCCGCCGGGTGATTCGAGATTATCTGGGTGAGTTCTTGCGGGTGCTGAAGCGAGGGGGACTCCTGGTCTTTCAACTGCTAAGCTACATTCCGGTGAGAAACCGCTTCCAACCCCGGCGCCGCCTGTATTCTCTGCTGAGAGCGATTGGAATCAGCGAGCACATCCTTTACGAGAAGATCGGACTTCATCCCCTGTGTGCCAATTATATTTCACAGGACGAAGTCATTTACTTTCTGCGGGCCTTGGGAGGTAGAGTATTACTCATCCAGCCGGATCCGAATTTGACGCCCACCATTCAAAGCCGCCACTATTATGTGACGAAATGAGTTTTGGTGCGTTTTTTGATTTTGGATGCCCTTCACTCGGCAGAATAGAAAATTCAATTTGGACAATGCTAGTGGATCCGCTAAACAAGCTTGTCTTGGCAGTCATACCGACTGTCTTTTGCGAGTCTTGGAATGCAGGGAAGAGCCCATGGCTCGCCAAAATCGCTCACCGTGGCTACCCCTGGAAAGAATTTGCAAGATTAGAGATGTGGCGCTCAACGACTTTGACGGGTCTAGGCTGCCCCTCGCAACTTCCACAAAGCCGGATTAGGTTCCTTTACAAAAGGATTCTGATACCATCTCCCCGAACGCATTTTTCATAAGACAGGAAGTTTGAGACTAAGCGTGAACTTTTTCGAAAAGACCGGATGGAGTCTCCTGAAGCTCTCATTGATGATGGGATTGTTGACAATCGTTCTGAATGGAGTGCCGGTAGCCATGGCGCAATGGATCAGCCATGGGCCGCCAGGGGCAGTCAATGCCATAGCCATTGACCCGCAGACACCCACCACTCAGTATGCGGGGACTTCGGGCGGTGTATTCAAGAGCATCGATGGCGGGGGAAGTTGGAGCACAGCTAACGCTGGCTTGCCAATTTCATTTGTTCTCGCATTAGTCATCGATCCTCAGACGCCGGCTATCGTATATGTTGGGCTAGATAGTGGCGGCGTGTTCAAGAGCAGCAATGGTGGGAGAACATGGGCACCCATCAACAATGGTTTGCCAGATTCAAGTGTTCTCGCTTTAGCCATCGACCCACAAACACCGACCACACTCTACGCGGCAACCAATTATAGCGGCCATTATTGCAACGTATTCAAGAGCAGCAATGGCGGAGGGAA
This sequence comes from Terriglobia bacterium, assembly GCA_046331665.1. GTDB lineage: Bacteria > Acidobacteriota > Terriglobia > Versatilivoradales > Versatilivoraceae > CAWBAT01. The sequence continues at coordinate 3,979 of JAXLQK010000055.1, read as the reverse complement.
TTGGACATCGATCCTCAGTTCGTCTTCACCTATCAGTTCTTTGGCCATCGACCCGCAGACACCAACCACGCTTTATGCGGGGTTTAATGGAGGTGGAGTGTATAAGAGCAGCGATGGCGGGGGAACCTGGAGCACAACTAACACCGGCTTACTTTTTTATTATGTTAACGCTTTAGTCATCGACGCGCAGACACCGACAACATTATATGTAGGGGCTCTTAACGGGGTATTCAAGAGCATCGATGGTGGAGGAAGCTGGGGCGCAGCAAGCACCGGCCTGCCGATTTCAGATGTTACTGCTTTAGCCATGGACCCACGGACACCGACGACATTGTATGCGGGGACTCTTGCCGGAGCACTCGAGAGCACCGATGCCGAACTATTCAAGAGCAGCGATGGCGGGGTGAGTTGGAGCGCTTCAGGCATCGGCTTGCCTCGTAATCTCAATGTCAATGCTCTGGCTATCAACCCCCAAACGCCGGCCACACTCTATGCGGGAACCAATGGAGGTGAGTTCAAAAGCAGCAATAGTGGGGATAGCTGGACTGAAATGAGCGTCGGTCTGACAAATTCATATGTGTGCGCATTGGCCATCGACTCACAGATGCCAGCGATAGTATATGCGGGGACATTTAGTAGCGGGGTGTTCAATAGCAGTGATGGTGGGGGAAGCTGGACAGCCATTAATAGTGGCTTGACGAATTCATACGTTTACGCTTTAGCCATTGACCCGCAGAAAACGACAAACCTGTATTCAGGGACTATTGGCGGGGTATTCAAAAGCACCGATGGCGGTGGGAGATGGAGTCCTGCTGGCGTCGGCTTACCTAGTACTCTCCGTGTTAATGCTCTGGTTATCGACCCTCAGACGCCAACAACGCTGTATGCGGGAAGTTATGATGGAGTCGGAGTGTTCAAGAGCAGCGATGGTGGGGGGAGCTGGAGTGCGGCCAACACAGGCTTGACCATGAGCAGTGTTATGGCCTTGGCCATTGACCCGCAAAAGTCACCTATTCTCTATGCGGGAACCTTTGGAGGCGGTGTGTTCAGGAGCAGCAATGGCGGTGGGAGTTGGACTGCCAGCGGGTTACCAAATTTTTCTGTTTTAGCCTTAGTCATCAATCCGCAGACTCCGGCCACTTTGTATGCTGGGACCATGGAAGGCGGAGTGTTCAAGAGCAGCAATGGCGGAGAGAGCTGGACAGCCATTAATAGCGGCTTGACGAATCCATACGTTTCCGCTTTAGCCATTGACCCGCAGACCCCGACCACGTTGTATGCAGGGACTTGGGGTAGCGGAGCATTCAAGAGCAGCGATGGCGGGGAGAGCTGGAATTCTATCGACAGCGACTTGAGGCATGCAAATGTTTCCGCTTTAGCCATCGACCCGCAAAACCCTTCCAGGATCTATGCAGGGACAGCATATGGTGGTGCAGTTATCTCTTCCGAGACGAGCTGCAGTCAATCGATATCTTCTACCGCTTCTTCTTACTCAAGTAGCGGAATCGCCAGTGACCAGGTGACTGTGACGGCCACCGGCTGTGGTTGGACGGCAGTGAGCGATGATCCCTGGATTACTATCACGTCGGGCAACAGCGGCAGTGCGAATGGCATTGTGACCTACTCGGTAGCACCGAATACCAGCCCCGCCTCGCGCGCAGGCTCAATGATCATTGCCGGTGAGACCTTCACAGTAACCCAAGAGGGTCTGAGCTCGGCCTTTTCCATCAGCAATGTTTCCCCCAACTCCGGCCCGGTCAGCGGCGGGACTTCATTTACTATCAACGGCGGCGGCTTCCAAGTGGGTGCCTCGGTCTCACTGGGTGGTGTGCGTGCCGTGGTCAGCACCGTGGCCAGCACCGAGATCACCGCCACTACCGGAATCGCTACGGCGCCAGGCAGCTATGACGTGTCCGTCATCAATCCCGGCGGACAATCTGTATTACTTCCCAAGGGATTTACTTATACCGCGGTCTCTGGCCCCCAAACGGCGGAAGCCTTTGTTCCCATCGTTCTTTCTGCTGGAGGCATGAATGGATCTTTCTACACTTCTGAGATGATCTTGACCAATCGAGGAAATGGTAACGCCACGGTCAACTTTACTTACATTGCTTCCCTAGGCAGTGGCAATGGAACGGGGATCGAAACGCTGGCCGCCGGCCAGCAAAGGATTGTGCCGGACGCGGTCAGCTACTTGCGGAGCCTGGAGGTCCCCATCCCTTCCTCCGGGGCTCAGGGCGGAACGCTGCGGGTCAGCTACTCCGGATTGAACTCTCCCGCCGATGGCAGCGTGACAGTCCGGACGACTACCGCGGTACCAGAAGGGAGAGCGGGTCTGGCCTATGCCGGGATACCTACTTCGATAGCTTTAACGGAACCTTCCTATATCTGCGGTCTGCGTCAAAATGAAACGGACCGCTCCAATGTCGCGATCCAAAATGTTGGGACTGCCGAAGAAGGGAACATCCGCTTACAGTTGACGGTCTTTTCGGGAGCGGAAGGAACACCAATATCCAAGGTGATAACGGACCAGGTTTTGCCTCCCGGAGGTTTTGCCCAGATTAATGGAATCCTGGCTTCGAATGGACTGTCGCTTAGCAATGGCTTTGTCCGAGTCGAACGGGTCAGTGGAACGGCACCCTATTATGCTTACGGGGTGATCAATGATCAGCTTAACTCAGACGGGTCGTTCATCCCTCCAGTGCTGGAAAGCGCCCTGGCCGGAAAAACTCGGATGATGCTGGCGGCAGTGGTGGAGACAACTGCTTTTAGCACGGAACTGGTGGTAACAAACTGGGGATCGGCAAAGAAGAGCCTGAAATGCCATTATGTGGCGGACGCCATCCAGACAGCGGATCACACAGCGAGTTTCTCGATTGAGCTAAACCCTCACCAACAGCTCATCCTGCCCGATTTTGTGCAGTGGCTGAGGGATTCTCAAGTCCCTGGAATTGGCCCCCGAGCAGCCAACGTTGCAGGATCGCTGAGTATATCTGAGACTACCGGTGATTTGAGCGGAGTCATGATGGCGGCTCGGACTTCAGCCTTGAGTGATGAGGGGCGTTTCGGAGTATTTTACACGGCATCTCCTGAAGGAGAAAACTCATCCCAGGAAACTTGGCTTTATGGCTTGCAGCAGAATGGGGAGAGCCGGACCAACCTGGCGTTGGTGAACACCGGGGAAACGGATGACAGTGAGGACACGTTCCGCATTGAGTTGTATGACGGTGCGACGGGGAATCTGGCAAGCACCGTGACGACTGTTTCTCTGCCAGCCCGAGGCTGGAGACAATTCAATATGATCCTGGCCGAATATGCGCCCCAGGTAAGCCAGGGGTATGCTCATGTGCTGCGAACGCGGGGGAATAACCCATTCATCGCCTATGCGGTGACAAACGACGGTGGAAAGCCAGGAGAGCGAACTGGCGACGGCTCCTTCATCGCTAGCGCACCGTAAGCCCTCTGGATGGAGGCAAACTCACAGCAAAACGCAAAGGTGCAAAGGATGACGGAAAACGAGATTGGCAAAAGAACCGTTAACTCTACCGCACAGGTCCACAATGACATGGGTCACGTTCTATTAAAGATAGTATCTGCAGTTATGCTAGCTCACAAATTGGAGCTATTGGGTTTGCGAGTTGCGGCAAGCCCCGATTGCTATTGAGTTTCTTGGGATGACCTTCGACGGAGGCACCTGGTCAGATTCCATGGTTGAAAGGAAAATGACTGCGCAATAGAAATCAGTGGAAACAGTAATCAATGCAAATAAGAAGCAGGTGCTAACTGATCTCAAATTCACTGGCATGAAACCAGACTATCTATTGAACTCTTGTGATGCACTATTGCAAGGCGGGAATTTGTAAATCCTGAATGGGATAGTCGAATAGGTTTTTAGGCTCGAACAAGGGTTGCGGGGCGGTAACACTTCAAACAGGCAAACCGCCGCTGTATCGAGACCTGTGCTTAGGGCTTATCCTTC
>JAXLQK010000054.1:0-43625 GCA_046331665.1 Terriglobia bacterium | reverse complement strand
GTCCAAGGTCCGTCTATCTTTCAGGGAAAACTTCCTGTCCCGGAACCGCGCAAGCCGTATTTCGATACCTTTCCATCTTCACTCAACGAGAGCAGGGCAGCGTTTTATCGAGACGTCGCCATCCTGGCTGTACCAACGCCCATAGATGAGCAAAGGGTTTTGGATATTGATGAAAAAGCCCTCTATTACCGTGCCCCGTTCTCGTCCGTTAGTGGAGTAAAGCCCTATCTCCCCGCCCCGGCTCACTACCCGGAATTACCGGCGGGGGCCGTGATTCCGGTAGACAAGGTTGTGGACCTTACAAATCGGATGAATCCTGATGGCTTCCTGAGCTGGCAAGTCCCTCCAGGGCACTGGACTATTTTGCGCTTCGGCAGTCGAAACAATGGAGCCAATAGTCGTCCAGCTCCCATTCCAGGTTTGGGATTCGAGTGCGATAAGTTCGACGCAGCTGCATTGGACGCCCATTTTCAGGAATACATCGCCAAGCTGCTGAATAGGGTCGGGAAACGCAAAGAAGGTGTGGGGCTGACCATGTTGCACATGGACAGTTGGGAGGTGGGTGCCCAAAATTGGTCCTCTCATTTCCGCGAAGAATTCCGCGCCCGGCGAGGCTACGATCCCTTGCCCTACTATCCAGTCTATACCGGGCGGGTAATCGGAAGCTTGGAGATCAGCGAACGTTTTCTCTGGGACTTGCGCCTGACCGCCCAAGAATTGGTGATACAGAACCATGCGGAACGGCTCAAGGAACTCGGCCGGCGGCACGGCCTCGGACTTTCCATCGAGCCGTATGATATGAACCCGACTGCGGATCTCGTCTTGGGAATGCCGGCAGACATCCCGATGTGTGAGTTTTGGAGTCTCGATTTTGGTTTCGATACCTCCTACAGCTGTATCGAAGCCACGTCCATTGCCCATATCCTCGGTCGTCCCGTGGTAGGGGCCGAAGCCTTTACGGCCATTCCGTCAGAAGCACTGAAGCAGTACCCAGGGTCTATGAAGAATCAAGGAGACTGGGCTTTTTGTGCCGGGGTAAATCGTTTTGTCTTTCATACCTTTGCGCACCAGCCTTTGGGTAGCGAGCGTCCCGGCATGACCATGGGGCCATTCGGTGTACATTGGGATCGTAATCAGACCTGGTGGCCGATGGTGTCCGAGTATCATCGCTATATCTCCCGCTGTTCCTACTTCCTGCGGCAGGGCATCACAGTGGCCGATATCCTTTACCTCTCGCCCGAAGGCGCACCGCATGTATTTCGTCCTCCATCTTCTTCGTTGACGAGTCCCACCCCACTTCCTGATCGAAGAGGATACAACTTTGACAGCTGCGCACCCGGCGCACTGGTGTCCTTTGCCGAAGTGCATGACGGCCCGGATTGTTTTCCCCGGCGGAAGCGCCTACCGCCTCCTCATCCTGCCTGCATTCGAAACCATGACACCTGCTCTTTTGGACAAGATCATCTCTCTGGTTGAGCAGGGAGCCACGCTGGTCGGTGCTCCTCCCTTGAAGTCCCCTAGTTTGTCAGGATACCCATCCTGTGACCTCGAGGTTCGAAGGAAGGCCCAATCTCTTTGGGGCGGCCTGGAAATTCCGCCTACTGTAGTTGAACGTCCCTTTGGCAAGGGCCGGGTATTTTGGGGAGGCAACCTTTCGGTTCCCGGCACCGAACTCTATCCCAATTATGACGCGACGGCCGCCTTACTCCGCCAGATGAAAGTGGCGGAAGATTTCGAATCACATGGAAGCATCCGTTACACCCATCGTCACACCAAGGACCGGGAGATCTATTTCGTTGCCAATCGGACGGAGAGAGCGGTTGACGAAGTTTGTACGTTCCGGGTGAAATCTGGAATCCCTGAACTCTGGGACCCATTGACCGGTAATGTGCGTGCGCTTCCCCAATTCTCCTACGTGCAGGATCGTGCGATTATTCCCATCAGCTTTGAGCCGTTTCAAAGCTATTTCGTGGTTTTTTCAAGCCCAGGCTCAATGATTTCTGCACCCACCACTCAGGAAGCTAACTTTACCAAGTTGGAGGTGGCATCCGAAATCAAAGGGCCTTGGTCAGTAGCCTTTGACCCCAAGTGGGGAGGGCCAAAGGAATTTACCTTCGATAGACTCGAGGATTGGTCGGCCAGCAGTAACTCGGGAATCAAGTACTATTCGGGGCTTGCCACATACCGGAAAGTTTTCAACCTGAATGATATGGCGCGTCGTCCGAATCGAGTCTATCTCGATCTGGGCAAAGTTGACGTCATCGCCCGTGTCCGTTTAAACGGACAGGATCTTGGAGTTGTTTGGTGCGCCCCCTGGCGCGTGGATATTACCGAATCCGTGAAAGCCAAAGAAAATATCTTGGAGATTGAAGTAGCGAATCTATGGGGCAATCGCTTAATAGGAGATCAGCAACCCGATGATAGAAATAACCGGGAAGTTCAATGGCCTTCTGGCTTGCTGGAAGGAAAGCGTATAAAAACTGGTCGTTATACTTTTATCACGCATTCCTATTACAACTCGGATTCCCCACTTCAACCTTCCGGCTTGATTGGACCTGTGCAGATCCTGGTGGAAAGAAGAGAGAAGTAAAGAGTCCATAGACGACGACATGGCCGGCTGGCGCAGACATGTTCACTGCACCTGTCTGCGGTACCCCAGCCTCCCAAACTTGCGTTCATCAGCGGTCAGTTTCAGTTTCCTGCCTGGCTTGGATGCCAGCAAGCTGGCATCCTGGAAAGCGGGAGCAAGCTCCCGCACTCCAAAAAAAAGTCCACAGCAAAAACAAAGATATTTTTGCCGTGGCTACCCAAATATCTTGCCGTCAGTGGCCGGGGTCAACGACCCCAGGCTGCAACGTGCGCTTCCGTCTCAAACGCCAACTGGAGCAGGTACGTTCACTGCGCCTGGCACGCTGGGTTTAGGTTTTCGGGCGCGCATTATTCCAAAGGGTCCATCAAGAGAGATGCGTGGGAACGGTAGGGAAGCGGTCTATCCCTCGGTGGGGGCGTAATAACCGCGTTTGGTGCGGGCAACGATCTTTTTCGAATTCTTCCCGGAATTCAGATGGACGGAAACTGTTCGCCAGGTCCCGTCACGCTTCGCATTCGTCGGCTTGTAGCCAATGGTGTATTGATTGCGAAGCTCATGGGCGATTTGGCGGCAAATGGCTTCCACTTCATCGGCTGATTCCGGAAGTGCTTGCCTCCGGTGTCTTCGGCAAGATCCTTCAGGTTGCGCACGACTTTCTTTTGGGCTCTCGAACGCTCGGCTTCCTTATCGAAAAGCCCCACCACATAAATGCTCGCTTGAGACTCCCTGGCAATTTCCAGGACCGTTTCAAATTTGTAGCGACTGTCGCGGTCTTCGCCATCTGAAATCACCAGCAGTGCCTTTTTGTCCTCCTTGCCCTCGCGGATGTGCTCCAACGACAGATAGATGGCATCCCACAACGACGTTCCGCCCCGCGTGTCAATGGTATCCAGGACTTCGGCGAGATCATCGGTATTTCGGGTGAAGTCGATCGATGTAAACCTGGTCATTAAAATTGATGAGGAAGATTTTCGTCCTGTGGATTGCAGGTTTTGACAAATGTCATGGCGGCCCGATTGACGCGTTCCCGCTTGGTCCGCATATTGCCGCTGTGTCAATCACCAGGCGGGATGGCATCTTCTTCTCTAAAGAGAGAGACCTCCTGTTGAATCTTGTCTTCGAAAATTTCAAAGTCGGTTTTTTGGAGCCCCTTCACCGAACTCCTTTTCGTCGAAGACCGAAACGTGAAGCAGGACAAAGTTAACCTCCACGTTCAAGGTGTAGTCCGTGTCTTTCCCCTTTTTCTTTTCCTGAGCGACGAAGGGGGTCCCGAGCCAATAAACGAAGAACACCAGAAACAACCATCCGTACCGTGACTTGGTGTGAATTCCACTCGTTTCTTGTGAGGAGGAGCAAGGTGTCGTTTTCAACCGTTCGGAGCAAAATAGCCTGTTTTTTGCACGAACCGAAAGGGAAGGCAGTCCTTTGGGCGCATTCAATTTTACCTTTCACCTTGCGCCAACGTCCATCTTTGGAGGTGTTGGAAGACGAATATCCGAGGATATATTGGTTCTTCAATTCGATGGCAATCTTGGTGCAAATGTCTTCCAGTTCATAAACCAGTTGAAATTAGGCCCGTCCTCCGGTGATTTCGGTCATTTCCTCCAGCACCGACCGTCTTTGCGTCCTTGAGCAGTCCGAATAGTAAGAACTGACGATGCCGATGGCATAAATCTGAACGTCGGATTCTTTGACAGCATTTCTGACGTTGACCAGCGAATAGCGGCTGCGCGTATCTTCCCCGTCGGTGACCACCAGGATGGCCTTCTTGGGGTTGTGTCCCTTCTTCATCTTTTGCAGTGCCAGGTAGACCGCGTCATACAGGGTGGTGGACCCTTTGGCTGCCTTGTAAGCCAGGCGGTTCTGGATGGAGCTGATGTCGTTGGTGAACTCTTCATCCACTTTGGGCACATCGGCAAACGTGATCAGGAAGAACTCGTCCTCGGGGTTGCCGGTCTTCAGGAAGGCGATGGCGGCATCTTTGGCGCGGCCGATCTTGTCACTCATGCTGCTGCTCACGTCAAACAGCAAGCCGATGGAAGTCGGAACGTCCTCATTGCTGAACTCAATGATTTTCTGTTCCACCTTGTCTTCAAAGACTTGGAAATGTTCCTTTTCAAGCCCCGTCACGAACCGATTATTGGCGTCCGTGACCGTGGCGTTGATAAGAACCAGATCGACATCGACCTTGATCGAGGGGTTGGAAGATTGGGGTTCCTGCGCAGGCTCGTTGACCGCGGGAGGGTGAGCTTCCTGGGCGTTCGGCCGAAAACTGCGCCCCACTACTACTAAGAGGGAAACGAGCAGCAAGAGCAGGAAAACTTTCAGCGCACGGCACCCGTGTTGCCCCTTCCACCCAATTCCCATTGGAGATCTCGCGGACATTCTCCCGGAGCCTCTGGAATTGGATGGAGAATCTCTCATAGTCATGCTTAACCCCAACAAAAATTATAGAGAAAGTCAGAGAGACTGGCAACCATTGCAGTCTCACCTCGTCCTCATGGAGAGGGTCTGCCATAACCCTCTCTTCATGCTACCACGGGAGCGATCAGAAGGTTAGAGGAGGCCATGATTGGTTTAGAAAACCAGGTGAACTGCACGGGCAACGACGCTGGATTGCCGTGAATGCCCAGGACAAAGTGGATCCTGCTGGGGAATTCAACCCGCCCTGCTGGCTGGAAAAAGATTCCTGGACCCATTTCAAAACCTGCTAATAAATAGACCAAACCCCTGGGGTTGCCAGCTCGATCAGGTGGCGGTCCGGATCGCGAAAGTATAAGCTTTGTCCTCCGCGTTCCCAGGTGCGCCGGTGTTCCACCACCACCCCCCTCTGCTGAAGACGTGCCTCCCAGGCCGCCAACTCAGCCAGCGGGATGGCAAATGCCAGATGGAGCTGGCCGTCTCCATCATGCGGTGCCCAATCCAGGTTAGCCGACGCGCGCTTTTTGAATAAGAGGAGTACCTGGTGATCGCAAATTTCTAACGCATACAGTCTGTCCCCGCCATCGATGACTTGGAATCCGAACAGATCCCGGTAAAAGTGGAAGGAGCGGTCCAAGTCTTCCACGTAGAGTGACGTTTCCAGAATGCCATTTAGGATAGGCATAGAAGGTACCTCCTCGATTTCCGCCGGAATTAGTTTTTCATGGTAGCAGATTTCCTAAATCTTTCGACGTCTCAGTGGAATGATGTCCCATCGGCTAACCTGATCCGTCGCCTGGTCACAGCCGAGGTGGTCCTGGAATTCTTTCTCTCTCCGAAGTCGCGTCCGCTGGGGACGAGTTCCTGACCTTGAACCTGCAATCCCTGAGCGCTAATTCGAAGATCTTGGAGTGTCTATGAGGTATTCGCCATGGTCGTGGAAAATTATCTTGATCTTGTTTTCAAATTGAACAAAGATGACCGAAATTCGGGAGCAAGGTTCTATGGACACTGAATTGGCCTGCTCAGTCTTGTAACCAACTCAGAACAAACCATGCAGCAGTCACTCATGTCCAATCCATGACTCAGTTGAAGGCGATCGCTATCATTCCTGCCCGGTACGCTTCGACCCGTTTCCCTGGAAAACCACTTGTCTTAATTCACCAAAAACCGATGATTCAGCACGTGTACGAAAGAGTTCGCCTGGCAGCACGTGTCGATGATGTGATTGTCGCGACCGATGATCAACGCATTGTCAAAGCGGTGGAGCAATTTGGGGGGAAGGCCTGGATGACCTCCTCCGAGCACAACTCAGGGACTGATCGCGTGGCTGAAGTTGCCCTTCAGCAGGACGCCGACCTCATCGTCAACGTTCAGGGCGATGAACCTTTTGTCGATCCGGAGTGTGTGGATTTATTGCTTGAACCGTTTTACAGCGAACCGGATTTGATGATTTCAACGCTTTGTCATTGCATAAACTCGGAAGAGGATTTATACAATCCGAATATCGTGAAGGTTGTGACCGACCGGAAAGGATTCGCGTTGTACTTCTCCCGATCTCCCATCCCCTTTTCCGGTTCGCCTCCGAATTTGTTGAAAGAGGCCAGTCTTTATAAAAGGCACATGGGGTTGTATGCTTATCGGAAATCGTTTCTGGAGCGACTGCCTCAGCTTCAACCCTCGCTTCTGGAAAAAACGGAAACACTGGAACAGCTTCGGTTTCTGGAAAATGGTTATCGCATCAAAGTACTCACGACCAACTATCAACCCTTAGCCGTGGATACGCCGGACGATCTACTGCGGATCGACGAATACTTAAAGGAGCAATCATGGCAACAAAATTCATCTTCGTGACCGGGGGTGTGGTCTCTTCGTTGGGAAAAGGTTTGGCGGCAGCCTCGATCGGCCGTTTGCTGGAGAGCCGGGGGTATCGGGTCACGTTGCAGAAATTTGATCCCTACCTCAATGTCGATCCGGGAACAATGAGCCCTTACCAGCACGGTGAGGTGTTTGTGACGGACGATGGGGCGGAAACGGATTTGGACCTGGGACACTATGAACGATTCACGAACTCGCGCCTTACCCGGGATCACAATTTGACTACCGGTAGAATCTATGAATCCATCATCCACAAGGAACGCCGTGGCGATTATCTGGGTAAGACCGTCCAGGTGATTCCCCATGTCACCAATGAAATCAAAGCGGCCATCAAAAAGATCAGCGTCGATGTGGATGTCGCAATTGTGGAAATTGGCGGCACGGTAGGCGATATTGAGTCCTTGCCTTTCCTGGAAGCCATCCGCCAAATGCGGCAGGATGTAGGGAGGGAGAATTCTCTCTTTGTTCACTTGACCCTGGTTCCCTTCATCGGAGCGGCTGGAGAATTGAAGACCAAACCGACGCAGCACAGCGTGAAACAACTGCGCGAGATTGGCATCCAGCCGGACATCCTGCTTTGCCGCACGGATCGGTTCCTCTCCAAAGACTTGAAATCCAAAATTGCCCTTTTTTGCTCAGTGGATGATGACTCGGTCATCACGGCCAAAGATGTTGAATCGATCTATGAGGTTCCGCTGGTCCTGGCAGCGGAAGGGCTGGACCTGATTATTCTGAAGCATTTGAACCTGCCGGTCCATGAGTCCGACATGAGTCAATGGCAGGAGTTGATGGAGCGGATCAAGAATCCCTCCGATGAGGTGGAAATTGCCATTGTGGGGAAGTACGTGGAATTTGAGGAATCTTATAAAAGCCTCAAGGAAGCGCTGGTTCATGCCGGGCTGGCCCATAATCTGCGAACCAACCTGCGCTGGATTGAAGCCGAGGGAGTGGAAGGCGCCGATTGGAAGGAACAACTGCGCCGCTACGACGGAATCCTGGTTCCCGGAGGATTTGGCAAGCGCGGCATCGAAGGAATGATTCGCACGATCAGCTATGCCAGGGAGGAAAAGGTTCCGTACTTTGGGATTTGTTTGGGAATGCAGTGCAGTGTGATCGAATTTGCGCGGAATGTGTGCGATTTGTCCGACGCCGATAGCTCGGAATTCAACCCCGCCACCCCGCACCGGGTGATTTATAAGTTGCGGGAGCTGCGTGGCATTGATGATTTGGGCGGAACCATGCGGCTGGGCGCTTATCCATGTGTCCTGGTTCCCGGGTCCCATACTCAAGAAGCTTATGGCGCGCTAGAGATTTCGGAACGCCATCGTCATCGCTATGAGTTCAACCGTGAATACGAAGAGACCCTTGTCGCGCATGGGCTTAAGATCGTAGGAGCCTCTCCCGATAACAATTTCGTTGAGGTGGTTGAAGTCGAAAACCATCCTTGGTTTGTCGGCTGTCAATTTCATCCTGAATTCAAGTCGAAACCCTTAACCTCCCATCCGCTTTTCAAAGCGTTTGTGGGCGCCGCTTATGCCCACCGTGCGAAGCGACTGCAAGAATTGAGTGAAAAGCCAGCAACAGCGGGGCTCGCTGAGAAAAAAGCCAATTAGAGATTCCCTCCCATGACCCCGACAAAGGCATTTCCGTGTGGGCGACGTTACCCTTGGTGGTAAGTCGCCCTTCTATCTCATCGCCGGTCCGTGTGTCATCGAATCGGAATCGCATTGTCATTTGATGGCCAGGGAGATTCAGGCGATTGCGAGCCGCTGCCGAGTCCCGCTAATTTTCAAAGCGTCCTTCGACAAGGCCAACCGCACCTCGCTCGATTCATATCGCGGGCCGGGCCTCGAGGAGGGACTACGGATCCTCAAATCTGTCAGAGACCAGTATGGCGTTCAGTGCTTACCGATGTGCATGAGCCTCACCAGGTAGAAGCCGTTGCCGCCGTGGCGGATTGTATTCAAATTCCGGCCTTTCTGTGCCGTCAGACTGATCTGCTGGTAGCGGCGGCGCGAACCGAATGCGCCGTAAATATCAAGAAGGGACAATTCCTTGCCCCGTGGGACCTGGCGCCCTTGGTGGAGAAATTGGAACGAAATGGATGCCAAAGTTGCTGACCGAACGTGGGACCTCTTTTGGCTATAATAATCTGGTGGTGGATTTCCGTTCCTTCCCGATTCTTCAGGGGCTGGGTTACCCTGTTGTTTTTGACGTGACCCATAGCCTGCAATTGCCGGGGGACTTGGAAGGCCTCTGGCGGACAGTCCCAAGTACATTCCTGTCATGGCTCGCAGGCGTAGCGGCGGGGATCGACGGGATTTTCATGGAGATTCATGACCATCCCCAAGCCGCCCTCAGCGACGGGCCCATTCTCTCCTTTAGAGAAATTGGAAGCATTGCTGGGAGAGTTGACCCAGTTGGATCGCATGGTCAAATCTTTTCCCGCGGCTCCCCACTAGGCTTGCAGAGGTAAAACGCGGTGCGCACGAGGCCAAGTCGACCTTCGCTTGGTACTCATACGATGATTCCCCGGAATAAGAAAAGTGCCCCGATGAGGGCCGCAGACAAACCTACTCCATGAAGCACCAACAAACTGACCATCTCCTCCCATGACTCAAGCCCGCCATCTGGACTTCCGAGAGGTTCCCAAGACTTCTCCTTTTTATCTCGACTATCTTTATGAATTTCCAAAGGTACAGGAGTTCCTGCCTTCTCCGTACGGACTGGACCATTTCCGCCACGATAATTTGTCGCCTCTTCCCGAAGTAGCCCACCGGAAACAGCTTTGCCAGATTCTCGAAACGCAGAATCGCGGCTGGGGAGCGGGAGAGAAGACATTTGAAAATATCGAGAAACTCAAAGAGGCTGACTGCTGGGCCGTCGTGACCGGACAACAAGTAGGACTCTTTACCGGACCCGCGTATACCGTCTATAAGGCCCTGACCGCCGTCAAGCTGGCGGCCCATTACAATTGTCGCGGCGTTCGAGCCGTACCGATCTTTTGGATGGCGACAGAGGACCACGATGTTGCGGAGGTCGATCATTGCACTCTAGCTGACCCGGAGTCTCAGCTCGTCCAGATCCAATACGAGGCTCATTCGGAAGATAACTTGAAGCCGGTGGGAAAGATCTTCTTTCAACCAGCCATTGAAGCAACGGTCCAGCAATTCTTGAATTCCATGCCGGAGTCGGAATTCAAAGCCGAGATTGCCTCCCGTGTTCAGTCTAGTTATCGCGTTGGGCGATCTTTCGCCAGCGCATTCGGAGAATTGTTTGCGTGGCTTTTCAAGAATTATGGCCTCATCGTGCTCGACCCGCTCGATCCCTCTCTCAAAACGATCACGATTCCATGGATGGAGCATGTCGTAAGCAATGCCGAAGCCCTGATTGCAAAGATGCAACAGCAAAGTCAGCGATTGATTGTGAAGGGCTATCATGCCCAGGTGACTATCGAGCCCGATGTGCTGGGGTTATTTGTAGAAGCGGAAGGAAAAAGAAGGGCGCTGATCCGGGAGGACGGGGGATGGAAGTTGCGCGGGACGAGACAACAAGTCTCTTCCGAAGAGCTCTTGAAGTGGATCCGCAAGGAGCCGGCCTCCTTTACCCCCAACGTGCTGTTCCGGCCGCTGTTCCAGGATCTGCTGCTGCCTACGCTGGCTTCCGTGACGGGCCCCTCGGAAGTAGCCTATCTCGCTCAAGTGGAACCCTTATATCTTGAATTTGGCCGCAAGCCTCCGATTGTTTTTCCTCGTTGCAGCTTCACCATCATCGAAAGAAAAATCGGAAAGATTCTTGAAAAGTATGCGCTCAACTTTTCTGATCTTTTCCTGGGTTCTGAAGCGGTGATGAAGAAGGTGATTGAGAAATCAATGGATCCGGAATTGTCGGAGAGATTTGCCGCCCTGGAACAGAAGGTGGCTCAAGAACTCGGCCAACTGGAAAGCTCCTTGAAGGCCGTGGATTCGACACTGGCGGAGGCTCTAAAAACCACCCAACAAAAGGTTCTCTACCAGCTCAATCATCTCCATACCAAGGTCATTCATGCCGAAACCCGCCAACACGAGGTTCTCAACCGGCAAATCGAGAAGGCCATCTCGATCCTCTATCCGGCCAAGATGCTCCAGGAAAGACATCTGAATCTCTTTTATTTTCTCTCGAGATATGGAATGGATCTCCTGGCGCAGCTTTTCGAAGAAATCGATCTCAATGACCCAGGGCATCAACTCATTCGCTTGAATTAAAGCCCCCCTCGACACTTTATCCATCCCTGAAGTTGGCAGCCCTCCTGTGTCGTTCTCGTCACAAGTGTTGCCAGTCAGTCACGAACGGGCTAGTATTACAAACGTATCTTGTTTTATCGCGCCTGAATCTTGGGACCTCCGAGAGTCGGGGCTTCGCAGGGCATTTGTGATTGGAGCGTCTCGATGCAAGAGAGAGCCAACGATCCAACCATTCCACACGGTGACGCCACGCATTCGAAAGCGGCGGACCGAAATGCGCTTTTCAATTTCGAAAGGCGCAACACGCAAGTTCTGGTGGTGGACGAGGACTTGTCAGCCCGTCAACAGGTAGTGAGCTTTCTGGAAAACTGCGGATTTCCCACCACCGTATCCGCCTCAGGGACCGAGGCCCTGGATCTGTTGAAGCGGAAAGACTTCGGGATGATCATGACGGATCTCCAGCTTAGTGATCTCGATGGCATGGGATTGCTCAAAGCGGCCAAAGTAATTAGTCCGAATTGCGACGTCATCATTATTACCGGGTCACCCACGGTGGAAAATGCGGTTGCTTCGATGCGACTAGGGGCGGTCGAGTATTTTACCAAACCTTTCGATGTGAGTTCGCTCCAGAAGTCCATTGATCGCTTGGTGGAAAGGAGGATCCTCGAAAGACGGTTGCGGGTGGAACGGCACCATCTCGAAACTCCCCGCTTTGATGAAGAGACTGGGCTTTTCTCCAACCGGTATTTTCATTGGCTGCTTAGCCATGAAATCGGTCGCTGTCGTCGATACGAACACTCCTGCGGCCTGCTCTTGGCGGCAGTCAAGGGCTTGACCTATGAGGACACCAGCCTAGGTCACCCGGCATTTAACGGGGATCGCGTGATAAAGTTTATTGCCCAGATGCTTCGTTCCTCGTGCCGGCAGATTGATTTTATAGCCCGCTATGCGTTTGACGAGTTCGCGTTTCTGCTGCCTGAGTCTGGAGAGACAGGCTTGCATGCCGTAACCACCCGGATTCGCCATCGCATCGATGGGGTGAATGAGCGTCTGTCCGCCCATGCCTCGCCCATGAGGTTGACGGCTTCCTGTGGCGGAGCGGCCTTCCCCCATTCCGGTACTACCAAAGATCTGTTGCTTGCCAAAGCCTATGAGAATTTGCTGAAATGCCACCCATGAAAATGCCTTTTGGGATGCCCCTGAAATCCTGCGAAGGATACCCAGGGACGCCAGTATGCCTCCTCAGACACCGAAGAGACCAGCCGACACGATCCCTCATGCGTTCGAATCCGACATGTTGAATCATCCTCCCCTGGGAATTTATCTTCATATCCCTTTTTGTGAATCGAAATGCAGTTACTGCAATTTTGCCTCGGGAGTGTATCCGGACTACATGGTCTTGCCGTACTTGAAAGCGCTGAAAGCAGAGATCAAGGCTTGGCGCACCATCAGTACCGAAATGGGAGCAGACACCCGCGTTTTGGATTCCCGGTTCGTTGACACCGTTTACCTTGGGGGTGGAACTCCATCCTTGCTTTCCACGGAGGCTCTGGCCGGGATTATCGCGTTCCTCCGGGAAGAATTTTCACTCTCTGACAATGTTGAGATGACGCTCGAAGTGAATCCGGGGACGGTGAGCGTGCAAAAAATAGGGGGACAGATTTCGGCCGGGGTCAATCGGGTCAGTATCGGCATGCAAACCTTTCAAGACTTCCGGCTTCGAAAATTGGGGAGAAGTCATACCGTGGCGGATTCTCTGGAAACTTTCCGGCTGTATAGGGAGTCTGGAATCCGGAATATCAGCATCGATTTGATCCTCGGCCTCCCCGGGCAGACTCTTCCGGAGTGGGAGTACAATCTGGAGCAGGTACACGAACTCAACCCGGACCATGTTTCCCTCTACATGCTGGAGATCCATGAAAATACCCAATTTGGAAAAGTCTATGGACCGTCAAGCAAGATGACGCCTCCTGCCGGGGAGTCTGCGTCCATCGACGCACTGCCGGATGAAGAATTGGTCGAGGCTTTTTATTTCCAAGCGGTCGAGAGCTTAACCCAGGGAGGCTGGAAGCTCTATGAGATTTCTAATTTTGCACGACCGGGGTATGAATCGCGTCATAATCTCAAGTACTGGACGAATCAACCCTTCCTGGGTTTTGGTTGTGGGGCTTATTCTTACCTGGCTGGAGTCCGCTGGGGAAACGAGCGGAGTGTGCAACGATATATCGACCTCATGCACGAGCAACAGCACGCCATTGTCTCCCGTCATGTTCTCAGTGAAATGGATCAGCAGGAGGAAGCGCTTTTTTTGGGACTCCGGCTCAGCGAGGGAATTCGGCTGCAATCGTTCCAGGAAAAATTTGGATTCGATTTGCGGAGCCAATTCCGGAATTCGCTCGATCATCTGAAAGAAGCCGGCTTGATCGAGCTCAACCCGGAGACGCTTCGCCTCACGGCCCGTGGGCGATTGCTCTCCAATGAAGTTTTCGGAGAGTTCATGTACTAAGGTGAAATGGGATTCCGGTTTGGCAGGCTGTCCTTTTCGCATTCCACGCGGACGCTGTTGCCGAGGGTGCTGTCGGAGAGGGGAAGGCCGGCTGGGCAGAATCGCAGATCAAGAGATGGGTGGGGGCTCTTCTTTGGTGATGGTAAGGAATTCCTCATAGTACCGCAGCCTCAATTCCCGGACTGTTTCGTTTGGAGCCCCGTGTTCACTCGCCTGTTTGAGGGCGTCAAAGGCAGCCGCCAGTTTATCCAATTTTGCGGCGGCCGTACCCTCTTGCTGCGCCTCACGAAAATAATCCTGGGCTTCCATTACATAATGGAGATACATCAAGGTTGGATAGGGCATCGCATGCTCCTTGCGCATTATAGCGTTCAACCTCAACTCGCGGGTGGAAATTGGGAATAGGATGCTGCATTGCCGCCGGACGCGGCTAATTTCAGACTGCTCCAAGGGTAAACTTTGGCCTTGCCATCTCGATCGCAATCCCTTTGTTTCCTCTTGATTGGGGCACTTCTGCTCCTTTGCCCTGCGCATCAATGTCCACCTTTCAGAAGCAAACCATTGGCACGACCCAGGAATTTGAATTGACGGCTGAGTTGGTGCGATCGATTGAGCCCTTATTGGCAAATCCAGCCTTAAACCGAAAGGTTGAAATCTTTGACCGGCTCGTTCACGGGAAGGGACGGCTGCTTCAGATGCCTGGAAATGAGCGGGAAAGCCTGGTGGTGAGTCTTGATTCGGCGCGTCATACTCTGGTCCGCCTTATCGACGTCGATCCTCGCGCCGCTCGTCAAGTTGGTATGAATGCGTCCGGATATTTCACCGGAGCTTGTGCCAGTGCCGAGGTCCTTGAGGGCGGACTTGTTGAAATCACAGTCAGGCACGCAAGGATGCGCAGCGTCTTCGAGAAGACGTATTCACCAGAAGCTTTGGAATGGGTTAAGCGCCGGGGTCCTGCCGAAACAAAAAACCAACCGCCAAGGGAACAATCCGCCTCCACGACCGCTAAACCAAATTCTCTTTCAGTACCCGGAGAGGCGGCCAAGGCCAACCAGACTACCGCGATCTCCCCATCCAGTAAAGAACCCGCAGAACACCTGCCTCCCCGCGAAGATCAGCCAGTCCTAAGGCATCGTCTTCCTGGTGGGAATAATGCACCGCCGCCTCCGTCGAGCCATGCCACCCCGTTCCCCGCCCCAAAAGTGCAGACTCAGCAAGAAGGCGATGTAGTGGTCTACCGGCGGAAGGATTCAGCCAATCCTCCCGGGGAGTCTGAGACGCAAAGCGACGCCGTGGTGAAATCGGGAAGTGATGTGGAGGAAACGCCCATTCATTCCAAGTCGAAGCAAAGGAATTTCCCCAAAGAAGTTGATGGCATGAGGCTCGTCCCCGACGGCGATGTTACTCTGGGCTCGGCCAATTCCTCCGACGCGGAGAAACCCTTCCATCGAGTCAGCGTTCAAGCCTTTTACCTGGATAAATTTGAAGTGACGAATGAAGAATATCAACGCTTCTGCGCGGCCACCGGGAAGGCACCGCCAGCTTTCTGGAAGGGGAAACAAGTTCCAGCTGGTTTGGAAAAGCATCCCGTTGTTCAAATCACCTGGAGCGACGCCTTGGCCTTTGCGCGATGGTCGGGGAAAAGGCTGCCTACAGAGGCAGAATGGGAGAGGGCTGCCAAGGGACCCAATGTCACGCGTTACGCCTACGGGAACACCTATGACTTGCGGAAGGCGAATACGGAACAGCGTCGAACCCTTACGGTCGGATCCTTTTCTCCCAATCCGTATGGTCTCTATGACATGACAGGAAATGTGCAGGAATGGACTTCCAGTTTGTATGCACCCTACCCCTACCGGAAAGACGATGGCCGTGAGGATGTCAAAGGCACCGGTCCCCGGGTCGTCCGGGGAGGCAGTTATACAAGCGATGAGTCGAGCGCCCGCTGTCTTGTCCGGCGTGAAGTCGGATCCACCGAAACCTTGCCGGATACCGGATTCCGATGCGCCAGAGACGCCCAGTGATTGGTCGCGGGGTCTTTCGAAAGCGGATTGGCAGGAGGGACGGTAGGATCGATTGCAGCGCCACCACCGGTCGAACGAAAGAAGACGGAATGGCAACCGATGCTGAACGAACAAATAGAGTTGACTTTGCTTGCGCAACAACTGTAGATGTACGCTGATCTTGATGGCCCTGGGAAATTTGAAATCGACGGTTGATCTGTTTTCCTGCCATGTCCCTTTCTGACGATATCTTGAACGGTAACCTGCGTGCCATTGCGCGCGGCATGACGTTGATTGAGAGTGAAGAGAATTCAGCCAGGGAGCTTTTGAAGGCGCTTTTTTACCGGACCGGCCGCGCCTTGGTGTTGGGTGTCACGGGATCCCCCGGCAGCGGGAAGAGCACCCTGGTGGATTCCTTAACGCAGGAGTACCGCTCGCAGGGGAAGACCGTTGGCATTGTCGCCGTGGATCCAACCAGCCCCTTTAGCGGCGGGTCGATTATGGCAGACCGTGTGCGCATGAGCCGCCACTTCAACGACGCCGGAGTCTTTATCCGCTCTATGGCGACTCGAGGCCATCTGGGAGGTTTGGCGCGGACCACGGAAAAAATGATCTCCGTTCTCGATAGTGCCGGGTTCGATGTCATCCTCGTGGAAACCGTCGGTGTCGGACAGGATGAGGTTGAAATCGTGAGAGTCGCCGATGTCTGCCTGGTGGTCTTAGTTCCGGGTATGGGTGACGATCTGCAGGCGTTCAAAGCCGGAATCATGGAAATTGGGGACGTCTTCGCCATTAATAAGGCCGATCGACCGCTTGTAGACAAAGTCGAGCAGGAATTGGAGGCGGCTCTTTCATTGGCGGTGAGGGAGGATAGTTGGACCCCAACGATTGTCAAAACCGTTGCGACAGAGGGCAAAGGCGTTTCAGAGCTCGTTGGAGAGGTTTTGCGATTCAACCAGTTCCGACAGGCCTCCGCCCAATGGCGACAGCGGCGACAGCGAATCGTCGAGGATAGTCTTCGCGAATTGCTCAAGGAAGGACTCCTAGAAAAGGCTATTCAGGAAAAAGCGATTTGGGATAAACTCCGGGCCGCATCAGCGGCTGTGATGGACCGGCAGGTTGACCCCTATTCGGCCATAGAGGACATTGTTAAAGAGCTCTAGATGAAACTGGATCATATTGGAATTGCCGTCAAATCTTTAAAGGATTCTCTTCAGACTTACACGCGCGATCTGGGCTTCGAGGTCGTCGAAATTGTAACGATTGAAGAACAAGGGGTGAAAATCGCCGTCCTGCCCCGCGGTGAGAGTTGTATTGAGCTGATGGAGCCCACCCGGAGTGATTCGCCCGTTGCGCGCTTCCTGGAAAAAAGAGGCGAAGGTGTCCATCATCTCTGCTTTAGAGTTGAAGACATCGAAGCCAGGGTAGAGGAGTTGAAGGGGTCACCGATCAAGGTGATACACGAGACTCCCTGTCTGGGTCTGCGACATAGAAAGGTAAGTTTTCTTCATCCCAAGTCGACTCATGGAGTTCTCATTGAATTAGTGGAGGAATCGGCCTCCGATCCTTTACACGCAGGGGAGACCAGAAGTGGTACTGAGGATTCGGGCCTCTGAGAGTCAATCTCTGGAAGTTCGAGATGCCGTGGCCGGTGAACGCTTTCCATGAGGGAGAAGGGAAGCCGCACCAGAATAACAATTTTTGATCGTTTGGAGGAAAATTGGAAAAAGTATCCATTGGGGTAATTGGAGGAAGCGGCCTTTACCAGATGGCCGGTTTGGCTAATGTTCAGGAAGTGCGTGTCGATACTCCCTTCGGCGAACCTTCCGACCCATTGATGGTCGGGATCCTGGAAGGGCAACGAGTTGCCTTCCTGGCCCGTCATGGGCGGGGGCATCGAATCCTGCCTTCTGAACTGAATTTTAGAGCCAATATCTATGCGATGAAGAAATTGGGAGTCGAACGAATCATTTCTGCCAGCGCCGTTGGCTCGCTGAAGGAAGAGCACAAGCCACTGGACATCGTGGTTCCTGACCAATTTTTTGATCGGACACGCGGACGCATCTCAACCTTTTTCGGCGAGGGTCTCGTCGCCCATATCAGTTTTGCACATCCCATTTGTCCGCATCTTTCAAAAAGAGTGATCGAAGCAGGAACTCGGGCTAAAGTCCCAGTCAAGCGCGGAGGAACATACTTATGCATGGAAGGGCCTGCTTTTTCGACCGTGGCCGAATCGAATGTCTACCGAAGCTGGGGAATGGATGTGATTGGCATGACGAATTTGCAGGAAGCCAAACTGGCGCGGGAGGCCGAAATCTGTTACGTGACCATGGCCCTGGTGACGGATTACGATTGCTGGCATCCGGGGCATGATGCGGTAACGGTGGATCAGATCATTGCAGTGCTCAATCAAAATAGTCAGAACGCCCAAACCCTGATTCGTGAAACCGTGCGGTCCCTGGGTTCGGAACGGCCTTGTCAATGTGGGTCTGCCCTGAAATCGGCGATCCTGACCGACCCGGCCGTGGTTCCGGCCGCCACCAAGGAAAAACTGAAACTGCTCATTCAGAAGTATATTCCAGTGGATCACGGCAGGGTGGGGCGCTCGGGGGCGGATCTGTCCGTGGAGTGAATAGAAACCCCGAGAATTCAATGAAGCGGAGAAAAACAATACTCTATGTCGATTCTCGTTGTAGGTTCGGTGGCTTTTGATTCTGTTAAGACTCCCTTCGGAGAAGTGGATGATGTTTTAGGTTCAGCTTCTATGCTTTTCCCTTGCTATGAGTTTCTTCTCAACAGTGAGCTGGTCGCCGTCGTCGGAAAGGACTTTTCGCCGAAGCACCCGAAACTCTTTTCAGGACTTCTCTATCGATACCAAGGGCCTCCAGCAGGTCGAAGGCAAGACCTTCCGTTGGAAAGGCGAGTATGGCTTTTCGTTAAACGAGGCGAAAACGCTGGATACGCAATTGAATGTGTTTGAATCCTTCAGCCCGGAAATTCCAAAAGAGTACCGGGATTGTCAACATGCGTTCCTCGGGAATATTGATCCGATCCGCAACGCAAAGTTTTAGAACAGGTCCACAAGCCAAAATTTGTGGCGTGCGATACCATGAACTTTTGGATCTCTTCCAAACTCGCTGAATTAAAAATGACCCTCGCTGAGGTGGATATTTTGATTATTAATGATGGTGAAGCTCGAATGCTTGCCAATCAATCCAACCTCACCAAAGCCGCCCGGACTATTTCTTCCTGGGGGCCCAAGATTGTCGTCGTGAAGAAAGGGGAACATGGCGTCGCCATGTTTTCCGATCACTCCATTTTCGGTGCTCCTGCTTTTCCTCTTGAAGACGTTTTTGACCCCCACTGGCAGGGGATACCTTTGCCGGCGGGTTTGTAGGGTATTTGGCAAAGGTTGGAAATTTGGAGGAAGACTCCCTGCGCAAGGCCGTGATCTATGGCTCTGTGATGGCTTCCTTTAACGTCGAACAATCAGCTCTGGAGCGGCCTTGAAATCTTTGAAGCCTCCGGTGGTATTCGTGAGCGCTACCGGCACCAAAGCCTTGACTCATTTTGAAAGCGATCACGTCTTGCCTGATCCGCTTTCACCATGGCCCTGACGCCACGCGGCGACCTGTTTCCTTCGCGAAAGCAGCCGTACCTCATCATATGAAATTCTCGAAAGCAGAAGGCTTGGGAAACGACTTTCTTATCATTTCCCAGACTATGCAACCCGACGTTGACTGGCCGGCCTTGGCCATCCGCATCTGCAACCGACACACCGGCATTGGAGCCGATGGGCACCTGGTGTACCAAGACTCTCCTCAACGTTCTCCTGGCTTCTTTACGATGCGGGTCTTTAACGCCGATGGAAGTGAGGCCGAGATGTCGGGAAATGGGATTCGCTGCCTGGCGGCATACCTATGTTCCGAGCCCCGATTCGGCGGCGACCGAATCTGCATCGAAACGGTAAGCGGAGACCATTGGCTGCAGCGGCTCGAAGCCGCCCATCCGTGGTATTGGTTCCTGGTCGATATGGGACAACCTCTTCCACCAACGCTTCCTCCTGGCATGACCGGGACGCAGGGTCCGGAGGGCATGGGACAACTGATCATTCCCTTGGCAGCGGGCTCAGTCCCGGCAACTATCACCTCAATGGGAAATCCTCATTGCACTATTTTCGTCAATGAATTCGAGCGGACGAATTGGCAGGAAATGGGGCGGCATATCGAGTCCCATTCCTACTTCCCCAAACGGACCAATGTAGAGTTTGTTCGGGTTGTAGATCGAAAAAGGATAGAGGTCCGGTTTTGGGAAAGAGGGGTGGGGAAGACCTTTTCTTCCGGAACCGGTGCCAGTGCGGCCGTGGTTGCCTCCGTTGCGAGAGGGTTTACGGAAAGAGAAGTTGAAGTAGAGACGCTGGGCGGGCGTTTGCAGATTCACTGGAAAGAAGACAATCGCGTTTATCTCAAGGGACCGGCCCGGTTAATCGGCGAGGGTGAGTTCTACTCTGATAGCGGAGGCGAGGCCCAAGGTTTCCGGTCTATCTAGAGGTTAGGAACCCTCCATGAAACTCACCGGCAGATTGGGTTCGGGTGCTGTCCCGAGGGGACGGAAAAACTTCCAGACGAATCCAATCAGAACCGCATAAAGGACGGCATTCGCCACGAAAGCACCTCGAATATTAATGGAACTCAAGAATCCCCCCATTAGCGGCCCGATCGCACCCCCTACCATCGAGTAGCTCGATAAAAGTCCGAAAGCGGCAGCGCGATCCCCCTCGGGAATCACCTGGCTGGCAAAGGTATAGGCAATGGTCAAAGTTCCCCCCGCCAGAAGTGCCAGCAGCACTCTTAGAAAAAGTAATTGATTGACGCTTGTGGCAAAAGCCAGCAACACGCACACCCCTCCACCCCAAACAAGGCGGGACATCAAGAATCTCTTGGGGGGAGCACTGGCAAACTTTCGTCCGGAATTCCAGGCGGCAAGGCTTTCGGCGACGGAGGCCACAGAGATGATAAGGCCTGCGGTCCGGGCTGCCTGGAAAGGGGTTTTCACCAGTGACAAAACGAACAAAGGAATGACCGGTGCGAAACTGCGGTCGATGACCGTAATCAATAAGAGAACTGCGGCTAATGGCAGGAAATTTTGCAGGCGCATCAATTCTTTGAAGCTTCGGTGGCTGGAGACTTTTGTCTCCAGATCCTGACGTGGTTGAGACGGATGCTCTTTGTCGCGGTACAAGAAAACAAAGAGCAGAAAGCTGATTAAACTGAGAGACCCTGTCACCAGGAAAGTTTTCCGGATGCCAATGGCTCCGGCCAGAAGGCCTCCCAGGAACGGCCCAACGGCCGTGCTGATAATCTGCACTGCGTGTAGTGTTCCGATCGCTTTTCCCACCTTCTCTTGAGGCGTCAATTGTGTTGTTAAAGCGATGGAGAAAGAGTTAAACCCGGCAAAAACACCCAGCAAAAATCGCAGCAGAAAGAATTGCCAGACACTTTGCACGTAAGCCGTCAAAATCCAAATGATGGCCAGCGCCAGAGTTATTCGGATGGCCATGATCTTGAGTCCTACACGGTCGGCCAATTTTCCCCAGAAGGGGCCAATCAGAGCTGCCATCAAAGGGCTGATTCCCAAAACCAATCCTGCCCAAACCGCCGCACGGGAAGGCGACGCGACTCCCAGCATCTGAATGTAAAGCGGCACAAACGGCAGGATCAGGGTATAGCCCGCGAAAATAGATCCTGCCGAAAGGACCACCGCCCATTGATTGACTCGCCATTGCGTCATGGGATTTGCAGGAATGAACAACCTGTCATGGCTGGAGCGCCCAGTTCGGAACGGCTCACGTGGAGGGTCTGGATTCGTCCCTTTTGGATTCGTTTTGACCGGAGGAAATCCGCTTCAGAATGTCTGCCAGCTGTTCGGCCCAACTGGACCCTCCGCGAATGGTCGAGACGAGTTCACCCAAGGATTCCTTCATTGCGTCATAGTGGATAAAATCTTTGTATTGCCGGATGACTTCGTGGTCCTCCGGGGACTGAGGAAGAGCCTTTTCATAGAGGTCGATGAGATTCTTCAACCGGTCGAAGTCTTCGCCCAAATGTCCCGCGCTTTCGCTGATCTGTTGCATTGATCGATCAATTTCAGGAGCGACCCCGGAGGCAAATTCGAGGACGGGCAAATAGACAAGTCAAGGGATTGATTCCCCGGTACCTTCTGAAGACTGTTCCTGTAACTCTTCTATCTGCTTCGACAGGCCCCCAGCCGGGCCGACAGCGTTGTATTCTCCGTCTTACATAGCGCACCGAACGATTAACTGCATTGCACGGGCTTCCAGTTCCGCAATAGAGGTCTTAAAGATTTTTTTGGGTCAGATACTCTCGACGAGCCCATTGAGTTCCCCTTGTTGAGCCCGCCTGAGTCTCCTCAACTCCGCATCTGTCAAAATGGTCAGTCCATACGCATCTCTGAACTGGGCGCAGAGACTTCAACTTGGCCGCGACCAGGCCACCAATCCGGAAGAGGAGGGCGCCCGCAATACTGTCCTGCCCAAGATTTGAAACTTCTTGACCCGCCCCTCTACATCCTTTGCCGAAAGGCCGAGCAGATGGTTCCGACTCGGAACCTTCTCGAAGAAAACTGGCTAAATACGTGCAGGCAATCTTCCGCGGTCGGACCTTGCAAGTGCTGATAATGGAAAGCGTCCGCTTCGACTTTTTCCACGTAAGCGACGGAAATTCCTTCAGACCTTGCCAGATCTGTTTTCTGGTACACTATCCGGATGGCGATCTGGCCGTCTTTATCGATAACACGATATAGAGGATTTCCCGGACCGGAAGAATCCTTGGCCAGTTGGATGAGTGTCGTCATTACAGACCGTCAGCCGCCAATCGAGGCCTTATCGAGAGCTTCCGTGATCAATCTTCCCGGGCCAGCAAATTCTTCGGTAAGAATGGTGTCGAGTTGTCCTGGAAGCCAGTAGAGGAAGGCAAAGGCCAGCAGCAGAAGGCTGAGGAGCGTTGGGAGCATGAACTTCAGTTTCAAGGGCGTCCTTCCTTACTTACAGAGCCTGGACCTGTGGGGAATAACGTCGATTCATCAATACGATCAATACAAAATTAGTCAGTGAATGAATGACCATGACCGGTACCAGTTGATGCGTCAATTCATAGATACTGCCCAACAGGAAACCGGCAAAAAAAGCCTGCAACGACCACGGCCAGAGGGGACTTCGCGGCACCAGATGGGCAACCCCAAATAGGACGCTTGCGGGAATCAACCCGATCACGGGTTGACAGGCTCCCCGAAAGAATAACTCTTCGGCAAATCCGCTCAATAGGCTTATAACGGCGATTTCCCGGAGCGGTAAGGGAACCAGAATCCGGGAAAGCTCCAGTTCCAACTGACGTCCCCAGGAAAAGTGACGCGCCGAAACATGAAATAAACCAATCAACAGGGCAGTTGCCCCCAACACCGCGAACACCAGCCTGGGAACGTTTTCCCAACTCTCAATGAAGAAAAGGGTTGGTGCCAGACGGTTTTGAATCTTGATCCAGGCCAGGCTGATCAAGCTCAATCCCAAATAGACCTTGAATGCGGTCGTCAAAATGCGCATACGCAATCAAGAGTAAACGTTCTCCGCTAACGAAGCAAGGCAGGCGACAGACTCCCCGAGAATTGATCGAAGGCTAGGTCCGGTAGTCTGCATTAATGTGGATGTACTCTTTGGTAAGGTCGCAGGTCCACATTGTCGACATGGCATTGCCCGCATTAAGGTCGAGAACGATGCGAATATCTCGTTGGGCCAAAATTTTCTTGGCGACACGCTCGTCAAACGCCAATCCCGTGCCATTACGACAGACCTGCAATTCCCCGATGCGGATATGGACACGATTAGGATCGAACCGGGCTCCGGAATAACCCGCCGCGCACAAAATGCGGCCCCAGTTGGCGTCCTCTCCGGCAACGGCAGTCTTGACGAGAGGCGAATTGGCGATGGACCGGGCCACCTGCGTAGCTTCGGTCTCACTGGGTGCCCCCTGAACAACGATCTCAACAAACTTCCCGGCTCCCTCGCCATCACGCACAATTTGCTGGGCGAGGCTTTGGCAGACTGCTGTGAGACCCTCTACAAAGTGTCCGTAGCGTTCGTCCTTTTCATCGATCAACGGCGCTCCCGAGGCCCCGTTGGCCAGGATGGCCAAGGTATCATTGGTGGAGGTGTCGCCATCAACGGAAATGCGATTATAACTTTTCTCACAGGCCTCCCCCAACGCCTCTTCCAGCAGTGCCCGGGTGATCATGACATCCGTCAAGACAAATCCCAGAGTGGTTGCCATGCGCGGGTGAATCATCCCAGCCCCTTTGGTCATTCCGCTGATCTTCAGGGTGACTCCTTCCCGGGAGGAAACGGCGGAACACACTTTCTTAACGGTGTCCGTGGTCATGATAGCTTGGGCGACATCGTCGAGCCCTTCCGGGCGGAGGGCCGATTTCAGAGCCTCTGCCTGCTTCTCGATCCGCTCGAAGGGAAGGGGGATGCCGATCACTCCGGTCGACGACACCAAAACTTGCTGCGGGCCGATGCCCAGGATCGGCTGCCAACTCGCCATCTGCCAGGCCGTGCGTAAACCTCCATCTCCCGTGCAGGCGTTGGCATTGCCGGAATTCACGATCAAAGCCCTGATTTCACCGCCAGACTCTTCCAGGTTCTTGCGGCAAACCAACAGGGGAGCCGCTTGCACCACATTTGTAGTGAAGCGCGCCGTCCCAATCGATGGACGCGTCGAGAAAATCAACCCCACGTCGAGCCGCCCGTCAGCCTTCTTGACTCCGGCGGCGGCCGCAGCGGCCACGAATCCCTGAGGTTGACCGATCTGCTTTGCATCGAGTGTCCAAGTCAAAGGTCCGTCCTCTTCAATCCTTATTCAACTCGCGCTCGGCCTGCTCCAATGCCTCGCGCACTCGTAGCGGAGCTGTCCCCCCAGCACGGAGTGATGCTCCAGGCCATGCTCAAGTGAGAGGGCTTGAAAAACGTCTTCCTGGATGAGAGGTGAAAAAGTCTGCAGTTCCGGCACGGTCAGGTTCTGTAATTCGATCCCTTTCCCTTCGCAGTGCAATACCAGTCTGCCCACCAGCTCGTGAGCCTTGCGAAATGGCATCCCTTTTCGAACCAGATAGTCTGCCAAATCGGTCGCGTTCAGAAACCCTGTTTGGACCGCCTTGTCTGCCGCTGCCCGATTAAGTTTTAGCGTTCTCAAAACCACTTGGGCGACCAGGAGGCAATCAAGGAGATGGTCCAAGGTGTCGAAGAGCAAGGCCTTGTCTTCTTGAAGGTCCTTGTTATAGGCCATGGGCAGTCCCTTGACGAGGGAGAGCGAACCCGCGAGGTGCCCGAGAATACGGGCGCTTTTTCCCCGAATGAGTTCCAGGGAGTCGGGGTTCTTCTTATGAGGCATGAGGCTGCTGCCGGTTGTCACGGCATCGGACAATTCCACAAATCCGAATTCAGGAGAGGAGTAGAGAATCAAATCTTCAGCCAGCCGGCTCAAATGAACCATGCTGATGGCTGCCGCCGCGAGAAAATCGAATTGATAGTCGCGGTCACTCACTGCATCCAGGCTGTTCCGGCTTAATTGGGAAAAGCCGAGTTCGATTCTCAGGGAGTCTCGATCAATCGCGAAGCCATTTCCAGCGAGTGCCCCCGACCCCAAGGGCATGACATCCGTGCGCCGGAAGCAATCCTGAAAGCGGTCATAATCCCGCCCGAACATTTCGAAATAGGCCAGCAAATAATGGGCAAAAAGGATCGGCTGGGCCTTCCGCGAATGCGTATACCCGGGAACCACCATGTCGAGGGAAGTACGACCCTGCTTCACCAGCTCCCTCATGAGATTCTTGATTTCAACCTGAACCCGAATGGTGGCTCGCTTCATATAAAGTCGCGTGTCGAGTGCCACCTGATCATTGCGACTGCGCCCCGTGTGCAGTTTATAGGCCGCTTCGCCGATCAACCCGACCAGTTGCGATTCTACAAAGCTGTGGACATCTTCATCGGTGCTTTCTGCGATCCATTCAGGCTCCCGATCGAGTCTCTTCTTGATTTCCGCCAGGCCTTTGCCAATTTGATTGAGTTCTTCGGCGGTAAGAATGCCTATTTTCTCCAAGGCCTTGGCATAGGCCAGCGATCCTTCGATGTCTTCCAGGACCATGCGCCGATCCACTGGGAGGGAACGATTGAATCGTTCAAAAGCTTCGTCCATCGAAGTGCTGAAACGCCCTCCCCAAATTTTCATGATACCTGTCTCTTCCCCAAGCCGGGCTGTTTTCAGATCCAGAACAACCCCATAGTTTCGTTACGGCACCGTTCCGGTAACC
The DNA here is from genome assembly GCA_046331665.1 of Terriglobia bacterium. Lineage (GTDB taxonomy): Bacteria > Acidobacteriota > Terriglobia > Versatilivoradales > Versatilivoraceae > CAWBAT01. The sequence goes on along the minus strand of JAXLQK010000054.1, from coordinate 17,624 downwards.
TTTCGATGACTCGAACTTAGCTCTTGCCCTTTTGGATCAGGGCCTGAACCTTTACCGGCAGTCCGAAGAGGTTGATAAATCCTTCGGCATCTTTCTGGTTATAGACAACCTCTTCTCCGAACGTCGCCAAATCCTCGCGATAGAGCGAAAAGGGGGACCGGAGTCCGGCCAGAATGAGGTTTCCCTTATACAATTTGAACCGGACGGTGCCCGTCACCGTCTTCTGCGTTGCCCTGACGAAAGCGTCCAGAGCCTCCCGCAACGGAGTAAACCATTGGCCATTGTAGACCAGGTCCGCATATTTCAGCGCTAGTTGATCTTTCATGCGTAAAATTTCCTTGTCCAGACAAATGGATTCGAGTTCGCGGTGAGCCTGAACCAGCAGGGTTCCCCCCGGTGTTTCATAGGCACCGCGGGATTTCATACCTACCAGTCGATTTTCCACGAGGTCGATGCGACCGATGCCATGTTCCCCGGCAATGCGATTGGCCTTCTTAACCAGATCGACTGGTCCTGAACGCACCCCGTCCAGGGCGATAGGCGTCCCTTTTTCAAACTCAATTTCAACATAGCGCGGCTGGTCTGGGGCTTTTTCCGGAGAAACGGTGAGTTTCCACATCGAATCCTCCGGCTCGTTGGCGGGATCCTCCAACACGCCGCCTTCGTGGCTGATATGCCAGAGATTACGGTCCTCGCTATAAATTTTCTTCTTGGTGGCCGTGATGGGGACCTTGTGCTGATGAGCATAGTCGATGGCGTCCTCACGGGACTTAATATTCCACTCTCTCCAGGGAGCAATGACACGCAAGTGGGGGGCCAGCGCTTTGTAAGTCAGTTCAAAGCGAACTTGATCGTTCCCTTTGCCGGTACAGCCGTGAGCCACCGCGTCGGCGCCTTCCTTGAGAGCGACCTCGACCTGACGCTTCGCCAAAATCGGGCGGGCCATGGAGGTCCCCAACAGGTACTTCCGCTCGTAAATGGCTCCTGCTTGCAGCGTGGGCCAGACATAACCTGTCAAAAACTCTTCGCGCAGGTCTTCGACATAGAGCTTGGAGGCTCCCGTTTGAAGGGCTTTCGCTTCGAGCCCAGCCAATTCTTCTTCCTGTCCGACATCGCCCGCCATCGCGATGACTTCGCAGTGATAATTTTCCTTGAGCCAGGGGATGATAATCGAAGTATCCAGCCCGCCTGAGTATGCCAAGACTACCTTTTTAACCATGAGTTTGTTCCTTGCCCCTACCTCGGGATAAACATGAAGAGATGAATAGAAGAAGACTGCTTCAACACATCAAAAGAAAAAGGATGGCCTTCTGAACATGCAGCCGGTTTTCTGCCTGGTCATAAACGATGGATTGCGGCGAATCAATCACTCCGGGCGCCACTTCATACCCGCGGTGCGCGGGCAGACAATGCATGAAGACCGCCTCCCGGGAGGCAAGAATCATTAACTTGCGATTGACTTGGTAGTCGGAAAAAATTGCCGCCCGTTCTTCCGTCTCCGCCTCTTGCCCCATGCTTGCCCAGACATCCGTGTATACAACCGTGGCCCCGCGAACTGCCTCTTCCGGGCTCGACAAGATCTCGATCTTGGCGCCGGTTCGTTTGGCGATTTTTTCCGCCTCTCCCACGATCCGGGGATTGGGCTCAAAACCGTCCGGGGTCGCGATGCAAAGCTGAACTCCAAGTTGGGCCGCCCCATCGATTAATGAGTGGCAGGTATTATTCCCATCGCCAACATAGGCGAACTTGAGGCCTTGCAAGGTGCCGAATTTTTCCAACACCGTGTAATAGTCCGTCAGTGCCTGGCACGGGTGAAGTAAATCCGTTAAGCCATTGATGACAGGAATCGAAGCATGTTCCGCCAATTCCCAGACCGACTTGTTCTTATACGTTCGGGCGACAATTCCATCGACCCAACGTTCCAGATTCTTGGCGACATCCTTAATGGATTCGCGCTCCCCTAGCTTGGTGTCCGAATGGTCCAGAAAGACTGCCGCTCCCCCCATGCTGGTCATTCCGACGTCAAAGGTAACGCGCGTGCGCAGGGACGGTTTTTCAAAAATCAGCGCCAGCGTTTTCGATTGCAAGGCGTTGGCAAAAGACTGGGGGGACCGTTTGAGCTGTTGCGTGGTCGCAAAGATCAAGTTGATGTCTTCCGCAGACAGCAAGGCGATCGAAAGCAAATCCGTCACGGAGAGCCTGGTTGCTTGTGCAGGTGCCGGCCGAGCCGGTTTACGGGTTGCCATCGTCAATGGCCTCCGCCGGCTTTGGCTGGAGCCGAAGAGAACTGCGCTGGATCCAATGCAGAGAAAATCTCATCCAAGGCTCGAACGAATTTGTTGATTTCTTTCTTGGTAATAATGTAAGGCGGCAAAAAGCGCAAAACGTTGTCGCTGGTGACATTGATAATGTAGCCGGCTTCGAGGCAACGATTCACGATCTCGCGTGCAGGGAAGGCCAGCTCCATGCCCAGGATAAGGCCTTCACCGCGGACCTCTTTCACAAAGGCATACTTTGCTTTGAGGGAGAGCAGTTTCCTCTTAAAAATTTCCCCGAGTTCCTGAATTTTCTCCAGCATCCCGTCTTCCTGCATGATCTTGAGAAACTCAAAACCGACACGGCAAGCCAGTGGACCGCCCCCAAAGGTCGTCCCATGGTCTCCCGGGCCGAAGGTTGGTGCGACTCGGTCTGTCGTTACCACAGCTCCCAGCGGCAGCCCCAGCCCGAGCGGCTTGGCCAGGGTCAGAACATCGGGTTTGACCCCGGATTTTTCGAAATAAAAAAATCGCCCGGTGCGGCCAATCCCGCATTGAATCTCATCGAAAATCAGCAACGCTTGATGCTGGTCGCAAAGTTGTCTGGCTGTTTTCAAGAACTCTTCACTGCAGGCATGGATGCCTCCTTCCCCTTGCAGGGGTTCGAGAATCAGGCCGCATACTTTGGAGTGAAATTTAGCTTTCAAATCCTCAACGTCGTTAAACTTTACAAACTGGAACCCCGGCACCAAAGGTTCAAAAGGCTTTCGATATTTGTCGGAGGCCGTTGCTGACAACGCTCCATAGGTACGTCCGTGAAATGCGTTATCCAATGTCAAGATCTCAAACTTTCCTTCTCCGAGGCCGTTCTTATAGGAGTAGCCACGGGCCAGTTTGAATGCGGCTTCCACGGCTTCCGTCCCGCTGTTGCAGAAAAAAACCTTTTGTAAGCCGCTCAACTCCACAAGTTTCTGCGCCAGCAGGGCCTGGTAGGGGTGATAGAAAAGATTCGAGATATGAATGCTCTTCTTGATCTGCTTTCGAAGGATATTGGTAATTCGCGGATGATTGTACCCCAAAGCATTGACCGCGATTCCTGCCAGCAGATCCACGTACCGTTTCCCGGAGTAGTCATAGATCACGCATCTCCGGCCTTTATCCACGAAGAGAGGATACTTCTTGTAATTGGCGAGCAGCACTTTGGATTCAAGGTCCACGATTTGTTTCAGATTCATAAATCTCCTCGCCGCTTCAATCGATTAAGGTCCCCAAATCTTCTCCCTGCAGCAAAACTCGAATCAGGCCATCTTCCTCTTTTCCTCCCAGGATATGGACTTTGCCGATTCCTGCAGATTTGGCTCGTTCGCAGGCTCGGGTCTTGGGAAGCATCCCTTCATTGATCACACCGGATTGCCTCAATTCTCCCAGCCTGCTCCAGGACAGGCGGGGAATCACCCGGCGATTTTCATCATAAATGCCGGGCACATCCGTCAGGAAGACCAGCCGGTCCGCCTTGCAGAGGATGGCCGCCGCCGAGGCCATCTCATCCGCATTGATATTGTAATAGAGGCCGTCTTTTCCCAGGGCAGTGCAGGCTATGATGGGGAAATAATCCCGTTCCATCAGCAATTCCAATAAGCGTGAGTCGCCTTCCTGGACTTCGCCAACAAAGCCGTAATCAAAAGGGTCCAGACCATCAGATCCCCGAAATTTCCTGGCGAGGAAAGATGCCCCGTCTCCCCCGCAGATGCCCACCGCCTGTCGTCCTTCGCGGAAAAACGAAGCCACGATTTCTTTGTTCACCCAGCCTGCCAGAACCATTTGGACAACCTGCATGGTCTCGGCATCGGTGATCCGGAGCCCCTGGTGAAATTGGCTCGGCAGAGACAATTTTTCAAGAACCTGTTTGATCTGCTTGCCGCCGCCATGAACCACAATGACCTTGTGCCCGTGATCGTGGAGCTCCACAAGTTGGCTGACCATTCTATGGAGAAGGTCGGACTCCGTCAATAAGCTTCCCCCCAGCTTTACGACGACACGCACGGTCGTTCCTTTCGAGGCCTCACTCCTTGACGTTATGGCCTCCCGACGAGTGGATGGCCTGTACCAGCAGATCGGGATCGCTCCGGGACTGAGGCGTATGGCTAGATCAGCCCCAACCGCTCGTCGAAGCCTAGCATAACGTTCATATTCTGGACGGCTTGACCCGCTGCTCCCTTAACCAGATTGTCAATCGCCGAGATCAAGATCAACCGTGAGCGCAGGGCATCGAAACTCCACCCTATGTCGCAATAGTTTGTATGAGCAACAAACTTAATCTCGGGGAAGCTCCCTTTCGGGAAGATCCGGATAAACGGTTGGCCCTGATAACTTGCGGCGTAACAGCGGGCGAGATCCTCTTCGCCCACCGTGTTTGCCAATCTCAAATACAGGGTCGACAAAATGCCGCGATTGATTGGAAGGAGATGCGGCGTAAAAATCAATTGCTCATTCCCCAATTCCTGCCAGATCTCCGGGGCGTGACGGTGTTTCATGATCTGATACGCTTTGAAACTCTCAGAGACCTCGGAGAAATGAGTATTGGCCGTAGGGGTCTTCCCCGCGCCCGAAACTCCTGACTTGGAGTCGCAGATGATGTCCACACTTAAATCGATGAGTCCCGCCCGCTTCAACGGGATCAATGGCAAGAGGGCCGAGGTGGGATAACATCCCGGATTGGCCACAAGCTGTGCCGTCCGGATGGCGTCCCGATGGATTTCGGTGAGCCCGTAAACCGCCGATTCAAGGAGCGCCGGCGCATGATGTTCAAACCCGTACCACTTTGGATAGGCCGCCTTGCGTTTCAGCCTGAAACTCCCGCTCAGGTCGATCACGCGCAGTGACTTTTCCAGGAGCTGAGGGACCAACTCATGAGAGGTCTCGTTGGGTGTTGCGACAAAGACCAGGCTGATCTTCCGTTCCACGAGCGCCCCAAGATTGAGCGGTTCAATTTCCAGATTGCACCGTCCTAGGAAAGCCGGAAGCTCGTGACTCAGATAGCGCGGAGTCCCTCCCTGGCGATCCGCATGGGCTGTCATCAAGGTGTACAGCTCCACCGACGGGTGCTTCAGCAGAATCGAGACAATTTCTGCTCCGGAGTAACCGCTGGCACCAATGATCGCAACTCTTTGCTTAATGGCTTGACTCACCCCGGTGGCTCCTTTCGTTCATCCCCTGAGGGCGAAGGTACTCCTGACGTCCATCATGTTCGGCTCTGCTTTAAGCCGCAGAAACCAGGGAAAGTAGTTTCTTTTGAACGGTTTTTGCAGCCGGTGTGCTTCTCGTCACCACCAGCACCGTGTCGTCTCCCGCTACCGTGCCAACTATTTCAGCCCAGGCAATGTTGTCCAAACTCCGAGCCACGGGAGCGGCATTCCCCGGGTTGGTCTTGACCACCACCAGATTGCCCGCGGCCTCGGCCTCATTAAGAAATTGAGCAATCGTTTTCTCCAGCTGTTCCTTGTTCCCTGACGGCGCAAGAAGTTGGCCGGGAAGCTTATACCCTTCAACCGTCTTCACCAGATTGAGTTCGTGCAGGTCTCTTGACAACGTGGCCTGGGTCACTTCGATCCCTTCCGCTGAGAGCTGCCGGGCGAGCACGGCTTGATTGGCAACGGACCGCGACTGCACCAAGGCCAGGATCTTGGATTGGCGGCGATGCTTCGAAGTCAAAATAGCATAATTATTCATAACAATGAATAATAATAGATTGAGAGGGCCCCTTGTCAACAAAATTCCGCGTGCCGGGGAAGGGGAGGCGCTCCTGGAATACCCGTCCGTGTCCATGGATGCGAGTGCTAGGCGGCTGTCTGCTTGGGGTTCGGAGGGATCGTTTTCAGAAGGGCGCGGATCTGCTCGTCACTAACCGGGGTGAAATCCTCGTAGTAATTCTGGATCTCATAGCGGGGCAGTTCTTCGATATGCAGGCAGACGATTTCGTCACAGTGATTCTGGATGAAGCGATGGGCGCGGAAAGTCGTCACCGGCACAGCGACCCGCGTTTCCCGGGCTCCCAGGTTCTTGACCATCTCCAATGCGCTGAACAGCGTCCACCCCGAGTGCATTCCGTCGTCGATCAGCAGAACCGATTCACCTTCCAGTGAGGGAAATGGAGGGGCTCCCCATGCGACGAGATGTTGGCGCAGATTCAGGCGTTCCCGATGGGCAATCTTCTGGATCTCCGGCGGGGTCAGCCGCACCTGGCCGATCAGCGGTTGGTTGAGATGCAGCGTTCCATTCACCGTGACATATCCAAAAACATTCTTGGGATCCCAGGGGACTTCCAGCCGGCGCATGGGCAATAGGTGAAAAGGGCGCTTGAAGGCCCGGGCGACGGGAGCGGCAACCGGTAAACCTCCGCGGGGTACCGCGACGATCGTTGGATGATGAGCTTCCCAGTCCGCAATCTGGCGAGCCAGTGAATGACCGGCCTCTTCCCGACTTTTGAACGATGTCATTCCTTCTCCCTTTCATGAGAAAATAATTGCAGTTGCATCCCGCAACCGGAAACGGCAGTGTATCGGCTCAGAACCCCAAAATGCAAGCCTAATTCCGCAAAGAATTCCCCCTTTGAAGGGGCTGCAGCGGGATGTTTTACGCATGCTTTATTAACAGAATGACTCCAATGGTAACTACCTGGAGATGGGAATGTGGTAATCGATGAATTCTAATGAGATACCGTACAGAAAAGAGGTCACCAAACATGCCTCACGACTTGCTGCGCCTTGAATCTCTTTTGAAAGCCTTGGATGAGGCTTATGACAAGAAAGCCTGGCATGGACCGAATTTGAAGGGTGCCTTGCGTGGAGTTTCCTGCGAGACCGCCGCCTGGCGTCCGGCCCAGGATCGGCATAATATCTGGGAAATTTCCCTTCATGCGGCCTATTGGAAATATGCGGTGCTGAGAAGCCTGACTGGTGGGAAGCGCGGCTCCTTTGAAGTTGTCGGTAGTAATTGGTTTCGTAGGCCCGTTGAACGGTCAGTTCATACCTGGAAGGCCGACTTGATGTTGCTTGAAAAATACCAGCGGGAGCTGAAGCAAGCCGTGGCGGGGCTGAGCGATCGGGAACTCGATCGGAATCCTGCTGGAAGTAAACATAGTCGCTTGCGGCTGATCCAGGGCATAGCCTTGCATGACGTTTATCATGCCGGACAAATCCAGCTCATCAAACGGTTGCTGCCAACTTCGCTACGGAAATGAAGCTTCACCTGAGATTCAGAGTAAATGAAATCCCCCCTCTGAAGGGAACGCAGGGCGATGTCGTCCGACGAGTAATTCCCCCCTTCAAGGGGGAATTAGATTTTACTGGTGGAGATCTCCTAACAACACCACGTTGTCGATCAGTCGGGTCTTTCCGAGGAAAGCGGCGAGAGCCAACAGAGCCGAAGGAGTAACTGTTTCCAGCGGTGACAGGTCATGGAGGTCGACGATCTCGGCGTAATCGAGTCGTATCAGGGGCTCGGCGTGCAGGAGTGATTTCACGCCATCGAGTAAGACTGCTGAGGAAAGTTCTCCGCGGACGGCCTGATCCTTAGCCCATCGCAAGGAGCGATTTAGACTCGTGGCTGCCGCTCGTTCTTCCTGGTTCAGGTACCGGTTTCTGGAACTGAGGGCCAGACCATCCGATTCACGCACGATGGGGCAGGCGACCAGCTCGACAGGTAGCGAGAGGTCTTCGATCATGCGCCGGATCAAAATGCATTGCTGAGCGTCTTTCCAGCCAAAGAGAGCCAGCTCGGGTTGCCAAATCGAGAATAGCTTGCAGACGATTGTTGTCACACCCCGGAAATGGCCGGGCCGCGTTTTGCCGCATAGCTTTTCGCTCAGTTCTTCCACCGTGACAAATGTCCGGAAATCTGCCGGATAGATGCCTGAGGCGTCAGGAATGTAGACGCCGTCAACTTTTTCTGCCTCCAGGAGTCCCAGGTCTTTCTCCAAGGGCCGAGGGTAGCGCTGGAAATCCTCGTTGGGTCCGAATTGTGTTGGGTTGACGAAGATGGAAACCACCACCCGGTTGGCAAGCTCTTTGGCTCGACGGACCAGGCTCAGGTGACCCTCATGCAAGGCACCCATGGTGGGCACCAGGGCCACTCTGGAATTTTCCTGATGCCATTGACGGCGCAATCCCCGTGATTCAGGGATCGTCCTTACGAGCTCCATGGAAGTTCCTCAGGTTCGTGAGGATTTTGACTGAGCAATGGAGTACGACTCAGCAGGTGAGGGAAATGTCCCGTTACGACAATCTTCGGCGTAGTGGCGCAAGGCCGCCCCAATAATCTCTTGCAGATTGGCATATTGCCTGACGAATTTGGGCTTCCGGGTGAACGATAACCCTAGCAAATCCTCGCTCACCAAAATTTGTCCATCACAGGCTGATCCTGCGCCAATTCCAATGGTTGGGATCCGCAGGCTGGCCGTAATCTCCTGCGCCAATTCCTGAGGGATCCCTTCCAATACAATGGAAAATACGCCGATCTCCTGCAGCGTCTGAGCGTCGTCGATCAACTCCTGAGCTTGTTCGGGAGTCTTTCCCTGGACCTTGTATCCCCCCAAAGCATGAACGGACTGAGGGGTCAGCCCGATATGGCCCATCACCGGGATCTCGGCCTCCACCAGGCGCTGGACTAGCCGGGCACGTCGGCGTCCGCCTTCCAGCTTGACGGCCTCGGCTCCTCCCTCTTTGACCAATCGAATCGCGTTTTGCATCGCGATTTTCTGACTGACATGGTACGAACCAAAGGGCATGTCGGCCACCAGGAAGGCTCGTCGCACGGCGCGGCGGACGGCACGCAGGTGGACGAGCATTTCCGTCATACTGACCGGAACGGTCGTAGAATAGCCCAACCGAGTCATGGCCAGTGAGTCTCCCACGAGAATTAAGTCGATACCGGCTTCGTCAATCAGACGGGCCAGTGGGAAATCGGCGGCAGTGAGACAAGTAATTTTTCTTTTTTCAGATTTTCTGGCGAGAAGCGAAGGAAGAGTAACTTTGTCCAGCGGAATTTCTGAGGTAGCGTTCATCAGGGATACGCTCCTTATAGTTTGTTATTTATAGCAATGAACCAATACTTCCCCACGAAGTCTCCTCTTTGTTCAAGTAGGAGCCTCACCTCTGCATTATCGTATGAATATCTTTCGAGGCCTAGATTAAACTGCAAACATAAGAATCCACAGGGAATGTTTGAAGGACGTCAAGCCCGCGAGCGGCCTTGGTTTACACGGGCCGCTCGCGGGGAAACAGCCAAGACGTTTATTTGTAGCTGGCGTTTGTACGAACCAAAAGATCGCGATGCGCAGAAAGGTCAACCATGGCATCGAAGCCAACTCCACCGAGTCCGCTCGATTTTAAGGCACTCCTGACCGCCATATTGATTTTATCAATCCCTTCGGCGTTGGGCGTTTGATAAAAAAGCCAAAAGGCTCCAGGAGCCTCGGTATGGATGACTTCGGTGTCAATTTCGTATTCGTAAATGGCACCTTCGGCCAGAAGCTTCTCCATCAAAGGCACAAGCATAGTCTTGCTGATCATTTCCAGGGCGTCATCGGCCGTCGCGGGTTTCAGCTTGAAGTAGGCGCCTCTGGTGTAGGCATCCTTCCACGTGCCGGAACGCCAATTGTAATACCGGCTGACGAGGATATTATCCCAGTGTTTCGTGGCACTCGCCAGAACGGAAGAAGTCGCAGTGCCAGATTTGTAGAACTGGTCTAAAACGTTGAGTAAGGCAGCTATCGACATCCCGCTCCACCATTCATCGTGAGTCGGTCCGTCAGGTTGATGAACTAGGGTCAGGTCGTTGCCGTAGGCCACCAGGGTTCCGCTGGCCATGGCTTTATCCAGAATGGTTCGACCTGCTGCGTAGGACTTTTCCATCTCCCCCCATTGCGCGCGAGGGATATTCCATATGCCAAGATACGTGTACATTGGCGGTTTTTCTTTAACCTCGGCCGTCTGTGCGCTTGCCGGCACGGCCCAAAGCAAAGCCAGCGTCATCGCACAAATTACGGTCATGACATACCAGGTTCTCTTGTTCATGCTCTTTCTCCTCCTTGTTTTGAATTTGGGTTTTCTAACATGATGGACACAGCGTTTCAATACGGTGGAGAAGCACCTTCAAAACGGAAGAAACCGAAACTTAGGCCACCAACGGCGGCCCTTACCAAAGCAGAATCTCTTTTCTTTGGTCGAAGCGCCTAACACTATACACCGATCTCCTTTACTCTGGCGCTTTTTTCTGTTGAGCAGTGTGCGGCAACTTCTGTTGACCTCTCAATTTGATTCACAGGGCTGGGATGGCTGTCCGATCCTCGATTCAGGCTCCTGGTACGGGTTATGGCACCTCTTCGAGGCTATGGGTGCTCGGCTGAGCATGACAAACTTGCGTCCCATCTTCCAACCGCGATAGACTAAGCACTTCATTCTCGAAATTAAGAACCAGGATTTGGGGCTGGGCGCTTAGGAATCAAAGACTGCCAATTCCGCGACGGACAAGTTTGAGGGAAGCGCAGGAATCTCTCAAATACTAACCTCATGTTTAGATATGCTCGCAGCGGCTGTTTACAATGTGGCCGTCACAAATTGCAGCCGCTTTTTGCCCTCTCCGTAGAAGGTGTGCCGCACGATGAGTTGGGTCACAAGTTTGCTTATTCGTACGATTCCTTCTGTGTCTGTGCCAAGTGCGGGCATGGCCAACTCGAGCACTACGACCATGATTGCTTTAGCCATTTTGAGAATGAGGATTGGAATATGTATTGGTGGTATATGATCAGCCCTGCTGACGTGCTTCGTCTCAAGGCCTTGTTAGCCAACTGCCCTGATACCCGCAACCCGAAATGCGACTGTCCGATCCACCGTCAATTGAGAGAGAGTCCGAGGCAAGGGTGGACGACTCTAAGACACGCGATTTCACCTAAGGAAAAAACAGGATTTGTGCGGCTGATTCTCGTTGAAAGCGGTGCTTGCCTGACGCTAAAGCCAGCTCAGAGCTACGACAAAGAGTGCCTCTGACGGGAAGTTGCAAGAAGATACGATGGACATTGATTCATCATTTTTTGGCAATCATTGATGTGATTTAAATACAAGGAGTTGCGATGCATTTAATTATGTTATACATGAAGTGGATCATGATTGTTTCCGGTACTTTGACCTGCACCATGATTTATGCTGCCATCGCCCCCCAAGAGGCATTGCATTCCACCTTTGGCGAATCCCTGGATGGCCAGCTCGCAGAGATCGTCGTGCGCAATTGGGGGGGATTGATTGCCCTGGTTGGCGGGATGCTGATCTATGGGGCCTATCATGTGGCGACTCGCCCGTTGGTGCTGACGGTAGCCGGGCTAAGCAAGATAATCTTTATTGGATTGGTTCTGGCGTATGGCACGGAATATCTGCCGCATCATGCCGGCGTGGCGATTGCCATTGACTTAGTCATGGTGGTGATCTTTGCGCTTTATCTCGTCGGGATGCGGCGGACTCCAAATGGCAGTATCGGGTAAACCTTGCCTGGGGCACTTTTCGCTTACCGGGCATTTCTCAACTCACTCTGTCGCTCTGCGACCTTCTGGAGGTATCTATGGTACCCCTCACTTCTCTCTTGGTCCCCATTGTTTTGTCTGCCGTGATTGTTTTTCTGGCGAGTTTTATAATCCACATGGTGCTCCCGTTTCACCGCAAGGACCTGCGGAAATTTCCCAAGGAAGACGAGCTGATGGAGGTGCTCCGCCGATTTGATGCGCCGCCTGGAGACTACGCCTTACCGTATGCCGGATCCCCGGCCGGCATGAAGAAACCGGAATTTATCGACAAAATAAACAAAGGACCACTGGTGTTGATGACACTCGCCAGGGGAGGCTCCTTTTCTATGGGGAAAAACCTGGTTCTCTGGTTTCTATTTTCAGCTCTCATCAGTTTCTTTGCCGCCTACGTGACGGGCCGCGCGGTAGGAGTTGGAACTCACTATCTGGTAATTTTCCGCTTCGTCGGCACGATCAGCTTCATGGCTTACTCGTTCGGTCTGCTGCAGAATTCCATCTGGTATCGACGCAACTGGTGTGCCACGCTTCGATCGGTATTCGACGGGCTCATCTATGGACTACTCACCGCTGGTACGTTTGGCTGGCTATGGCCGCGGTAATATATAGATAGCGTAACGTCAAGTTTCCCAGGTGAGATCTAGCCGAATATGGCGATCGAAAATGGTGGCAGAAGTCCGATCACAGAGCTGAGAGTCTAATTCTGCAGCCTCTCAGCCCTGCGCTTGGGGCTCACCAAATTGGAGCGGATGATCGATGCACGGTACTGGCCGTCGAGAAGCCGGTAGCAGGAATGAGAGTTGCGAATGATTCAGAAATCCAAGCTGGCTCGGCCGCGGGACTCTGAGTCCTGAATAGGTTGATGATTCGAAGATAGCAGACAAAAAGGAGAACCTCATGCGGTTATCGTCTCAACTGCTTGCCATCTTGTTTTGGGTGTTCTTGACCCCGTGTCAAGTGCCATGGCCCAATCGATTGATCCGGGGCTGGAGAAGGACATCCTCGCCAAACTCATGGAAGTGCACCGGGTTCGGCCAAACTAGCGGAGCAAATGGCAACTTTCGTCGCTCCCGTATTGTTGGACGGACTGCGCAAGTCTAACCCGGAAATTCCCCAAGGTGCTATTGATATCACCAAAGAAGTTGTGCTTTCCAATTTTAAAGCGTCCATGCATGCCCCAAACGGATTGGTTTCCCGGATGGTGCCCATCTATGCCAAGTATTTCTCCAAAGAAGAAATCAATGATTTCGTGGTTACACCATGGCACCGAACTGGGAAGAAAATCCATTGAAGTTATGCCGAATCTCATGCAGGAAGCCATGACGGTTGGGAAGGAATGGGCAGACGAGACTGTTCCGGGCATCGAAACCGAGCTCAGAGCGCGACTCAAGGCAGAAGGCTACATCAAGTAATGCGAGCAGGTGATGTTCGCTCTTCCGTTACCTGGGCCGTGGACAACTCTTTTTACCTGGTGCGGACCGCCTCCAACCCAGCAAGAGTAGGCCACTGCCGGCAATCCAGCTTCCTGCCACACGAACGGCGATCTTGGCTCAGTGCACTTGCATCTGCACTACGAGCGAGGCCGCCAGCGCCACCTGCACAAAGACCGCAAACACCAGACCGAGTAAGGCGACAGCAGAGGTGCCCAATTCTCCCATCCCCGACCCGTTCAGATAGCCAGAGAGAGTCCGAGTAAAACTGCCAGGCCAGTGAACATCCTCAGGATAACCTGGCATCAAAAGCGAGCAGCCCTCCAAGGAGAAGAAACCAGCCGGCAGTGAGATAGGGTTGGCCGCTCTGGCAGCCGCCCAGGTTCCGGCCGTCACTCCTCCAGAACCACGCCAACGGGAGGATAAAGAGCGTTCCCCTCCGTCCGCAGCTGCTCCCCGCAGGCCTACGAGCAGCGCCAGAGCCAGGACTGAACGAAATCTTCCGGGCTCAACACGAGCGTGCATGAGACCGTCATATAGCGGTCCCATGCCGGTAGAATTCAGATGGGCTTCCACAGGCTGTGGAAACAGGATAAACGCGAGCCCTAGTGCGCTGCAAATTAGAAGGTGGGTCCTTCTCAAGCCATCGCCCTCCATAGGAAATAGATTCCTCCCAAGGCCACAACGCCTCCCGAGACCCGCAACAGCCATTGTCCCCACACCCAGCGATGAACCGTGCCAATCCCTATTCCAATGCCATGCAGGCAGCCTGTTGCCATGACAAATCCCATGCTGTAAAGCAAGGCACTTTGACCGGGAGGGAGCTCGGTCCCATGGGCATGACCATGGAAAATGGCGAAGAAGCCGACCATGATGGCTGCTACCAGCAGGGGAGGGCGAAGTTCCAACATGACGGCCGCACCCAGAAGAATGGCAGAGGCAGCAATTCCGTATTCAATGCCGGGAAGGGCCACCCCCATCAATCCGAGCATCCCGCCCAACGCCATCACCATCGGAAATGCCACCGGCAGCAGCCATACGGCGGGAGCGCCAAGTTGGGCGCCCCACAGCCCCACGGCAACCATGGCGAGCACGTGATCCAACCCCGAGATGGGATGCTGCAGTCCAGTCAGGAAACCGGCGGCTTCGCCCTTTTGAATATGGGCAAAGGCTGTAACCGGCAAGAAGAGCAACCAAAAGAAAATGAGAATCCGAAATCCGAAATTCGAAATCCGAAAACCATCCGAATGAACGAAATCGAAGATAGATTTACCGAAACAAGTTTGCACGTGGGAAAGAAAAGTCCGAAATACGAATCCCGAATGTCGAAATAAATTTGAAATTTGAATGCCCCAATTTTCCAGATAAGTCCCGAGACGCGACTTATTCAACTGAGGTTTTTCTGATTTGTTTCGGATTTCGATATTCGTATTTTGGGATTGGCACGGCGTCATTCACTCTTCCTTACGATTGAGCCAAAGATGTTCATTAACTCCGTAGCTTCCCGGATCAGAGCGTCACGATACTTGTTCACAGCCGCATTCTCTGCGGTATCGAGTAGTCGAAGCCAGTAACGACTTTCTTTTGCTTCCTTGCGCGAGATCTTGATTCGCAGCAAGAAGTCCTTCTTGCCGAGGGACTCGTTGGCTTCAATGTAATTCGCGCCCACTGAGCCGGCCGCTCTGACGAGTTGCCGGATGTCTTCGCCGTTGGAAATGGTCCAAGGAAGCATCTTTACGAATGCTCTCACGTTCCTTGCGAACTCAAACGTGCGAGTTTCGAGATCATACTTTCTCGATGTTTCCTCTTCATTCGACATTCTCATTTCTTTCAAATTTCGAGATTCGGATTTCGATTTTTCCTCTTCAGCTGAATAGTCCGAGCAGGATTGCCAATTTCGTACTGTCCAAATGCCCCCAGTCCCCCGACGGCATACCCGCGTAAAGCCTGAACCCACCGCGGCCAACGGATTTCGAGGACGGTGAAAGAACGCTCCAGCGCCAGAACCAGAAGGATGAAGCCAAGTTGTCCGAATTCCACGCCAACGTTGAAGCTTACTAGAGCAAGGGGCAACTCAGTTCGCGGTAAACCGGCGCTTGTTAGTGCGCTGGCGAATCCGAAACCGTGCAACAGTCCGAAGGCAAAAGCGATAACCCAGGGATACTGAACCGTGAGGCTTGGGATACGAGATGAGGGATGTGGGATATGAGCATCTCGTCTCTCGAATCTCGCTTCATTTTGTTTCACAATCTCGGGGCCGAGAAACAAAATGCTCAGGGCAATCGCGGCATTTAAGGGGAGTACGGGCGCTTCGGCATAACCCAGGGTTGCGATGGCCAGGGTGATACTATGGGCTACCGTAAAGGCCGTGACTGTCTTTAGCAACATCCAGCGATCAGTCACGATGAGGAGTAAGCCAAGTACGAAGAGCAGGTGATCGGCTCCAAAGAGGATGTGCCGAATCCCTTGCACGATATAAGTGCCTGTTACCTCCAGCCTGGTTTGCGTAGCGGCGAGCTCGACCCACGGCTGGGAGGCGTGGACGATGGTGGTCCACTTTCTACCGTCGAGCAGTTCCACGCGGACCAAGACATCCGTTATCGTGGTTTGCAGTCCAACGAATTCAATGCGTTTTCCGGCGAGCCCATTCAGCCCCCCGTTCACCCAACGGCGTTCTACCAACGAATCAGCCAATTCCTGCACTTCGGGTTCCTTCGTATTTTTCGTATCCTCGGGCAGTCTGAGCTGGATGGGAAGACGCATCCCCGCCAGAACTGGTGTGCGCCAGAGCACACTGAATTCGCCTGGCGCATTTTCTTTCAGTTCTAAGTATGCAGGACGAGCCTCATGGGCATAGATGGGGAGACAGAAAGGCAGCGAGATGAGAAGAAATACGAGATACGAGACGCGGGATGCGAGATACGAGATGCGCGATGTGACAGGCAGGGTACGAGACGCGAAATAAGAGGGGCGAGATTTGAGATGCGGGATGCGAGATGCGCGATGTGAGATGCGGGATACGGGATACGGGATGCAGGATCCGGGTGGCGGGATCCGGGTGGCGGGATCCGCGTGACGAGATGGGAGTATCCAGCTGGGGGTTTTGGATGAAAAACAGGTCAAGACAGGTTCCTTTCTCGCATCACGTATCTCGCATCTCGTATCCCGTCACTGTGTTTCCTTGCCGGATGGAGGAGTAATTTACTTCTTTGCAGGCAGGCCAGATTTTGGAGGTGGTGTGCCGTTGGCGTCCGGATTAGGCAATAGCACCATGTATTTGGAGCGCATCGTTTCGTAGGTTTTTTTCCAAGTCTGAGCTTTCTGATCTCCCAACCAGGCAATCTTTACATCTGGCTCAACCTCTTCAAAAGCGGGGACACGCCCTGGAATCATGGTATCGATGAACACCAGGTGCCAGCCATAACCAGATTCAACAGGCCCCTGCCAACTGCCTGTCTTTACTTTTTGCAAGGCAACAGCAAATGGTGGACCGAACTCCTTGGCAATGGCCTCGGGCGTGCGGTCACCGTAATAATCCTGAAACATGAATGGATCGGCGAGGGAGGAGGCCAGCTTTGAGTCTTCGGGCTGGCTTGCGATTTTAGCGAGTGCCTTGGCCGCATCTGCCTGGGCTTGTATGCCGCGTTTGTCAGGTGAGAAATAGAGGTGACGAAAACTGAATCGACCTGGCAGAGCAAACTTGTCACTGTTCTTTTCAAACCAGTCCTTGAGTTCCGCCGTGGTCGGCTCGTGGGCGGCCGCCACATCTTCGGCCAGGAACTGCATTTTTTGGGCCATGCGGCGTTTGACGATGGTGTCATCCTTGTCCAGCCCCATGGCCAGCGCCTCGCGATAGAGGACTTCTTCCCGGACCTTGTCTTCGACGAGATTTCGAAATTCCTCGGGAGTCGGCTGGCGATGCCACTGAGACTGGAAAAACAGGTGCATTTGCCGAAGTTCGTCCAGAGTGAGCACAATCTGCTTTGACGCTTCGATCCCTGCCCGACCACGCTGCAGGTAGCTATAGAGTGCAAACAGCAGTGCACCCAGCAGTAGAAAGTGGATGAGAGGCTCTCGCAGCCAGCCACGAATTGGTAAAAGCAGTCCTGGCTTTTGTGGTTGGGAAAGGTCTGACTGCGGTTCGGAAATAAGATCCGAATTTGTCTTACCCTTCAGCATCTCCGCTCACTTGCCGTCCGGCGTATACCAGATTGGAGATGTCCAGGCTCGTTGTTGCACGGTGGCGGGAACATTTGGATTCGGAGGCAGACCCAGCTTCGCCGACCAGTAGGTAGACCAACGTGGGGTAGGTATTTCCAGGACTCGTGCATAGTAGGTCGAGTAAGCCTTGGGATCGAACGATGGATCCGT
>JAXLQK010000053.1:0-45627 GCA_046331665.1 Terriglobia bacterium | reverse complement strand
CTCCGCCAACAAACATTTGATACTGGCCGGACAGCACAGCATGTTCTCCCTGTTCGGTAACAAAGCTCAAATCGCGAGGTGCAAGCAGGAAGGCAACCTTTTTGGCTTCCCCCGCCGCCAGGTGGACCCGTTCAAATCCCCGCAGCGCGCGAACAAGGCCTGCAGGCGCTCCCTCTTTCTTGGAAAGATAGAGCTGTACCACTTCATCGCCCGCGAGTTTCGAGCTGTTGCGCACTTCCACTTCCACCTTGAGTGAATCACCGGCTTTGACGGTGGAAGTGGCAAGTTTAAGGTTGCGATACTCAAATTTCGAATAACTTAACCCATACCCGAAACCGTAGAGCGGTTTTCCCTGAAAATAACGGTAAGTGCGATTCTTCATCGAGTAATCTTCGAAGGCGGGGAGCTGGTCGGTTGAGGCGTAAAATGTGACCGGCAATCTGCCACCAGGATTGTTGATCCCCGCCAACGTTTCGGCAATGGCCGTGCCCCCTTCCTGTCCCGGATACCAGGCTTCCAAGACGGCCGCCGCGTGCTCGGCAGCCCAATTGACGGCCAGGGCGCTTCCATTCATCAATACCGCAATCAGAGGTTTTCCCGTAGCTTTCAAAGCCTCCAAGAGTTCCTGCTGAATTCGTGGCAAGCCGATGCTGGAACGGTCTCCTCCCAGAAATCCTTCGATGTGAACACCCATTTCTTCCCCTTCCAATCCCGGAGAAAGCCCAATGAGGGCCACGATGACATCCGCCTTTTTGGCAAGGCGAACCGCCTCTTCCCGCAAGAGCTGAGCGGGCGGTTTCCAGACCAAGGTGACACCGGCCGCATAGAGGTCTGACTGGTGGGTATACTCGAGACGGATCTGGTGCGGCTTGCTATTGGCAAAATGAGTTTGAAAAGCGGGAACCGCCGGATTGCGATTTTTTTGCGTGGTGTCAATCACCAGCTTGTCATCCAGATAAAGTCGGAATGTTTCGGCATCCTCACAAGGCCAGCAGAAGGGCTGTTCGATGCCAAAGCTGTAATCCCCAGGCCCGGGAGGCATCCACTGCCCCGTCCAACGAACCGCGAAGGCACGCATGGGGATTCCCTCGGCGGGTGCCGTACTACTCCAGTCAAATTGAACCTGCGGATCGACTCGCACCAGGGTCGGCTTTCCCTTGAAGTCCGGATTGGGGAAATATTCGCCCCGAAGCCCGGCAACTTTGGCGCCGGCCCCCGGGCGCAAGGCCGTGCTCGGAATGGGGAGAGGCAGTTCCATGACAAATGGTGAGCCCTGCGCGTAAAGCACCTTGGCTTTGTCTGCAAAAACTTTTTCAATTCCTTCCTTTGGCAATACCGGTTTCGACGGCGCTCCGTTGTAGTTTCCCTCCAGGGAAAGCAAGGCCTCGGCGTTAGGTCCGATCACTGCAATACTTTTCACCTTTGGCTTCAAGGGAAGAATGTCTCCGGAATTTTTCAGCAGAACCATGGATTCGCGGGCAGCTTGCAAAGCCAGAGTGCGATGTTCGGTTGAATCGTTTTGAGAATAGGGAATCTGATTAAAGGCCACCGTATCCGGTGGATCAAACAGGCCAAGCCTTATCCGCGCCGTTAAGAGACGGCGGAGCGATGTGTCGAGTTCGCTTTCTTTGATCATCCCGTTCTCAACCGCCTTCGCCAAAGAGACATATTCTTCTCCACAGGCGAGATCAGTTCCTGCACGAACGGCCGCCACCGATGCGTGCGTCACATCCGGCGTGAAGTGGTGACCGGCAGTGAAATCGGTGACGGCAAAGCAGTCGGAGGTAACATAGCCTTGAAATCCCCAGGCCTCCCGCAACGTCTTCTGGATGAGGAAGGGGTTGGCACAGGCCGGGAATCCGTCCACGGCATTGTAAGCACACATTACCGAGTCCGCCTTCCCGTCGACAACTGTGGCTCGAAAGGCAGGCAGATACGTGTCTTCGAGATCGTGTGGTGAGATCTTGACGTTAAAGCCATGACGCTTTGATTCGGGTCCGCTGTGTACCGCATAGTGCTTGGGGGTGGCCACGGCTTGCAGGTATTTGGAATCGTCACCTTGTACTCCTTTGACATAAGCCACACCGAGTTTTCCTGTCAGAAACGGATCTTCCCCATAAGTTTCCTGGCCGCGTCCCCATCGAGGGTCGCGAAAGATATTGATGTTGGGAGACCAAAAGGTGAGTCCGAAATAAGTGCTGTGAATATTGTCGCGCTGGGCCTGGTTAAACTTGGCCCGGGCCTCTGTCGAAATCACACGACCCTCCCGAAAGATGAGGTCGGTATTCCACGTGGCTGCCATCCCGATGGCTTGTGGAAAGACGGTAGCATGTCCCGAGCGCGCCACCCCATGCAGTCCTTCACTCCACCAGTCGTAGGCTGGAATCCCCAAGCGGGGAATCGCCGGTGCGCCATTTTGCATCTGCCGCACTTTCTCCTCCAACGTCATTTGGGAGATCAAGTCATCTACCCGTTGCTGGATGGACAACGACGGATTTCGAAATGCCTGCACCTTTTCTCCCTCTGCTCCCGCTCCGTAAATCGACGCCAGTGGAATGGTTCCCATGACCGCAAAGATTAAACTTACGATTACAAACTTTCGGAGGTTTCCTACTCTAGGTTGATTCATCCTCGTCTCCTAATATGGCCATTGACCCAAAAGTGAGTGAATACGAAAGGCTTGGATTTTATCAGGCAGTTTCATTTAACTGAAGGATATCGTTTTGTCAACGAGGCTTAGGCACCGGTGCGGGATTGCGGAAGTTCGATTGGGGGTTTTTGATTGTAAGAAGGAATCAAATGGAGGACTTTTGGCTTTGTCATGGCGTGTTCTGTCTTGTTTTTCCATTGAGGAATCGCCCCGCTCCGAAACGTGTAAGTGAACAAGAATAATATCGGCTCCCCTCGCCCCAACGAGGGAGAGGGGCCGGGGGTGAGGGGGCATGCCGCACCTTTGATTAATGAGCCTTCCGAAGAAATTTTTCCAAGCGAGCCTGCTCCAATTCTGAAATGCATCCCCTAACCTTATTCATAAATTCAGTCGGTGATTTCAGCACAATGCCATTGGGAAATCGCAAAACCCGAAAACCGTTTCTTTCCAATTCGTGATCTCTTTTTTGATCTTTTTCAATCTGCGAATGAAAAGCGTGCCCCGCCCCATCTAGTTCAATGACAAGCTTTAACTTCAAACAACAGAAGTCGACGATGGCACTACCCAAAGGAAGTTGCCGGCGAAACTTATGGTGGAAGAACTGGCGGTTACGAAGGAGATTCCATGCCAGCCTTTCTGCCAATGTGTCACCATGACGAAGTTCGCGGGCGCGAGGGGTCAATGGAGGCTTTTTGGCTTTGTCATGGCGTGTTCTGTCTTGTTTTTCCATTGAGGAGTTCCCCCTCACCCCCTGCCCCTCTCCCTCGATGGGGCGAGGGGAGCCGATAGTTTTTTCCGTTCTCTCCCACACAGTTAGGTTGCTAGTCAAGCATCTCTAATAAACATCACTTGTCGAAAATATTCTAACCAGACAAACTGTAAACAGTCTAACAGCTCAAGAATTCATTTGAATCTAGGATCGTTTTCTATTCTCTCCCAAGTTGGGGAGAGAAGAACCGATGGTTTCCAAGGATCCGGAGACGTGACTAACTTTGCCATTCAGGATAGAGCGAAGATAGTCAGATCTCGAGACTAGGCCGTGAATGTCAAATTTGGTTGATAGCGCTATTTTACTCTGTTTTGATTCCATGGTTCCAGCTCAGCCGCCAATGATGAATTTTTCAGCACTCTATTTTCCGGGAATTGCAGAATTCTTGTATGAGACTGAAGTTCCAGAGAGGTATACTAACCAATAGATGGACTTGCTCTGTGCCGGGGGCGAGATCCTAGTACCCACGCACGGCCTTACCAATCTAACTCTCACCCCACTCCATAACCGAGCTCTTTCGCAAGTGTGCCTTTCCATGCTTGTTTCGGAATGATAGAGGAGGCTTCTCCTATGAAAGCCACGGGAATTCTCGAACAACTTTCTTACGCCGATCGCCTGGCAGCTCTGCGCGACAGCAAACAACAGCAGACCCTCGAGAAACAGCAAATCCGCGGGGCCATGGACTTCGACGATCACGCCATTATTTTGCCCCCGAAAGAAATTCGGGAAACCGTGCAGACGCTCGGTGGATCCGGAGTTTATTTCACCGATGTCATCATGAGCACTTTCAAGCCGACTCCCAACCATCCCAGCGGCGGTTTTTTTGGGCCTCGAGCCACGGGAGAAAATTTTCGCCGTCTGCTGGAAGTTCACCCGGTGTATATCGATCCGCTGTCTTCCCTGGCCGGAGGATACATGGTGAATTTCATGGCCTATCGCACGGTGGTCTGGAATCCAGACATTGACTGCACCGCGCTGCTGGCGGAACACGCCAAATATCAAACCATACCGGCCATTGGTGGTGTGCAGCACATGTGCCAGGACATGGAAATGGGATTGACATTGGGCTGGGGAGGCATCCTGCGGAAGATTCAACACTATCGTCCGGATCATCCGGAAAGCGAAGATTTCTACGCGGGGTTGGAACACATCGTTCTGGGCATCCAGGATTTGATTCGGCGGCATGCCAAAGCCGCGCGGGAGATGGCTTCCACCCATGAGGACATGAAGGGAAATCTGCTGGAGATGGCCGCCATCAACGAACACCTGGTGGCAAACCCTCCCCGCAGTTTTCGTGAAGCCTGCCAGTGGAATCTTTGGTACCAATCAGTCGCCCGGATGTATAACAGCAGCGGGTCTCTCGGACGACTCGATCTGCTCCTGCTCCCATACTATGAGGCCGACACCAAGGCCGGAAAGCTGACCGATGAAGAGGCAATCTTTCATATCGGGTGCCATCTGGTGCGCGACACCGCCTATATCCAGTTGGGAGGTCCGGAGACTTCGGGTCGCGACGCCACCAATCCTGTTTCTTTCCTGGTTCTGGAAGCCGCACACCGGTTGCGGATCCCCGCCAATGTGGGCGTCTGTGTGGGAAAGGAAGTCGACCCCCGTTTGATTCGCCGCGGCGTTGAAATTCTATTGGAAGACCGGTGCGGCGTCCCCAAATTCCTGGGTGTGGATAACACCGTGGCGGGATTCGCGGCCAACGGTTTTCCGCTGGAGCTGGCCCGCAATCGTGTGTACGCGGGTTGTCATTGGCTGGCCATTCCTGGACGCGAGTATGCCCTGATGGATATCGTCAAGGTCAACTTTGCCGCCATCTTTGAAGTGGCTTTAAAGGACATGCTGGCAGACGCTAGCGTTCAGCCCGGCGTCGCCGAGCTGTGGAAGCGATTTCGCAAGCACCTTCGATCCGCCATGGACACTGTGGCGAAAGGGTTCGATTTCCAATTTGAGCATATGCATGAAGTCTTTCCGGAACTCGTCCTGGATCTCCTCTGCCAGGGCCCCATCGAAAAAGGGCTGGATGCCAGTAATGGCGGCGTCGAGTACTACACTTTTGGAGTGGATGGCGCAGCCCTGGCGACGGCCGCGGATTCCTTTGCAGCGGTTGAAGAGCGTATTGAAAAACAGCGTCGCCTGAGTTGGGAAGAGCTCGGCCGATATCTGGAAACCAACTGGGCCGGCGGTGAAGGGGAGCGGGCCCGGATGCTGATGAAGAATTCTCCCCGGTTCGGAAGAGGGGGATCTTTGGGTGATGAATGGGCGGCCCGCATCTCTCAAGCTTTTACGGAGACCGTCAAAGAAAAACCCACCCCACGGGGCTTCATGATGATCCCCGGCTTGTTCTCCTGGGTGTTGAATCTGTCGATGGGAAGGAACATTGGAGCGACACCCAATGGCCGGCATGCAGGCGACTCAATATCGCACGGCGCCAACCCCGACCCAGGCTTTCGGAAAGACGGCGCACCCACAGCATTAGCGGTCGCCGTGGCTACGGTGCAGTCCGGCTGCGGGAACACAGCGCCTCTCCAAATCGATTTGGATCCCGGCATCACCAACACCCCGGAGGATGTCGACAAAGTGCTCGCTTTGATTCGCGGTCATTGCGAACTTGGCGGTACGCAAGTGAATATTAATATCCTGAATCATCAGCAGATCCTGGAAGCGCACAAAGATCCCTCTAAGTTTCCGGACCTGGTGGTTCGGGTCACAGGGTTCAGCGCTTATTTCGCCAGTCTCTCGCCGGAAATGCGCCAGTTCGTCGTTGACCGAATCCTATGTGAACAGTAATCCTGGATCGCTCCAGGAGCCGCTCCTTTTAAGCAGGCATTAAATCCTATGCGGGAAAACCCGGAAGCTCAAATCGTTTCGGAGAGCGCAATGGCAAAGAACACGCTGGAAGGCCGTGTGTTCGACATCCAGCGCTTCTCGATTCATGATGGACCGGGAATCCGCACGACGGTATTTCTCAAGGGCTGTCCCTTGCGCTGCCTCTGGTGCCACAACCCGGAAGGGATGACCGCGGCCTCTCTCATTTCGTTCGAACCCGACAAATGCCTGGGATGCGGGGAATGCGTGCGTGTGTGCGAGCAACACGCCCACGAATTCATCAAGCAGGAAATAGAAGGTTCTGCTCCAATTCACGCCTACCATCGCGAACGCTGTCTGGTCTGCGGAAACTGTACAGTAGTTTGTGGCTCGCGCACTTTGGAACTCGTCGGACGTCTCATGACGGTCGCTGAGGTGATGAAGGAAGTTCGAGCGGATCAGGCTTTTTACAAACCTTCGGGTGGAGGCCTCACCCTTTCGGGGGGAGAACCATTGGCGCAAATTGATTTTTCGGCCGCCTTGCTTTCCGCCGCCAGGGAGGAAGGAATCCATTGCTGTGTCGAAACCGCGGGCTATGCCAGTTGGCAGCGCTTCCAGCGCGTCTCTCCATGGGTAGACTTATTCCTCTTTGATTTCAAGGAAACCGATCCTGCCCGGCATGCCGCCTACACCGGGCAGTCCAACGAAGTTATCTTGAGGAACCATTATCTTCTCCACGAATCGGGAGCCCGGATTCAGCTTCAGTGCCCGATTATCCCCGGCTTTAACGATCGGGAGGATCACTTCGCCGGGATTGCCGCCCTGTCCCGCTCTCTCCCCAACCTCTCGGGGGTTCAACTGCTGCCCTATCATCCCTTAGGGAAAAGCAAGCTGGAACGATTTGGGTTGGCTCCCAGGGCGGATTTGACCGATCACCCGCTCGACCCGGTTCGGTTTCAAAGCTGGATTCACTGGCTTCGTCAGCAAGGAGTTCCCCTGCTCAATCCCAATGGCTCGGGACCGAGCCAGACAGCCTCCCAGATTCCACTTGAATCGAGGTGAAACAGGCCGCCGAATCAACAATGAGCGAGAGCTTTCGTTCGCTCGAGTTTCTCGAAGACCCGTAAGTCGAACTGACTCGCCATTCACTCCTCACGGACTTCATCTATCTTCTGCCAAGGAACTGATCCCGTGCCTTCACAACGTCCCGCCCCCTTGCTGTGGGTCATGCTTTTCGCTTATTTCACTTTTGGTTTGACGGGTGTTCTGGGCGCGCTGACTCCAGAAATCATCTTGGAGTTTCATCTCACTCGTTATGAGGCTGGTTTACTGCCTTCGGTCATGCTCCTGGCGGTGGCCTTTTTTGCGATCCCCAGTGGTTTGCTGGCGGACCGTATCGGGGCTCGAAGGGTGATACTCGCGGGCGTCTTTCTGATGGGATTGGGTTGTATCTCCATTTATCCTTCACACCATTACAACTGGATTTTGTGCATGTTCTTTGCGATTGGCGCCGGAACCACGATGCTCCAGACCAGCGGCAGTCCCATGATCCAGCAACTCGATCTGCCTCAAAATTATCATCGGAATCTGACAATAACCATCGCCTGCGCCACCTTTGGAGGATTTATCGCCATCTTTCTCCTGGCATTCCTCCGCGGAATGGGACGCCCCTGGCAGTTCTACTACCTGCTTTTTTCCGCGGACTGCCTCCTGCTGTTGAGTCTCCTCGCATTGTCCACCTTCCCACCCCGTGCGGCAGAAAATGAGAGAATCCAATTCAGCCAAATTCGCAAGCTACTGCGGGATCCGATTCTTCTGAGCTATGGATTGGGAGTTTATCTGTATTCGGCGGCAGAAATTGGGATGTATTTCTGGATTCCGAAGTTTTTTGAGGATGTTCACCATGTCCCGGGAGCGGTGTCGAATCTGAACGCATCGACAGTGCTGGGGCGTGTTTTTCCCAGCCTGCCAGCCCTGGTCTTTGCTCTTTTTTTCGGGATGCAAGGGGCGGGACGAATTCTGGGCGGTGCGGTCATGAAGAGGTTGGGAACCGTTTGGGTGTTGCGCTTTTGCTCCGTGATGTCGCTGGTCAGCCTGATCGTGGCCGTTTTCGGCTCAAGTTCGTTTACGGCGATTGGATTTATCGGCTGTGGGCTATTTACTTCCGTCCTCTATCCCCTGCTCTTCAGCGGCACCATCAACAGCTTTGAAAATCACCATGGAACCATTTCAGGGTTGTTGTGTACCGCCTACATTGCCTCGGCCGTCGTTCCCTCCCCTGCAAGGTTGGATTGGAGATCATGCAGGGATGCGAGCTGCCATGCTGGTTCCCGCCTTATGCATGGTTTACGTAATCGGCCTGACGATTCTTGGCCGGGCCAGGTACGATTAGCGACAAAAGTCAGAATTCCTACGGTCCTTTCGCAAGACGAACAACCCCACTCACCGTCGTTTCTTGACGCGAAGGCAGCGAGACTGGCAATTACCAGAACTCCTCAACACGGAGAGAACAAGAAAAAACTTTCGGCTCCCCTCGCCCCTTGTGGGAGAGGGGTTGGGGGTGAGGGGGAATTGCTTCTATTTCCTCAACCTCACTTCCAAAGCCGAAATCGAGTGTCGTGGCAGTCGAAGAACGAATTCCGTCCCCAGGCTGTTTACTTCCCGATGGACGATATCCACGTTGATCGCCTCGAAATCGTTCCGAGACAAGAAGTCATCAGGGGCAATCTGCCAAAGGTCAGCCGTCACGAGCGCTGGAGTCTGGCTCAGATGTACCTTAAGGTCACACGGGTCCAGAGGATGAAGATTGATTAGATGCAAATACAGTTTTAACCCGTCTTCTGACCGGGTAGCGGCAGCATCTACCAGGGGATGTTTTTCCCAGCCTTGTTCCGGCACGTCCAAATTCCGGCGACTGCGAATCGATTCTTGCAATTCCGTGCCAGAGTGCCAACGGTGAAGAGTTGCCATGACTTTTCCTGAAGCGGTGATATAGGAGCGGGTGCCTGTCACTGCCGGATGGCGCCAAGGCTATTGATCGGGTGAGTCCGCATGGCAATCGGGATCGGTCGCCCAAGCGCATGAAGAGTTGAAGCATCCGTGCCCCAAGGTCCCGTCCCGATGCGACAAGTTGAGATCCAGGCCGGTCTTGCCGAGCAAATCGATGAATTGATTCTGCTCAGACGATTCCGGGTATTGACCGGTAGCGGATAGTCCAAAGTCAACTGATTCCATTCGTCGAACGCCATCAAAGATTTTTTCTGGCCGCCGGTCATTTGGTCTAACAGGCCTGCAAGTCGCGGGCCCGCCGCTCGGCAATAGTGGGTTCAGCCACGATCGCGTTGTAGGCTGCCAGAGGGCGATCGCGCCACTCGGTAAAGCAAGCAACCCTGTAAAATAATGATGGACCCGGACAATAACTCCATCTGCTGCAATCGCTCAACCACCGTCTGGTTCCACATGAATTCTGATCGTGGATCTGGCCGGAAGCCCGACGATCTGAATTGTCGAGGTCGACGGCACATGGCCTTGGTAAACGGAACCAAATAAGTCGCACAGCCATCGGCGTTCATCCCACCCCAATTCAAACGAGCCCAAAATCTCATTCCCGATGGTCAGTATTTCACTCCATGCGTCTGGGTGTCAATTAGCCCGCCCGGCAGGCTCCCAAGTCGTTTGGACAGACCCATTGCAATATTCCACCCACTGGGCCGCCAGCTCAGGTGCCAGAACCAAGAGTGGCGCTGATATAGGAGTTGCTCCAATTAGCCGGCAATAATTCATGAATTCGTCGGTCCCGAAATCATCCGGGTCGATGCCACTGTCATACCCATGGGCTGGCCGTAGTAAGAATATCCTGAGGGACGCCGCTCGCGCGGGCCAATTGCTTTGCGCCAATCATAGGAATCGCTGTAGCCCCCACCCGGCCAGCGCATGATTGTTGGCCCCAGTTCATAGTCAGCTCCAGCACATCGCGCCTCACCCCCTCGATATTGTCCGCCGGCATGAGCGAGGCGTCTCCACGTCCAGACTTGACCCGTAGCATCGAAGGCAATGCCGAAACGTTGCGGGACGCAGATCACGCGGGGCCGGGCCGCAATCGTACCTCATATTTTCCACTCTCCCGCTTCGAAATTTTTCAGCATGAGCGCAAACTTCCCCGTATTGATTCCAGCGGAAAAGAACGTTGAGTTGTTCTGTCGACGTGTGGATCCACGCCAAACCGCATATTCTTTTCCGCCCAATACGTCAAACCCGGTTTGACGAATCCCACGCCAGGAACGAGTGTTTCCGAAGGTGGTCACCCGTTGTGAAGGTTATCAGGGTAATGGAGCGGTCAATCACATAGCTGACACCGCTGCGGTCAGTCTCCGGCACCCATGGGTCGGCTACATGGATTCGGTCCGGATCGACAAGGAGACCGTTGCGATTTCGAAGCAATTCGGCCCACACGCCACCCTGTATGACTCGGCCAAAATGCTCGAGGAACTGCCCATAGATGTAGGGATTGACCTGATGCAAGGTTGAGCTGGTGTCTACGCGCAGCTCCGCGCTGAACGGCGTGCCAGCCGAGGAGAAGTCCGTTCAGCAGAAGCAGACGATGAAAAGCAATCCCAACGCTTTCCGATGGAGTGATGCCCATGATCTCTGAATCACTGTTCATTCATCCTCCGCAGATGATTTCGATTGAGAGATGAGTTGCCATTCCGACCCGATCCGGCATGCCGCGCCTGGGTCTCATGGCTGCTCACCAGATAATGGTTTGTTCAGGGTAAGCGTTTGCCTTCCGGAAAGGGCGCCTGCTCCTGGCGGAAGCAGCACGATTATAAAGGAGACCGATGGTGCCAGTCAGTCGATAGAGTAACGGTGCTGCCTTGATGGTTAAAGTGTAAGGAACATCTCCAATCGTCTCTTTGACCGTGCGCTCTGTAATCGGAAAAGTCAGCACCATGCGATCCCCGGAATACGTGCCGGCATCCAGCAAGCGTCCCCGCCATCGGATATTCCTTTTCTTGCCGTTCACGCCGCAGACGACCTCCTGGCTGTCCGCCCCGATCCCGCTCGGGCGCACCAATAAAGACTTTTGCCAAATGGTTTCTTGAATTTCAGTTCTTTACCCCTGCCTTGATAGGGGATGTAACTGTAGAGGTCAACCCAGGGGGTTGCCCGATTAAGCAGCAAGTTCACTCGCAGCTGGCCTTCCTGCACCTGCACAATGCTTTGCAACACGCAGCCCGGGCAGAATTGCCGAGACAGCATTGTTGAATCCCGATCAATGTGGCCCACTCGTTGGCACTCGCCCACCCCGCGAAAGTACCGATATTGCGTTCGACCAGCCGTTCGGCGGTTTCATTGTCAGCGACAGGCATCGTGGGCTGGGTCTTTGCCAGCTCGTCAAACCATTTTCCATCGGTGAGTTGCTGTTCAGTAAATTGATTCCGCACCCAGCGGTCCACATCGTCCCAGTAATCTCCCACGCCGGCATCCGACAGTTTTACTGCGATGCCGATCATGTCCGCGACCTCACAGCTTTCACAGGTAAGGTATCGATCATTGATGATGAGTTCAGGAAAAAACCGACCAGCGATGAACCCTGAGTCCTGGCCCATTGAAACCCTGAGTTAATGACCTGGAGTGTCTGCTGATCCTTCACCAAGGCGGCATACTCGAGCATGCTGAGCATCCCGATCGTATGACAATGGAAGTGACCGCCCAGGGTTGCCTCTTTTGCCTCAGGATAATTCCTCTTCATCCGTGTTGAGGTCATCAGCGCCTCTCGTTCCACGGCTGAAAGACGAAGGGAAGCGCCCTGGGCATCATAATATTCCGCCGGTCCCAACCCATAGGCCACCAGTTTGGCGGCCAGATTCCGAGCCGGTTCGTAGCCAGTGGCACGATAGTATTGAGCCAGACCCTGAATCATGCGGATGTTTCCGTAGTCAACCGAGTCCCAGCCGGTCGGCATTTTGGCCTTTGGACCAAATCTTCCGTGAGGCTCATACGCTCCCAGTGGGATGTACGCGAACTTGCCCTGGTCCACTGTCAGCTCCGCCAGACGCTGAATCATGCGTTCCGCAGTTTGCCGCCACACCGGGTTCTTATCGCGAAGCCAGTAAACCGTCATGGCACCAATGACGCGCCCGCATTTCGCGGGAGTGGTCGCCAGCTTTACCGAGTTATCGGCTGAGCTGGTGTTGGTCCCATCGGCCTTCCATACCGTTTCGAAGCTCCAGGGATTCAGCCGGCTCCAGGGAGTGCCGTTCCGGTTCGTAGACGAGACCATCCGACCCCACGGTCTTCAGATTCACCTGCATCCAAGCCAAATCTACTGGCGTATTCAGATCACTACCAGTGGCCGCCCTCAAGAGCGGCAAGGCTTCCATGAACCCTTCCACACTCGCTACCCAGTCGTTGTGGTCATGCATCATGACTTGCGGATTGCGGAATAGCAGTACCTCCCAATACACTTCATAGTCGGCATTGGGATCCGTAATACCGGTCAGCGCATTGATCGAGAGCTCGCACCGACTGGCGATATCAAGCGTGTCTGGAACCAGGCTACTCGTACACTCCCGGCAAGGCGGGAGGAGACTTCCGGCATGTTTTTCTGCGGATAATCAATCACCAGTTGGAGTTCGAGCCTGAGATCGTCACGGCCAAAGCGTTGCCGGAAGCGCTTCCAAGCGTGGGGCGAGTAGTACTGCCGAGGTGAACAGGGAGAGGGGAGCCGATTGCTATTCATTTTCTCTCCCGCACTGCGAAGAGGGGAGATGTTGCCTCTTTTTGTCCTCTACCACGTTGGAGAGCGGAGAACCGAATTCTTCTAGGAAGAATTTAGAGAGACAAGCTCCGAATAGTCCCGCAGCTCAAAAATTCATCTAAAACTAGGATTGTCATCTGTCCTCTCCGGGGTTCTAGAGAGTGATTGGGAATCTTCGCAGACCATCTTCGTCGAGACACCATTCGGAAATCATTGTCCTTTGCTTGCCTCGGAAGGTCAGAACTCCTACAATTTAAGATGAGTCTACACCAAGCAGACGGAAGAAGGGCAAAATCTGCAGTACCACATCACATCTTTTTTCCCCGTTTCTCCTACTCTTAAGGAAAGGGATGCCAAACATGTGCTCGTCTCCTTTGGCCAGGTTGCTTTCGGGAATAATCCTTTTCATCTTTCCCATTCCTGCCGTGGCCCAAGTAGAGTCTGAAGTGCAGGTCTACACTGAATCTCAAGTGCATCCGATTAACCGTGGAATTTTCGGACAATTCATCGAGCACTATGGTCGAGTGGTGGAGCATGGTGTTTGGGCTGAGTTGTTGGAAAATAGAAAGTTTTTTCCCTTCGACGCAGTGGGACAGATGAATGTTGCAGCCCCTTGGACAGGCGAACTTCCGGCTAACCAGGTGAGTTATGCGATCGATCGAACCATCTCTTTGAATGGTGTATCTTCACAAAGGATCATCCTTTCAGGATCATCGAACAGCTGGCGCGGGGTTCGGCAAGGTGGATTTGATGTCGTGGGAGGCAAACAGTACACGGGCTATCTCTGGGTGAGGGCTGAGCCGGCCAGTCAGGCGGTAGCCGCTGCCTTGGAGACAACCGATGGAGCAACTCTCGCCCGCTTTGAGACTCCGCTAATTGAAGCCGGATGGCAGCAAATTCATTTTGACTTGAAACCCACAGGCGGAATACAGCCCGCGGTTTTCCGAATCTTGTTTCGTCAGCCTGGGATCGTTTGGATTGGTTCTGCCTCCCTCATGCCGGCGGACCATCTGGAGGGAGTGCGGAAAGAGGTCGTTGAATTAGCCAAATCGATGGCTCCACCTCTCTTGCGTTGGCCCGGCGGCGGTTACGTTGATACTTACGATTGGCGGAAAGCCATCGGACCAAGAGATCGGCGTCCCCCACAACCTCTTGGAATTTATGCCAACCAGGACGCTTATGATTCCAGAATCGACCCCAGCGACTTCGGGACTGACGAGTTCATCCACTTCTGCCGTTTGATCGGAGCACAGCCGTATATAGCCGTAAATTTCGGCTCAGGGACGCCTGAGATGGCGCGTCAGTGGGTGGAATATTGTAATGGACCAGCCAGCTCCGAATGGGGTGCCCGCCGCGTGGCAAATGGCCACCCCGAGCCTTATGATGTGAAGATCTGGGGAGTTGGAAATGAAAGTTGGCTGAGCATTGAACCGGGTCATTCCACGCCGGAAGGCTATGCCCTGTACTTTAATGAGTTCGCCAAGGCGATGCGGAATGCAGACCCGGGCATTCAGATAGTGGCGGTCGGGGACACCTTGGACTCCAGCGGAAACTGGAATGAAGTCGTCGCGCACGATAGCTCAGCTCACGCCGACTTCCTTTCCATCCATTACTATTATGCTCTGGGCTTCTTGTCGCCCTTTTATGTTTCCCATCCTCTCGAGTTCTATCGTTCGGTCGTCGCCGCTCCTCTTTACGTCGAGCAAACCCTGCGTGAGACGCTGGCCAAGATCGATGCAGCCACTCCCGGAGGCAAGAGAATCCAGATTGCATTCGACGAATGGAACGAAGCCAATTTTGGACCTGAGCCTCCCGTATTGCCAAAGGACTCCTCTTTTATGCGTTTGGTGGAGATGATCACTAAGTATGGAGGCGACTTTAATCAGCCTGAACAAGATGCATTGTTTGCTGCACGCATGTTTCACGTCCTCATGAGGCTCGGAGATCGGGTGCCGCTGGCTTGCCGAACCCATATGGTGAACAGCCTTGGAGTGATTCGAACCAACAGTACGGAGGCTTATGTCACGGCTTCAGGCACGGCCTTGCAAATCTACGGACCACACACGGGAACAAGACTCGTAAAAGTGGAGCAACGCTCACCTGTCTTCGATGTGCCTGAAAAAAACTGGAAAGCAGTGCCTTACCTCGACGCAGTGGCGACGCTATCTGAAGATGGGAAAAAGTTGTTCATACATCTCCTTAATCTGAAAGAGGAAGGAACCATGGAGGTGCAGATTCGTATCAACGGCCGCTCCATTGGGCCGTCTGCGGACTCCTGGCAGATCGCTTCAGAAAGCATCCTGACCCTTAACCATTCCGGGATTTCATCGGTCAAGGTCCAGTCCCGACAACTCACAGGTCTGAGCAATCAATTCTTTCAATTGTTGCCGCCGCATTCCGCAACGACGTTGGAGCTGACTCTAAAATAATTCAATCTCGGAAAAACCGATGAGATGACCCCCTCCATTCCGTAAAGTTTTGGGGAGGCACCGATGCCTGCGCTTCGACGACGGGATTTCTTAAAGGTCGCAGGATTAGCCACTGGAGCGACTTTTCCGTGGCCCGTTTCCTCTCTCCTTGCCAGCCAGCTGAATCAACAGCCTTCATTCAACGGAAACCTTGGCGCGTATGGGTTATTGGAGTGTGCAGACCCGAAGCTATGGTCTGCACTTGCCAGGTCACGGGCTGGGATTCTCAGCTGTACGGTCAACGATCAGACCCACTGCGCCGACGCCGGCCGCTATTGGGGAACCGATAGCGTCCTTAATGACTTGTATTTTGGGCTCTATGGCGGACTGTTTATTGGCGGCGAAGACCAGCATGAGATCTTTCGCAATGAATTGCGAAAAATCGGCAAACACGTCAAATCCTCGCTCCATCACCCGCCGGTCCCATGGTCCGTTTCTGCCGATGGGCGGCATCCAAATTTCAACCCGGATCCGGGATACGACCTGGATCGCTCAGCGGAATTTGTTTTGGAAGTGGTTCGGGCCTATGAAGTAACGGGCGATCGCCAATTTGCCTCGGATCTCTATCCCAAATGCCTGGAAGTACTCGAATCTCTGGCGGCACGGGATCTGGATGGAGATTTTCTTCCTGAAGGGCGAACTCAAGCGTTTCCCGGCCCCATCAGACCCGGCGGCTGTGCCTGCTCCAGTGTGACCTACATCGGTGATACTTCGGCCAACGCCTGGAAGGACTTTGGCGCCGCGATGTTTACCTATGAAGCCCTGCGAAGAATGGGATTACTCGAAAATGTCCTGGGAAAAAAGGACGCCGCCAACCAGCACCTCCAGCAGGCTGCCCGTTTACGTGAAACAATTCGAAAAGTATTTTGGAATCCGGATTCAGAAGGCTTTCTCGCCTGGGTGGAAAAGAATGGCACTGCACACGCGGATTGGATCACGGGCAACAACCTGCACGCCATAGCCTGCGGGCTGGCCGAACCCCAGCAAAGCGCTCTCATTCTCAAGAAGCTCAATAGGCATCGAGCAGAGCTTGAAGACATTGTGCCTTGTCGCGTTCGAATCGGTCTCTTTGCGGAGGGCCTGTGCAGTAATCGACCGGACTATTACTGGAATGGCGGCATTTGGACTTTGGTGGCGGCGCCAGATATGCGGGCCCGGGCAAAGATGAAGGATCTAGCAGGTGCTCTGCGGGTGGCCTGGCTGTTGGCAACCCAGGCCAAGGTGACAGATGTCGGATTCTTTGAAGCCTACGATGGAAAAACCGGTGAGCCTAATGATTGCAGGGGATTGTTGATGAATAACGGAGGGTTCCTCTGGGGTTTCTTTGAAGCCGTACTGGGAATCGAATTTGAAGGCGATGAACTGCGCTTTCGATCTTCCCTTCCCGAGGGCATTGCGCCCGCCCGAGTTCGCCTTCATTATCGCGGCGCGGACATTGAGGTTTTCTGGAAATCAGGGAGTAAGCCGGCGGCCCATTTAGATCAGGCGAATATCACCCCAAACCAGGAAGGCTATTACTCGTTCCGCTTCTCGCCTGTCCCCAAACAAACCTACTTGTTGGAAATCACCATCAAGGAGAAACCCCATGGGGAGCAATTTTAAGCGTTGCCCCAACATGCCACGACGGACATTCCTGAAGGCCGGATCTGCTTTCCTGATGGCAAGCTCAACGGGACTGCGTATGGTCTCGGCCTTTGGAATGAAAGCAGACGAAACTCCCTTCGCGCAGAGAAGTTCACCGGAGTGGGTTCGTGACCTGATCATCTATGAGATCGCCACCAAAGGGTTTACATCACCCAACGGCCCTGAGTCAGGCACGTTCAAGAGCCTGCAAGCCCGCTTGCCTTATCTCCAGGAATTAGGCATTACGGGAATCTGGCTGAGCGGCCACTCCCTGGCAGATGCTCATCACTTCTATAATATCTGGACCCAATACGCCAATATTGAGCCGCAAAAGATTGATCCCACCCTGGGGACTCCCGCGGAATTCAAAGCACTCATCGCCGAGGCGCACTCGCGAGGGATTCGCCTCTTCTTGGATGTTCACGTCCATGGCATTTTGAGCTTCAGTCCGTTGATTAAGGAGCATCCCCAATGGTTTCGCGGGGGAAGCTGGCGGATGACGGATTTCGACTGGTACGGCGGACATCCGGATCTAGACGAATGGTGGGTCAACCTCTGGACCAAATATGTGACCGAGTATGGGGTCGATGGATTTCGCCTCGATTACCGAATCTTCCGCCCCGATCTCTGGGAAAGGATTCGCAGCAATGCAGCCCGCGCCGGCCATGAAATCGTCCTCTTTGAAGAAGACGATGCCGTTATTCCGGGAGTCACCGACTTCACCCAACATGATCGCATGCTGAGAATTCCTCCGCCGGGCACGTTGAATCCCTATCTGGTTCAGGACCTACCCGGTTTTTATGATCGAATTTACGGGAGAAAAGGAACGTACCAGGTTGAGATCCAATACGCCGATGATGGGACAAGGACCCGAGGCGACACTCGTGGTCAAGGGACGTTGTCCG
The DNA here is from genome assembly GCA_046331665.1 of Terriglobia bacterium. Classification (GTDB taxonomy): domain Bacteria; phylum Acidobacteriota; class Terriglobia; order Versatilivoradales; family Versatilivoraceae; genus CAWBAT01. The sequence continues at coordinate 27,638 of JAXLQK010000053.1, read as the reverse complement.
TCCGTCTTGACGGGATGACGGAAGACAAAATCAGCCGGCGGCTGAATGATGACCATGCCGATGGCGTCCCTGACATTCAACTAACCATTCAAAACGTAGCGGCCAAGCCCCTTGAAGAAATTTTCGTCGAGGATGATATGGGTGGACGATGGCAGACACGCTGGGAGCGAAACGCACGGCTTCTCTCCGTCGAAGGGAAACCGCCTTCCCTTCAACTCCACCTCGCGACGCTGGGGCAAGGCTACCCCTGCCTCCAGTTGAGTTGTCATGACGAAGGGTGGGAAGGATTCCCCGAGCACCAAAATCCATACGTGGCTCAGGGGAGTAGGGCGCTGTTTGGCTATTCTTGCCTGTTCGCACCCATGATTCCCATCTTCTTCGCCGGAGAAGAATTTGACGCGTCTTACCGGCCAATTCCATGGCTATCTGCCCACCTGTTTGGAGGAGAGGATCAAGGAAAGGGGCGCTGGCTCTACGGAACGATGCTCGACTGGAATGAGCTCAAGCATCCCCAGCACGCGGCGATGTTTAAAGACGTGCGTACCATGATGGCGGTTCGCAAACAGGAGTCCGGAGTTTTGGCACTACTTCCGGCAAGCCGAGAACCTAAACTGCTTGCTGTCCCTTGCCAGCATGATATTCAGGTTCCCGTACCTTACTTGCGCTGGAATAATCAAACTGCAATTCTGGTGGCAGCCAATCGAAATACAGCTCAGGCGTCGCGACTGGAACTCAGGATCCCCTTGAAGGAGGCTGGGCTGGAGGGTCACGTCCATTACAAAGTGACTAATCTCTGGCCTGGAGCTGAGGCAAAGACCGTCTCCGAGAAAGTCCTCGACGAGTACCCGCTTACGATACAACCAGACAAATCACCAAGGGGCGGACTCATTGTGTTGAAGATTGAGCCTATTTGAGGAAATCTCGTTCTTTGGGCAGTTTTGTCTTGAGAGAGGAGAATAGAACGGCAGAGTCCCCGAGGGGCGGGTTTTTGAAAAATGCTCCTCTCGCCACTGCGAGGGAGAAAAGCTGGTGGATATCCGACTGTCTGCCCGTATCCATCTGCCCTCCCACTTTCATGGGGCGCTTGTACTGAATGTTATACTGATTGATGCAAGGGCACATCAGCACTTGTGCAGTTGCTGGGTCGAAGCATGAGCTCGCACCCAACACAGCAGATGCTCCACGGGAGGGTAAAATGTCGATACGGCCAGTCAAGCGAATCAGTCAATCACAACCGACCATTGAAGGCGCCGGCGTGCGCCTGCGCCGGGCTTTTGGATTTGGAAAAACCAGCGATTTCGACCCATTTTTGTTACTGGATGACTTCCGCAATGAAAAGCCGGAGGACTATCTGGCCGGGTTTCCATGGCACCCGCATCGCGGCATCGAGACCATTACCTATGTACTGGCAGGGAATGTCAGTCATGGAGACAGCCTCGGAAACAAGGGAAGTTTGGGAGCCGGAGATGTGCAATGGATGACAGCCGGGAGTGGGATTCTTCACCAGGAAATGCCCAATGGGGACGCACGAGGGCGGATGCATGGTTTCCAGTTGTGGGCCAATCTCCCTGCTGCCATGAAGATGACGGCGCCTCGTTACCAGGACGTCGCGGCCCGCGATATCCCGGTCATTGTCGATAACGACGAAACCACGGTTCGGATTGTTTGCGGAAGTTTCTGGGGAAAGAAGGGGCCGGTGGAAGGAATCGCAGCCGATCCGCGTTATCTGGATATCTGGGTGCCGCCCCAAAAACGGAAAACCCTGCCTGTGGAGACAAACCGGCATGCCTTTGCCTATGTCTTTGAAGGGTCCGGCACATTTCGCGATGCCTCCGCTCCGGTGGCCGTCAAGACAGAAAAAGTTGGAACGGGACCCGATGTCGTTGTAGATGAGGTGGGCAACCGTTCGCTGGTGCTCTTCGACACAGGAGACGAAGTGACGGTACAGGCAGGAGATTCGGGTATCCGTTTCCTGCTGGTTTCAGGAAAACCCCTCGAGGAACCTGTCGCTTGGCGCGGGCCGATTGTGATGAATACTGAAGAAGAATTGCGGCAGGCTTATGCCGAACTTCACAATGGAACGTTTCTGAGGAATCGTTGATTCTAAATTTGAAATCTTATGATCGCGATCCCCCTCTCCTATGCTGGGCGAGGGGGATCGCATTGTTCCAAAAAAAGAAATGGCCCCCGATCGCCTTGTACCTGCAAAACTCAGAATCCCTGGCGTCCTTGTCCATCCCCTGACCTAAAATTTGAAAGCCTATTTCGCCAACTCAAGATTCAATGATAGCCAAACCTGTGCGTCAGGAGACCCACCAACGCGGCACCCCCGATCAGTAGGGACGAGTTCACATGAAAATGAATGAGTAATAGCAGGGCTGCCACCAGCACGAAAACGCTGAGGGGATCCGCCAGAGTCACCCGGGCAAACTCCCAGGTGACCACGGCCATCAAAGCCAGAGATGCGGCATTGACCCCGTCCAAGAAAGCCCCTGCCACTGCAGACTGCCGAATCCGCGGAACCAGCGGACCACTGGCTGCCACGAAAAGAAAGGCAGGCAGAAAGATGCCCACAGTGGCCAGCGTGGCTCCTCCGGCACCCCCCAAGACATAGCCAATAAAGGTGGCCGTGGTGAAGACGGGCCCCGGGGTTACTTGACCGATGGCTACCGCATCAAGCAATTGAGTCTCGCTGAGCCAATGCCAGCGCTCCACCAGGTCGGATCGCAGAAATACCAACAATACATAGCCACTACCGAAAAGAACCGAGCCTACTTTGAGAAAGAAGAAGAAGAGCGACCAAAGGGAGAATGTGGTCAATAAAATCATTCCCCCTGCAGCAGTTCCTGAGGAGAAAAGTGGCAGGGGAAATCCCAAATGGATCGAGCGGAGGCCACGGTTTTTGAACCACAGAGTCCCCTGCTCGGCAGCAACAGCCGCACCACTCAGCGCCAGGAGGATCAATTCGTGAATCCCCAGAAAGCTTGCGGTCATGCCAGCCACAGTGAGCAATCCCAGGAATCTGGTCTTGAGAGCTGCTCTTCCAAGCCGCCAGAGAGCTTGAAGGATGATCGCCATGACAACAGGCTTCACGCCATAGAGAATCCCGGCAAACTGGGGAAGAGTCCCATACCGGACATAAGTCCAAGCCAGTCCACTCACGATCAGGACAGCCGGAAGAATAAATGAAACACCTGCCACCACCAACCCCGCCCAGCCAGCCTGTCGATGTCCAACGTGGATGGCCAGTTCCGTCGAGTTGGGGCCAGGGATCAAATTCGTGGCACCGAGCAGGTCCAGAAACTCCTGCCGGGAGAGCCAGCCACGGCGCCGGACGACCTCTTCTTCCATCAAGGCAATGTGGGCTGCCGGACCGCCAAACCCAATGGTTCCCAGCTTGAGGAAAAGAAAAGCGATGTCTCGCAACGAGGTTTTCCGAATCTGCGCGGGGGGTACGGGGATCTGGCTATTCCTGCTGTCAGCCATCTTGAGTCGCCGCCCTTGAAATCAAGAGATGATCGAGAGACCAAGGTCCAGCACCGCACATGAGCAGAAAGGCGGCACCCAATAGCATCGACCAGTCGGTGCGAGCTTCATGCGCCATGACCCAAGGCCCTTTGTGAACGAGGAGAGGTAACTTGGTGGTGCCAATGGCTGTAAGAATAATAATGATCAAAGGGACTGTAGAGAGGCGGGTCATGAAGCCGACGATCAACAGGAATCCAAATAGGACTTCACAGACCCCTACCAGCGGGGCCAGGATCTCCGGCGAGGGAATTCCGATCTTGGTGAAACGTCCGACGCCCAGTTCATCGGAGAATAGAAACTTCTGGATACCTTCGGAGAGGAACACTGAACCGACCATGAGCCGAATGAGCAGGGTTGCGGCAGGCGCTTTCGAGCGGAGAAGTTTCTGGATATGAGACATGGATCCCTCTATTCGGCAGGGGTGAATTGCGCCAGATTTTCGGATGCCCACTTTTTTTTCGAGTCCCGCCACTTCGTCAACCACTTTTTCAAAACCGTCTGCCCCGAATAAACGATGCTCCTCATCTTCAAATTGCTCTCCCATGGAGTCATATTCATTGGAGGAAACGATTTGCCGGAGGCAATGGTAGAAAAGCAAACTGCAGGTATCTTCACGGGCGGCATGGGGACGATACATCCGAATGAATTGGGTGAGGGATCCCTGGAGTTTGAGACGCTCGGCTGGATTTTTCAGTGCCTCCAGCGTGGCCAGATGTTGAATCTCATCGGTAAATGCGCCGGCCGGCCTGATGTTTGCGGAGAATGCGACGAGATCCACCCAGTTTGCCCGCCTTTTCAAAGCGAGGGAATAGGTAGTTCTCTTCGAGTTTTTCATGATAATCCTCGATGAATCGCCTGACAATTCCGGCAGAACTGGCCAGGACTCCGGGGTCCAATTCCTGTTGCAAGGCCAGCCGCCTCAAACCTTCGTCGTAGATCAGGAGCACGCGGTCGAGGACGCCATGTTCCCGCATGAGATCTTCGGCTGGAGAGACGTCCGCTTCCTTGTTTTCAGCGGAGCTCTTTTTCTCGTCCGACTCCTTCGGATGGGTTGCCATGCAGGCCGAAAGCACGAAGCTGGAACCTGCCATCGAAGTCCATTGAATAAACTTGCGCCGATCTTGATCCATTTCTCTTTTCATAGTTTTTCCTTTTACTTTTCCAGTAGCTCACCAAAGAGTTCCTGCACCTTACCGCGGGCCGCCTTCAACGCTTTTTGTCCTTTCGCCGTGGCACGATAGAAGCGCCGGGATTGGCGTCCTTCCCAGGTGACTGTGGAACGAAGGTAACTCGCCTGGAGCCGATGCAGCATGGGATAGAGGGTCCCGGCACTCAATTGATATCCATGCCGGGCTAATTCCTGGCTGATCCCGGCGCCATAGATGGGTTCCTTGGCCGCGTGGTACAGAATATGCAGCCGGATCAAACCGGCGTACAGGTCTGGATCATCCATCGCAATCCCTTTCGATATCGAATTTCGAAATCGAAAATCGATATATTCACACCTTAGATTAACTCAGGAGAATTGTCAAGCGTTTGACAAGATACCTGTCTGCCTGGAGAGTGCGGGAACTTGATGCCACTTTCGGGTGTACTCTCAGGACTATCTGCAGCCAAGCAAACAGCCCGCAAGGGCCATCGCAATCAACTCCCCATCGTCTTGGGGCCTTTTCGGAGACAGTGAACCCTTCGTCAGCTAGCTGTCGACGTTCGAAAGCAGGAGCGAGCTGCCGCCCCCCAGAGGGCACTCAGAGGTTGTAACGGCCTAATGTCTGCAACGGGATTGAATCAGCAGGTTGGTTTCAGGCCAAAAGCTTTTGCACGACTTCACCGGAAACGTCAGTCAGTCGGAAATCCCTGCCCTCGTGCCGGTAGGTCAGGCGCTTGTGGTCCATCCCCAGGCAATAGAGGATGGTGGCATGCAAGTCATGAACGTGGATTCTGTCTTCAACGACATCGAAGCAGAAATCATCGGTCTTGCCAACGACCTGACCGGGTTTAATTCCTCCGCCAGCCAGCCACATACTAAAAGCCCGGGGATGATGATCCCGTCCCCAGCTTTCTCCTGCCAGGCCCAAAGTTTGCACCAGCGGCGTGCGGCCAAATTCGCTTCCCCAAACGACCAGCGTATTGTCCAGTAATCCCCGCTGTTTCAAGTCCTTGAGCAGGGCGGCCGTGGGTTGGTCAGTGATTTCGCAGTTCTTTTTTAATTTCTTAATCAAGTCGGAATGATCATCCCAGGTGGAATGCATCACCTGGACGAATCGCACACCCCGTTCCACCATGCGGCGGGCTAGCAGGCAATTGGTCGCAAAAGCCCGGGTCGTCTCTTTGTTGACACCGTACATTTCCAAGGTGGCGGGCGATTCCTTGGAAAAATCCAGCAACTCCGGCCCGACAGATTGCATTCGGAACGCCAATTCATAGGAAGCAATGCGCGAGGCAATCTCCCAATCGCCGGCCCGGAGGTAGTTTTGCTGGTTTAGATCACGTATCGCATCGAGCGTCATTCGCTGATCGTCCGCATCGATTCCCGGAACGTTCGAAAGATTGGGAACCGGATCTCCTGTGCTTCGAAACGGTACTCCCTGGTAGACAGAGGGCAGGAAGCCGCTTGCCCAATTTCCGCTGCCAGCACCCGGAGAGGGCGCTCCTGATGTCAAGGCCACAAATCCGGGGAGATCCTGCGATTCGCTACCCAGCCCATAGGTCACCCAGGCTCCCATGGTGGGACGCCCCAGCAAACCAGTGCCGGAAGTAATCATCAACTGGCCGGGGTGATGATTGAACTGATCCGTCACCATGGAACGAATCATGCAAATCTCATCCGCACAGGAGGCGGTATAGGGAAGGAAATCGGAAAACTCCATCCCGGACTGTCCAAACTGCTTAAAGGTTCGGGGACTCGACCACACTTTGGCGTCAGGCTTGATAAAGGCAAGCTTCAGGTCCTTGGTCATCGAGAGCGGCAGTGACTGTCCGTCCCACTTGGTAAGTGCGGGCTTTGGGTCAAACAAATCCAACTGACTGGGTCCTCCTTCCATGAATAAGAAGATGACGTTCTTGGCTTTCCCGGCAAAATGAGTCGCTTTCGGCTTTAACGGATTGATTTCCGGAAGCGTCCCCTCGTTCAACGCCGTTCGGCCTTCGCGAGCCATGAGATGCCAGAGCGCAATGGTCCCCAACCCGCCGCCACACTGCTGCAGAAATTTGCGACGTTCCTGAAGTTGCATAAACTCTCTTAAATTCATCATCAGCCTCGCGTGATAAATTCATCCAAATTCAAGAGAACCCGGCTAACCCCGAGCCAGAGCGCTCCTTCAAACGGGTCGATGCCTTCCAGGCTCTTGGTCGGGAAAAGCTTGTCCACCGACTCCGGTTTTTGCTTCAACATCTCCCGCCGCTGCCGCAGATACTCCATGAGCCGCTCCTTTTCCGCGGGTCGCGGAGAGCGTGCCAGACACAACTGGTAGGCATACTCAATACGCCCTGTGGCATCGCCGGGCTTCTCCTGAATGAGGCGCACGGCCAGAGCCTGTGCGGCTTCATAAAAGACGGGATCATTGAGCAATGTCAGCGCCTGCAAGGGCGTCGTTGACCGATCGCGACGAGGGCAAGAGTTGAGGGAACTTGGAGCGTCAAAAGTGATGAGTTGAGGATAAGGATAGCGCCGTTGAAACAGAATGTAGAGCCCTCGGCGATAACGATCCGGGCCTTCGCTCACTTTCCACGGAGACAAGGACGTCATCCCGGCCGATCCGCCGGGCTGTGGGGGACGTACACTCTTCCCTCCAACCTCCGGATTCAAGAGTCCACTGGCCGACAAAGTCACATCTCGAACCAATTCTGCGGGCAATCGCAGACGGGTCTGTCGTGCCAGCAACTTGTTGTCGGGGTCGCGAGTTTCCAAGTCTTTTCGAGTGTCGGAAGATTGACGGTACGTTGCAGACATGACGAGAAGCTTATGCAGTTTCTTGACGTCCCAACCAGTCGAAACAAATTCAGTAGCCAACCAATCCAGCAATTCGGGATGTGAAGGAGGACTGGAGCGGAGCCCGAAATCCTGCGGCGGATCCAACAGGCCGCGCCCAAACAATTCCTGCCAGGTTCGGTTTACAGTAACCCGGGATGTCAGCGGATTTTCTTTTGACACCAACCAGCGCGCCAGGGTGAGCCGAGTCGGCGGAGTCTCGGACGAGAGGGGAGGCAGGATGGCGGGTGTTCCCGGTTTTACTTCTATTCCGGGCTGTTGAAAATTTCCCCGGATGAGGATGTGTGTCTGTGGCGGATGAGGGTTTTCCGCCAGCCCGGGAGCTTCCGTTAAGGCGGGATATTCCTCGGCCAGGGCATGCAATCGGCCGTTGAGCTCATTAAACCGGGAAGAGCCCACAAATTGATCCGTCAAGATTCTCTTCTGCTTCGGCGTTCGCTGCTCGGGATTCAGCTTGAGAATTTCCTCGCCACCATCTGTCTTGACCTGCACCAAATTCAATTGATAGTCCGATGCCAGATCGACGCCGGGATGCGCGAGCGCCTCCCGCAGTTTTCTTTCCCACTCGACCTGCAGCTCAGCCACCTTGAATTCTTCCAATAGCGCCGCACGCTTCTTTTCATATTCGGACTGCTTCAACAAAAAAGGTCCCCGCTCGACAGGAAGAGGGGCTTCAAAGTTGACTTCGGTGGCCGTGTTGAAGAAGGCATAGAGCTGATAAAACTCTTTCTGGCTGATGGGATCGTATTTGTGATCATGACAGCGGGCACATCCCAGCGTCAGTCCCAGCCAGACCGTTCCCACGGTGGCTGTCCGGTCAACGACCTGCTCGACCCGGAATTCTTCCCGATTGACGCCTCCTTCGCGGTTAGTCAGGGTATTGCGATTGAACCCGGTGGCGACTCTCTGTTCCAAACTCGCATTGGCCAAAAGATCTCCGGCAAGTTGCTCGATGGTGAATTGGTCGAAGGGCATGTTCCGGTTGATGGACTCAATCACCCAATGACGCCAGCGCCAGGCGTTGCGGCGGATCCTGTCTTCTTCATAGCCGTCACTGTCGGCATAGCGTGCCAGATCCAACCAAGGGCGCGCCCATTTCTCGCCGTAGTGGGGTGAGTCCAGCAGACGGTCGACGAGTCGCTCATAGGCATCCGGGCGTTTGTCGGCAACAAATACGGCAACTTCCTCAGGAGTTGGAGGCAGTCCAATTAAATCCAGGCTCAGGCGACGGATCAAAGTTTCCTGGTCGGCTTCGGCCGAAGGTCGAATGCCTTCTTTTTCCAATCTTGCCAGGATAAACTGATCAACCGGGTTCCGAACCCAGGCGGCGTTTTTCACTCGGGGAGTCTTTGGCCTTTGGGGAGGGATAAAAGCCCAGTGCTTCAATTTGGCTGGCGGATTAGCTGAGGATGAAACTGCCTTGGCAGGTGCTGCCTCCTCCGGCCAGAGCGCTCCTTGATCAATCCAGGCACGAAGCAACCCCACCTGGTCGGAAGTGAGCGGCTCGCCACCCATCGGCATCTGCAGTTCTTTGACAAAACCGGCCACGAGTAGAATGAGCCTGCTATCAGCACTTTCGCCCGCCTTCACGACAACACCGCTGTTTCCACCCGCCAACAAGCCTGCCCGGCTGTCGAGGCGGAGTCCTCCCATTTGCTGAGCAGGTCCATGACAAGACTGGCACTTTTCTTTTAAGAGGGGTTCAATATCGCGGCGGAAATCGATTTGGGAGGTAGCCGCGGGCGGCAGGCTTTTCCGGGCTCTTCAGCCAGGGGAATCCCCCGGGCAGAGCTCCGGGGCAGAAGCAGGCAGAAAACCAAGATTCGTGACCACCTTTTCAACAAGTTCTTGTTCCCCGTCTCAAATCACAATTCGTTGAAGACAACCGTGCAAATGAAATGCACGCGTGACCTTTATACGATATCATACGGGTTCGCATCGCGAGGAATGAAAACCGGAGGGGCTCGTCACTCTCCCCCGCTCTTCGCCCTTCCCCTCAGGCCTTTGGGGTCAAAATTCGATTGCCGTACGGGAACAGGCTAACGAAGGAGGATGACGGCCATCTTTCCATCCGTCAAAAGCTTGTCGCCCGTAGCATTGTTCCCTTCCTTCGGGACCTTGGTACGTTCAACGTATTCCACCGATTTCACCTTACCCGTGAAGAGGAGATCGTTGACGACTTTTTTTCTCTCCAAATCGATGTGCGGGTCTATCTTGTGGATGAAGGTACGGTCTTCAGCCGAAAAATCAATCCCGATATCATGAGTTGATGAGGACACCCAAACTGTTTCTCCCTGATAGGCTTCGGGGCGCTGCCAGATCCTTAAATGGTGGCGTTTGGCAAAAGTATCATTCTGTTTTTGGTACACCAGATCAGGGGCCTTTCCATCGAGGAGTAACATCGACATGGGAGCTTCCTTATAGCCTCGATCTTCTGCCACGGCCCGAATGGTTTCCAGCTCGGACTTCGAGTTCAAGGCTTCCGCGGTGGACCAGCCGGCTTCTTTGAAGGCGGATTCCAGTTGTTCCTTTGAGCCCAGGAACATCAGGTTGGTAATATCCGAATCCTTGGGCGGCTTCACTGCCCGCGTTTGAAAGGGGAGAGAATTGACCAGAAGCGACAAGGCTGGAAGGTCTGGAATCGGCTGAAGCACTGGCTGGGATGGGGAGGTCATGGGCTTGCTCAATTTTAGTGGCTGAGCCAATTTTAAAGTCATCTCCACTCCTGGCCCGTAAGAGATTTCGGTGTCGGGCTCTTTCATCACGGTCTTTTTGGCGGCCTCCAGAAGTTCCGCCAGACCTGCATGATGCTGCGCCAAATTTTCCAGACCCTTGTCAAGCTTCGAGGAGATGGTTTCAGAGCCCAATATTCCCGAGATCTGTCCATTTTCATCAACCATCTCCCGGGCATTATCCACCTGGAAAAGCGTTGCGGATAATTTCCCCTTGTTCCCTGCGGAATCCACCCATTCTTGAAATTCAATCAATAGAATCGCGCGATCATTGGTGCTGGCCGCCGGTGACACTTTTTTAATGGTTCCTGTCACCCGGGTGCCCGTGGGGATTGCGAGGTACTCTCCCACCAGAACCGGAGAAATGACAACCGCTTCAAGCGAATCATTGAGCTTCGAGGAGGCGGTGCCGACCTTGCTTTTCAGCCGGATTTCAATCTCAGTTCCCTTGGGAACTTCAGTGCCTTGTTGGGTTGGGTCAATGGCAATGGCCAAGGGTGGAGCATTGAATCCAATCATCAGCCCGGGTCAGGTAAGCTGACCCAATGTCCTCCTCTGCCACCTTAATTTGGCACGCGTTCGTTTTCACTTGAGGGGGAACAAAAACAATGACACCAAAAGCCATCCCTATCGTTCGGAAAGTTTGCGCATGAGTCCTCCCAAATTCAAGGCGCCCTGCTTTCTTATAATTCTTTTTCCAGTCTTCCCAATCCTGGTGGTGATCTTCTCCATTGCTTTGGCAGCTTCGACCAGCCAGTCCTTGGACCGCGATTGCAAGTCTTTTCTGGATGGCCGTCACGGCCTCTTTACTTCCAAGATGAATGTTGGCCGTTTCGAACACCATCGATGTTGAGGAGACGCAACTCGTCTACTTCGACAAGGAAGCCAGCTCGATCCGGCTGCAATCCGCAGAGCCAGTCTTCGCACCAGCCACTGCTCGTGCTGGCTGACCGACGGATCAGGCATCGGATCGACTGATTCAGGATTTCCGCATAATGGATCCCTGGGGCATTGGGTTTATTTTGAGCCCCACACGCTGGCCGAGGGGGCAAAGCGCTTTCGCCTCACGGGCGAGTTTACCCCCCGCCACATTCCAATCGCGAGATATCGTTGCCGCCCAAGACTGCCCAGTCCTGCAATGCGGTGAACGATGCGAAACGGAGGAGCAGGCTCCGGCAGGGCGCCGACCAAAGCCTTCAGGCAATGTCAGGGACGATCTCCGAGCAGGCGGGAGAGCGTCCATTTCTCCCAAAATGGACAGGGTCGCAACCCGCTCATGGCAGCCTCCCGCAGCCGTGTATGCTCTTCGGCTAAAATGAAGGGGCATCCCTGGCTTTCGTGCCCTTCCCCATACCCTTTAAGGAGGAGTCACAGGCCTCTTTGAAATCGATGCTTCAGCTTCGCCTCATGAATCATAAGCCGCACACTGGTGGCCAGACAGACCAAATCCAGGGTAATAGGGGATTCGACAGGCTTCGTCAAAATCGTTGACCCCCACACGCCAGCGCGCCACATCCCGCCGGGTTCCAAAATTTTCAACGTGCAGGTCTCCCACACAACACTTGAGGAGCCTCGTTTAATTCGGAGCACACCAGCGGCCACAACTGCATCCAGCGATAAAGTGGCGCTCGCAGAAACGGGAAAAGATCGGCCGCCATTCGCTCATGCTTCAGCTCGAAGGTCAGTTGTGACAAGCGTAAAGCTGACTGGAAAACCAGTCTTCATATTGTTTTGTAGCCTGGTGAATGTCTGTGACGTAGACATGGCAGACCTCTTCAGATTCTCGTCAGACGACTCTCTCTCACTTTCCCCAGGAGAAGGGCCTGGCGATAAAGTAGAAACCGACGCCTCAAGGCAGAGGCTGGCAAACCAAAACGGCTTTTTCCTGAACAACACTGCAATCGCACCTACTGCCGTGGCTACTTGAAGAGTGTCTGTAAAGAAGAGCTGTGAACGTGAAACGCATGACTGCTTTCCTGCGTATAGGCTTCAACCTCTCGGCCTGAATGACTTGTTGTTCCTCTTTGTAGCGATTCTTTTCTTCTGGCGATTGGGTTAGCATCCCTTTCATTCCTTTCGCCTGATAATAAGACCAGCGATTGGACGCTTCTATTTTGGCAGAATCGCTATTCACGAACTCATCGGTCGAAAACATGTAGCGCCGCCAACACAGCATAAGAGTGTCGTTGTAAGAGCTACTTTCCCCCAGACCAGGAATTTTCCCGGCTTTCTCTCGAGTAACTTCATGCACATGATCCAAATCTACTTCTTGTTCTTCCATACGGGGCATCCACCTCAAGTGTGATTTGTTCTGAAGATACAATCCACAGCAAAGCTGGAGCCGGCAAACCCTTGGCGGTGTGAGCTGCATAACCGATCTCTCTTTCCACAAACTATCTCTTCAAGCCTGTTCGCCTTTCCAATTGCCACTGTCATCCATTGTGGCATAAATATCTAGGTAGCGGAATAAACCTGACGGCTCTTTGTCCTCTTGCCCATCCTGGCACGGAAATTCGCCAAGTCATCCGACAACGGAACGCCACCATATAGACCCGCTGTTGCCAGATCTATGATTCGTAGGAGGAGGCGACCACTCCCCTGTCGTTTGGAAATCCTTTCCGGTGGATTAACAAGAGAAGAATGAGGGGAGATTCTGGATTGAGCCGTGAAGAATGGCAGGAAAGTTCAGTTCGAGAGCGGCGAAAAGACAACTTCAAAATCCTCGTGGATGGCCGCTTGGAATAAATCCCCTCGGAGCTGGTGGTCTCAGGATATGAATAAAGTTGTCGTGCCGCCGGGTACCCGGTATCCCGCAGTTCCACACCAAAACTCTGGTGGCTGCCACAGTTGGAACAGAGGACGCTTTAGCGGCATGGATGATAAGGAGTTGGGGGTTGTAATAATTGGCCACGATTGCACCGTCGTTTTGAATCTCCTTAATCTCCAGGACATAACCCCATCCAAGGCGAAGCCAAGCGTCCCTTCAAAGCAAGAGCGGCCGACGAGGGACCCCGCACCGGCGCCACCGTCAACCGGAGCAGATTGATCTGAACGGCCGGCCAATGCCGGATTAGGAACAGGACAAGAACGGTTAATAAGGTAACGAGAATCAGCCCATAAACTCACCGGGCAGGCTTGCGCGGACTTGTTCGTTGCCCCGAAATATCCTTTCGTTTTTGCGGTTGAGGTTTGCGGTCATGCCAAATGATCGAAGGTTTGATTTCTGCATCTGGTTGGTTGCCATGAAATTCCCGGTCGACAAAGGCGGGGCACAGCGGCGGTCTTTGGCCGCTGAATCCCAACAACAGAGTGTGCGACGCCCCAGTGAATTCTTGCTTTAGATGGAACGCACGTTCCACTTCCGTTAGATAGGCGAATTGTTTTCAAACCCACCCCTACACTCCTCCCAGGCGGGGGAATATCCAATAAATTCCCCTCCTGGATCGGGAGGGGCACTGAAGGTGGTTTTTACACCTTCAGGGGGTGGTCGAGTTAATTGAAATGAGACATACCACCCTCTAGCTCCCTCCTAAAATAGGAGGGGAGTTTTGGAGACGCCGCGCCCTCGCGGCGAATTGTCCAAACGGGACGAGGGCGTCCCGTCTCCAATGGCGACACTCATAGAGCGCCGCTACAGGGAGTTTTTCAGCAACCTGCTGGGCAAAATCCACCTTCGACCCGCCTTACTCGATCCCTAACGTCTTTTGGATTTGCTCCAGTGAAACGCCTTTCGTCTCCGGCAGGAATTTCAAAACCATGATGAATTGAAGAACCATCATGACCAGAAGAAAGAAAACGCATTCCCGCCCGACGTTTCCGCGATGATGGGAAACGTCCAGCTTACAATGGCACACCAGAACCAATGGACGAAGCTGCCCAAGGCCTGACCTTTGGCACGAACCCGGTTGGGGAAGATTTCACTCAGGAAGACCCAGATGACCGATCCCTGGGAGAATCCAAAAAAAGCGATGTAGCCCATCAAACTCCCGAGCACCAAGACGCCTCCGATTTTGTTATAAAAGGCGTAGGCCGCAAGGGATGAACAGACCGTCAATCCGACCGAACCAATCGGGAGTTCTTGCGGCCAAAGCGGTCAATCACGCTCATGGCAATCAAGGTCGTGACCAAATTCGTAAACCCGATAATCACGGACTGAAGCAGGGCACTGGCCTGCTCTGCCCCGGCCATTCGAAAGATGTCGGCGGTGTAATAAATGATGGCATTGATCCCCGACATCTGGTTGAAGGTCGCCACCATGAAGGCCAGAAGAATCGGGATCCGATACTTGCCGGTGAAGAAGGGTTCATTGATGTTGACCCGTTCTTCATGCAGTGAGTCCACGATCTCCTTGAGCACGCTCTCGGCGTCTTCATTTCCCAATTTCTTGAGGACCGTCAAGGCTTCCTCCCGGTGGTGCTGCTTCACCAGCCAGCGCGGACTTTCCGGAATTGGAATCAGGAAGAAGAAAAACAAGGCCGCGGGGATGGCCACGATTCCCAGCATCCAGCGCCAGGCGTCGGAGGTTCCGGAAGCGACCGATGCCGAAAAGTGGGCCGAAAGGAAATAGTTGGAAGCATAAGCCGAGAGCACTCCAATTACGATATTGAGCTGGCTAACCGCCACCAACCGGCCGCGCACTTGCGGGGGAGATATTTCCGCAATATACATGGGAGAGACCACCGAAGCACCGCCAATTGCCAACCCTCCAATCAACCGAAAGATCACCAAGGCCGTGTGACTCCAGGCAAAACCGCAGCCCAAGGCGGAAATAAAATAAAGCACCGCCAAAATTGTCAGGGTTTTCCTACGACCCAGGTTCTCAGCTGGTTTCCCGACGGCGATGGAGCCTATGATCGTTCCAATCAGGGCACTTGCCACGGTAAAACCAAGCTGGCTCGGGGAAAGCTGGAAGACATGCCGTAAGGCGTCGGTGGTGCCCGAGATCACAGCCGTATCAAACCCAAAGAGGAAACCACCCAGCGCGGCAACCATGGTGCTGCCGAGGAGATAGCGATTGAATTTCATGTTGATGAATCAGGCCATGAAAAGGAAAACATCATACTTTGGCCTGGGAGTCCTTTCTGACGGTAATCGTCCAAATAGGGATTCTGGTTTGGCCCACTACAGGTACGAGCAAATGGCTTTAGGGTCTCAGCCTACCATTTTCCGACCCGCAAACGCCAGCTTCTCTGTAATCAATCCCGGGATTCCCTGGTCACTGAATCACAGCGCCACGTTTCGGCAACATATTCCGAAATTGGATCAATGGCGCGCTAGTCCCTGGCGAATCGTTTCAAGCATCTGACTGGGACCGGATTCAGACGGAAACATTTTGGCGAGCCGCTTCACATACGGCAAAGCCTCGTTCCACTGTTGCTGTTGCAGGTGAAATACGGCCAGCGCATTTAAGATTTTGGGGCTGGCCGGCTCCTGCGCATAAGCCGCCAGCAATTCTTTTTTGGCCTCTTCCGTTCGCCCAAGCTGCATCAGTGCCAAACCTCTGTTGTAATGAATCAAGGCCCGCTGGGGCAGAAGTGCCGCCGCTTTGGCCAGACTCTCCTCGGCTTCCGGCAAACGGTTTTCTTCAGCCAGCAACAGGCCCAGCGAATAGTACAATTCACCGCTCTCTGGCGACTGGCGGATCGCATCCCGCAACATTTGCTCGGCCTCCGGATTGCGCCCCAGCTGATTGTAGAGGTTAGCCAAGTTGACCCGAGCCGGCAGGAACGTCGAATCAAGGCGAAGCGCGGTGAGATAAGCCCGTTCCGCCTGATCCATTTCTCCCTGGTTGGCATGGAGGACGCCTAAATTAAGATGAGCCGACGGCATGTCGTCTTGCGCCCTTTGCGCTTCGATGAATTCGAGCCGCGCCGTTTCAAAAGCTTGCCGCTGTGCCGGTGAGAATTGCTGGGCTGGCACGGAGCTGAGAACCCGCGCCGCTTCCACACGTACTGCACGAATGGGGTCACTCAACCGCGGAGCTCCCCACGTCAATCTCGCCTCAGGTGCGACGAGGTCCAATCCCTTCAAAGCATAAACCCGGACCCACGGATCTTCGTCGTTAATGAGCTTTAACATGGCCTCAAGTTCGTTCTGGTCAATCGGGCGCAATAATTCCAATGCGGTGGCCCGCACAATCCCAGGCTGCTTGGGGTCACTGGCCAATTGGAGAAGTTTCAAATCTGCCGCCTTGTCTTCGGAACGGCCCGCGGCCAGAATCTCCCCATAATGCGGCTTCAGTTGGAGATGGGGACCATACCAACGGGACACGGCCTGGGCCGCCCAAGCCGGCAAACGATCCTTGTGGCAAAGATTACAGGCGTTGGGGGTACCCAACTTTGCCGAGAGGTCCGGCCGCGGAATACGAAGACTGTGATCGCGGCGGGGATCGACGACCATATAGGTATGGGCCGGCATGTGACAATTCACGCATTCCGCCCCTGGCGAGTTTTCACGATGAAAATGGTGGGCCGGCGAATCATATTGCTTCGATTGCAGTGTCGGAAACTCGGAAGGAGGGGCTGTCTGGTGACATCGAGTACACAGCTTGTTCTCCACTCCCCAGGGGCGCAAACTGTGAGGGTTATGACAATTGGAACAGCGAACACCCTGATGATACATCTTGCTCTGCAAGAACGAACCGTAGGCATACACTTCACCCAGGATCTGTCCGTCAGGGTGGTATAATCCTTCTCGCAATGTCTCCGCCATCCAATGGTCCAAGTACGGTTGTCCCTGACCTTCATCCAAGGTAAGCCGGTGTCGCCGTGAATGACAACGGGCGCACGCTTCAATTTCCGGCAAGGGCGACTTCCCGGTGAATGGAACCTGGAGCCCGAAATTAGCGGGCCCGTTCTCGCCATACCCGTCCCCTGCCGCCGGAGCCTTCTGTTGAGAACGGGTGCGGGCCCACTTCACATGGGCTTCACCAGGCCCGTGACACGCCTGACAACTAACGTTGATTTCATCCCATTCTGTCTGGTAGGCATCGTTTCCGGAATCGTAGTTCTTGCGAAGGTTGGTGGTGTGGCATTCCGCACACATCATGTTCCAATTCTGGGAACGTCGGGTCCAATGCAAGGGATCGGAGTACTCAATTTTCTCGTCGGGATAGAGATGAAACCACTCTTTCTTCCGGGTGTTCCAGGCAATCGACAGGCACTGAAGTTTTCCGCCCGGAAATTCAATCAAGTACTGTTGAAGCGGCTCGACCCCAATGGTGTATTGAATTCAAAAATCGGCCCATTTCCCATCGGGGCCGTCGGTATGTACAAAGAATTTCCTCCCTTCTTAAAGAATCGGGAGGTCATCCCAAAGTAGGTAAATTGGGTGTTTTGGAAATCGCCAAGGACCGTTTTTCGTTTGCAGACTGCATCGCCAGGTCATGATTCGAACCCGACCAATCCTTGAATTCCAGCGCATGACACTCCCCACACACCCTGTTCTCTACAAAAGACACTCCTCCCGATCCCTGGCTGCGAACCTGTTGCGGCCAATGTTCTTTGGATCTTGAACAGCCTGCAGCCGCAAGCAGTCCACCGAAGAGGATGAGAAGACTTGCGAATTTTCTTAGGGCAGATGAATGCAAACAATTCATGGGGCAGAGATAGAAATCTGATCGAGTCGATTGGAGCACGGCTCCTAGCAGGTTGCTGAAACTCCCTGTAGCGGCGCTCTATGAGCGTCGTCGTTCTGCCTGTGGTTGAATTTCGGCGGTCATAGACCGCCGCTACAGCTCCCACGCTTTGGTCGACCGAGTATTTCAGCAACCTGCTCGTGGAGAAATCAGCTTTTCACCTCAATCAAGGTATGGCCGTAGGGGGCAATACTGCCTCAATTTCCTGGCCATTCTTCACTGATCGTGCAGTCCCCCCGGTGATCTGGTCGCTGCGAAGCGGGGGTAGACCCAGGCGGGCTGGTTCGACCAAGAAACGCCGTGTAATCCGCCGGTCTTCAAGATTGAAACAGTTGATGACGGCTGAGGGTTCCTTGGGAGTGACGGTGAAGATGGGTCAATTCATCAATTCCATAAAAAATTCCGGCAGTGAAATGCGGTTTCAATCGTCGATAGGTTGCAGCAGCGCTCTGGTGGGCTTTCTGGATCTCCGATTCGGATGTGTGCCTCCAATCCCCAAGTGACGGCAGGTGGAGGCATTCCACCAGAACATGAGCGCCTGGGCGTTGTCTGTCCTTAGGTCAATATGGATATACAGCGGCAAAGAGTACGCCAGATTGTAGTAATAGAGAGCAATACTGTGCCCTCCCACCAGGTCCGCCATGGGGTTCCACATCAACTCGAAGGCCCAAACGGAGTCAAACCCGGAAGGGCCTGGCTGGCCGTTATTCGCAGGCTCTGGGCCGTGACCGTAGTAGGTCGGAGCATAACGCAAGCGGGCGCCCCAGCACGGGGTCATGCATCTCGATCAATACCTTCGGATAAGTTGGCATGCACCATTCTCGCCAGCCGCAAATTCGCCTGGACATGATCTTCACGCCTCGCCGGAATGGGGTGACCGTGCTCAGGGTCCCAGCATTCGCCATGGTACATCGTTCCGTCAAACATGAAGAAGGTCGCACCATCGCGAGCAAGAGCTTCCAGTCGCGACAACGTCTCGCCAAGGTATTGTTTGGAAGCCGTACAAAGAGAAAGAGAGATTCGCTCTCCTTCACGGCTCAATCGAGCCGTTTCCGCCGAATAGGAAGAAGGATTACACCACCTGATAGCGGTGTATGCAGGGAAAGTCTTATCCGTATTCATTCCGCAAACTTTCCACAAATGATTTCAGGCTCCCAAGCCGGCTTTGATCCCAGATCTTGGAAGCGAAGCTGGTATCCCAGCCGGGATCAAGGTAAAGCGCTTCACAGCTATAGGTGCGGGCCTTCTTTGCTTCTTCCAGCATGTCCGGCAGTTGATAGTACTTTCGCCGATTCTCCGGCTTGTCCATCTCCACCATTCCAAGATGCCAGAGCTTGTTGTCATAGAGCTCATTCCACTGGAGCGGCGGGTCGAATCCTTGAGGACAGCCATGACCGCGGGATTCAGCCTCCGCCCTGAACCGGTAGAACCCTTCTTCCATCCCCCCTTCAAAGGCCGTGAACCGGGAGACGCCATAGGTATAGGTTTGCCCGGGAAGCAAGAGGGCCGCCGGCTGCGGATCTCCCTGAAATGCCCCAAACCCTCCCCAGCAGAGGCCGGTCTGCTGGGCAGAAACAGGAACCCGATTCAGGAGGGACCATTCCATCCCATGTTGATTGTATTTGGTGACCAGAAAACCTCTTTTTCCATCGGTAAGAATCCAGCCTTCCGAGGCGTACAGGAAAAAGCTGATTTGCGGAATCCCGGTCTCATAGGCGGTTGTCATGACCACGGTTCCATCTTGACGGATCGGGAAATCAGAGCGTAAGCGCGAAGACCGCGGCTCGGTTAACACTTGGGTCAAGGTATAGTCCGCATATTGTTTGCGGTCCCCGGTTGGCTCCCTCCGATACGGCACCGCAATAAACTTGAAATCTTTGAGCCACCCCTTGATTCCATCTTGTCCCCAATCAACAGGAAGGACAAAGCCGCCGCGCACCTGGTTCAAGTCAATCGGATAAGAACTATGGTTGGTCAGAGTAACAACCTCTTCAAACCAAGGCTCGGAAGCCGGAAGTCGAAATTCCTGTCGGAAAAAAATGGCTTCGCTCACGGAACCCTTGAGGGTCAGGACATCTGCGCCGCTTTCCTGCGTTTTGACGGGAGATCCCATTTTGGGAGCCCCGAAGGAAAGATGGTAAGGTCCATTCGCCAGCTCAAGCCCTCTGGGCAGGTGCTGCACTGCAACCTGGAACCCATTGTCCGTCGATACTTCCAGGCGGAATTGGTTATTTTGCACGGTATACTTCTGCACTTCCTGCGGATGGTGGCGTCCCCGCCTCCGCATCAGGCAGGAAACCACGACTCAGGCTGAGCGAGCCGGCGGCCATCGGGCCGGACATCTTTATGAAACCCCGTCTGGAGACTGTGGATTCTTTTTTTTCTTTTGCCATGGCGCTCCTTCAGACGCTACTCTTCAAAGGTGCTTGTGTTTGTCGAAAGGACGACGAAGACCTGAGCTAAGGATGGATACCATTCTACCAGGCGTTGACATGACCGGGGTTGCTCATTCCATCATCACTCTGACCGTTCTTCATCGTAATAGAATCCCGATGCCTTATTCAAGGGGTTAGTGGCACACCATCGCAACGGTTTTTCCTCAGGCAAGAAGCCGACGGTTCTTGGTTATTCCATAAAACTTCAACGATTGCTCGAAGATTGCCGTGCTTTTCAATCCTGATCTTCCTGATTCTGTGAGGGAGCACGAGAGCTGCCCAGCAGGCATGGGAAAAGCAGATTCAGGAAGCCTTTCAGAAGGGTCATTGGCAGGAGGCCCGCCAGCAGGCCGAAGAAACCCTGAAGGATCCTGCTACGGCGCCCCTCGCACACGAATGGCTCGGACGCATTGCCCTGGAAGAAAAGCATCCCCAGAGGCCCCCTCTCATTTTCAGGAAGCGGGTGCCAAGGATCGCCTCAACCCCGAGCTGGCCAAGGGCTGGGCAGAGTCTCTGATGGATCTGGACCGGGCCGCCGAAGCCAGCGCCCTTTGGAGAAAGCCCTGCTTCAATTTCCCGGCTCCACGGAATTGCAATATCGCTTGGCCAGCGCCTATCTCATGCAAGGGTTGCCGCTCAAAGCTCAGCCGATTTTGGAAGAGGCCTATCAACGCGGATTGCGCAATGTCGTGGTCGTGATGTCGTTGGCTCAAGCCCGCTTTTTGTCGGAAGGGATGACCAGGCGGTCCTGCTGCTGGAATCTCCTTTCGAAGGGGACTCCTCTCCGCCGGTATTGTTGGATGCCGGAAAGATCCTTTTTGAGCATGCTCTTTATTTGAAGGCCATCACACCACTGGAAAAAGCCTGGAACCTGCAACCTGGCTCATACGACACCGGAATGTATCTGGCTCTGTCCTATTCGATGTCCGGGCAGTACCAGGAAGCCGACGGCGTTCTCTCTCAAATCCAAACCGAAGCCTCCCCCAGTCTGGAATTACTCCTGCTTCAGGGGTCGACCCGTGCCCGGCTGGGAAAATGGGACGACGCGGAACGATTGCTGAACCAGGCTCTGAAGAGTTATCCCAATCAGGCGGGAGCCTACTTGAATCTGGGATTGTTTTATCTGGAACGACATCAGGATGAGAAGGCCATGTCATTGATTGAAAAAGGCGCCCAGTACATGACCAAAGGGACCAAGCTCCTCTATTCCATAGGTACCGGGGAAAATTGCGAAGGGCTCAATCCGCCTCTTGAAGTCAAGAAGCAGGATACGGCTCGAGGGAAGTTCTACAACGATTTGGGTCGGGCACTCCATGAGAATGGCCAAAACGGATCATCGCTCGCGGTCTATCTGCTCGCCTTGCAAAATGACAATCTGAACACTCACGCCTATGCGGAGATTGGCCGCCTCTGCTGGGAAGCCGACCATGTTGAGGTTGCCCGCCGATTCCTGCTGCGAGGGCTGGAGGTTCGTCCGGATTCCTGGGAGCTACTCTTCAACATGGGCCTGCTTTATCAGTCCTTGAGTCAATTGGAAAATGCCGTTCGCAGTTATGAGAAGGCCATCGCCTCCGAAAAAGAACACGCCCAGGCGATTCACTGGGTTCAGCTTGGAACCGCACAATTCGGTACTCCGAAGTTAGGGGAAGCCGCGGCCGAACATTCTTTCCGCAAGGCCCTCGAAATTGATCCGAACAGTGCCCAGGCACACTATCAGCTGGGTAAACTTTATCTGCAACAAAAGGATTACGACAAGGCAGAACAATTCCTGGAGCGTGCGATTGCCCTGGATCCCTCTCTCGTCCGTGCCTATTACCAGTATGGGATGGCTTGTATTCGGAATGGAAAGGCTGAGAAAGGAAAGGAAATGCTGGAAACCTTTAATCGAAAACGTTCTCTCAGGACGATGCCCGGTATGGGAGGAATGCAGGCTGAACCCATGTCGGAAAAGATTTTGCAATAACTCGCCAGTGCCTCACTTCCCTCTCCTGAAACTAATCATTTTCATCCCAAACTTCGGTCGCAACGTGACGAGGGGCTGTAAAGCAACCCGATGTCCGGGAACCAGCCTGAATTTCCACCTCTGACCCAACGCCGTCAGGAGCAGAATGCCTTCCATCCAGGCAAATCCTTCTCCAATGCATTGCCTCGGGCCGCCGCCAAAGGGGAAATAGGCAAATTTGGGGCGAGCGGTTTTCACATCCTCGTTCCACCGATCGGGATTAAACCGGAACGGGTCTTCAAAATATCGAGCATCATGGTGCATGACGTACTGGCTCATCAACACCAGAGACCCCGCCGGAATCAGGTACGGAGGCACGGCATAGTCCTGGAGGGCACGCCGTCCCACCAGCCAGGCTGGAGGATACATCCGCATGGATTCCTTCAGAAGACTTTCGGTGTAAGTCAATCGAGGCAGATCATCAACCGAAGGCAATTTCCCGGATGGCAGTTGGTCGATCTCCGCATGGAAACGCGCCTCCACCGACGGATTTTGAGAAAGCAGATACCAGGTCCAGGTGAGTGCGTTGGCAGTAGTCTCATGCCCGGCCAGGAAAAGAGTCATCACTTCATCCCGGAGCTGGAGGTCCGTCATATCTCCTCCATCCGCCTCCGTATCCCGAGCCATGAGCAAAAGAGACAGCAGATCTGTTTCTGTTCCGCGAATGTTTCGCCGCTCCGCGATCATCCGATAAATGGTCTGGTCCAGCCGGGCACGAGCCTTCTGGAATTTACGGACGCTGGGAAGCGGGAATTTCTCCAGTTTTTCAGCAAAAGGCAGCATCAACCGTTGCCACATTTTCAAAGCCGTTGTAAACGCTTCTCCAAGTTCGCCCGCTTCCGTTTCCAGCTCGGCTCCGAACAGGGACCGTCCCACGATGGAAAGGGTAAGCCCCTTCATCTCATGATCCACGTCGAGAATAGCGCCATCCTTCCAGGAGAGTTGGGCCTGTTCGGCCGATTGTGCCATGATGTCGCCGTAGTGCGGCAGAGCATCGCGGTGAAAAGCAGGCTGCATGAGCCGACGCTGGCGGCGGTGCAGAGCCCCTTCGCTGGTCAGCAACCCATCTCCCAGCAACATCTTGGCCCGCTCCAGCCCCCGGCCTTTGACGAAATTGGAATCGTGAGTCACCAGCACATCGCGAATCAGATCTGGATGATTGAGCAGGAAGACGCGCTGCGGTCCCACGTGGAAATAGACCACATCTCCGTACCGGCGAGCCAATCGCATGAAAAAATGGATCGGATCACGACGAAAAGCAACGTACCAGAGACCCGGAATGAAGTTGCGCGGTCCCGGAGGACGCGGCGCGGACGAGAAAGTTGTCATAACGTGTGCCCGTAAACGGCGGTTCCAAGATTTTCCCGAAGGAAAGAGTCCGTCCAACCCCGCCTGTGTTGAAATGGTAATGGAGAGGGCTGCGACGCTCTCTCCCAACCCAAATTTCTCATTTTCCTCCATGAACGCGCAACTGGGGATTGGCCCCTGCGTGCTGCATTTTATTCATTTTCTTGGTTCCGGCTTGCCAATACAATAGCCTTTGGTTTTCCCCTGCGAGGAGTAGGAGAAGAAAAAGGAGAATAGAACCGATGCAGGATTTCGAAAAACTTGGAGTTTTCTATCTGGGCAAACCCTATGAATTAAGAAGAAAGAAACGCCTGGATGGACTCCTGCTCTATGACTCAAAGGATCTCGTCACCCATGGAGTCTGTGTGGGAATGACTGGAAGCGGGAAAACCGGATTGTGCCTCTCTCTGCTGGAAGAGGCAGCCATCGATAATATTCCAGCCCTGATCATCGATCCCAAGGGAGATCTTGGCAATTTACTGCTGACCTTTCCCCGGCTTCAGGCAGAAGATTTGGAACCGTGGGTGAACCCGGAAGATGCCCAAAAGAAGGGGTTGTCAACTCTCGAGTATGCCAGGCAACAGGCGGAAATCTGGAAGAACGGGCTTGCCGAATGGGGGCAAACACCCGACCGAATTCAACGGTTGAAAGACGCCGCGGACTATACCCTCTATACGCCGGGAAGCAATGCGGGGATCCCGGTTTCGGTTTTGAAATCGTTGGATGCTCCGCCGCAAAGTATTTTGGAAGACGAAGAATTGCTCCGCGAACGCATCACGTCCACCGTCACCAGTTTCCTCGGGCTATTGAATATCGAGGCTGACCCCCTGCGCAGTCGCGAACATATCTTGATTTCGACAGTGCTTCAAAACAGCTGGAAACAGGGCCAGAGTCTGGATTTGTCCGGCCTGATTCAGCAGATCCAATCTCCCCCCGTGAATAAGGTGGGAGTCATGGCGCTTGAGTCCTTCTATCCGTCCAAAGACCGGTTTGAGCTGGCGATGCAATTCAACAATCTTCTGGCGGCGCCAGGATTTGAGGCTTGGCTGGAAGGGGAGCCCTTGGATGTTCAATCTTTTCTCTATACTCCTTCGGGAAAACCACGGCTCTCGATTTTCTCCATCGCGCATTTGAATGAGGGAGAGCGCATGTTCTTTGTGTCACTGCTGTTGAATCAGGTGGTCACCTGGATGCGCAGTCAATCCGGGACGACAAGTTTGCGGGCCTTGCTTTACATGGATGAGGTCTTTGGATACTTTCCGCCCGTCGCCAATCCGCCTTCCAAAGCCCCTCTGTTGACACTCTTTAAACAGGCGCGCGCCTATGGGCTGGGCGTCCTGCTGGCAACTCAAAATCCAGTCGATCTTGATTACAAAGGTCTCGCCAATGCCGGCACCTGGTTCATTGGGAGGCTCCAGACGGAACGAGATAAAGCCCGCCTGCTGGATGGGCTCGAAGGCGCATCCGCCAGCACGGGGATGCGATTTAATCGCGCGCCAATGGAAGAAACATTGGCGGGATTGGGAAGCCGGATCTTCCTGATGAACAACGTCCATGAAGACACGCCTGAGGTCTTTGAATCCAGATGGGCACTCTCCTATCTGAGAGGACCACTTACCCGTGCCCAAATCAAGATCCTCATGGATCAAAAGAAGCAGCGGGCGGCATCTTCCTTTGCCCGCTCCGCCCCCCCTCCGTCTTCCGGAGATCGTCAGGCACAAACGACTGCCGTCGCGGCAGGTTCCGCGCCATTGCCGCCCGCTACGGCCGGACCTCCGCTGCTGCCGCCTGAATTCACTCAATACTTCATTCCGCTTCGCACCTCGCAACCGCCCGGCAGTCGGCTCTGGTATCAGGCGATGGCCTTTGGAGTTGCCAAAGTCTATTTTACGGACACCAAGGCAAACGTGGACACGGAGCAGACTCTGGCCTTTTTGGCGCCCATCCAGGACCAGGCGGTGGCTGTGGATTGGAGTCAGGCTCACGTTGTAGACATGACTGAGGCGGACTTGGAAAAGGGTCCCGCCTCTGAAGGCCAATTCATGCCGCTTCCCGCAGTGGTCACCAAGGGAAAGAATCTCGACCCATGGAAGCACTCATTGGGCGATGCCCTTTATCGAACCCAGAAAATGGAATTGTTTCGAAGCGCCCAATTGAATGAGATTTCAAAATCAGGGGAGACGGAGCGTGATTTCCGGGTTCGGCTCCAACAGCTTGCCCGCGAAGCCCGCGACAATCGGGCCCAGGAGTTGCGACAACAATACGCCCCAAGGTTGGCTTCACTACAGGAAAGAATCCGCAGAGCGCAACAGGCTGTAGACCGTGAGTCACAGCAAGCCCAGGCCCAGAAACTTCAGACTGCCATCTCGATCGGATCAACCCTGCTCGGGGCATTGCTCGGCAGGAAAGCCATCAGCGCTTCAACCTTGGGGCGGGCCACGACGGCCGCTCGAGGCGTTAGCCGCTCCATGAAGGAATCACAAGACGTGGCGCGGGCAGGCGAGACCGTGGAAGCTCTGAATCAGCAACTCTCTGACCTGGAGTCCCAACTTCAGCAGGAAATCTCGGCCATGGAAACCAAAGAGGATCCAATGACGGAAGTCCTGGAAACCGTAGCCATCAAACCCAAGAAGTCGAATATCTCGGTGAGTCTGGTCGCACTTGCGTGGGCACCTTGTTGGCAACAAGGCGACGGGCAATTGATATCGGCATGGGAATGAGGGATGGGCTATGGCGGATTTAGGATTGCTGATTGGCGATTGCCGATTGTAGTTTCCGACCTTCGACGTTGGACCTTTGACCTTAGACTTTAGTCTTTTGACTTTTGACGTTGGCCATTCGACCAAGGAATTTCCCGGAGCAAAGAAAATGTCTATTGCAGATCTTCGACGCGAGTATTCACGGATGGGATTGCACGAACGAACACTGGATCCAAACCCATTCAGGCAATTCGCAACCTGGTTCGAACAAGCCCTCTCCGCCGAGATACTCGACGCCAATGCCATGACTTTGGCCACAGCGAGTCGCGAAGGGAAGCCCTCGGCTCGCATCATGTTATTGAAGGGTTTTGACGACTTGGGATTTGTCTTCTTTTCCAATTACGAAAGCCGAAAAGGGCAGGAGCTTGCCGAAAACCCTTACGCCGCTCTTGTTTTCTTCTGGGCTGAATTGGAACGCCAGGTCCGGATTACCGGAAAGATCAGCCGTATTTCCCGCCAGGACACAGAAGAGTACTTTCAGAACCGGCCTCCAGGCAGTCAGCTTGGAGCTCTTGTCTCCCGTCAAAGCCAGGTGATCAACAGCCCCGAAGAGCTCGAGAGTCGCTTGCAGGCACTCGAAACTCAATATCAGGGGAAGACCGTCCCTGTTCCAGCCTATTGGGGCGGATACCTGCTCTCGCCAGATACATTTGAATTCTGGCAGGGCCGCCCAAATCGACTGCATGATCGTTTGCGCTATACGCTTCAACCGGCCGGAAGCTGGCTTATCGAACGACTTTCACCATGAGAATTTCCGCGGTGCTACGCGTACATCGCCCTCTCAGTTCAAGTCGTGCGAGCCTGCACTATGCGCGCGCGGGGGACAGTGGTCCCACGCACCCGCTCCACCTTGTTTCGAATATTGATTGGAGGGCGGATCCGCCGGCTGGCGGACGACGCCATGTGTTGGAGGGCGAAGCTCCGCGACGCCGTACGGCGGCAGCCGTTAGTGCGGGACGAGGGTATCCCGTCTCCAGGAGCGCTAACATAGAACGTGCAGCAGCAACGGCCTCGTAGAACTCGGCCCTCCAATGGGAAAACACATCTGCGGCCGGGAACGCTGGCCTCGGAATCCGTGGTCGCCAGCGAAGCCGACTACGTTTTGAATAAGAAATCGACTGGAGGGCGAAGCTCCGCGACGCCGTACGGAGGGAGCCGTCAGTGCGGGTTTACTTGAGGGTAGCCACATTCTCCCTGGGCGAGGGTTC
>JAXLQK010000052.1:0-45686 GCA_046331665.1 Terriglobia bacterium | reverse complement strand
CGATTCATTTACATCGGGGCGGTTTTCGAGGATAGTTCCGGTTATCCGGACTGTCGGCCTGAGTACTATGAAGCCTTTAACCAGCTCATTCGCATTGGAACAAGGCCGGAGACTGACATCACCATCGTCACCCCGGTCATTCACCTGAGGAAAGAGGAAATCGTCCGCACCGGTATCCGGCTGGGCGCTCCCTTCCAGTTTACCTGGTCCTGTTACCAAAACGAAGAATTGGCCTGCGGTCGCTGCGATAGCTGTGCTCTTCGACTGCGAGGATTTAGGGAGGCCGGGATGAAGGACCCTATTCCCTATGCCCGGTGAAATAAATCTGATTAACCCGCAATTTCATTTGCGTTATAGTTGACAAAGGAATCATTTATTATTTGGAGGGTAAAATGACAAATTTGAGGAGATTCTTGCCGCTCCTTACTTTGTGGCTCGCCTGTTATCTGACCTTTGCCAGCTCCGCCGCCTTCGCCCAGTTTAGTGGGGTCATCGAGGGCACAATCATTGGCGCGGAGGGGACACCTCTTGTGGGTGCGATGATTGCCATCGAGCGAAAGGACGTCAAGATTCGGTTGGAGGTGAAGACCAACAAGAAAGGTTACTATGTTCATGCAGGATTGTCGCCGGGCTTATATCGTATTTCCGTGAATTGGGAAGGAAAAGAGATTTACTTTTTTGATAATACGCGGGTTATTAGCGGGGATACGGTAACACTAAATCTAAACCTCAAAGAGGAGTTGGAGAAGCAGAAGACCACGCCTCGAGAAGCTACGCCGGAGGAGAAAGAGGTGGAAGCCAAGGTAGAGGCGGCTAAGACCAAGCACGAAACCATGAAGGCCCGCTTCGAGAAAGGTTCGGATTTTTTGAAGGCCAAACAGTACGATCAAGCCATCGAGGAGTTCAAGGCTGCGGCCGAAATGGACCCCCGCCAATACGCCATTTTTGCAAACCTGGGTGAGGCTTATCGGGGATTGCGCAAATTTGATGAGAGTATTCAAAGTTATAAGCAGGCGTTAACGGTCTTGGCAGAGAGGCCCAATCCACAAGTTGAAGCCAGCTATCATATGAATTTAGCTCTGGTCTATGCGACGGCGGGCGATATGGCTAATGCGTCGGCGGAAACCCAAAAGGCTGCGGAACTGAATCCAGTCCTGGGGTCAAAGGCGTACTACAATCTGGGGGCAACACTGGTCAACAGTGGGAAAGCAGAAGACGCCATCACCGCCTTTCAGAAGGCCATCGAAATTGACCCCACCAATGCAGAGGCCCACTATCAGATGGGAATCTCTCTGATGAGTAAGGCGCAGATCACTCCCGATGGAAAAACAATCCCCGCCCCGGGAACCGTTGAAGCTTTCCAGAAGTACCTTCAGCTTCAACCCAATGGACCCAATGCAGCCACGGCCAAGAATATGATTGAGATGTTAGGTTCCACCATCGAGACCAAATTTTCAGCGGAAAAGGAAAAAAAGAAGAAATAGCGGCCGAGGTAAACTGCCTCATTTCCTTCTGGGGGTCCTCGCAGGAAGCCCTTCCGGCTTTGAGAAGACCCCTTACTTCGACTGATTCCTGCTGAGAAACTCAAAATCCGAGATGTTCCAATCGGATCTTCCTTCTTTGACGGTCAATCGGGCCTCCTGACTCGCAGAACCCCGCCTGCCTTGTGCCACCAAAAAGATTCTAACCCGGACTTCCATTTCACCGGGCTCAATCTGAGTCAGGGAATTAGGCTCATAGGCGACGAAATGAGGCTCTTCAGGGCCAAACAGAAATTTCTCCATTTCCTGGGGTGAACTGTATCGGCTTTGAAAATCCTGAGTCAGTCGCTGGGTAACCATTTTCGCATTTCGATTAATCAGACCTTTCATGAAGATTTTGGCGGTGGCCAGCGCATCCTTGCCTCGCTTTTCACTCGCTACATTGAACGGCAGGACACGAGGTCTAGGCACGGTCTTGATGAAGTCAATCTCGTCGGCCAGCCACTCCTCCCTGACCTTGAGGAATTTGATCTTCTCAATTTGAGTGGCATAGACAATTTCATTGAGATCTGCCCATAAACTTTCAACTTCCAGACGGAAAGCCTTATCTCCCAACATCGCTATCTTGTCGGGGTCAAAATTGTAGGCCACGACTCGTCCGCTCCTGACTCGAACGGAAAGCCGTTTATTGCGAAGATAATGGTTCTCCAGGTTTGCGGTCATCAATTTTCGCGCTTCAACATCGCTTTCCAAGGTCCGCGCTTGCATGAAGAGGTCAACGGCAGCCGTTTTCGCATCGCCGTTGGTTGTCGAACCGAAGCTGGGGTTGAGTCCATTCGTGCCCAAGAGGCTCCAAAGGACAAGACTAAACCAAATCAGTTTCCATTGAATTCGTTGACATGACATCCTCAAATATCCTTCCTTGGCCACTGGATCGTATCCACCGTCCGCAGCCAAGGTAAGCATAGCATTGAATTTGTTTCACTCCGAGTGGCATTTGAATGGGAGGGCTGGCCTGAAGGATCTCTGTCTTCGCAAGGCTTTAAGCTTTTTCCAAAGTTTCTCCGCAGATGCAAAACCAATCATCGAAAGGGGCGACGAAATTGACACGAATCGTCGATTTGGTTAGAGTGTTGACTTGAGCTCAAAAGGCTTGCTAGCTGTCAACCATTAATGGGCTTGGGTTTTCAAGGATGTCATGAAAAGGATTACCGTTAAGCGTGTCTCCGAATCCTCATTTCCCACGAAATTTGGAAGCTTTCGAATTCTCGGTTATGAGACCCGATTCAATCATCATCTAACCCCTTACGTCGTGTTGGTAAAAGGAGACCCGGATAAAGCAGAAGCTCCTTTGGTACGGATTCATTCCCAGTGTCTGACGGGAGATGTATTTTCTTCCACTCGCTGTGATTGTGGCGATCAACTCAAGTTTGCACTCCTGACGATTAACCGTTCCGGCCACGGCGTCATCATTTATCACCCAGAGGAAGGGCGTGGGATTGGACTGCTCAATAAATTGATTGCCTATGAATTGCAGGACCAGGGGGCGGATACGGTTGAGGCCAACAAGCGCCTCGGATTCGGAGCTGACGAGAGAGATTACGCTGCCTGCGCCGAGATTTTGAAAAACTTGGGGATTCGGCGCATTCGCCTTCTTTCAAATAACCCCGCAAAAGTCAATTCCCTCAGAAAATCGGGTCTCGTCGTGGCAGAACGTGTTGCGATCGAAGTCACCCCCCAGCGCTCGACAGTACGTTACCTGAGAACAAAGAAAAAGAAATTGGGACATATCTTGTCAAAGGTATGATTTCTGGCTGACTCCATGCCGCTGAACAGGCAAATTTCCGACACTTAACGGCGACCTGGAGCTTGCATGGAGAGAAAGAATCGAAGAGAGTTAGCCCGCATGAATTTCAAGAGAGTGACACTCTGGATTCTCTTCATCACGTGGGTCGTACTTTCTCCCCGTTTTGCTCCGATTACGTGCCAAACCCTTTCAGCTGATGCAAGCCGCGCCACCGATTCCCCTGCGACCTCTAACACGGACGTTCCTGTTCCCCCCCCTGCCAATCATGGAGGACAGGCTGCTCTGGTATTGATTGCCTTGGTCATCGTGCTGATGGGGGCCAAGCTGGGGGGTGATTTCTTCGAACGGCTCCACCAACCTGCCGTTCTCGGTGAACTCCTCTTTGGTGTTGCCTTGGGAAACCTTTCCCTGCTTGGTTTTCACGGGTTGGATTACCTGAAAACCAATGAAGTCATCAATGCGTTGGCTGAACTCGGTGTCATTTTCCTTCTCTTTGAAGTTGGTCTCGAATCCAATATCAAAGAGATGATGGAGGTCGGAGCCACCTCCTTCCTGGTGGCTACCGTCGGCGTCATCTGTCCCCTGCTGTTGGGATGGTGGGTCAGTTCCTTATTTCTCACAACCTCCGGACCTTTGGTCCACGTGTTTGTGGGAGCTACGCTCTGCGCCACGAGTGTTGGGATCACGGCCAGAGTCCTCAAAGATCTCGGCAAGGCCAGCGAGAAAGAAGCGCGCATCATTCTTGGGGCTGCAGTCATCGATGATGTGATGGGGTTAGTCGTCCTGGCAACTGTTAGCGGGATCATTCGGGCGGCCGACCGTGGCGGTGTCGGGATCTCCCCGCTGGAGATAGGATTCATCATCCTGAAGGCGATCGTTTTCTTTGTCGTCTCGATCTCACTGGGCTCAAAGATTGCCCCCCAGCTCTTCCGCCTGGCTTCCTTGCTCAGAATCCGGGGAATGCTTTTGGTGACGAGCATCTGTTTTTGCTTTTTCTTGCCTATCTGGCAAATCTGATCGAGCTCGCCCCAATTGTCGGGGCGTTTGCCGCCGGACTGATCCTCGACCCCGTTCACTACCAGGAGCTGCGGCATCGGGAAAATAATGAAATTGAAGAACTCATTGGCCCCATTGCCTCGTTCTTGGTTCCCATTTTTTTTGTCCTGATGGGAGTACGGGTTGAACTTAAGACTTTTGCGGATCCGAGCATCCTTGCTTTTGCCCTGGTCCTCACGGCGATGGCGATCGCAGGGAAGCAAGCTTGTTCCTTGGCGGTATTGGAAAAAGGGCTGGATCGAATTTCTGTCGGGATCGGAATGATTCCTCGCGGCGAAGTTGGGCTGATTTTTGCCAGTATGGGAGCTGCCCTCCTCCTGAAAGGAAGGCCTGTCATTCTCAGCTCAACTTATTCGGCGATTGTCATTATGGTCATCCTAACCACCTTGGTGACGCCTCCTATTTTGAAGGCATCGCTCGAGCGCGGCGAAAGAATAAAGCGAAGGAAGTTGGCAGGGCCGCCGCCTCATTGAGCGCATTCCATCGGGAATAGACTCCATGCGAAGAGGAATCCAACTCCAACTTTGGCGGGCCTGGCTTCTGCTCCTCTTAAGCTTGACGGCGTGCTCCTGCACGCGGACTTCATCCCAAGGGCCGGTAGTCCAAGGTGACGGCACCGATTTCACCTTTAGCGATCAATCCGGCAATACAAAACATCTCTCAGACCTGCGCGGAAAAGTGGTTCTGGTGAATTTCTGGGCGACTTGGTGCCCCCCTTGTCGGGAAGAAATGCCTTCATTGGAAGCACTGCAAAACCGATTGGGCCCAAAGAATCTAGCGATCCTGGCCTTGAGTGTCGATGATTCCTGGAAGACGGTGCGGCACTATATGGAGTCCAATCATTTCACGATCCCGGTTTATTCGGACTTTGACAAGAAGATCGCGAGTCGTTACGGGACCTACATGTATCCCGAGACGTATCTCGTCGACAAGGAAGGAAAGGTTGCCTACAAAGTGGTGGGGGCGGTGGACTGGACCTCGCCGGAGATGCTAAAGTTCATCCAAGTCCTATTACTTGAAGGGCAGACTGCGGGATAGTTGACGTTAAAGAAGGAGGAAACTTGGCCCAGGATCATTATGACTTGGTTGTCATTGGGAGTGGCCCCGCGGGCCAAAAAGGCGCCGTGGCGGCTGCCAAGTTAGGCAAGCGAGTGGCGTTGATCGAGCGGAAAGGTCAAATTGGCGGCGTCTGTCTGCACACTGGAACGATTCCCAGTAAAACCCTTCGGGAAGGAATCCTCTACCTCACCGGCTATCGGCAGCGCGAGTTTTACGGCCCCGATTACACGGTCAAAGAAAAAATTACCTTGCCTGACCTGAGATTCCGCGTCCAGAAAGTCCTGGAGCGGGAACTCGCGGTGATCACCGACCAACTTCGACGCAACGATATCCAGCTCCTGGCTGGAACGGCGAGGTTCTTGGATGCTCATACGCTCGAGGTTAAGGGAGACGAGGGCACCAGCCAGTTGACCGCCGAATATGTGCTGGTTGCCTGTGGGACCCGTCCGGCCAGTTGTCCAGACATCCCGTTTGACGGCAAGCGAATTTTCCTCTCAGACCAATTCGGCCAGTTAGAAAAAATTCCGCGGGATCTCATTGTCGTCGGCGGGGGCGTGATCGGGCTCGAATTTGCTTCCATGCTGACAGCCCTTAACATCAACATCACCTTGATTGATCCAAGGCCCACCATCCTTGATTTGTGGACCAAGAACTCATTGAGGCGCTTTGCTACCATTTGCGTAGGTTGGGAACGACTCTCCGATTGGGGGAGAAGGTTACTGCAGTGAGCATCGACGCGAACGGACGTGTCCGAGTCGAACTTGAGAGTGGAAAGAGAATTCAGGCTGAGGCTCTCTTGCATGCGGTGGGAAGACAAACAAACGCCGACACCTTGAATATGGAAGCGGCAGGCCTGGCGGCCGACCCTCGGGGCCGAATCCAGGTCAACGAGTACTTCCAGACCGCCGTTCCCCACATCTATGCGGCCGGCGACGTGATCGGATTCCCGGCCTTGGCTTCCACCTCGATGGAACAGGGCCGATTAGCCAGCCACCACATGTTTGGTCATGCTTCCAAAACGATTCACAACACCCTTCCCTACGGGATCTATACCATCCCGGAGATTTCAATGGTGGGGAAGACAGAACTGGAATTAACCAAAGCCAAGATCCCCTATGAGGTGGGGATCGCAAAATATGAAGAAGTAGCGAAAGGGCAAATGGTGGGGGATCACACAGGGCTCCTCAAAATTCTTTTCCACCCGGATACTCTGAGTGTGCTGGGCGTTCACGTCATTGGCGAAAATGCCGCGGAGATCATTCACATTGGCCAGGCCGTCATTGCCATGGGAGGAACCATGGAGTACTTCCGGGATAATGTCTTCAATTACCCGACGTTTGCGGAAGCCTACAAGGTCGCGGCTCTCAACGGCCTCAACAAAATTTCTCAAGCTTGATTCTGGCTGGACCGATTCAGGGGAAGAGAAATTTCCTCTAGTTCACACCACTCCAAGTCCTGGTCCGTTCAATCCTGCAGTCTGAAACCTGCCATCGGAAATCTTGAAAATGGTCGGGAACCGTTCAAGCCACGCCTGATTCGCCGCGGGCACATATTGGCGACTATTCGCCTCAATGGTCGAGACTCCCGGAATATGGGCAGCCAGCGCGACGGAATGAACCAAGGAGGCTCCCGGACAGGTGAGGTCCTGGACGCAGAGGAAGGCATTGTATTTCTGCCCAGCGGCCGCCATAAGAATCGCATTCGTCTGGCCTTTACAGACTTTCAAGGCGATCCCGCTATAGCCAAGAGAACGTGCCCTGTGAAAGCTCTCCAGATCCACCAAGGATTCATCGATGACAATCGGGACCATGGCGGCCGCTTCATGCATATCGTTTTCGGGATTGGACTTTAAATCTCTGGCGGTCGGCTGCTCGATGTATTGGAGCCGGCGCAACACCGCGGGCGATTGTTGTTGCACAGTCTTCAAGAAGGTTAATAGATAATCCACATTCTGGCAGTGTTCGTTAAAATCGCAGCAATACTTCCACTCCGTCACTCCCCGACGGGCCTGAACTTCCGCCACTGTCTTTTCGATCTCAACGACTCGTTCGACGTCCGCCCCAAGGTCAGCGCCATTGAGCTTTATCTTGAAATGCGTGATCGCCTCTTTCTCAATCCATTCTGCCAGCGTCTCCGGAAGCCCGTCCTTGATGGGAACACGGACATCGAGGTCACTGATCGGATCTAATGCCCCGACGGAGTGGTAAAGGGAAACATGGGGCTTCGGTGTTTCCAAGAGATAATCCCCTGGATATTCACCACGAAATTCCGGGCCGAGATAAGAGCTGAGATCCTCGCTTAAATAGGCCGCGCTGTACCCGTGAAAGCAATTGACACCATTTGCTTTTCCGAATGCGTCGTGAATGGCCGCATCAAAAGGACTGGCAGTTACCAATGTACACAGGGCGGGGATAGGCTCCGCCAGGTTCATCGCCGATGATACCCGGCGCGCTTCCTCGTGATAGACGGGTTCACACTCCCAATGCATCGCTATCGGGTGAGCATATTGCTGATAATTTGAAAGGACCTGTTCGATGCGGACAGCCAGCTGTTTCATGGCTGCCAACGATTGGTCGCCGTCCACCTTTTCCGAAGGGAACGACCAAAGATTTCCCAACGGCATGGACCCAAAACCGCGTGCCTCTTTCCCGGACACCGACACGACGTGGGCGAAGACGTTGAGCAGTGTCACCCGGTCGACGGTCCGTCCCCCAAATTGAAAAGGTGTGCGATACCGAAATTCTTCAAACTGGTGCTGGATTTCCAAAAGACGGATATGATGGGCGGACAGGTTTGAATGGCTGTACACATGGTTACCAGGATTGGGCGCTAGACCAAAATCGAAGGCCGTGATGCCCATCTCCTTCAGGAACAGTCAGGGCGGCTGCCGGGACGCACTGGTCCTCAATGCGTGATGTCGCGATGACTCACCTTGGTATTCAAGGCCCGGGACGTCAGCACGTCGTTCAACTCGTTGGCAATCATCACGGAACGATGCCTTCCCCCGGTACAGCCAATAGAGATCGTCAGGTAACTCTTGCCTTCGATGATGTAATTCGGAATCAAAAAGAAAAGCAGGTCGGCAAGACGACGGATCAGCTCGCTCGATTGGGGAAAGGACTTGATGTACTCAATCACCTCGGCATCCTGGCCGGTCTTGCTCTTCAATCGTCTCACAAAATTGGGATTGGGCAGAAAGCGCACGTCAAACATGAGGTCGGATTCCAGGGGAATCCCGTATTTGAAACCAAAACTGACGATGGAGATCAGAAGCGGGGAAGACGAGGCTTTTTGATGAAATTTATCGACAATGTAACGCCGCAATTCATGGACGTTGAATTGGCTGGTATCGATGACGTTATCCGCCAGCTTCTTGATGGGACGAAGGCGGCGGCGTTCTTCGCGGAGCGCCTGACCAATGGGCTTATCGCGTGTCAGGGGGTGTGGGCGGCGGGTTTCACTGTAACGGCGTATGAGTGCATCATCGGAAGCCTCCAAATAAATGAGATTCACTGCCAGGTCCGACTTCCGGACCTTTTGATACACCCTGGGGAAGCGGGCGAGTTCACTGCCTTCACGCACGTCAATGACGATCGCAGCGGGACGCGTTTTGGTGCCTACGCCTTGCGTAAATTCGGCAAATTTTGAAACAAAATCCAATGGCAGATTGTCGACACAAAAGTACCCCATGTCCTCGAAAGCATTGAGGACTGTTCCTTTCCCGGAACCACTGAGTCCGGTAATGATCACAAAGGGGGTCTTACCTGATTTTTGTTCGTCTTTCATTAGCCGATCAAGGTTCGATTAATCCAAAATTCCCGTCCTTCCGTCTATAAACCACGCTGACTTTGTCCGATTCGGCATTTCGAAAGACGAGAAAATCGGTTTTCGAATTCGACACCTCCATCGCGGCCTCCTCCACGGTCATGGGCTTCGCCGCATAGGATTCGCTCTTGATGATTCTGGGAGGATCCGCGTGGGCGCGGTTGCCTTCAGGGGAGTCGCCGTGCGCGAATTTCCTCCCGAATTTGCCTTTCTCTTCTTGGCAATCAGGCGGTCTTTTGGTCTTGAGGGCCTGTCGTTCAAGCTTTTCAAGAACGGTATTGATGGAGGAATACATGTCGTTGGTTTCCTCCAATCCATTGAGCGAAAAAGAATTCGATTTCAAATTCATTTCAGCAATGTGCCGGTATTTCTCGACCGTAAGAATGACATGAACTTCGATGCTCTCGCCCAGGATTTTTCGAATTTTTTGCAGGTGATCTTCGGTAAACTTTTGAATGGCTGGAGTGACTTCGATTTGCCTGCCGGTATATTCAACTCGCATGAGAACCCTCCAAGAAAAAGAAGAAAATGACTAAGCCCATCACTGACGGAAAATACCCTTACTGCATGAGTAATGACCCACGGAAATGCCTGTCTCTCGGATGGTTATTGATTCACGGGTGGACTGCTCAGGGGTTGACCATTCTTGATCTTGACCCGGCGTTGATGAGTGCTGGGGATCTTCATGTCTTCGCGGTACTTGGCAACCGTTCGGCGCGTGACCATAATACCCTCATCATTTAAGAGTTTCGTGATTTGTTCGTCAGTGAGGGGCTTCGCGGGATCTTCCCCTTCAATCAGCTTCCTCACTTTCCGTTTCGCGGTAAGCAATGGAATTTCCGTTCCGGCCGGCCCCTGAACTGCTTCGGAGAAAAAATACCTGAGTTCGAAGACCCCTTGAGGGGTATGGGCATACTTGTTGGCGACCGCCCGGCTGACGGTTGAAGGATGGACACCCACCTCTTCCGCTACATCCTTGATCATCATGGGTCGCAGGTAATCAATCCCCCGATCCAGGAATTCAATTTGACGGTGCACAATGGACTCACACACTTTCAGGATCGTCTGTTTCCGCTGTTCGATGTTTTTGATGAACTGAAGCGCTGATGAGTAGCGTTCTTTAACGTAATCCCGAACCTCGCGAGATGCCCCGTCCTTATCAATCATCTTCCTATAGGAGGAATTCAGCCGCAATTGCGGAACATCCTCTTCGTTCATGACAATGGAATACCCGTCGTCGGATTTCACGATATGGATATCCAGTTCAATCTGGCGGGTTTCTGCCTTATTGTAACGCTGTCCGGGACGCGGATCCAGCTTCTTGATGACATCGAGCTGGGCCAGGATCACATTGAGGGGACGCCCCAAGATCCGGGCGATTTCCTGGTACTGTTTGTTCTGCAGGTGCTTGAGATGATGCCTCACAATCTCGGCAGCGATCGTCTCATCTCCTCCCAGGTGCTTCAGCTGGATGAGCAAGCACTCGCCAAGATCTCGGGCGGCCACACCGGCCGGATCGAAGGTCTGTACCAGACTGAGCGCGTCTGTGACGTCTTTCAGCGTATGGCCGCCGGTGGATGCAATTTCTTCCAATGAGGCCGTCACATAACCGTCCTCATTGAGATTGCCGATGATGGATATCGCCGCATCCGTGATCTCCGGCTCAGTCAAGCTGAGATTCAACTGCCATTGCAAGTGGTCATACAGGGTTGTCTTCTTGGCAAGAAAGCTTTCAAAAGAAGGGCGCTCGACGTCTTCGCTCGGCATCTGGGTGCGGTACCCAGGGTCCAGGTAATCGTCAAAGAAATTGTGATAATCAATTTGTTCGAACGGATCGCTCTGTTTTCCAATGGCTTCCCGACCCACGTCAATAATTTCCTTGTCCGCGGGTTCACCAACGCGTTCCTCTTTGCGCTGGGTATTTTCAACGACGGCGGCCGTAGGTTCCACGACTTCTTCCAAAACCGGATTCTCCATGAGTTCCTGTGAAATCATTTCGGAAAGTTCGAGCTTATTTAAGGCCAGGACGCTGACCATCTGAACCAATCCTGGGGTCAGGATTTGTTTTTGGGCCAGCTTCACGTTTAATCGTTGTTCCAGAAACGCCATGAAAAACCCTACTCCAATCTGAAATTTTCACCCAAGTAAAGCTTCTTTACCTCGACGTCCGCGGCAAGCTCTGCGGGGCTGCCCGACCGGAAGATCCGGCCTTCATTGATGATATAGGCAGTATCGGTCACTTTCAGCGTTTCCCGCACATTATGATCCGTGATCAAGATTCCAATCTGCTTCGCCCTGAGGTGATTGATAATCCGCTGGATGTCCAGCACCGCGATCGGATCAATCCCGGCAAAGGGCTCATCCAAGAGGATGAACGAGGGCGAAATCACCAGGGAACGGGCAATTTCTACCCGGCGGCGCTCACCGCCAGAAAGCATAAAACCTTGATTCCTGCAAACATGCCGCAATCCCAATTCTTCAATCAGTTCGTCAAGCCGTTCCCGCCTCTGCTTCCCATTAAGCGGCAACGTTTGGAGGATCGCCAGGATATTTTCTTCAACCGTTAATTTCCGAAAAACGGAAGGCTCTTGAGGAAGGTAGCTGATGCCGCTCCGGGCCCTGAGAAACATGGGCAAATGGGTAATGTCGCGATCATCGAGGTAAACCCGCCCCTTTTCCGGCGCCGTCAACCCGACGATGATGTAGAAGGTCGTGGTCTTCCCTGCACCGTTGGGCCCCAACAGTCCGACCACCTCTCCTTGCCGAATCCCAAGACTGACCTCATCAACCACCTTGCGTCCCCGATACGTTTTAACCAGGTGTTCCGTCTTCAAGATCTGCATCATCAATTCATCTGGTCACGCGTTGGGTGGTTAACGACCGCTTCTTGGAATCGCCTTCCACAAAAATGCTACCATCATCAATAAACAAAGTCAATCGAGCCCCGGACGTGGAACCCCGCGCCGAGTCTGCAATTCTGGGCGATCCGCCCTCGAGAATCACCTTCCTTTCAGAGGGGAAATATTCCGCTGATTCAGACCAGGAATCTCTTCCGGGCTGGTGGAGGACGACGTTTCCCTGGGCCCAGACTTTTTGAATTGTTCTCTTTCCATGGTCCGTGACAAAGTAGAGATCCAACTGATTGGACTTCATGGTGCCCATGGCATCCCAAACTTGAACCTTTTCCGTATAGGTGGCTTGCTGGTCCAAGTCGTCATACTTGAGATGTTCTGCCGTCACCGTAACGGGCTTTCGCTCTTTCTTGGTTTTCTCGCCCTCACTCGAGTCATTCTCCGAATAGAAAATGCTCTTCACCGATTTATCGGCAAACATCCTTCTTTCCTTACGGAACAACCGGATCCTCTCTGCTCGAACGACCTGATCTCCTTGCCAGAGCTTCGCCCTCTTCTGATACGTGGCGGTCCCGTCCACCGTTTGGACTTCCAGGTAATCGGATGATCCAAAGACTGGAGCATTGGGATGAAAAGGGCCAGTATCGCTTTTCGGTTCCCGGTTTTCATACACAGAACGAACGTTTCCCCAGGCCTTCGCCAAATTCTCCTGGTGAAAAAATTCGACCCGATCTGCCGTCGCCCGCATCTTGGAATCTTTCAGCATGGGTTCTCCTTCCATCACCATCCGTTTCTCCACCACCCAATAGACGGCCTTCTGGGAGGTGGCGACCCTGTCCAACTCTTCGTATTTGAAGTGGCCCGTTTGAATCAACTGCGAAACGTCTCCGGTCTCCCGGTCAAACAGGGCATTGAGGAGGTCGCTCGTTGTCACGCGCACGGGAGCACCGGCAGGAAACACTTCCACCTTCACCTGCCGCTCGGCATCAAATTTTTCAGGCCGGTTCGTGACTGGATCAAACGACAAAAAGAACTGCTTGGCCGAAAGAATTCGCTTCTCATCGCCTCCTGTCAATGGGAACTCTTCGAGCCGGCTGGCACCTCGGGTTTTAATCGATGAGAACTCTCTCCCACTCTCCCTGAGATACGCCGTCATTTCGGGCGCTGTTAACCGTTTGTCACCCGGACCGCAGCAAGGGAGGAGCTCAACGATCGGGCCGGGGTGCACGGGAGCGGACAAAGCCGTTCGTCCCGTCGTCGCGGTGTCATGAAGCGTCAAAACGACGTTCCCGTTGGCTTGAACCGTTTGCATAAGATTGGAGTTGGGCCGGAAAAAAATTTCTGAACGGTCCGAAGTCAATACGCGCTTGAGATCGGGATTCAAGGAACGACCACTGCCCCTTCGAGGACAGCTTTCTGGAAGCCACGTTCCGTTGAATCAAATCGTAAGCGGCATGATCGGAATTCGATTGCAGGAGGACGGTGGGTTCCAGGAGACGAGATTTACCCGGCCCTCGGCCTCAATCCGGCAGACGGACGAATCCTCGGGGCGCAAAAAGGTCACGAGATCCGCTGATTGAAGCACATTAGCCCCGCGCTGGACGGAGACTTTGGAGCGAAGAAAGATTTGACTGGAAGATTTCTCGTACGAGCTGGTCCGAACGAATCTCGACTTTGCGAGTCATGGGCTTCTCCGGGTCAACGAAAATCACCACATTTCAATTTCAGGGACGCAGCGACTGTCGATTCGAATCTCCGTAGGCGAGT
Organism: Terriglobia bacterium; assembly: GCA_046331665.1. Lineage (GTDB taxonomy): Bacteria > Acidobacteriota > Terriglobia > Versatilivoradales > Versatilivoraceae > CAWBAT01. Next base: position 31,839 of record JAXLQK010000052.1, on the reverse strand, counting down.
CCCCGGCTCTTGCCATGAATCCTCCCCGTATAAACGCCAGGTCTTGCCCAATAAGGCCGCCTGACTTGTTACACCACTTGATTTTCTCCACTTGGAATGGTGGTTAACTTGTCTTCCGGACGGGGCGTGATACGATGCTCGGAAGATTTGGAAATGAGCTCGCCAAGGGTGATCACGACATTGCCAAGGAAAGTGATTTCTTCCTTGGACTGGTCATACTCACAATGCCGGCTCTTGACCGTATCGAAGAGAAGTCCATCTTTTCCAAAGATCTTCACCGTAACTTCTTCGAAGAGATTCTTGTTATCTTTCAATCCCAGATTCACTTTGGCATTGATCTCAAATTTAGGTTTCCCCTGTTCGGTTTGAAGATAGGTAAACCCTTCGGTAGAAGCTGAAACATTTTCCGGCAAGAGCTTTTTGCTCTTTCCATCCGGGATTCGGAAGGAGAAGGAGCGCTTATATAAGCTAAAGCCGACGGCTCCCAATACGGCCACCAAAATCATGGCGGGAATGATTCGTCCTAATCTAATGAGCGAGGTGTCCAAGACTTTCCGGCCTCACGGCATGTGAACATCTTTGAGATTCAGCTGGAGGGCTGTCATGCCCTGGTATGAAGTGGACGACAGAGCAAAGGCCAGAGAGACTTTCCCTCGAACCGGGAAAGGCTGGATTTCATTCTGAATGAAGTTCCAGCCCAGGGCGTCGAAGGCTTTCCCATCCTGTTCAACACGGAATTTCAGATGCCGGCCTTTCAGAACCCTGGGTTCCCCAACAATCGCGAGATCACGGGCAACGAAAACCGGTTGCGGGTTGGCCGTTCCGAAAGGGGAAAGACTTTCTACCTGCCGGTACAGTTCGTCATCCAGATCCGAAAGGCGGACTTCGGCGTCCACTTCAAGCCGCGGCTGCAAAGGCTGCTCCTGAAGAATCTCCCGGGTATACTCTGAGAGACGCCGTTTCAATTCATCAATATGGCGGGTGGGAAGTTGAAAACCAGCAGCCTGGGCGTGACCGCCGAAACGATCGAACAGCTCGCGGCAGTTCTCCAGGGCGTTAAGCAAATGAAATCCCTTGGGTGAACGCCCGGAACCGTAACCCACTCCGTTTTCGCGGGCAATCACAAGAACGGGGCGCGTGAATCGCTCTGAAATTTTGGTGGCAACAATGCCCAAAACGCCTCGATGCCAGGATTCCCCGTCCATGACAATGACCCAATCCTTCGAAAGTTCGGGACAAGCGGCCAACCGCCCTTCCACTTCACGCAGGATCTGCATTTCGATTTGTTGCCGATCGCGGTTCAGACGGTCCATTTCGCCGGCCAATTGCCGGCTCTGTTCTGCGCTGGTCGCGGAGAAAAGTTCTACAACCTGCGCTCCTCCTCCCATCCGACCTACGGCATTGATGCGCGGAGCCAATCGATAGCCCACGTCAAAGCTCGAGATCGAGCGACAATCCAATCCACACACTTTGATCAATGACTTTAACCCCACATTCACCGGCGATCGAAGTCCTTCCAGCCCGATCTTCGCAAAAACCCGGTTCTCTCCAATCAGAGGAACGACATCGGCAATGGTTCCAAGTGCCACGATCTTTAGAAATGAGATCAAATGCCTCTCCAATTGAGCCTTCATAAACAAAGCCTGAACAAGTTTGAAGGCAACCCCTACTCCGCAAAGATTCTTGTCCGGATATGGGCAATCTGTTCGGTTGGGGTTGAGGACGGCAACGGCATTAGGCAACGCTTCTTCGGGGAGATGATGATCTGTAATTACATAGTCAATGCCTAGCGACTTCGCGGTCTCAACGACTTCAAAAGCCTTAATGCCGGTATCCACACTGATGATGAGCCGGACTCCATCCAGGGCAGACCGGCGAACCACCGGTGCCGTCATTCCGTAGCCATCCAAGAATCGTCGAGGGATGTGGTAGCTTACCTGGGCACCGAGCATTTCCAGGGCTTTGCGCAGGATCACGACGGAAGTTGTCCCATCCACATCATAATCCCCGTAGATGAGCATCTTTTCGCCGCGTTCGATCCCTGCCAAGATGCGATCGACCGCCTCTGGCATGTCACGCATCAGGAAAGGATCTGGCAGAGAATCCATGGTCGGCTGGAGAAATCGCAGGCCTTGCTCTGGATCCGTAATCCCCCGATTGACGAGCAGCCTGGCAATCGTTCCGGAGAGATTTAACGAGTGGGCCAGGGTGCGAATCCTTCCGGGGTCGGGGTTGGCAATGATCCAGTCCATACGTCGTTGATGGGCCTTGAGCTTAAAGAATCTGCAATCAAGATTCTAATGTATAACCAGGGAATGACTTAATTCAACTGCAATTCAGTAACTTTAACGGTTCCTTGGCCGATACACATACTGTGGCAGGGTAAAATTGTCCGAAAATGGGTTCCGAACCGACACCGAAGAGACTGTGCTCATCTGCTTCGAAGATTCACTATTCGAAGGGAGGATCGGTCCAAACAGGGTGGAAGAGGCTGTACTTGCAAGCAAATTTTGATTAATATTTGATGCAAATGATCTCGCTAGAGCAAATCAAGGATTTAGAAAAAAAGGTTGAGGAACTCTCCATTTTTCAGCAGGTTGGAAAGGCCCTGACCTCGACGCTCGATCTGCAGGAAGTTCTCAGCCTGATCATGGGTAAAATCAGTGAATTGCTGAAACCCAGTAATTGGTCATTGCTCCTTATTGACGACAAGAAAAAGGAACTTCAGCTCCAAATTGCCATTGGAAAGGATTCCAGTAAGGTTACCGACTTTCAGATCCGGATCGGCGAAGGCCTGGCAGGATGGGTCGCCCAGTCAGGAGAATCTGCCATTGTTCCCGATGTCACCCAGGATCCAAGATTCTCTCCCCAAATCGATGGTGCCATTTATAGCAATGTGCGGTCAATTGCCTGTGTCCCCTTGAAAAGCAAGGAGAGAACCTTGGGCGTCATTCAACTCGTTAATTGCTTTGAAGGATCCTTCCCGAATGAAGACCTTGTGATTTTGAAGTCCCTGGCCGATTACGCGGCAATAGCCATTGAGAATGCAATGTATGTGAAACGCATTCAGGAACTGACCATTACTGACGATTGCACGAATCTTTATAATTCCCGATATTTCAATTACATGGTCGATGCCGAATTGAGTCGTTCCAAACGATATAATTACGAATTTGCCGTGATTTTTTTCGACTTGGACCGGTTTAAGGCAGTCAATGACACGTATGGGCATTTGTGTGGCAGCCGGTTGTTGCGGGAGATCGGTGACTTGACAAAACAAAATCTCAGGGATATTGATACGGCTTATCGGTATGGGGGAGACGAATTCATCATCTTGTTGCCGCAAACCTCCAAAGAAGCCGCTCTCCTGGTGGCTAAACGACTGTGTGCACTCTTAAACCGCTCCTCCATTCCGGTTGAAGAGAATATTTCAGTCACGGTAACCGCAAGTTTCGGAGTGGCTTCATTTCCCACGGATGCCACCTCTAAAGTGGAGCTTGTCCAGCTTGCTGACCAAGCCATGTATCGAGTCAAGAATGCAACACGCAACGGTGTAGAAGCCTCTTAAGTTTTCCAACAAACTCCCCATCTCTGTGATCACCCCAAGTCGTCTATTCTTCTCGGTGAGATGACGATGGAATGAATATGAGCTGCTCGCACCCACATTCTCACGATGGCCACCGTCAGAACCAGCACTCCTCCCTGAAGATTGCGCTGATCCTGACAGGAGTCTTCATGGTGCTGGAATTTCTAGGAGGGCTCTATACCAACAGTCTGGCCCTTTTGGCGGATGCGGGGCATATGCTCACGGATGTGGCCGCCTTGGGTTTGAGCTTGTTTGCCATGCGTTTTTCATCGCGACCAGCCACTGCGGCCAAAACCTATGGCTTTTACCGGGTGGAAATATTGGCAGCCCTCCTCAATGGCGCGACCTTGGTGCTGATTTCAGTAATGATTGTCTATAAAGCCTACTTTCGCCTCCTTGCCCCTCCGAAGATCGAAAGTGAATGGATGTTAGTCGTGGCAGTCTCCGGTTTAATGGTCAATCTTGCGTGTGCCTATTTTCTCCACCAGTCCGAAGCCTCCAGTCTGAATATTAGAGGAGCCTTCCTGCATGTCCTGGGTGACGCCTTGGGCTCGGTGGCAGCCATCATTGCCGGGTTATTGATGCTGACCAAAGGCTGGTATCTTGCCGATCCTGTCATCAGCATCCTGGTGGCGATTTTGATCCTTTACAGCTCCTGGCTGCTTCTCCGGGACTCGGTCGACATTTTGCTTGAAGGGACTCCGGTTCATATAAGTCTCCAGAAGATTCGTGAGGCCCTCTGTCAGGTAGAGGGAGTGGAATCGGTGCATGACTTGCACGTCTGGACTTTAACCTCGGGTTTGCACGCCATGAGTTGCCATGCCGTTCTCTGTGGGAACCCTGACCATCATCAAGTCTTGGAAAAGCTCAGCCACATTGTCCGGAAAGAATTCGAAATTGAGCACACCACCATCCAGCTGGAAGAAGTCAGCTTGCAGCATCAGGAACTCAACCGCTGCCACTAGAAGAAATTTTCTGCAAGCTATTTAAAGTAAATCACTTATTCTCTCCGCAATGGCTCCGCAGCCGGCACCTCTAAACCTTCCTCCAAGATAGCGATTGACTCCCGTAGAAGTTGGATCGTATAGTAAGAGGTTTCTGATTTCTTGCCTCAGTTCCCGCCTCTAATGAACTTAGCCGATCTCGAAATACTTGATTACTCGAAGTTAAAGGAAATGCTTGTCCGCTTCGCTGACTCGCCATGTGGGGTGGTATGGATCGAGCAATTGCATCCTTATGCCAGCCAGGCCCAAATTGAGGGGGAATACGAAGTTGTACGGGAATGCCTTTACCGAATCGAACGCAACCAAGGATTTCATTTTCGAGGACTAACCCGCTCGGAGGAAGTTCTTGAAAAAATCCGCATCGCGGATCTGGTTCTCTCTCCGCCGGAGATTTTGCAGGTATTGAACCTCATCGTACACATCCATTCGGCCAAGCGCGCACTTCGTTTTCAGGATTCTGAGACTCCGCGTCTGTCGGCCCTTGGCAAGAATCTGGCAGACTTATCCGATCTCCATGATCTCCTGCAGGGAAAGCTTAATGCTGACGGAGTTCTGGAAGACAACGCCAGCCCCGCGCTCAGGAAAATCCGCCACGAGATGATTCGAGTCCGTCACCGCATCTATCAAGCGCTTGAGAGCTTGATGAAGCGAGCCGAGTCGGACCATACGATCCAGGATGAGGTCGTCACCATCCGCAACGAGCGCTTTGTAATCCCGGTGCGCGCAGAAAGCCGCAAACAGCTATCCGGAGTTGTGCACGGCACAAGTTCCAGCGGTGCCACGGTCTTCCTCGAACCTTTGGAGACACTGGAACTGAACAATGAATTTGCCCGCTTGAGAGAACTGGAGCAAAAAGAGATTCACAAAGTTCTCGATCTTCTGACGGTCAGGATTCGGGAGCGGCAGGAAGAGATTCAGACCGGAGTCAACCAGTTGGGCTATTTGGATTTTGTTACCGCAAAATCCAGATTTTGCCAGCGATTTCGTGCCGTGATCCCGGAAATTAATCAAGAAGGGGTGTTAAAAATTGACAATGGACGGCACCCGATCTTAGAAGTAACCTTGGAGGGGTCGGCGCACACTGTAGTTCCGATCGATGTGAGCCTGGATTCTCACCATCGGATCCTCGTCATCAGCGGACCCAATACTGGCGGGAAGACCGTGGCTTTGAAGACGGTGGGTCTGCTCACTCTCATGGCCTTGTCGGCAATCCCTGTTCCGGCGAGGGCTGCCAACTTTTGTGTTGTTAAGCAGGTTTTTGCCGACATTGGGGATCGCCAGTCCATCTCAGAAAGCTTAAGCACTTTTTCCTCCCACTTGCTGAATATTCAAAGGATTCTCAAAGAGATTGCTCCACCCGCTTTGATCCTTTTGGATGAGTTGGGGACAGGCACGGATCCGGCTGAAGGATCGGCGCTGGGGGTTGCCGTTGTCGAATGCCTCCGCGAGAGCGGTGTGATCACCATGGTCACCACCCATCACAACGGTCTCAAGATGTACGCGGCCACAACTCCGGAAGTCAGCAATGCCTGCATGGAATTTGACGCTAAGACCCTGCGGCCCACCTACCGTCTCATGCACGGAATTCCGGGCAGCAGCAGCGGGATTGAGATTGCAGAGAACCTGGGATTGTCCCCCACCCTGATTGCCCACGCCCGCAGTCTCATCTCCAATCAGGAAAGGCAGGTTGCCCAATACACCAAACAGTTGATGGAGGAGATCAACCGGACGTCCAAAATAAGTTCCTCTCTCCAGAAGGAGAGGGAACGCCTGACATTGGAGAAAAAAAATCTCGAAGAGGAACACCGTCAAGCCAGGATTCGTCAGGCTCAAGAACTTGAAGACTTAAAGGAGAAAGCGCTCGCTCAATTTGAAAAGGAGTCTCAGAAACTACTTTCTGGCATTCAAGACAAGTACCTCGCCGTTCGGGCCCGTCGGGAGCTCGAGAACAAGTCCGCGACCGTTCGTCAGACCCTGGCGCGAACACTGGACTCCAGCGAATCGCGCTCTGTCCCGGGAGATTCGGCCCGGACAACCACTCTGGTCACAGACCTTTCACCTCAGGTCCATCCCGGCGACAAGGTCCGTGTGCCAAGATATGGAAAGCAAGGCGTCGTTCTGGCGACCGCCGGCAATGCCAAATGGGAAGTAGTCATTGGTAATTTCAAGTGCGTGCTCGACCCATCGGAAATGGAAAGAGTGGAACCTGTGGGCATCGGTTCACCAAGACAACCGGTGGCTGATCCCAGGATCCGATTGAACCTGCAGAGCTTGGAATTGACACCCAATGAAATTAATCTCATTGGGTGTACCGTGGACGAAGCCATCGAGAGGGTGGATAAATTTCTGGATAGTGCTTATCTGGCAGCACTTCCCGAGGTTCGACTCATCCATGGAGCCGGCATGGGAGTGCTGAAGCGTGCTCTTTCCGAATGGCTTTCGCATCACACTTTTGTCAGCTCATTTTCCCAGGCCACGGCGAGTCAGGGAGGGAGCGGAGTGACCGTCGTCACTTTGAAGAGTTGAGACCCATGAACTTGAATAATGAAATTGTGGACCAGGTCAAACGAGCCGCGGACATCGTCCAGGTGGTTCAGGGGTATGTCCGATTGAAGAAGTCAGGAGCAAATTATCTGGGATTGTGCCCGTTCCACTCAGAGAAGACACCCTCCTTCCATGTGAGACAGAATCCTCCCTACTACTATTGTTTCGGATGTCAGGCGAAAGGGGATGTTCTCAGCTTCGTCCAAACCATTGAGCGTTTAACCTTTCCGGAAGCGCTCAAAATGCTGGCAGAGAAATTTGGAGTCCCGATGCCGCGCCCCGACGTTTCTGGAGCCACGGACGACGCCGCACAGGAAAAAACCATGCTTTTGGATCTGCACGAAAAAGCGGCCAAGTTCTTCGGTGAACAACTCCGCCATGGAGCCGATGGAAAGCAGGCGTTGGCGTATTTGACTCAACGAGGACTCCATGAGGAAACAATGGACCGTTTTCTGCTGGGGTATTCTGGCGTTAGCTCCAATGCGATCTTGCGCAAGTTCGGTCACGCTTTTTCCCAAAAGTCCCTTTTGTCGAGCGGCTTGATTCAGGAGAGTGAGAGCTCCAATCGTCCCTTCGATCGATTCCGCCGCCGCATCATGTTTCCCATTCGCAATGAATCCGGAAAAGTCATTGCCTTTGGGGGGAGAATTCTCGGAGAGGGGCAGCCCAAGTACCTGAACTCTCCGGAAACTCCGATTTACTCAAAAAGCAGAACTCTGTATGCCATCGACCAAGCCCGGGAGCCCATTCGGCGGAAAGGGTTCGTCGTATTAGTCGAAGGGTACATGGACTGTATCGCATTACAGCAGGCGGGAATCCAGAACGTCGTGGCCTCCTGCGGTACCAGCCTTACGGAGCAACAGGCAAAGCTGCTTCTGCGTTATACTGACCGGGTCGTCGTCAATTTTGACCCTGACACGGCGGGAACAGCGGCTGCAGTTCGCTCCTTGGGAATTTTTGTCGAGAATGGCTTTCACATTCGAGTATTAAATCTGCCCGATGGGGACGACCCGGATTCGTTTGTTCGGACAAAGGGAGCCGAGGCCTACGGGAGGCTGTTGGAGGGAGCCCCCCATTACATCGATTTTCTCATCCAGCGATCTTCCCGTGAACACGATGTGCGCGCCGTTGAAGGCAAGATCGCGGCGCTGAACCAGGTATTGCCGTTTATTTCATTGATTTCAAATCGTATCGAGCGGATTGAGCAAGCCAAGCATGTCGCCGAAATTTTCAATATCGACGAGAGTGTCATTCGTGAGGAACTCAAAAAAGGAATCCGTTCGAAAAATTCGCCCGTATCGATAGATAGTAAGAGTTTCGGACCGAAGCTTTCCAAATCCGAGAAAAACCTATTAAATGCAGTACTTGGCAGCCAAACTGTTGCCAAGGAGATTATCCAGGAGCTTTCCGCGACGCAAAACCATATCGGCCTTCAGTCTGAAGGCATCTTTCAGGAGGCTATTGCACTCTTTACTGAGGAGGGGAAGATTGATCTGAACCGCCTGCAGGAGCGTTTACGCAACGAGCGGGATCTGATATTACTCAATCAGGCCCTTTTTAATGAATTAGATACAGACCAGTCTCTCGAATCATTGGAGGGAATTCGGCGCCAACGAATGCGTCAACAGATTGACGAACTTCAAAAGAAAATCAGGCAGGCCGAGCTTTCTCAAGATTTTGATTTGCTTGCAAAACTGCATAGCGAGAAACTGGCACTAAAAAGGCAAATTGCAAGTTGACGGGTTATGGACGACGAGTCGCCTGGAAACCCGTTAACCTGTAGAGAGTTTCATTATTTCTAACACCTTAAAGAAGGAACAATCATGTCAAACATTGATGATAACGATGGAATTGAAAATCTTGATAGTACCCTGAACCTCACACTCGATGACAAGTACGACGAGGTGAAACAGCTCATCGACATCGGCAAAGAGAAGGGATATCTGCTTTACGATGAGGTCAACGACCTGCTCCCTGGCGACGTCACATCGGCAGATGATATGGACGATATGTTTTCCATTTTTCGCCGGCAGGGGATTGATGTTCTCGAAGGAGAACCCAAGGTTGCCGGACCCGACAAGGTCAATCTGGAGAAGGAAACCACCGAAGATGTCGAACTTGATTTAACCCCTGGTGCCTTGGACAAGACCAATGATCCGGTCCGGCTCTATCTCCGGGAAATGGGCACGGTTCCCCTGTTGACCAGGGAAGGAGAGGTCGAAATCGCCAAACGGATTGAGCGGGGACAATTGAATGTCCTCAAAGCCATGTCCCGCTCTCCCATTGTGATCAAGGAGATTATCAGCCTGGGTGGACAACTTCAACGAGGTGAGCGTTCCATCAACGACGTGATTGTCTTCAGCGATGATTTGGTAGCTGAGGAAAAGGTGGAAGACCGCCTGAAGGAAACCGTATCGGCTATTGAAGAGATTCAAAAGATGTTCAAGAAACACAGTCAGCTTCTTAACAAGTTCCTGGCAACTCCCAAAACCAAACAGCCGCGCGTCTACCGCAAACTCAAATTCTCCGTGGCGAGGCATCGCATTCTCATTTCACGTGCGATTCGGGGCATGGATTTTACCTATCCTGAGCGCAACCGGTTGATTGACCAGATCCGACGCCAATACGAAGCCTATCGCCCTCTCGAGCGGGAATGGAACCGGCTGGAAAAGAAGCTGGAGCACGCCAAAGGAAAGAATGTCAACCTGTTGAAGCGTGACCTCCGTGCGATCAAAGAAAAAATCTCCACCATTGAAGGAGAGTCTCAAACCAAAGGGATCGATTTAAAGCGAACCCTGCAGACCATTGATCGCGGGGATGCGGAAGCCAAAGAAGCGAAGCGGGAACTGGTGGAAGCGAACCTGCGGTTGGTGGTTTCGATCGCCAAGAAATATACGAACCGAGGGCTTCAGTTTCTCGATCTGATTCAAGAAGGCAACATCGGGTTAATGAAAGCGGTGGATAAATTTGAATATCGCCGCGGTTATAAATTCTCAACGTACGCAACCTGGTGGATTCGCCAGGCGATCACCCGCGCCATCGCGGATCAAGCGCGAACGATTCGCATTCCGGTCCACATGATTGAAACGATCAATAAGCTGATCCGAACGTCCCGGAGCCTTGTTCAGGAATTGGGGCGGGAGCCTACATCGGAAGAAATTGCCGTGAGGATGGATATCCCGGTTCAGAAGGTTCGGAAGGTTTTCAAGATCGCTCAAGAACCTATCTCCTTGGAGACTCCCATCGGGGAAGAGGAAGATTCCCATCTCGGCGATTTCATCGAAGACCGACAAGTGGTTTCGCCTGCCGAGGCTGTCATCAATATTAACCTCAAGGAGATGACGGAGTCGGTGCTGAAAACATTGACGCCTCGCGAAGAGAAAGTGATCAAAATGCGGTTCGGCCTCGATAACGGGAGTGACCACACCCTCGAAGAAGTGGGCCAAAACTTCGCGGTCACCCGTGAGCGGATCCGCCAAATTGAAGCGAAGGCCTTGCGCAAGCTTCGTCATCCCTCTCGAAGCCGCAAACTGCGGCCTTTTTTGGATGGAACCACGCAAGACTAGTCCATTGCCCGGTGCGGCACCCTCGTCCGGAACCAACAAAAGATTCCTGACGGGGGTGTCAGCCTGCCGCCGAGCCAGGATTGAATTCGGATTCCGTCCCCCGTCTCATCGATACTCCTCCAGCCATTTTCCACGGAAAAGCGTCTGCTGGCAGCCGAGCTTCAGTAATTTCGCTCTCCTCGTGTTTCTAATCATCCTGCGGCAGGATGAGTTACAATGGCCGTAGAATTTCGGGGAATTATGCTCACCACTTCCGCCCATCAATTGCCAACCGTCGCCATTATCGGTCGTCCCAACGTCGGGAAATCCACTCTCTTCAACCGGATTTGTGAAAAGCACAAAGCCCTGGTGGGAAAAGAGGCTGGCATGACCCGCGACCGCCTTTCCGAAAAAGCCGACTGGAAAGGCACAAGCTTTGAAATCATCGACACGGGAGGCATCATCCCTTCTGACGAAGAGCCGATCGCAAGGAATATTTTTCTTCAAGCCAAGAAAGCCATTCAGCAGGCCTCCGTGATTGTCTTCGTGGTCGACGGCCGCACGGGGATTCTTCCTACCGATCAGGAATTGGCCAAATTCCTGATACAAACTTCCAAACCCGTACTGCTGGCTGTTAACAAACTCGATCACCCGAAGGTTTGGAATGAGGCACAGCAGTTTTTTGAGTTGGGATTGGAGCATCTCTTTCCAATCTCCGCAGAGCATGCGCTGAACATTGGAGACCTGCTGGATGCGGTAGTCAATCTTCTCCCCCGTGAAGAGTCGCTTCTGGAAGGCGGAGAGAAGGAAATCCGCGTGGCCATTGTGGGGAAGCCGAACGTCGGGAAATCCACCCTGCTCAATCTCATCCTCGGTGAAGAGCGCTCAATTGTCTCTCCTATCCCTGGGACGACACGAGATGCCGTGGATTCGTTGGCCAGGCGAAGTGGCCGCTTGTACCGGTTCATTGACACGGCTGGAATTCGAAAGAAAAGTCAGACGGAACTCATGGCGGAAAAATTGAGCGTCATCATGGCAAGGAAGAGCCTTGATCGTTGTGACGTGGCGCTGGTCGTCGTGGATGCCAGCGAAGGCGTTTCCTCTCTCGACTCCACCATAGCGAGTTTTGCCCAGTCGGCAGGGAGTTCTGTCATCCTGGTTATCAATAAATGGGACAAAGTTCCCAAAGATTCCTATACGATGCTGCACCATGAAGAAGAGATCCGTGCTAAAATGAGGTATTTGGATTATGCTCCAATCTTATTTATTTCGGCGCGAACGGGACAGCGTGTCGTCAAACTTTTCGATTTAATTGATCGCGTGTATGCCGAACGGCAGGTTCGCGTGACCACGGGGGAGCTGAATGCCTTTCTGCAAAAGGTTGCTCTCTCGAAAGCGCCAGTTCCATTCAGGAACCAGGTCAAGGTACACTATATGACTCAGGTTGGCGTGGCACCTCCCGTGTTTGCACTTTTTACGAACCGGCGCAGTAAGATCCATTTTTCTCTGGAACGATATCTGGTAAACCAGATTCGGGACCAATTTGGATTTCTGGGAACGCCGATTCTGGTGAAGCAGAAATTAGAGGCCAAAAGGCGACAGGAAACGTAACTCATGTCTGCGCGAACTCAAAGAAAAGAGGCGATGGGACGACCCCGTTCCACGCAGCCTGCAATCCCTCCCCGGAAATCCGAAGGAAGCGTGGAAATCCCCAATAAGCTGTTCTTCCGTATTGGAGAAGTCTGCAAACTCATTCAGCTCGAGCCGTATGTGTTGCGCTTTTGGGAAACCGAGTTTCCGACGCTTTCCCCCACCAAAGGAGCCAACGGAAGGCGCATGTATCGCAAGAAGGATGTCGAGCTACTCTTCCAGATCAAGAACCTGCTTTATGTGCGGGGATTCACGATCGCAGGCGCCAAGAAGGCATTGGGCGATCTGCGGCGCGGCACAACACCCCTGCACGACTCCAAGCCCGTCCAGGAAGTCCTCGCCACGGGCAGCGAAACGTCCCGCCCTAAAGTTCCTACAGAGACTCTTCGTGAGCTGAAAGCACAGCTTCGCGATATCTTGACAATCCTAAATCGAAGGTGTTAGAGTCGCCCGTGGTTCCGGGACGTAGCGCAGCCTGGTAGCGCACACGCTTGGGGTGCGTGGGGTCGGAGGTTCAAATCCTCTCGTCCCGACCATTCTTCTTTTGAGACCTCGCCATTGATAAGACTATTACTTACGAACGATGATGGAATTCTCTCTCCCGGGATCATCGCTCTGGAACACGCCTTTGCAAAAGTAGCAGATGTCACCGTGGTGGCGCCCAACCGGGAAATGAGTGCCACAAGCCATGCCCTGACGATTCACCGTCCTGTACGTTATGAGGAAATCAGCCATCGGAGGTTCGCGGTGGATGGAACACCGGCGGATTGCGTTCTCCTGGCGTTAAATTACCTTCTGCCCGTGCGACCGGATCTGGTGATCTCGGGAATCAACAAGGGCCCGAATTTGGGGCGCGATGTCGGCTATTCGGGGACCGTGGCCGGGGCGATTGAAGCCGCCTATCACGATCTTCCGGCATTCGCCATTTCGCTGGCGGCTCGATCTGAGTTGCGGTTCGAAGAAGCGGCCCAATTTGCCGTTTTGCTGGCCCAAAAAATGCGGCAGGAGCCGCTTGCCAATGGAATGTTATTGAACGTGAATGTACCTGCCGGTGAAATCCGGGGAGTTCGCATCACCGTTCAAGGGAAACGGAATATTCAAAATCTGGTCATCGAAGAACGGGACCCACGCGGACGCAAGTATTTCTGGTTTGATCAGCGGTATGACCCTTCCCCTACCGACGAAGATCCGGCTTCCGATTATGCCGCGATCGCAGCTCATTGCGTTTCGATTACACCGATCGAAGTGGATCGCACCGGCTACGGCTTGGCCGAAAGCATGGCCCACTGGCCGGAACAGCTATCCAAAGAAAAAGTCGAAAATCTTTCATAACGGGGCGTGGCTCAGCCTGGTAGAGCACCTGGTTCGGGACCAGGGGGTCGGAGGTTCGAATCCTCTCGCCCCGACCACTTTTTTCAAAGGATCCTGGGAATGGAACAATTCAAGCAATTGATCCGGAACGTGCCGGATTTCCCCAAGAAGGGCATCCTCTTTTACGATATCACCACCCTCTTGAAAGATGGCCAGGCCTTGCATGACATTCTGGACCTGCTGACGGCCAGGTATCGCAATCAAGGAATCAACCTGGTCGTTGGAGTCGAGTCTCGAGGCTTTATCTTTGCCCCTGCCCTGGCCTATCAATTGGGGGCAGGATTTGTCCCTGTCCGCAAGCCCGGAAAACTGCCCGCCGAAACTCTCAAAGCCAGCTACGAGCTGGAATACGGCACCGATTCCCTGGAAATCCATAAGGACGCGATTCAACCGGGACAACGCGTGCTTATTGTGGACGACCTGTTGGCCACCGGGGGGACGGCTGCGGCTGTGACTCGGCTGGTGCAACAGATGGGAGGAAAAGTGGCTGGAGTCGCATTTCTGGTGGAACTGGAGTTCCTGGAAGGCCGAAAAAAACTGCCCGGAGTCGAAGTTTTCTCTCTCCTTCAATATCAGTCCTGATTAATTCTCATGCCCGAACTGCTTAAGGATCTGCAGGAAATCATGTTCGCGGGCTAGGAAAGCATCCACTACATCCGGATCGAAATGTTTTCCGCGGTCGAGGAGGAGGCGGCGCTTGGACTCTTCTGGGCCCACGATGTCCTTGTACACCCGTTTTGACGTGAGTGCATCATAGGCATCCGCAAAGGCGACGATGCGAGCGGAAAGAGGAATAGAATATCCGGAAAACTTGAAAGGATACCCGGTACCATCGAACTTTTCGTGATGGTGATAGGCGATTTCCTTGCCCAGGGTTAGAAACGACTTGGCCGGCAGCCGCTTTTCCGCGGCGCGGAGAGCATCGCCGCCAATGACGGTATGCGTCTTCATGATTTCATATTCTTCTGCCGTCAGCTTCCCGGGCTTAAGCAGAATGCTGTCGGGGATTCCCACTTTCCCAACGTCGTGGAGCGGACTGGACTTGTAGAGACCATCGATAAAGGCCTCGTTCACTTCCAGTTTGTATTTGGGTGAAGATCCCAACTGATCGGCCAGGATGCGGCAATATTCCCGCATTCGTTCCAAATGGACACCGGTCTCCGGATCACGACATTCTGCCAGCTTTGCAAATCCGATGATGGCGGCATCTTGGGCGGATTGGACTTCTTTGAGCCGCTCGATCAGCTGTTGCTCCATGTGTTTCTTATCCGTGATGTCGCGCACAATGTAGACGTCCGCAAACGCCTTCCCACGGGAATCTTTGACGCGCGAGATGGTGAGATTGGCAAACCACTCCGCCCCCCCTTTGCGGCGATCAACGAGTTCACCAGACCAGCTTCCCGTCGTGTACAGCGAAGACGCGACTTGGCGGCCAAAGTCTTTGCTTTCCGTCGGATTGTTCAAAATACTTGGAATGGTGCCGAGGAGTTCCTGACGCGTGTAGCCGGTAAGCTTCTCGTAGGCGGGATTTACCATGATCACCCGATTTTCCAAGTCAGTGATCATGACTCCGTCAATCGTACTGCGAACCATATCCTCGAACAGGATCGACTCCACCATCCCGAGTTCGGCTCTCTCCCGCAAGCTGTGCTTATCCTTTTGCTCCTTGAGAATCGACTCTCGCCGCTTCAACGCCCCATAGACCGTGGTCAGAATTTCCGCTGCGGTGAGCGGTTTGACGATATAGTCGAAAGCTCCGTTCTTTAGGGCTTTTCGAACCATCCCTGAATCATTCTGGCCACTGACGAGAATGACAGCAACCTCGGGGAACCGGGCCGTAATTTCACGGAGCAGATCCATTCCCGTTTTTTCGGGCATGAGCAAATCAGTCAAGACGCAGGTGTAGGATTGCTTTTCCAGGTACAGCAAGGCTTCAACGACCGAGCCGGCCTGGTCACATTCATAACCGCAGTGGGAAAGGATGTCGGAGATTGCTTTTCTGACGGAAAGGTCGTCGTCAACAACGAGCAGGCGGTTGGCTTGATAAAAGGATTGGTCGGCTCTTGGAAGTGAAGATAGCGAGGCGGCCTGATCGTTAAAAGAAGCTGTTGGCATAACCCCTAAGAGAACCTTCGCTCATTGAGTTTTGGACCGTCCATAAAAGCCTTGCACCATCAGCGCTCCTCACGAAGCACTGACAATAGGCTTGCCGTTTCTTGCCCCCTTGGCTAATCGGGGTGACAGGTCTCCTATCGGGTTGAAATCTCTGGGACTTTAGGGACATTTTGCCCCTCTCAGCCAACACCTAAAGGAAGAGTTGTCCTTTTCTTGAGACGGAACCGCAGAAATTCTCTGATTGCAGTCAGTTATGGGAGATGGGAAACACGAGTGGCCCTCATTGGGAAACGTGACTTGCAATCACCTGTTTCAGTTTTTCGATTTCAGGATCGGCAGGAAAATACTTTTGAAAGTTGGCAAGGAAGAATTGAGCACGCTCATACCGTTGGGCCATCGTCTCCATTTGGATGAGTGCCACAAAGGCTTGTCGATTGTGAGAGGGATCCATACGGGTGACCGCCTCGAGATGCACTTCTGCTCTTTCATAATCCCGTCTCTCAATATAAATTCGACTTAAAGCGAGATGCGCCCGAATGTTGGAATCATCAAGGTCCAAAGCCTTCTGGAAAGATTTCAGGGCGGAATCCGTTTCCCCTTTTTCCAGGTAGATGGTGCCCAGGTTCACGTAAGGCATGGGATTATCACCCTTAATGGCAATCGCATGCTGATAGGCTTCAATGGCTTGATTCCATTCGCGGAGTTTCTGATACTGGGCCCCGAGGTTGTTATAGGCCTCCAGAAAATTGGGCGCCTCTTTGATCGCTTTCTGCAGAAGCTCAATCGCCTTCAGGAGGTTTCCGCGCGCGCTTTCTTCCGCGGCCTCTTGAAAGGCTTTCAAGGCCTTCTTGGATACGACGCTCGAGATCTCACCCGAGGCTTTTTGAAAATTGTCTTTGTTGCTTTCGCGGACCGTGGTCGCATCGCCGGAAATTCGGATATCCCAGCTGATATTCTTAACGGAGCTGTCCCTGAATTCCAATGGACGCGCAATGGTCGGTTGGTTGGCGCGTTCGATGGTTACAAGATATTGACCGGCCGTCAGTTGGTCGAATATTGCTGTCCCTTGATAGGCGAGTTCCCTTTCCCCGACAAGTTCCCCGTTGGGTCGCGTAACTTTCACTTTGATTTCGATATCGGAGGTTTTTTCAGCCACGAGGACTCTCACTCGAAATGAATAATGCTCTTGAGAGGAAGGGGTTTCCTGCCCCCACACTCCAAAAAAAAGTAGATGCAATTGCAGCAAGCTGCCGATAAAGAGGACGCTGCTGACTCGTTTGGAACAGAGGCTGGAGAAATTCTTTTTCACGAAGGATTCAGTTCTCATCTTTGGGCCTCGGCATGATCTCTGTCTTAACCGGAGATCTGTTAAACGGCCGCCAACAGCAACCCTTTAATTTCACAGGGATCCAGGGGTGACTATGGGAGAAAAGAGAAGTCTCGTCGATTGCAGGGACACGGGCGCCGAGCGTCGTAATCACGCCCGGGAGCGAACCCATATTGAAGTGGAAGTTTGGAAAGATTTCAGGCGAGCCAAAGGCATCATGGAATACCTTAGTTTTGGCGGAGCCTTTGTCAGTATTCACAATCCGTTCCTGACGGATAGTCTGGTCCGCATCCGATTCGATATCCCCGGACAATACCTGGCCTTTGAGGGGCAGGCAAAAGTGGTTTGGGTTCAAAAGGACCGGGCCATGGGGATCGAGTTCGTTGATCTGGATTCCAGCGAAAGAACCAAACTCGAAACCATTCTCGTTCATTAGAGGATCCGTTCTTCCTCAGACATTGCAACCCCACCATTCAAACCTGACCGGACTCCGGATGGATCCAGGGCGAGCGGTAAGGGCGGCGGAGCAATTGATTCGCCTCCACATCGTCTACCACGCTCTGTTTCGCCGGATCCCAACGGAGACTTCGTCCCAGCTGAAGGGATAGATTGGCCAGGATACAACTGGCGGTTGAGATGTGTCCCTCTTCTATGTCTGCAACCGGGCGGCTTTTCTTCGTTCTTGCCTTCAAGAAATCCTGCATGTGATAGCGAATTGCCGGAGCGACATGCCGCTCAATATCTTTTTCCGTCTGATCCTCGGGATACTGCTCCAACTCCAAAGCAACATCACGGTGTACTGGTTGACCATTGCCTAGAGGAATGAAATCGTAGCTATAAACACTGACCTTGAGAGTTCCTTTGTCCCCATAGATGGTGGCACTCCATGGGTACTTGGGATCCACCGGAGGCCCCCAACTGCGGAATTGCCACGCCACTGAAAAATTCTCAAAATCAAAGAGCGCCGTTTGGGTATCGGGGATATTCGAGATACTCCCCTTATCGATGAGGATCCCTCCGCTGGAGTCAATCCGTTTGGGCCAGCCCAAGTCAAGCAGGTAGCGAACCATGTCGAGCATATGGATTCCCATGTCCCCGATGACTCCATTTCCATATTCCGTGAAAGCACGCCACCCTCGCGGGTGGATGAGTTTATTATAGGGCCGCATCGGAGCCGGTCCGGTCCACATTTCGTAATCAAGCGAGGCCGGGGGCGGAATAGGGGGTGGATTCTCGCTCGTCCGCATCCGATGATAACAGCAAATTTCCACCAGTCCGATGGTGCCGAGTTTCCCTTCTCGAATGATCGCATCCCGCGCTTCCACGATATGCGGGGTGCTACGGCGCTGGGTACCGACTTGCACCACTCGTTGATACTTTCGCGCCGCCGCCACCATGGCCTCTCCCTCCACGATGTCGACGCTGATCGGCTTCTGAACATAAACGTCCGCCCCGGCTTGGAGGGCGGCGATGGTGGGTAACGCATGCCAATGATCCGGCGTATCGACAAGAACAATGTCAAGGTCTCTTTCTTGAAGCATCACCCGATAGTCGGTATAAGATCGCGGTTTCTTTTTGGATGGCTGGCGGCTGGCGACCAATTCAACCGCCTCGGCGAGCATTTGCCGGTCCACATCGCAAAGGGAGACAACTTCCACGGGAGCAACCTGGATTAGGCGGAACAGATCCAGTTTCCCGTACCAGCCGCTGCCAATGAGGCCCACACGCAACTTTTGGTTAGTAAATTGGGCCCCGTGACCCATCGCCGTGGAGAGCAATAGACCTGCGCTGGTCTGCAAGAATTTCCGACGATTCATAAATGAAACCCTCCCCCTCTTGACGATATGGCAAAGCTGGCTCTGTTGGCGACTTCGCCGAACATATTGGTTGCTACGAAGAAATCCTCTGCCGTTACCTCGTTTTCGGCCACTCTTAGCTCCGTAAAGGGCGGCCCCTCATCATTTCGATTCATTCACCATAGTATCTAATTATCCCGTTTCCGGAACGGGAAATTACGTTATCCCATCCCGGTAAACTCTTCTCCCACTGGGTTATCAAGACCGTAAAGCTTACGAATTTCCCGTGCCCCCAACATTCTCGATTGTGATTCATGGTTCTCATACCCCCTCTATATTGTAGACTGGAACCGTGACCCAAACGGTTGACAATTTGAATCACACCCAGACGATCACGGCGGGACTCCCGCCACTAACTATGCCGTGCCAACCGTGATCACCCCCAATACCGAAACCAATCTGGCGACCAGCCTGGCCTATACCTCCTTCCTGGGGGTGACGACGATTACCCAACCTAATAATGCTTCAATCCCGGGTCATCTACGATTCCTATGGCAGGCCTTCATCGAGCATCTCGGTTCATGGGGCGACCACGACCTACACTTACGATTATCTGAACCGGGCTACCACCGCCACCATCAATGGCCGCTGGACGAAAACAACTACGGACGGGCTAGGAAGAACCATCAAAGTGGGAGAAGGGAGACGGAAGTGGCACCTAATCCGTGGTGGATACCGAATATGATTCCTGTGCCTGCTCGCCATTGGGGAAGGTCAAACGGGTTTCTGCAACCCTATGCCCCCCGAGGACAGTCTACTGGACAACCTATACTTATGACGGATTGGGAAGGACAACCCGAATCGACCTGCCGAATGGCGGTTATTCAACATTCGCCTTGCCGGAAACGCTTACTACCACCACAGACCCCCAGGAAAATGGAAAAAACATACTTACGATTCTCAGGGGAAACTAATCAAGGTGACCGAACCTTATCCCTCGGGCTCCAACTCCCGCGACACGGCGGATTATGTTTACGACATCCTGGGCCGAATAAAGACGGCCAGCATCTATGGCAACGGGACCACCCAGACCCGAACCTTCAGCTACGATCCGACCACTCAACGGTTGACCAGCGTGACCCACCCGGAAAGCGGAACCACCAGCTATACTTACAATGCCGACGGTACGGTGGCCACGATCATTGATGCCAAGAACCAGAAGCTGGCCTATGTTTACGACAGTTTTGGACGGGTTACCCAGATCCAGCATTATCCGGTGTCGTCAGGAGCCGAAGAAACCTATAAGCGAGTCAACTATTACTATGACTCCAGCCCCTGCGCTAATTTCACTTCGCAAAATGTCTGGGGAAGAGTAACGGCTATTACGGGGCCTTCTCTAAATTGCATCACTTTAAACTTAACGGATCAGTACTTCAGTTACGCTGCCGGCGGCTTGGTAGCCAAAAAACGCATGGGGGTAATTAATTCTTATCTAGAAGCCCAATATACTTATAACAACGAAGGCCAGGTAACCTCTCTCTCTTATCCCGGCACCTACGAACCGGGCAGTGGTGGTTTTGCTTTCGGACCAACCTATAATTACTATTACGACACTATGGGGCGGCCAAACCGGATGACACTTTCTGGGGATTCAAGAGATTGGGTCAAGGATGTTGTTTACGGTCCAGCTGGAGAAATGACTCAAAAAAAGTATTGGTATGAAAATTTTGGAGTCGACAGTTATTACGTTGAGACCTTGGGCTACAATAGTAGCCTGCAACTTACGAGCCTAGATGCCCGGACAGCCCCTGACAATTACCCACAGGCCCTGGTTACTCAAACTTATTCTTATGACTTGAATGGCAATGTGAATCAAATCATTGACAGCACGGCAGGAACAACGGTGAATTACACCTATGACAATCTGAACCGTTTGAGCACGGCGGCAACTGTCAGCACGGCTTGGGGATTGAGTTTTACCTATGATGAATTCGGCAATCGGACGGGACAAAGCGTCACCAAGGGCAGTGCACCAACTTCTTCCTTAAGCATCAGCACAACGAACAACCGCATTACAACCTCGGGTTACTCGTATGACAATAATGGTAATCTCACCGCCATGCCTGGCTCAACTATGAGTTATGACATCGAGAATCGAATTACCCAAATCACTGGAGGCTTCGGGACCGATAATTACAAGTATGGCCCAGACAATAGTCGCCTTCGCAAAACACGCGGGACCTCGATTGAGCACTACTATTTTTACGGGGCGTATGGAGAGCTTTTGGGAGTCTATGCGCCATATACAAGTGGCGGGATCACATATGGGAACATGACTGTGGAACGAAATGTTTATTTTGCAGGAAAGCTGATTCGTTCAAAACAGACTGACATGTTCGGGACAGTGACGGATGCGGCCGTTGTGGTGGATCGGCTTGGGTCAGTAAGAATGCGCAGCAATACAAGTGTCTCCGTTTATCAACAGTTCATTAATTACCCATTTGGGGAAGAGAGTACTTCGACTGAAAATAATCGGGAAAAATTTGCGACGTATTTCCGAGATAAAGACACAGGGCTGGATTATGCGCGCAATAGGTATTACGGGAGTACGATGGGACGATTCCTGACCACGGATCCGCATGCCGGAAGCGCCAAGCTAGGAAACCCTCAGAGCTGGAATAGATATACATATGCAGGCAACGATCCTGTAAATCGGACCGATCCAAATGGGCTAGACTACACTACTGAGGAACCATTTGATCCATCCGACCCCAGGAATGTAAACGGCACAAGTGTTGACGTGACCGAAGGTCTTCCCAATATGGGGTTCTTGGAGAATTTTTGGCTATACCAAAGTACGGTATATAATCCAAGTCTTGCTTATTCACCTGAAAACATTGAAATGGCTAAGAGATACAAACTGATACTCGATGCACTTACCCGCGCACTTCAGGCATTAAGCCTCGCGGGGTGGTGGCGGCGGTGGAGGGAATCCTCCTCAAGCGTCGCCATCTCCATCTCCAACACCCGATGAGCTAGATCGACTCAAGATGCAAAGAATTTATATGACCAGTGTATCTCGAAAGCAAAATCAGTCTTCGAAGATGCAACGATAGGTCTTTGACCCTAGAGAATATATACTTACAGGGGCTTAACACAGCATTTAGATATTCCTTATTTATAATGGCTGGAAATGAATTCGTGCTGGGAGAAGAAATCTTAAGGGCATTGGCGTCTCGGGGTTCAGCCGAAATGCTAAAATATATACCAGCAGTGGTAAATTATATTATTGAGGCAAATGCATGTGCTGTCCGGTATCCATTATGAATTCCAAATCATTTCTAGTAATCCCTTTCAAATGTTTCAAATGCAGCAGGGAGTTCAGCTTCCCGAGGGGCGGAATTTGTCTCATTTGCCATAAGCCATTTTGTAAATCACATTTAAATCGTCTAAGCAAGAAACCGCGATGCAAGGAATGTTGCAAGAAGAAAGGATTAAAGATTGATGATTTCATTGAAGAACGTCTTTCTTAATTTTATTCCGAGCGAGGGGCAGCGCGAGTGCGTCTCCCAATACCAATTAGGGTTATTGTTGTAGGTTTTCTAGTTTTTTTCGGTATCTCTGAGATTACTTGGGCTCAAGGTGATCCTCTAGCCAGACTTTGCCAAGTATTCCAAAACAATGAGAAGTTTAATGGGAAGATGGTGACGGTACGGGGTGAACTGAATTCAAGCAGACATGGTAGTGCCCTAGTAAATGAACATTGTTCCAAGAAGGTGAAAATAGGTCCCTATGAATCCGGGAATTAGCGGGAATTAGGGAATTAGGGTCACACATCAAAAGTTTCTGTCAAGAGGAAACACCTCTGCCTTCGCAACTGGATCTCTTTTTTTGCCCCCGCAGTTGGCGGCGGAGCGCTTCTGGAACCGAAGAACACCGCGGGAAGTCCTGTGGGAGCTGCTTTCCAGAGATTCAATAACATCAGAATCATCGCCATCTCCTCTGTTCGAACGGCTGCTTCCCAGAAGGTCCTGGTGTCTGACAGCACCCGGTAACGTGTCGCGGTCGCAGACGCAGCCGGCTGTTTCGTGTCCGTGATTGCGAATCCTCAACGGATCCGTTCAGTCACACATCCGGTTCAAGGCGTGTGGGTGTGGCTGAGCCAGCCCCGATCTCAGCAACCCCGTGTGCCCCTGGCCTGACTTCGGCCCCAGAAAAGCGTCGGTACCCGACCGTGTCCAAACGATAGTGACAGCGCCTCTCGCACAGGGCTGCACTCACAGCACTGCGGTTCCGGGCCTCCCGAAAGAGGCCGGCCAACCCCGAAGCGGCTCACGATCGGGGCGTCTCCGTTCCGGCGCCACGCGATGGCGTCGAAGGTATGGGCGAGGGACCGGGCGCCAATCAGCCCTGGTGGTTTCTAACCAACCCCAACTCACGGCTCTCCGGTCCCTGCCCGCTTAGGAGCCAAACAGACGCCTCGGCTCGAACTCGACCTGATCTTTCAAGACCCAGTAGCTGGCCCGGCACAGCTTGTTGGCCAGAGCCTTGATCGCCAGCGTCCGGTTGACCTGGGCCGTCTTGCGCGCCACAAACACCTGCGCCTGCGGGTAGTAGCGCGCCGCAAAGTTGGCTGCTTCCACAAAAGCCCAGGCCAGATACCGGTTCCCGCACTTGGCGTTGTTCTCTCCCTTCTTCTTGCCGTTGCTGTCCTGCCGGCTGTCCACTGCCCGGCAGTAGGAGCTGTAGTTGCCCACCGCCGCAAACCGGCTGATCGGACCGGTCTCGAGCATGATCGTCAGCGCCAGAGTCTCCCCAATTCCCCACACTGACAGCAGCGGCTGCCAACCCGGTTCCAGCCGCACTCGGGATTTGACCTGCTTTTCGATCCGCGCAATCTCCTGCTCCAGTGCCTGCATGACCCGCAGACTGGCGTTGATGGCCATCGACAACTCCAGACGCGGGAACTGTCGTTCGACTTCCCCACAATCGAGATCCTTGACGTACCGGCCGCTGAACCGCGCTCCCGTGTTGCGGGTCAGCAGGTTCTCCACACTCAGAATGTGGCGCGTCCGTTCCCCCACAAGCTGACCCCGTTTCCGCAGCAGATCCCGCACCGGCCTCAGCTCGGCTGGGTAAATGCTGCCTTCCGGCAGAATCCCTAGCCGCAACAGGTGCGCCAGCCACTGGGCGTCGGTCCAGTCGTTGGTCCGCTTGATCCCTTCGTATTGCCGGATGGCCGCCGTGTTGGCCAGGTGCACCCGGTAGCCGGCCTTCATTAGCTCATCTACCAGCCAGTACCAGTTGTAGGTCGACTCCACCACCATCCCCGTCAACTCCGCTCGGAACGGTTCCAAGCTCTCCAGGATCACTCTGGCCACATTGGCCTGACGGCGACGCAACATCACCTGGTCTCGCTCATTGAGGATCACTAGGACATTGTTGTTGGAATGTAAATCTAGACCAGCGTACAATTTCATCGCACACCTCCAGACGTGCCTGTTCGGTCTGCTCCCGCTGACCGAACCGATCGAGCCGCATCCTGGTTCGGGCTGGCTGACTCAAAACAGGATGCGGCTTCTTGCTGTGAGGGCCAGCGGCCTGCTGGGGGCTGGTTCCAGCGGACCTCCCAACTTCTCCCGCCAGTAGCGCGGTGCCCGGGTCGCTCTCCAGCGTTGCCCTACCCTCCGGCTACCGCCCTCGATCTTACCCCACCCCTCACTTCTCTTGCCCCTAATGCGCTAAACTCACGTCTCTCCGAGAAACTTTTGAATGCTTATCAGCCCTTAAATGTTTAATAACGGAATGCAAGCGTCACCCATTAAAAGCTCTGTCAAATAAAAAACACCCGCACAACCCCAAACAATTTCCTCGATCCTCTGGTAACCCAATCCTATTCTTATGACTTGAATGGCAACGTCAATCAAGTGGTGGACAGCACGACCAGTACAACAGTCAATTACACCTACGACAACCTGAACCGGTTGGACACGGCCGCAACCGCCAGCACGGCCTGGGGGTTGAGTTTCACTTATGACGATTTCGGGAATCGAACGGCCCAGAGCGTCACCAAGGGCAGTGCACCCACTTCTTCCCTGAGCATCAGCACTGCCAACAACCGCATCCTTACCTCAGGTTTCAGTTACGACAACAACGGCAATCTCACCGCCATGCCCGGCTCGACCTTGACTTATGACATCGAGAATCGAATCACCCAGATTACGGGGAGTTTCGGGACGGACCAGTACAAGTACGGGCCCGACAATAATCGATGGTACAAATACCGGGTCAATGGTTCCCTTCCGAATGAGTTTTATTACTTTTACGGAGCTTTTGGAGAACTACTCGGAGTGTACTCTCCTTATGACGACGGCTATTCCCATGGTTACAGGACCATAGGCTTGAATACGTACTTTGCTGGACGACAAATTCGTGCCAAACAAACTGACAATGGCAGTCTGAGCGATGCGGCCGTGGTGGTAGATCGGTTGGGATCGGTGCGGAAGAGAGTCAATGTCTATACGGTCACCCCGACGGTTAACCAAACCTACCTGAATTATCCTTTTGGGGAAGACCAAGGATCCAGCGCAAACAACCGGGAGAAATACGCAACTTATTTTCGGGACAAAGACACAGGCCTCGACTATGCCCGCAACCGGTACTACGCCAGCACGATGGGGCGATTCCTGACTCCTGATCCTTATAGAGGCAGTGCAAAGCCGAATAGCCCACAAACTTGGAATAGGTACCCTTATGCTAGTTCCATGCCTGTTACGCTAGTTGACCCATCAGGACTTATAGAAATGAGCTATATTGGTCCTGAGGGAGGCGGCGGTGGTCTTGGACCTTTTGATCCATATGGTGGGTGTGTAGGTGCTGGTGGCGATCCCACCGACGACGAGGCAGCCCCTTTAGATCCTTGCCGTTCCGGAAACTATGGGCACTATAACCGGAGTCCCGAAAGCGGAAGCCCGCGGGGTGGTGGCGGCGGTGGAGGGAATCCTCCTCAAGCGTCGCCATCTCCATCTCCAACACCCGATGAGCTAGATCGACTCAAGATGCAAAAGAATTTATATGACCAGTGTATCTCGAAAGCAAAATCAGTCTTCGAAGATGCAACGATAGGTCTTTTTGACCCTAGAGAATATATACTTACAGGGCTTAACAGGCGTGAAGAAAAGATGGGACTCAGGCCATGGCAATTATGTCAAATAACACTTTCGCGGGTGGTGATGGATTAGTCGAGCCGTTCAACAGCTCCATATAGAAAAGGGATTGATCTGGGAAATGGCAAGGTCTTGACTTGGACTGGTTTACTACTTTAACTGCCGTAGTGGGGAATCGTTTTGCAAGGAAGTTTGTAGAACCAGTTTACTTATTTGGTAAATATCTTTGGGTAGGAGGTTCATTTTTTAGTGAATGGAGAATCCTGGCTTGGCCCTATGCTGACCCAGGTGAGGAATCTGCTGGATTTATATGGTTTGGGGTAAAGTATAAGGACATATTTACTCCTGAATTTATGAATAGAGAATGCTCCGAGAAGAAAAAGAATTAACGACTGCTTCATACTTGTTTCCAGAGAGTACTTCTTAATTTATGGGGGGAAGATGACGCTCGGCGGAAAGATCTTTTTCGTGGTACTTGTTAGCATTTGTTTGTTTATTTCAATCAAAAGACAACGTCTTCGCTCGCTTTCTTTAGTTATTTCTTCAACCATTTTCATTTATTTCCGCACAGGATGGTACTTCGAACGATCAAAGAGAAGAGAAACCTTTTTAATTGAACTGATGAAAAGCTCGTAATTTTTGCGCGTGGTGCACATGATGTACGGGATATTGCCTTGGATTGCATGCTTATCGTGGGATTCAGAATTTATTGTCCTACTCATCATAATTTTCCGGTTACAGGCCAAAAAATTACCGGAACCAAGTAAACATGATAGTTAATGATTTTCGAAATCCTGATCCTCGGTTATTGAAGCTACTCAAGTCGGTTCCTCCATTCTGCTGCTCGGTAGCTTTCGATGGCTCCACTGATAACTGAGACAAATGAGCCTTAGCCAGCGCTAGGGCGAGCTTGCAAACCAGGTTCGAGTATTTGCTAACGAGGCGATCCTAATAGCGGGATTGGCCACGAGGACTCTTCAACACTCAATATTTTCCGCCAGAGAAGATCAAGAAGATCAAGGGTCAAGAAGATCAAGAAGAAAGAAGATCAAAAAGAAGATCAAGGAAGATCAAGGGTCAGGTCTTTCTATGTTCTAAAAGCCTGGTTGACGACTTCTCACAGGAGAAAAGGATTGGATCCTTTCATTTTGCAATCTGGTCAACAACGGCAACCTCACCGCCATGCCCGGCTCGACCATGACCTATGACATCGAAAATCGAATCACCCAGATCACGGGGAGTTTCGGGACCGAGAATTATAAATACGGGCTGACAACAAATCGACTCCGCAAGACCCGGGGACCTCGATCGAGCACTACCATTTCTATGGGGCCTACGGAGAACTTTTGGCCGTGTATGCTCCCCTATAGCGATGGATATTCCCGCTAAGTAAGACGATATCCTTGAATACGTACTTTGCTGGAAAGTTGATCCGGTCGAAACAGACGGACATGTTCGGGACGGTGACCGATGCGGCGGTAGTGGTGGACCGGCTCAACCGTAAGAAAGCGCAGCAATGAAGTCAATGTTCCCCGGTTTATCAGCAGTTCATTAATTACCCGTTTGGGGAGGAGAGCACAGCGACTGAAAACAACTGAGAGAAGTACGCAACTTATTTTCGAGACAAGGACACCGGCCTCGACTATGCCCGCAACCGTTATTATGCCAGCACGATGGGACGCTTCCTGACTCCGATCCTTATGGAGGCAGCGCCAATCTAGGAAATCCGCAAGTTTTCGAATCGGTACGTTTATGTTGGCAATGATCCTACTAATTTGCAAGACCCGAGCGGACTTGACTATAATTATCAATCTCCACCATTTGATTTAAGTTTAGCCTATTTGAACTTATGGTGGGTATACGGTGTGGGTCTTTTACTACCGGGCCTAGATTACCACTAATCCGCGAGATTCCTTGATTTCACCACTACAATTAAATATCGTGACATGTTACTAGATCGGCTGAAAGACATAGAGAATACAAATTGCGGGAAAGTATTTGCTAAGCATTTCAAAATAGCAGATCTGCGGGCGGCGGCTACAACCACGAGATGTTCATTGATGCAGCAAGAATTTTTTTGGGGGAAATTCCAATGGATTTGATTTTTCAAAAATGGAAATCACAACTTACTTATGATATCGAATACGGTGCTTATGCGTATACGCCAAGAAATGCGGAGGGACGTCTTGTCAATGTCGCAGTTATCAAGGGTGACTTCTTTTACAGACGCTGCCAATATCAGTCAGCCAAATACTTTATTGCACGAACTATTTCACAGTTTTCTGGACTCAGATCATGCTGGTCTAGAAAGGTACTTCAGAGAAGACGGGTTAGTAATTCGAGATAAGGGATATGATTTTGACAAGTGGCTTGATCGTGACTGTAAACCACAAAATTAGCCAATCTATTAAACTCTTGTTGATTCTCCAATTGGTTGTTTTCCAATTGCCAGAAATTCGTGCCCAACAAATCATTCGAGACCGAGATGGGGGAGGCGTGATTGACAGGGTGATCGTGATACCGGAGAGTGAGTTCAATATTCCAAATCTTGAGAGGATGGCAAGCGCATTCATTTCGCAAAAGATGTCGAAAACTAAATTACTTTTGCTACGTGTTTTTGTGAGTGAGAGGCCAGCCATACAATACCTGTGCTGGAAAAGCGGAGCTCCGGCGCAGGTTACAAAGATTGGTGGGAGATGTACAAGCTTTGAAAGGAGCAACATCCAGTTGCAGAAACACTGGCTTTCGGCCACTCAGCCAATTAAGGCATACAGAGATGCTAAAGGCTTCGTCGGTAGGATGTACTGCAGGGTCAAGACACCTTTGAGTTTCAGGTTGGAAATAATGAGTTCAAAAATCGTTTATATTGGAACCAACGACGTTCCACCTTACATATCGATGGCCCACATGGCCCTCTGCGGGTGACATTTAGCATCCAAACAAATGCTATCCTGAGTGAGCAATTAGGGAAAGAGTTCTGAGTTATCTCTCAAGAAAGATCGCGCTTTTTTGGACATGGATATATGCCTAAGAAACGATGCTTGGTTTATAGACCAGAATGATTTCCCGGTCCTATCCCCATTCTTTAGCCTTACTACACCTCCAAACGAGGATATTCTAAGACTGTCATAATTCGATGTTCGATTTGGGGCGGTAAGAAATTAGGATGTATTTCGCATGGGGGAAAGAAATAAATATAGAAAGATGGGCGTCAGATTTGAGAAATGGGGTCAAATCTCATTATTCTTGATTCTGCTGCAAAACTCCTAATTTTATGCGGGCCTTGGTCGGTTCTTCGAGATCAGTTTCCAGAATGAAAGAATTGGTGTTGAACCGAGCAAGATTCTTGATAAGCGCGGGTCAAAAAACCCGTGTAGCCCATCTGGAGGAGCGCCTAGTCCAGGGGAAGATCAAGGAAGAAATGGGGTCACCCATTAAAAGGCTTTGTCCAATAAAAAACACTTGTCCTGAGGAATGGAGAGATTTTTTGGCAAAAGAGGATGTTAATTATCGCCTCTCTGTTTGAGTTCTCTTCAATCTAGAAACAGGCAAAGAGGTGCCTGTCCCGAGTATTTGAATAATCGGGCGCGTGCTTGGACTTAGACTTGGTTTATTACCTTAAATGCCATAGTAGGGAATCCATTTTCATGAAGTTTGTAGAACTGCGATTGACAACTCTGTTTTGCCCCTTGATACTCTCATTTGGCCCACCCTAAGTTGCCGTTTCTCGATGCTCCCGGAGCTCCTGGGATTGGAGGTCTCTTTGTTCGCCGTTCCTTTGAAATTGGCGATCCCGCGCCGCCAATTCGTTCTAAACCGATGAAGGCGATGTGAGTTCGACTTGAATCCTGCAAAGGAAAATGGACGGTGCTTTATTTTTATCCTAAGGCAGAAACACTGGATGCACGCGGCAAGCAGCCTGTGCCTTTCGCGATGGGAGTTCTCAGATTCGTGCGTTGGGGGCGGAAGCGTTTGGAATCTGCTCAGAAAACGTGGAGACCTCTTGAGGAAGTTTAAAGCGAACCACAAATTGAATTTCACCCTTCTTGCAGATCCACACCTTGGAAGCTGATCAGGAGTTATGGAACGAAGTTTCCGCTGATAAAGATCTCCAAGAGATGGACCTTTGTCGTGGATCCTAACCTGCGGATTCAAGCCAATGAGAAAATGTCGATCCAAGGCTCGACGCAGAGCGCGTTGCTGAATTACTTCGAAAGCTCCAAAGCGGCCTTTGACCGCCGGGCCCCAAGTGGTTCGTCTGATCTCAGCACTGCGACGCTCATAGAGCGCCGCCACAATACCAGCCAATTCTGTAGCGGCGGTCTGTGACCAGGCTTGTCCAAATTAAGTTTTTCGAAGGAGGTGGAATGCCCTATAAGTTGAGGTGGAGTAGTACAACAAAATACTCAACTCAAGGAGATTCCACCATGCCCAAAGTATGCAGCATCTTTTCCCAGCTGCTCCAGCTAATTCCGCGACTGGAGTTCGAGCGATTAGTGCGGGACCATCAAGCCGAGCGCCACGCCCGCGGGTTTAGTTGTTGGGGCCAGCTGGTGGCCATGTTGTTTTGTCAATTAGGCCAGGCCCAGTCGTTGCGCGAGATTTGCGGCGGGCTGGCCAGCTGCGAAGGGAGGCTGCGGCATCTGGGTCTGCCGCAAGCTCCCCGTCGGTCCACCTTGGCCTACGCCAACCAGCATCGCAGCTGGCAACTGTATCAAAGCGTGTTCGAGCAACTGTATCAGCGCTGTCAGAGCCAAATGAGGTTTCCGCGTCCTTTCCGATTTCGGCATCGACTGTTGAGTTTGGATAGCACCATGATCGATCTGTGCGCTTCCCTGTATGATTGGGCGGCCTATAAGCGGAGCAAGGGGGCCATCAAGTTGCACTTGTTACTCGACCATCAAAGCTATCTCCCCCAGTTGGTCGTCATCACTCCGGGGAAAGTCCAAGAAATTCAGGTCGCCCGTCGCTTGCGTTTCCAGCCAGGGACCTTGGTTGTCTTCGATCGGGCCTACGTCGATTATGCATGGTTTCAGCGATTGACCCAGCAAGGTGTCTTCTTTGTGACCCGTCTACGGGAGGACGCCCACTACCAGGTGATCGAGCAACGCCGTTTGCCCCATAGAAGCCTGATTCGCCGGGATGAGATCGTCCGGTTGGGAAGCCATTGGTATCGTCAAGCGGGGCTGCTGCGCCGACTGGAAGTGGAGGTCCCCGGCTGGGAGTCTCCCTTGTTACTGTTGACCAATCACTTGGGTTTGGGAGCCACCACGGTGGCTCGTCTTTACCAGCAACGTTGGCAAGTCGAGATTTTTTTCCGCACCCTCAAACAAAATCTCCGGGTGAAAAGCTTCGTCGGCACCAGTGCCAACGCCTTAAAGATCCAGATCTGGACAGCCCTGATTGCCATCTTACTGCTCAAGTACTTGCAATGGCGCGCCCGCTTCGGTTGGTCGCTTTCCAACTTGGTGGCCTTGCTGCGTCAACAGCTGTTCGTGTATCGCCCGTTGTGGAGGTGGCTGGACCAGCCCTTTGAACCTCCCCCGTTGTTGGAGACAATTCCGGTTCAGACCCGGCTCGCTTTTCAGGAGGACTGAATTTGGACAGCAGAATACCATCCTCCAACCTGGTTTTCGCTTCGGCGAATTCCCCCCTTGATAAATCAAGGGTTAAGTCTGTCCAAAAACCTCCTCCAAAGCTAATTTGGACAGCATTGGTCTGTGACCGCCGAATCC
>JAXLQK010000051.1:0-45798 GCA_046331665.1 Terriglobia bacterium | reverse complement strand
GGGGCCGATGGACCTTGCCGCCCAATTGCGGGGCTTAAATGAATGGATGCTGGACATCGCCCTCGGAGAACAGTGCGAATTCATTCACGCGCTTCTCGATTACTGCCGACGCGTTGCCACACGTTATGCGTATGCTCTGATCGAATGTGGCGGGCATTCCACGTCGATTGGCGAACCGCTGGCCGGACCCGACCTTTTGTCGCCAAAACACTACCGTGAGTACCCCTGGCGCCACGAAAGGGCTATGGCGGTAGAACTCAAGAGTCGCGGCATCATACTGCACAATCACATTTGTGGAAACACAACAAGAATCTTGGAAGATTTTGTCGCCACGGACGCCCAGGTCTTGGAGGTTGACCACAAGACGGACTCAATCAAGATCAAAGACGCTGCACGTCACAAAACCTGCCTGCTTGGCAATATTGATACGGGATTGCTGGCTTTCGGCAAGCCACAAGAGGTTGAGGATGCGTGTCGGAGCCTGATTGAGATGTGGAAGCCGGATAGTGGATTCATCTTGGGTCCAGGTTGTGCTCTGGGGACTCAGACGCCCCCGGAAAATATCCATGCCCTCGTCGAAACCGCGAAAAAGTATGGATCTTACCAATCGTAAGACACGAACCTAAGCCAGGCACGAATTTCCTCACGCGAACTTCCTCACCCGCCCTATCACGGATTTCTCTTATGAAGCGAGGATGACACCTTAATCACAATCTTGCTCAGTTGATGTTCTCCCCCAAGATGACAGTTAGGAAGATGACCTTCTCCCGGAAAAAACACGGCAAATCGCCCCGGATACATGGCGATCTTTTCATAATTCTCGGGCAACTCATAAAACTCTACATCCTTCTCTGTTTGATAGGGTACTGAGACGGTCAGGTTTGTGATAGGTAGAAATCCGATCGATTCCATGCCCGCATCCAAATATTGCACGTCGATGTATTTTCGGTGAGATTCAAACTGCCCGGCCTCATCGGGCCGTGAGGGGTTACGAAGAACAATGGCGTAAATATCGTCTCCTTCGATCAATTGCTTCCCCAAGGGTAATTCTTGATTTTGATTCTTCTCAAGAAATTCAAAGGCTTCTTCCAACCCGGCCAGCCCGGCAATTCCTTTCCACTGCTTCAGTTCGCCGACAATCATAAGTTCCTCCTTAGGGGCAGCTCACGGACTAAAGCAAAGTCTAAATCCAAATTAAGGTTCTCCTTTGTCTCTAACATCTTCCCCATCTTCCAGCAAAGTATGTAATTTCTGCAGGCAGATGGACATTTTTTTCTGCAACTTAAACTAACGAGCCATCCCGCTCCTCATAAGATCATACACAATAAGGCTTTGTCTCGTCTGTTTTTAGGCTGAAATATGCTCACCAAATGGCAGGGAGCTTGCATCTGACAAAGTGTCTCTTGGTCTAGATTTCACAACTCCATCTTGATCCGCGTCTTCAATTGAATCCCATTTTACTTCAGTGTACTGAAATGGCACGTAAGCTTAATCAACTGGGACGTTTTTTCCAGAGATTTTTTTTCGGAATCTTCGTCGGTTTGCTGTGCCTCTTCGGATTCTGGCCTTGGCTGCCCTTGTCAGGGATGAGAAGTCAGCCTCGGACGATAATTTTCTATGGTTTCAGTATGGCCGAAGGTGTCATGAAAAAAGCTATTTTCCCGATGTTCGAAAAACTCTGGCTCACAAAAACCGGTGAACGACTTGAGATAATCAGCTCGTTTGCCGGGTCCGGCACGATTACGAACCAGCTTCTGATGGGTGTTCCTGCTGAGATTGCCCTCTTATCTCTCGAATGGGAAGCCACTCGACTCAGCGCGTCCTCTCTAGTCCAGGACAAAAGTTGGCATCGATTGCCCTTTCAAGGAGTCCTGAATCAGACCCCTATCGTAATACTAGTTCGGCCGGGTAACCCTCTCGGGATTAGTGATTTTTCGGATCTCGCTCGACCGGGAATACGCATTATTCATCCTGATCCTGCTACTTCTGGAGGAGCCAACTGGGCAATCGTAGCGGAGTATGGATCCACATTGGATCAGCAAGGAACAATCCTGAACACAAGAACGGAATTACTAGCAGGAATATGGAGAAATGTTGTTGCTCGTGCTTCTTCGGCGCGGGCGGCTCGAACAATGTTTGACAATGGCTTCGGCGATGCCTTGGTGACTTATGAACAGGAGCTTTTGCTCGATCGAGCAGAAGGCCTGTTGCGGGGTGAAATCATCTATCCCAAGAAAACCGTTTTATGTGAGAACACCTTGGTTTTACTAGATAAATACATCACCACCGAAACCCGGAGCGTACTCAATGCTTTCATTGACTTTTTGTGGAGCGATCAAGCCCAACGAATCTTCCTGGATTATGGATTTCGCAGTGTGGATGACTCTTTAAATAAAGAGCGATCAGATTTCGGAAAGATAGAAACCCTCAGTTCCATAACTGAATATGGAGGTTGGGGCAGGGCAAAACCCGAGATCATCGACGAGATATGGAAGAACAGAGCACTAAAAAAAGAAGAGAGGTGAATGTGCCCGCTCTTATTTCGGTAAGAAGACGCTTGCATCAACCTTCCGCGACCATCCCAGTTGGATTGCTGATTTTTTTCTTAATGCCTCTATTGATCCTGCCATTGGGTGCGATCTTTTTCTTTGCCTTTCAGGGTGGGGCCAAAGCCTTCCTTGCGGCGCTATTGAAGCCCGATGCTCAGTTTGCTCTTCGCTTCAGCCTCCTGATCGCCTCAGCAACCGCAGCCATTAATGCCATGCTAGGAACTTTTGCAGCCTATGTTCTTTGTAAATTTCGATTCATGGGTATGCGCCCCTTAAACATCGTAATCAATCTGCCGGTAGCCATTCCCACAGTCGTTGTTGGGACATCCCTTCTCTTATTGTGGGGGCCGCTCGGACTCCTAGGGAGATGGCTTGATCCCTTAGGCTTGCAACCGATGTTCACTCCTGCGGCAGTCCTGCTGGCTCACCTCTTCGTGACTTTCCCTTATATGCTTGGGGCTGTAAAACCCCTTCTTGATGAGCAAGAGACTACTTACGAACACGCGGCTTACACGATGGGTGCTTCCCGCTGGCAAACATTCTGGCGAATCATTCTGCCTTCACTGAAAAGGGGTTTATTCAGCGGTGCACTTCTCACTTTTTCACATTCCTTGGGGGAATTTGGAGCTACCGTATTGGTTTCAGGAAATCTTCAACTCAGGACTCAAACGGCTCCCCTTTATATCTTTTCACAATTTGAAGCCGGGAATATCGCCACCGCTAATGCCGTAGCCGCTCTCCTGGCAATTGTTTCGTTTTCCATTTTCTTCCTGCTCCTTCATATCACCGCCCGTCATGATCTGGCAGGCAGTGAGTTGTGATTGTTCCGGAAAACCCTCTTTTCATGAAGGGAACAGACGACAATGTCCATCGCCCTCAGGAATCTCACCAAGCGACTTGGAAATCAACTGATTGTCGATGATCTCTCGCTTCAAATAAGAGGCGGCGAATTTTTCGTCCTGTTAGGAGCCAGTGGAAGCGGAAAGAGCACCATTCTTCGCATGATCGCAGGGCTTTCCGTACCTGACAGCGGCCATATTTCGCTGGGCATCAATGATGTCACGGAGTGGCCTCCTCAAAGCCGCCGTGTTGGTTTTGTATTTCAAAATTACTCCCTCTTTCAGAATCTGAACGTCAGCCAAAATATTGAATTCGGAATGAAGATCCGAAAAATGCCTGCCAAAGAGAGATCCAGAAGAATCCTGGAACTACTGGACTTGGTCGGGCTCGCAGGATATGGAAGCCGCTATGCGTGGCAACTTTCAGGAGGACAGCAGCAGCGCGTCGCCCTGGCTCGGGCGTTGGCTTATCAGCCCAAGGTGCTTTTGCTCGACGAGCCATTTGGAGCATTGGATTCAAAAACACGGATACAGCTCAGAAGAAGTCTTAAATCCATCCAACAGAGATTGAGAATCACAACAATCTTGGTCACCCACGACCAGGAAGAGGCATTCGAGCTGGCAGATCGCATTGGAGTCATTGAGCATGGGAAGCTCTTGGAAGTTGGCGAGCCGGAAGAGCTCTATCATCAGCCCAAAACTCTTTTCGGTGCGACATTTCTCGGAACAGGGACAGTTCTTCGCGGAAAATCGAAAGCGGGTGTTGCTTGTTTTGGCCCAATTCGTCTTTCGATCCCTCCATCTGTTCCCCATGACGAGGGAGCCGATGTTCAACTTCTCATTCGGCCCGAAGACATCCTCCTCACAGACGAACGCCCTGAAAATGAAAATATTGTATTGGGTCAAGCGGAAATTAGAGAGTCCAGCTTTGCGGCTTCATCGAGACGCGTTAGGTTTTCCGTTCCTCGTTTGCCGGAAACCCTACAGATTTCCCCACTAGTTCCCGAGGGAGAATTCGGGTTGATATTCGATACGGTTCTTCCCTTGACCGCCTCGCTTACAAAGCAGAACCCATGGGTAAGCCTAAGATCCTGGCATATCTTGCAATCGCCGAGCCCTCGCCTTCTCGTCTGTGACGATGGCCATGGCCCTCTTTGTGCATTAAGAATGACTAACGAGCTTGCAAAGCGCCTAGATGCCTCGGTCACTGTGCTAGGAGTCAGTGAAGATTCTGAAGCCAGCGAAGAGTTAGTAAGCAATTTGAAAAAGCGTTGTGAGAAAGCGGGTTTGCCCAGCCCAGATGTGCGTCTCCGCTTCGGGAATCCTGCTCAGCAAATTGCCTGTGAACAAATGGAATCACTCTACGAGATGATCATCTTTTTGGTCAAACCTCGACTATTGCGAGGATTCGATCCGCGACCCAAACGAATCGGTTCAACCATACGTAAAGTTTTTGACAATGCAGTTGTTCCGGTGCTCTTGGTCAGTGGGAAGCTTTCAAGCATGGACAGGGCGGTCATTCTTACCTACAACCGGAAGCATGACTCCAATGAAATACTAGTGGGAAGGCGATTTGCTCAACGCTTCGGACTACCGATAACTTTGGTTCACGTGTCCATCGACACTGACAACCAACCCAAAGTCGAGACTGAACATTTGTCGCCTCAAGACTTCTTCCCAATTAGGAAGATGGGTGCAGTTTCAAATGTGCGCGTTTGCCGAACGGCCAACACAGTAGAAGGAATTCTTTCCGAAATACAAGCCAATCGCCACGAACTCATCATCTTCCCGAGAGAAAGCTCCCTTGTCGTTAAATCTTCTTCCCGCGAAAACCTGGTCGCTCAGTTGCTCTCGCGAACAGACAAACCTTTGTTCATCACTCCATAAAAAGATTTATCCTCCTTCCATGTAAATTTTTCTCATCGACCTCCCAGACATCAAAATAACCGGAGAAAACAAAGGGGTTAAGTTGGAAATACTCTTGCTTTTCAAATTTTGGGACGGCCAGTTGACCAAACCCTCGCTTCTCAACGAATCCTGGTTTGGGTAAAGAGGCGAGAAAGACCGATTACAAACCCGACTCTTGCGATCTCAAATCTACTTGGTTTCGATTTGGGAATTTCTGAATGAATAAAGATTTCGCGGAGCTTGTTCCTCACTCCCAATTGTCCTCACTTCTGACGGGAGAAAGGAGGAAAGAAAATGGATCTGGAACCTATCTTGGTCCTTGGTTTCGCCTTGGGTTATGGATTGTGGGGGCTGCTTCTAATTGTTCATTCTCTATTTCAGCTAGGACGGGAGGTTCACGAGCCGGACTCCATTCTCGGCAAGTCCCCGGAAAGGATTTCGGAACGAACTAAGAACAAACATAAAATGATTTAGCATGGGACAGAAAAGTATTCATTACTTCAGTCGTAAATGCAGAATTGCGATTAAACACTCACTCTACTTGGTAGACAATCAAACATTGCGGCAACCCGCCTTGCAATTCCTTGAACCCCTCTTCAGTGATTTGAGTATTGTAAACATAGAGCTGCTCGAGACTTTTGAGCTGAACAAGAACGGCAACACCCTGATCCGAAATGGCGGTATTGTGTAGCCAAAGTTTCTTGAGTTTCGTCAGGTGAAGGAGGTAGGTCAGACCGGAGTTGGTGACCTTAGTTTCCCCGAGGTGAAGTCCTGTGAGGTTCGTCAGGTTCGACAAAAACATCAATCCCGAATCGGTCACATTGTTGCCCCGCAGTCCAAGATACTCAAGCTGTTCCAGATGAGCAATTTCCACCAGGCCGGCATCCGTCAATTGATTGCGGCCAATAGGCAATTGTTTCAGATGCTTTAGCTTTCGCAACGATTTACAGGCGGCATTACTCACGCGGGTTTGATAGAGGTTCAACCACTCTAGATTTGCCAGAGGCTCGAGATAGACGATGCCGGCATCGCTCACCCGCGTTTGTTCCAGAGAAAGATCGGTAACATCAACGAGGGAGGCTAAAAGCCGAAGGTCTGCATCAACCACCTCCGTTTTACCTAAATTCACTTCAATCACTCGATCTGATTTTTTGAATACTTGTCCTCCCATTCTCTCCAGCTTTTCGATGATTTGCTGCTGAGATAAAGAAACGGTTGAAAGCGAATTCCCGGAGACCTGCCCATACACGGCATGAAGCGAAGGTTCAATAACCAAAAAAATCCCCCAGAGTATCCAACGACGGGGCAGGCGTCTATCCTTTCGACTTCTATCAATCCGTCCCCTGGTTGCTTCTTTCTTAATCATGTTGGTCCTGTAGACCAATAGAATTATCCCTTAGCCAACAAATATTTTTGTCGATTTCATACTTGCTGAAGAATTCTATCTCTCCTGCCAGTACTTGTTCAAACACAGTATACACCTCGGGGTGGCTCCAATCCTGTGGGTCCTACTCCTAGATTGGAGTTCCTCAACAGTCGATCTCTTCGTTTAATGAGAGAACTTAAGGGCAAAAGTTTTCCATTATTAATTTCGGTTTCAACACTTGCGCTGATTAAAGATTTGGAGTTATCTCGCTGATAAAGCTTCATTTATCAGGATTTATTGAGATGGGTGTTGTCGTCACAGGGAATTGGTAAAATAGTTGTAGGAGTAAGATTGAGACTTGACCTCGGAATGTCTTAGCAAGAATTGAAGGTTGTTATGCGAGTTCATTCGGTTTCTTTTCACGACAATCAGTCGCCCACTTTGCAAGCTAGCTTGCAGAAAGGAAGCCAGGATTTTCAGCGGCTGGAGATCGCTCTGAAATCGGGTGATCTTCCTGCTGCCCAAAGAGCTATGGAATCCTTCCAGCAAGTGATTCGTGATATTCAAAGAATTAAGAACAGTAATGATCCTCCGCACTCCTCTGCTTCCCAACCTTCCAAAGAGCAACCCTTCAGTGCGAACACCGAGACCGGTATTGGGCTTCACCTTGATGTATTCGCCTGAAATGCCAGATTTTTCAAGAATTTCGCGGGGGAAATTGGCGGTCTACTGACAAACTGGAAGGTCTTGCCAAGGCCAAACAAATTCCGTGCTGCAGGTCGCTATTTCACTTCCCAACGTTTCAATTCGGGATTAGGACACTGGAGAACAGGTGCATGCCAGCGGACCCCATTGACAACCATGCCGGCGTCAGGGTGGTCGCTGGGACACATGCATCGAATCCACCAGGATGGAATCTTTGGTTGAGGCACCGCCGTAAAAGTCGCACCAAAGCCTGACACTTGGTCATCCTTTGGCGGGTTACTGGCATCGTGCGTTGCCCCTCCTTGATCTGATTTCAACGGGTCGTGAATGACTTCTCCGCTGGGAGAACGATAAATTTCCGGGTGGCTCGCCAGCTCCCGAAAATCAGGCTGGGCTTTCCCGGCAAGCTCCGAGCGATTGGCCGGGGTGGTGGAAGCCGATTTTGATTCAAACGCCAAAACTAGAGTGCCGTCTGAATTCTTCCGACAAGTGCGGATTTCCTCGAGGGCGGTGTTGGACCCTGTCGTCAAGAAAGTCTTCACTGCTTTTCGGTCACACTCCAGAGCAGCGATGAAATTCGGGTTGATCCCGTCGATGCCTGACAGATTCCAAATATCTCCCTCTCGACTGATAACCGTTAATCCTTCGATCAGGGCGCTCGCCGCCGCAGGTTTCGTCTGCCTCAGACCCTGCAATGTCTTTTCGGCGAACTGAGGAGGTGAGATCCCAGCCTCTGCCAATTGCTGCGTGAGTCTGGCACGAAAAGTCCGATCGTCATTCTCCACGGCTTGACGCAAACCGCGCCACATATCCTGTTGTTTTGGATTGGGGGAAGCCAATAGAAAACTTTGAAATTCAGAGTAGCGCAATTGCAGTTCTGTCGCCGTCCTTGCCAAAAAGAGAAGCTGAACCAGATAGGAATATTGGCTGGCTGCCGTCTCCTTGGATTGAGGTTTAGACCAATTGGCCTTCAATTCCCGCTCCGACTGGAAGGTTTTCTCGGCAAGCCCGCGATATAGCTTTGCCGTTTTCAAACATAGCTCCCACCTCTTCCCTTCTCCAGAGTTTTCAAAAAATGCCTTAACAGTGGCGCTTGCCTCAAAACCCTTTATTAGTTCATGAGTCTCAGAGAAGACGTGGGAACTTCCCTCTGTGGTAAGTGTCTTGCCGCTTGTTACCATTTGGGAGTCTATGGATTCGAGATCTTGCGCCAATCGCTCTAATTGCAATTGGATCCTGATCAATTCTTTCGAGAGATTATCATCGATTGAGGCCGGTGTTACCGATTCGACAGGTCGAGTCGTTGAGGGAGTTTGTGCCGAGCCGGTCAATAAACAAGCGGTCAAGAAAAAAAGCATCCCCGTAAGGACTCGAGATACTGATTTCGTTCTTGAGTGGGGATTGATGATTTTCTTTTGCATAACAGATTCGGAAATTGAGTTGGGTTCGCCTTGGGAATTACAATCAGCCTAATCAATTCAGCTTACACCGTCTGGCCAATCTCTCCAACCCTCTTTCCCGTTCTTAGAAGCACTGAACGCCTCGCCCATGCAGGCATAAAGCACCGATTGGGCCCTGATTGGGCCGCAACGGATGCATCGATTTAGTTCTTGGAATTGCACCTCTGCAGGGAAGGATCGATCACCAATTCCGATTCGACATATTTGGCCAGGACTTCATTGCCGTTGGGATTGAGATGGATATCATTTGGCCAAAAGAGCGCTGTCCCCGATTTTTCCGCTTCTCTAAAAATGTGCAAGGGATTTATGACCCTAGCTTCCTTCATCCGTTGCCGCAGGTGCTGAACGAAGGGATATTCAACCTGCTCGATTAAGTTTGGATACTCAAACTCTGCACCTAATATCCGGGTTCGAGCGAAGTAGGCCTGGCTGACCTGACAGGCGTGTGGAATGACCAGGAGATAAAGCGTACAGTGCGGACCTTTGATGGTGGACAACCATTCAAGCTTCTTCACGAGGAAATTAAAATCGCCTACTCGGTCATCCAAGAGAAGGATTTGTTTTTCAATCAAGCGGGAGTCGGCTCTTAGCAGCAATTTCTCATTACTCTGAAACTTGTCAGGTGAGAACTGCTCATCACTCCGATAAACCGATTGCGTCGATGGATAGGGGTGATAGCCTTGAGCCAAAGCGCTGGCGTTGACTTGCCCCAAACGATAATTGATAAATGAAAGGGACCGAAACTCATTGAAAAATCCCCAATACAGGTTCCTGGAGAGAGAAAGTGTTTTCCAGTTGGTTGGATAGGTAATATCGAACAAATCATTTCCGACATAGATCTGGACAAGAAGCAGAGAGGGCTCAAAACGTTCGATCCTTGATCTCGCAATCAAGGAAACTTGGACAATCCCGGAGCCCGAAATGCTGGAATTGATAACCCGGAGGCAAGGCATTCGATTTCGTAAAATGTTGACATAGGATTCATTCCAGGCTGAAAAGGAATCGCCAAAAACGAGCAATGTCGGTTTTGGCGAGGAGCCGTCAAGCTCGGATTTTGGATTGAAGGCCATTAATTCCGGGCGATAGAAATCAATCACCTGGAGCCGGTAGGAAAGTTCGATGAGAAGGAGACTGGCGACTAGAGCCAGCCCCACAGCGAGCAATGGAAAAATCAATTTTCTCCGGATGGAGAATGCCATTAACGGTGAAGCCCCTTACTTCTTTCCAACGTGGATAACCAATTTCCTAATGCAAAAAGGAAAATCCACCCTGGCCTCCTTGACTTGTCCGAGAAATGCCCGTGCTTCACCATCCAGTGGTTATCCAGTATTCCCAATGATCACACAATAAATAACTCATCGATTTGCTGCATTGTTTAGGTTTGGCCTGGATGGAGGAACAATAAACAGTAGCGGAGTGAGAAAATAACATAGAAATGCAAGAGATACGCTGAACCACGCAGCCCCCACACCAATCAAGTAGGAGAAGATTCCAAGAAAGGATTTTTGAATGATGTGAGGCAACTGCTGGGCGGCGAGTTCAGGCTTGATCAAATTATTTATGATGTACGCATGCAGCGTAATAAAAAGGAGCGTGTTTACGGCCATGACGGCCCCAAATAGGCTCACCGCCAAAGGATTGCTCGGGTATTCCCCCATCAAGGCCGTTGGAAATGGGATGAAGGACTGTCCCATCAGAAAAATGGAGTTTAGCCACACCATGGCATAGTTCGCATGCCGGGCAAGGTTAAGGATGTAATGATGGTTCAGCCAGAACTTACAAACGATGATAAAGCTGATCAGCCAGCTCAGCAGTTTTGGCAAGAGTTGAAACAGTCGCTGGCCGAGCTCTTCATGACTCTGGTGATTTGCCAACTCAGGAACTTTGAGCTCGAGCACTAAGAGTGTTACGACGATCGCAAAGACTCCGTCGCTGAAGGCCTCGATGCGTGCAAGGCGCAATTCCCCTTTGGCAAAACGCTTGAATAAACTCATCTTTCTCTGCTAATCCCGATCAATCTACTTGGACAAGCCATATCTTCCTTTCGACAATCCGTCCTTCAACAATGCCCGACATTGGGGAGGAGAAAGAAAGCTGGAAAGGAGTTCTGGCGCTGGGTTGCGAAAATCGGATCTTTTTCAGATTTATCCCAAAAGTGGCGAGAAATCGCAACGACGCGATTCATTTATACCAGGCTCTCAACCATCCGTTTGAACGCCACCATCCCCGGGTCGTCATTGCCCATGCTTTTTTCGCCGAAAATTCTGGCTCTCCCCTGCCGTGCGGGTTGACCTCGAAATCGTTCCAAGGAGCTCGCGACGGCTTCATCCACGGCTTTTGCCATAAGTTCGGGAGCTTCCAGGCCTTGTGTGGCAGCTCGTGCTGCATCCAAGGAATCCAGGATCGTTTTGTCGCCCAATTGTCCTTGACTCCGGCTGGACATCGCCTCTCTGGCGCCGCCCAGCAAAGAAGACATTTCCTTCCAGGGAATCTCACGTCGTCCCTTCGTCGCCTTGGCTGCACTCATGAGGCCCGTGGCCAGCAGGGTACCCAGCGTGGAGCCGGAAATCTTCGTAAAGGCCTGGGCACACTTCAGCAGTGCCATGCCAACATCATCCGGCAAGCTATCAAGTTCTGACTGCACGCTTCGGGCACCGCGAACCATGGTCACCCCCAAGTCGCCGTCACCTAGAACGGCATCGAGAGAGTTTAGCTCCTCGGCGCAGGCTTCCAGCTTTGTGATGATCCGGCCTAAACCATAACGCAATGATTCGGTGGTCAAGACGTTTGCCATTTCACACCCTCAAGTATGGAGAGTCACAGGGAGCTTTCAGTAAGGATTCCAATTCATCGTCCAGTTTGCAAAAAGTGATGGAGAGGCCGGTCATTTCCATGGACGTCGCGTATCGCCCCACCCACGGCATCACGATGGAAACTCCCAAGTTCGCTAGTTTTTGGGAAAGATATCGATAAACGATGTAAAGCTCTTCCGGAGGTGTAGCCCCCAAGCTGTTGACCAGAACTGAAATCCGGTCTCCTGAACGCAAAGGCAAATCTGCCTGAAGGAGGGAAAACATTTCCTCGCCAATAACATCGGCTTTTCGGAGAGCGCCCCGGCGAACGCCGGGTTCCCCGTGAATCCCCATACCGATTTCCATCTCATTCTCGCCGATTTGAAAGGTTGGTTTCCCGACGGCGGGAACCGTGCAAGGAGTGAGAGCGACTCCAATGGAATGGCAGGCAAGAGCAGCTTTTTGGGCAATCGCCGTGACAGCCTGCAGATCTGCGCCTGACTCTGCCTTCGCCCCAGCAATCTTGTAGGCATACACCAGACCAGCCACTCCCCGCCGTTTGGAGCGCTCTTGAAGACTGGCACTGGCAACATCATCAGCCACGCGGACCGTAGTCGTTTGAATGTCTTCCATTTCTGCTATTTCACCCGCCATATCGAAATTCATATTGTCACCACCGTAGTTCCCATAGAGTCTCAAGACTCCGGCTCCGCCGTGGGCAGCCCGTATGGCTTCCGCCATTTGATCAACTGAAGGAGAAGAGAAAACCTCGCCGATAGCACAAGCGTCCGCCAAGCCTTTACCCACATACCCTGTAAAGACCGGCAGATGGCCGGAACCTCCCCCCGTGACAATTCCCACTTTCCCTTTGATTGGCCCATCGGCACGCGCGATGACGCGGCCGTCTGCTCCAACCCGCTTGAAATACTGAGGGTGTGCAGCACAAAGCCCTGCGAGCATCTCGTCTACATAGGCATAGGGGTCATTCAGGATTTTTTTCATTGTTATCTCTCCGAAGCACGGGATTAATCGTCAGGATCAATTGAAGGCCGTTAATTTTCACAATTTCCCGAGTGAATGA
Source organism: Terriglobia bacterium (assembly GCA_046331665.1). Classification (GTDB taxonomy): domain Bacteria; phylum Acidobacteriota; class Terriglobia; order Versatilivoradales; family Versatilivoraceae; genus CAWBAT01. The sequence goes on along the minus strand of JAXLQK010000051.1, from coordinate 33,098 downwards.
AGTATTCAAAGCAGCCAAGGGTTGAATAAGACTGTTAGAATAGCACGATTCTTACGGGGGGCCAGTGAAGAACAGCAGAGAGGCAAGCCTCCTCGAGAACGATGAGACTGAATCGCCAATAGTCACGCATCGGTTTCGCTTTGACTTTCAGTCCTGAGTGTTTTCGTCGAAAGACATTGCCAGCTCACAACTAAGACAATTTTCATGGTTGGGAGTCTTTGAGCAATCCTCTCCTTTGGAATTTGCTCGAACAAATGTGAAAACCTTACTCCGGTTATTCAAGAGCAGTTCCTTGGAAGATTCACGCCACCCATCTTCTGCGAGCTGCGGCCTGACTTCCACCTTGGAATCTCTTGACCTGATTGTGCAAATGGTTGCATCGCTTTTGAAATGATTCTATTCTTTGCTCGTGGGTGTGGTTTCTCGCGCTGAAGAGAATGGGGCAAAGAAGCGGCGGCATGCCCCTACAAATCTCCCTCAATCTTAATTCCATTGTCGTATCGATCGCCTTCACTAAGACGCCAATCACATTTCTGAACCAAGGTAAGCCCAGGAGCCTTGGCCTGACCGGATCCAAGGCAATAACGGCTGAGGAAAAACTCATTCATCATAAAATTCATTTCCAAGCAAATTTCTCCGAGCACGAAAGGATTTCTACAGCGCTTTGATCCCTTTCGAACTTTTTATCAGGAGCACATCATCCATGACCAACTTTTTCATAAGCATACTCTCCAAGAAGGCCTCCCCCTTGACCCTTTTCCTCAGCAAGAAAGAACCGTTGTCCCGCGCCTGGAGAATCCATAACCGGATCCTGCATTTGCTCTGGTTCGTTATCTTAATTTTTGGGAGAAGCCCCGCCTTTGCCATCTCCGGTGGCACTGGCGTACTGATGCCCGATGGAAAAGAATTTGTCACCTGGGAGCAAGCCGTTCAATTCTCAAAAACTTACTATGTTGACAATCAAAACCCTCGCGCGGCCGACTCTAATCCGGGTACAAAGGAACTGCCATTCTTTACAATAAATAAGGCGGCTCAGATTCTGCAACCAGGCGAGCGGGTCGTAATTCAAACGGGAGTGTATCGGGAATGGGTCAATCCGCTGCGCGGCGGTTCCGGTGCCGACAAGTTGATCAGCTACGAAGCCGCGCCAGGCGCCAAGGTCGTGATCAAGGGCTCCCGGCTCGTAAGAGACGGCTGGAAGCCATCGACGAACTACTCGCTCGGGCATCATCCTCCGGCACGATCTAGTTTGAAAATCTACGAGCGGCGGTTGGACGATTTGGAGTTCAACGGATACAACCCGTTCGGCATGGTCAATATTATGCAAGACCGCGTGTATTTGAAACCCAAGCCGGAAGAGTTACGACCGCACTTGTTGCGCCGTGGAATGGTCTTCGTCGACGGCAAGCGCTTGGAACAGGTAGAACTCTACCAAGAATTGGCCAGGAAAGACGGTGCCTTCTGGTGTGAGCATGATGGGCTGACGATTCACCTGCGGTTATCCGGAGATGCGGATCCGGGAGAGCATCAAGTCGAGCTGGTCATTCAGGAGCAGGTCTTTGCTCCTCGTACCCGAGGGCTAAGCTATATTCGGGTCAAAGGCCTCACCTTTGAACAGGCCGCCAATGCGTTCCCGGTTCCACAACGCGGTATGGTATCTGCCTCTCGCGGCACTTTCTGGATTATCGAGGATTGTGTTCTAGGCCATGCAAACGGAGTGGCCCTCGACATCGGCGCCCAAGATTGGGATATGGAGTATCCGGAAGTGATTGGGCATAGCATCGTGCGCCGGAATCACATTTTTGACGTAGGGGTTTGCGGATTGGCGGGAATGGGAGTACAGGATACGTTGATTGAGGGGAATCTGATTGAACAGGTGGGCTATCAAGACGTGGAATTGACCTGGGAGACCGGAGGAATCAAATTGCATATGACCCGGAACTGTCTCTTGAGGCATAACGTCATCCGGCACATGATCCATTCGGAAGCGATCTGGCTTGATTACAAGAACACCAACACACGAGTTACGGGAAACGTGATGGGAGAAACGCTGGAAACCTTGCGCGGCGGAATTTATTTGGAAGCTTCCCACTTCCCCAATATGCTTGACAACAACATTATCTGGAAAGCCACTGAAGGGAAAGGGGGCGGCTCGCCCTTGATGACACCCCATGGCGGTTGGGGAATCACTGTGGACGGAAGCGATGAGACGGTCATCGCCTACAATCTCATCGGCTACACGCAGGACGCCGGTCTGAAATTTAGAAATATCGAAGGGCGAATCGTCGGTTCGAGAGGTGGCACGACTCGTTGGAACAAGGTTCTTAGCAATATCTTTTATCATTGTGGAAAGGCAATCGATCTTTCCAATTTAGACAATACCGTGGATGGCAACCTCTACCAACGGGACTGGGGTGAGGTGACTGAAGAAACACAGACCGTTGGTCGAGGGTTGAACTGGTTATCGTGGCTATCCCCGCCTTTGATTCTGGACTTGGAAGCGTGGCAAAAGTACTTTGGCTACGACAAGTCGGGAGCCTACGCCGAGATGCAAATCGCCGTCGATCTGGATGCACTGACAATGACGTGGTCATTCTCCGGCACCATCCCGCAAGCCGAAACAAAACAATTTTTCAAACAGGACTTGCTTGGCCAGAAGACAGGAGATTCCCGTCAACCCGGACCTTTGCTACGTCTCCCTTCGACATCCACCACGATTTCGATTGACCCTCGGCTTTTCGTTGAAAATCAGCCGTAAAGGGGGATTTGTTGCTTCGTTGGAGTCTGGACCATGGAAGGGGCCGGTCTTCGGCCAGAGAGCCGAAGTCGATTGTCGCATTCCAAGACGTGGCAAGCCCGACGGGGGAATTTTTACCGCGACAGCATTTCAGCAAGTTCCGGAGTCACTTCTCCTTCCCTCTGCGCCATCTGCTTTTTTCCCATCATAGCGCCCAGGAAAGTGTCCTGTCCAAAAAGGCTGCAAAACGTCTCTACCAAGTGAGGATCAAAGTGAGTTCCCGAAAATTGTTTCAACTCTCCGAGTGCATTTTCAACAGATCTGGCTTGTTTGTAGGGTCTCCTGCTGATGATGGCTTGGAATGTATCCAGGAGGGATATGAAGCGTGCGCCTGCGGGGATTTCGCTTTCCTTCAGTCCCATGGGATACCCTAATCCGTCCCAACGCTCATGATGGCATTGCACTATCGGAATCAGCGGGGCCAAAGACTTCACCGAAGCTAGTATTTTGGCACCCAAGGTCGGGTGCTCTTTCACGATCCACCATTCGCTTTCATTCAGCGGCCCTGGCTTGCTCAGAATCTGCGAAGGAACTCCAATCTTGCCCAAATCATGGAGTCGAATTGCCAGGAGGGCAAGTTCAAATTCCTCGGCTGGGAGGTTTAGGGCTCTCCCCAAGGCCTCTGCAAAACCGACAGCTTCATCGGCATGATTCTTGTCATAGTGGTCTTTGTCATCGAGAACAGCGGCCAGGGCCTCGATAATCCCCCGCGTAAAAGATGAGAATTCGCGATCTGTCGACATGGCTTCCAGATGGGTCGCCATTTGGGAGGCTGCTTGAGGCCCGGTCTGAAAATCTTGAGTCAGCAATTTTGCAATACCTATCATCGGCGCTGATTTCAGTGGGTCACTGGGAATGGCGCAATACCTTTTCCCGCCATCGTCTCCAGCCTTCCGGCAAGCCTGGTGCGCCATGAACAGCAACTCTTCTTTTGTATGGCCGTGAAACGGGTACGAGACTATACCCAGGCTACAGGAGGCCGAAGGATAAAAGGGAATGTTGAGGATCAGTTGAGTCAATCGTTCCGCCACCCGAATCGATCTTTCGGGGTCGACCCCCGTCAAACCAATAAGAATGCCATTGCCATCGCTCTTCCCCAAGAGATCTGTCGTCCGGCAAGCTCCTCGCAAAAGTTGACCAAGCTCTCGAAGGAGAGGGGGCTGCACCTTCTCGAGACTCCATTGTGAACGGTGAGTCTCAAGAGAGCAGTTCAATGCCATGAGGGAAAGCGGAGATCCATCTCTCCTGGCACGCTCCAGTTCGATTTCCAGAAGTTCCAGGAAGTGGTCATTTGTCTGGAGCCCGGTCTCTTCATCAACGCCGACCCGCCGCCGCAGCAGACGAGTGCTCCGGAGATTCTCGGTGAAAATCCCAAGATCAACGGCCAACGATTCCAGGGCTTGCACTTTCCAACTTTCCACAGGATCCTCAGGAAAATGGGCAGCAAGGACCCCAATATTCTTTTCCGGAATCTGAATCGGAACTGCAAGTCTGGTGCCGGATCGAGTCAACCCCGTGTCACGCCTGGGGAGTAAAGGATTGGCACACGATTCCCCCAAGCTTTTCATAGTCCGGGCGGCCCTGCCCACGAGTGAATCGCCGTGCACAGAAAACGGCAGACTCGAAGACCCAAGCGGCTTGTTTCCTTGACAGGCTTTTGTGAAAGTCTGTTGTTTCATGTCTGGGACATAGATCGCCAAGTCGCTTAGGCCAAGGCTTTCATGGAGCTCCTTTAAAACGACAGGGATCGCCTCCTCTCGTTCATGAGAAGTGAGGAATTCCCTTCGAGCCTGGGCAATCTTTTCCCAGGCCGCCGATGCATTCTTATTGGATCCTGAAATCATCGGTTTCACATTCCTTCCCTGTCACGGCTACCGTTCCATGACCTGGTGAGCTCGATATGGCTTTGTTAAGCGGACGGATTGCTGCGCTCCGAACACCAAATCGGTTCGCTCAGAACCATGAAGCGGCCAGACGGCCGTACCGATCGCGTAACTAATCCGGCCCGATGGATTGGATGGATAATTCTTGAACAGATTTTCAATCGTACCTGCCGCCGCAGAAGTCTCCTCCAAGCCGGCTCCAACCAACGCGAGAAAATACCCATGATGGGCACTGCGGCCCAAGAGGTCAGATTTCCGGCAAATTGTCTTTAGCAATTCTCCTGCTTCCTCAATGTACAAAGCTTCCCGAGTATTCTCTTCCCGGTGTTTGAAATCTGAAGGCAGGTTAAATTCCAAGAGCAGCACGCCGAGCGGCCGATTTGATTGCTTCGCACGTTCGATTTCGGTACCCAACTCTTTCAGGAATCCCGAATAACTGAGAATGCCGGAGGATTCTTGAGAGAGAATCCTTTCCCGCAATCTTTTCAGCGCCCGGATATCTTCGATGGCAATGGCCAAATCTGCAGCCGCTGATTGTAGCGCCTGTTGCTTATTGGGGTCGGATTCAGACCCGGCAATTTCGGAGACGAGCACGTCGGTTACATACGAGAGTGACGTCATCAACTTGCGATGCACCGCCGTCAACTCCATTGAGACGTCCCCTTCGAATGGTTCCCTAACAATCATCGTCTTTTGCCGTTCCACAACGTAGCGATTCAAGCGGTTCAACCCCGAGTATCGCGTGATGGATTATCTTCCCCCGAACTGGCTCGGGTTCATGCCTGAAAGATCACAAATATCGCGAGCTTCTTTGAATCCCTCACTGGATAAGAGTTCTTCAGGCCCAAAAATTCTCAGTTCTTCATGTTCGACATACTCTTTCAATAAGGAAATACTCTCTTCTGACATCTCTCTGAACTCAAAACCATTGCCTGCGGGAAAAACTTCCTGTTTGGTTCGGTGCGAGCCCGTAGTGGCTCGAGCCACATGTGCCTTCACGGTCAGCTTCGTGGTTTTGCCGGGAAGTGTAAACGAAAGCTCGGCTTGGGTTCCTACAGGCTCCGGGGAAAAGTTCTCGACAAAAATTCCTTCGCGGCTCAGGTTTCGGGCACATAAGACCTTCGTTTTTCCCAAAGATTTGACATGAACCGGAAAGCGCGCGGGGATTCTTCGAGATCGTCGTAGATTCTCCCCGTTGGGTGGAAGGATATCCGTCAAAATATAGAGTAACTCTTCTACATGACGCGATTTGTTAAAAGTCGAAACAATTCCCAACTCCTGCCTCGTCTTCAGAAGCAACTCATCGACAATCAAATCCGTCGTGAGAATAAACTTCAGGTCTCGCGTATATTCCTTGCCACGCAGTTCCGTAAGCAAAAGGTAACTGTCCCGCTCCTGGAAACAAGAAAGATCGATGATCAGAAAATCCGTCTTCCGAACCGAGAGAAGAAGCTTTCGCTGCATGGAGTCCCAGTCCGAACAGGAATCCACATTGAATCCTGCCTCATCGAAAACGCTCACGGCAGAGTGGAGAAAATCAGACTCTTCTCGGTCTACTACCAGAATTTTAAGCTTCAACGGGCTCACCGCTTTCCCATCCCCTTGCTTCTATTTTTGATTGTGCCAAAATATTCTCATCATATGAATTTCATGCCTAGCAACTGCCTTGCCGAAATGCTAGCCATGTTCTCATTTGCAGGCCTGGAAAAACTCATGAATCCTTTACCGTTATTGGATTTAAGCCATTTTCATGCTACAGTTAAGTTATCGGAAATCGCCTCAAGTTGCTTATAGGGAAAGAGCTGTTTTTGGCACGTGTATTCAAAAAAATATGACGCACTTGAGGTTACGGTTTGGCCCTCTTGGTCTCCTGCCTTCCGACCACCGGCCCGGAATCACTAATGACCATTCACACCAGTCGCGCAGCGGTTGCACCCGGGAACGCCCTGTGCTTAACTTAGGGTGTCGAAAGGGACAAAATGTCATATCGCATCCTTGTCATCGATTCGGACGAAGAACAACTTTCGCAGCTGAAATCGGTACTTGAAGGCTTGGGCTACGTTGTCGACTCGGCCCTCGATGGTCTTGAGGGGTTCCAAAAAGGGGAAATCTTTAAACCCGATTTGGTCATTACCGAGATTCTCACCAACCGTTTGAGTGGATTTGAAGTATCGTCCCGGATTGCGTTTGGAGGAGGCTTCCAGGCTCCCGTCATTTTTTACACCAGTTTTCATCGTGACCCCGAGGCGCGACATGAAGTAGTTACCAAATACCACGCGTCTGGCTATTATGTGAAACCGTCCGAGCTCCAGAAGTTGACTGGAGCTGTGCGTTCTCTACTCACCGAAGGCACAACGGGCGGATCATTTATTCAAGAGTCCGAGACACCTTTCGCTCCACCCAAAATAAAAGCGAGAAAACCTCGCCTTCCTTCTTCTAAAGAAGTTGGCCCGAATTCCAATCTGCCGAATGACGTCTCCATAGACTCCAGGGCACACAAAGAGAGATTCGCGACCAGGCCGAACGGAGCCGCTGCCGCGGTGCCGGCTAAAGAGTCGGAGACGGGACAGCGTGCTTCCGGCTTTTTTATCAACACCGCACTCTCGGATAGTCATCCTCACAACCGCGTCTCGGCCAAACAAACCTCAAGCGCGGGTCCATCTCTGAGTTCAACTGATACGCTATCCGCAAGTCCGGCCCGGGGTTTTGCAACCAAACGGCATTTTAATCCCTGGGGATTGATCCTAGCTGCAGGAGCACTCGTCCTCTCCGCAAGCCTCTTTGTTTTTTTACATCGTCCTACTCTCAAGTCATCAACGTCTTCACAACAGCCAGAAGGTCTAGGGCTGAAATCAACCGTACCCACGGCCCTCCCGTATTTTCCGTCCGCACCGCTGCCTGCGTTGGGAGCTACAGCGGCAGCCCCCGTGACTCCGGAGAAGTCGGAAGTTCAGGAAAGTTTTGAGTCTGTACAAGAGGTCCTGGCCCCTCTCACCACCCCAAAGGCCGAACGAACAAGATCCAGCCCCTCACTTCAATTCAGCGATGTTACCGGTTCGGGAAGGCCTCCCTTCGTGCGAAAGACCGTTCTCCCCAAAATCACCCGAGACCTTATTGAATCTCCTTTTGAGAAGGCATTTGTCATTCGCGTCGAAGTTAGTCGCAAAGGCAAAGTCTTAGACGCGTCCATTCTCAATGACGACGATAGCAATCCCGCCTTGAAGGAAGTCGTTTTGAATTCGATCCTCAATTGGGAATTCAAGCCAGCCAAACATGCCGAAGGTGATCCCTTGACCAAATACTACAGCTTCAAACTCGTCCCAGCTCATCGGTGATTTCCCTGGCAAGAACCTCGAAGGGTGCGTGACAAGAGCCGCTAACTGCTGAGCCGAAACTTCAGCCTTAATCACCTTTAACAGAAATACTTGAAGTCTCCAAGGGCGGGGGCCCGTAGGCGTGACGAAGTTGCAGATCCTGGCAAATCTGTCGAGATGCCTGAATTGCATTTAGCTTGACTCCCTCAAGCAACACACGATTCTCTTTGTCGATGACGGCGATTCGTTCAATCAGCTGGAGTCCTTCCTCCTTCAGGAGATTTACACTCTCAGATCGCCACCTCTTTACATCTGGGGCGAGCCCATTCTCTCTCCCCATCAGCCGATTGATGCGTTCTCGTTGCTCTTCCAAAATCTTCACCAGGGCTTCTCTTTTTCGTATGATGTCGGGGAGCTGTTCAAAATTCCCGGCCTGAAGAATCAGAGACTGTGTCTGCACCACCGTATGTAACTCACGCAAGCGATGCAATTGGTCTTGCAGTTCATCAAGTAAAGTATCAATGGTCGGCCGAGTTTGGCTCATCTTGATTGCCTCTCAACCAAAAACTTCCAACGAACTACGCATACCCGGCGCGTTGTCGGGACATAGTTGAGGCACGGCGGGCTTGATTTCCGGTTGACTGGGGCGAACCGCAGCTCTTTGGGCCAGCTCGGTCCATGCCGAATTGAGAGTCCTTAGCAGTTTTGTCACTTCGTCGAGAATCCGTGTATCCAATTTGGCACTGGCTTCCAGGAGACGTTCCGACATATATGTGTAGAGGCGATCGAGAGATTTTGCGATCTCCCCACCCTCCTCGAGGTTCAGAGTGCTTTGCAATTCGCCCAAGATGGCCAGCGCCCGATCGAGCGCCATGGCTTTATCCGCATATTGTCTTTCCTGGATGGCATTTTTGGCTTGCGAGATGAATCGCAACGCACCATCGTAAAGCATGACTACGAGGTTTAATCCGGTGGATGTGTTGACCTGTATTTCTTGATAGATCGTCTCGGGTGAAGGGGAAGTCATGCGGCTCCTTTGAAGGTAATCAACATAATTCCTGGTTCTAGTTTCACGGCCACAATTAAAAGAGACGGTATTGGCCTGCCAGGCCATTCAGGGCATTGGCCTGAGAATTCAACTGGCTGATCGCTTGGTCCGCTTGAGTAAACTGGTCGGTCAGGACTTTTTCTCTCACGGCCAACTGGGCTTCCAAAGATAGAATCCGGTTGTTGTACGAACTGATCGTTTTCTTAATGCGATCTTCTTCACTTTCAATGGGCCCACCCGCCTGAATATAGCTTCCCAAGAAATCAGATACCACACCTGCCAAGCCGGAAGTCCCGGAAAGAAGTGCTTTCACGTCAGACCTGTGGGTGGAAAGCGCGTTGCTGAGAGCGGCGTCATCAATTTGCAGCTTGCCGGACCGATTGAGGCTGATCCCAATTTCCGCCACATTTTTGAGCCCCCCTGAGTTGGCAATGTCCGTGGTGAAGTAATTCCGTAACTGACGGTTTAACGTTCTTAGCATCGGATCGGAAGCGAGCGGAGGTCTTGTCCCGTTGGCTGGAGCTAGTTGTGACTGGGCTTGAACGAAGTCGCCAAAGTTATTAAAAGCATCCACGACCGCTTTAATCTTCGACTTTAGAGCGGAATCATCGTCAGATACAGTAATCACAGAACTGCCGGTGCTCATTAGATTCAAGGTCATCCCTGGAATGGCATCACTCACAACGATCGAGTCGCTCCGAACCTGGAGTCCGTTATAAGAGAACTGAGTGTCCATCGCCACTCCATTGATGGGATCCGTGCTCAGATTCAATACACTGCCCGCCGCGCTGCCCCCCCAAGACGTTTGATCATGTATGGTAAAGGAATTGGCAACCCCTGGTGTCGCGCTCGTCAGAATCAACCGGAACGGCCTGGCCGGACTGTCAAGGGAGGACCCATCGTTGATGATCGATGCGACAACCCCCGACTGCTGGTTGTTGATCGCATCGCGAAGCTCAGACACGGTCGTAACATTGGTGAGATCGATGTTTGTCGTCACTCCACCCTGCGTTATCGAAAATGTTCCCCCATCGATGATATCCGCGTTGATGTCACTGAATTGCCGGGCCGCGCTCGCAGTTACCTGCGGTCGGGCCAGCGAGGTCACGTCCAGATTGAACGAGCCTCGCGAAGCTGAAGAGGTGACGTGCACCCCGACCACGTTGGTATTCGACGACGTTGCCTGCAGCGAGCCATAAGACGTTTGGGACTTCAACACGTCAAAGGCTGCCTTAAGATCGGTGATTGAGGTGTTCAGACTTCCGAAGGCATCCAAGCGACTCTGTTGCGTACTGACTTGAGCATTCAAATTGTTAACGGGTTGCCGCTCGGACTGCATGATGATGTTGATGATTGATTTAAAATCAATGTTATTGAACCCGCTCAGAGTGATCGGCGAACTCATCGAAATCCTCCCCGGCCGTCCTGCTCAAGGTGTCTATCGTCAAAGGTAGCATTCGGAATCTTCCGGGTGTCTGTAAACGCAAGGGTTTGGTTAAGTCTTAACCGATTCTCTGAAATGATTCGATAATCCAAGCCGTTACACCACTTCATTAAAAATGCCACCCTTCATCTTTCTCAGTGCCGCGGCCAATTTCAACATTTCCTCGGGAGGAATTTGGCGAATGACTTCCTTGGTTTCTGAATTGATGACCTTGACAATAATTTTCTTCGTTTGTTCGTCAAAACCGACAGAAAGCTCACTCTTGTCTCCAATCAGGCTTTCAATGGTTTGTTGGATGCGGCGATTAAGATCCTGATTTTCCCGTTTTGGTGAATCGGAAGAGACCTTGGGTTGGGGAGAAACTGCCCCAGCGTTTGGGGAATTTTGTGTTTGCTCGGCGGGCACGGATTTTACTTTTGTTGGGAACAACTCAGGTGACGTAAGAGATGGGTCTGCTCCACTTGAAACCATAACTAATTGGACCATTGGTCTACACCCCCTGGAAGACAGTGCCATCACACCTGCTCCGCTATTGCTCGCGGTCTAATGCAAAGAAGGCAGGGGCAAGATGGTCTTTGCCCCTGTTTTCCAACGAACCGAGCCGGATTATCTTAGGAGTGAAAGGACACTGGCCGTACTTTGGTTCGCCTGCGACAAAGCTGCCAAGCCGCTCTGCGTCAGGATGTTATATCGCGTCAGAAGGGCACTCTCCTCGGCGATATTGGCATCCCGGATTCGGCTTTCGGCCGCCGTCTTGTTCACGATCTGAGACTGCGCAATGCTGATCGCATATTGGAGACGATTTTCGGCAGCACCGACCGCACCTTGAGTCGTACCCAGTGAAGTGATGGCCGCTGAGATAGCCGTGATGGCAGTCTGTGCCGCTGCAGCGGAAGTGATATTCGTTGTGCTAGCAGTCACCCCCAAAGCGCTGGCCGTTGCGGTGCCAAAGGATACTGAAACCGTCCCATTGGTGCCGTCGTTGCTGATGTAAACGGAATAAGAAGTGGCGGTGTTCAAGCCACCGATATTGGCTTCACGATCGATTTCAGCCAAGACGGCCTGAAATTCGTCGTCCAGGACTTGTCGACTTCCATCAAAGCTCCCTGAAGCAGACTGTGTAGCCAGAGTGGCGGCCCGATCTAACAGGTGAGAGATGTTGTCTAACGCGCCGTCGGCAATCTGCAATTTGCTGAGACCATCATTCGCATTGCGGACCCCAACGTTGAGAATGGCGACATCTGACCGAAATTTATTGGCCACCGCCAGACCCGCTGCATCATCCCCGGAACTGTTGATCCGAAGTCCGCTCGACAAACGGGCTAAGGTTCTCTGCAGACCCAGGTTCGTCTGATACAGCTTCGACTGTGCGTTGACCGACCCGATGTTGTTAACAACTGAAAAACTGGACATGTGATTTCCTCCATGAAATCGTTTTCTAGCATCCGTGCTAGAAATGAGTGGTGTGAGCTTGAGATCTCACCGACAGCGTGCCGTGTCTGGCTCACATATCGGAGGGCCACCACAAAACTTTATAGGTATTTTGAGCCTGGACTCCCCTCTCGGACCTTTCCCCTGTTCTCTAACAAACTCGCACGCCTCTCTGCTCTTTTGCATTCAAGAAGAGAAATGGATTTCACGTCTTCCCTTCCACCACACCCTATTCCGAAAGAAAAGGGGTGGCGATTCGTTTCTTCCAGCGAAGTGGTCTTTTTGGATGAATGGTTGCTTATCCAGGTGGCTGGTGCTTGATTCGCTCTTGTCCCGCGCACCCGTAATGCGGATCAATACACTGATATCTGATTGAAGAATCGCCACTTAAAAAGCCATTGGAAATGGCCGCCAGGCTGGCCGCAGCCAAAATATTGACGAGTCAGAAAAATTTTCCGGGATGTTTCTTACCTGGCGCACTTAATTTTGATTCTAAAATTGCCTACAGTCATTCATGTCTAACTCTTATCTCAAGCTTAGTCTATGCATGATCGTCAGAAATGAAGAGCGGCACATCGGTCAATGCCTGGCCAGTGTCAAGGATTTCGTTGACGAAATCGTTATTGTTGACACTGGCTGCAAGGATCAAACGATGACGGTGGCCAAGGACTTTGGGGCAAACACTTTTCGTTTTCCCTGGACCGGAGATTTTAGCGAAGCCAGGAACTTTTCGATCTCTATGGCAACGGGAGATTGGATTTTGGTCCTTGATGCCGATGAGCAGCTGGCGGAGCGCGATGCGCGCCAAATGCGTTCCTGGATTCATTCGAAAAATGCGCATGGCTTGTTACTTTCCCAACGAACCTACCTTTGGGATGCGAATTATGTCTGCGCCATTCCAAACCCAAGAGACTATGAAGAAGGAAGGGATTTCACAAACTGCATTGAAGTCTTCGTTATCCGGCTATTTCGAAACTGCCCCCAAATTCGCTATCAAGGCCGCGTCCACGAGCTGGTAGAGCCCGCATTTCTTTCCCACTCCCTCCCGTTCGAGAAAACTCCCTGGGTGATTCATCACTACGGCAAGGTTGTCGATGCCGATCGCCTCGCCCACAAAAAGCAACTTTATTTGGATTTAGGAAAGCTCAAGGCATTCGAAGAACCTGGAAATCCGATGGCTCAATTCGAGATTGGAGTGCAGCTCTATGAAGTCGGGAAATTCGAGGAATCCATTCCTTATTTTGATTCGGCCTATCAGCTCGACAAAACCTTTAACCTGAGTCTTCTATACGCTGCCAAAGCTTGGCACCTGCTTGGGGAGACAGATCGCGCCGGAGAGTACTATCAGCAATGCCTCACTCTGGCTCCAAACAATGAGAGAGTCCTTTTTGAATATGCCAATTTTCAACGCGACAGGGGGCACCTCAAGAAAGCCTTGAAGTTTTATGAAAAGGCCATCTCACTTGCCCCTCACAGCGCATTATCCGTATTCAATATGGGAGGGGTGCGCCTTCGCCTCGGTCAGATCGACCAAGGATTCAACTTGCTCAGGAAGGCCCTCCGTCTGAATCCCGATAACGAAAGTTTTCATGAAAACTTCGGGAAGCTGGCGTTGCAGGGGTACGACCTGGAGCATGCCGCCGGCCTTTTAGAGGATTTTCTCAGGCGCTTTCCAGAAAGCAAGCACTGCCCCCCCGTCCTCGCCGAAATCTATTTCAAGCTAAAACGGTTTACCAATGCCATTCAATGGATCTCGCGAACCCTCGAGATCAATCCTTCGAATCAAAGGGCCCGATTGCTCGAAGCCCATTCCAAATTTTCCCTGGGAAGGCTGGAAGAGGCAGCTCACGATTACCGGCGGGTCCTTGATTCCGATCCGAAGAATGAAGAGTGTTACATGAATCTGGCAGCCATTGCGGAATATCAAAAGGATCTTCAACTGGCGGAAGACTTCTATGGCCGACTCCTGGAACAGGATCCCCGCCACCCTCAGGCACTGAAGAAATACGCAACCTTGAAAGCGAATAGCCTGTCAGGGCCTGAGGCTCTGCTCCTTTGGCAGAGAGTTTATCTGCAAAACCCAGAGGATACCGAATGCCTCCTGTGGCTTGGACATTTTTACGAGCAATGCAACCAGCGGGAAGAGGCCATTGAGTTATTTCGAAACGCCCAACAAAAGAACCCCAAACTGGCCCCATTAGCATCACGAAAGATACAGCGCCTGCTAGCCCACACGAAGACGACACCTGCAGAAAATGATCACCGGTGGCCAGACCATTTGGCTCTGTCTCCGGTGGAAGAGCCTGAGTTAAAGGCTTCGGGCACGAGTCAACTGAGCATGACCTCCGAGTTAGATCAATGAAGACCATTGGCAATATCAGTCTTTGCATGATTGTTAAGAATGAGACGGGGTATCTGGAAAAGGCGCTCTCCAGTGCCTCTCCTTCGCTTGAAGAACTCATTGTTGTCGATACCGGTTCTCAGGACGATACTCCCGAAATCGCTTCCCGCTTCGGGGCCAAGGTGTTTCCTTATCCCTGGAAAGATGATTTTTCTTCAGCCCGCAATTTTTCCATCGCCCAAGCCACGAGACCATGGATTCTGGTCATGGATGCGGATGAAGCGTTGTCGCCCACGGACTTGGAGAAGCTGGGGATTTTGACAGAACGAGAGGACCCTGTCGCCTATAGCCTAATCCAGAGGAATTATCTGAATACCTCCGGGAAACTCAGTTGGGACCAAACCTGGAAACGAAACCTTCATGATTATGATGAAGGACGAGAATTTGCCGGATATCTGGATATTCCCGTTGTCCGTATGTTTCCCAGGCGTCGGGAAATTCGCTATTCCGGTTGTGTTCATGAAAGTGTTGAAGATTCCCTGGCGAAAGCGGGAATTCCCATCGAAGGCTCAGGAGTAGTTCTTCATCATTACGGACAAGTTCGGTCGCCCAACCAAATGAAAAAAAAGAAGAACTTGTATTTAAGGCTGGGCCTCGAGAAGCTGGAACTGAATCCATTAGATCCAAGGACACATTTTGAGCTGGGAATCCAATATCAGGAACTTGGCTATTACGCTGAAGCGATCCCCCATTTTGAAAAGGCAATTCGACACGGAATCGATTGTGGGCTCGCTGAGTTGTACCTGGGCATATGTACGTCCAGGTTGGGGAGATTTTCGGAAGCACGGCGGCATCTGTTACGTTCCAGGGAATCCCGACCAGACTCGGCAGAGCTTCATTGCGAGTTAGGAATCATCAGTCTGAAAGAAAACCAACCAGAAGTTGCCAAAAGTTACTTTACAAAAGCCATCACCCTCAGTCCCGACCATGTTGCCAGCCTCTGTTATCTGGGAGCCATTTTAATTAACCAGGAAAAGTGGTCTGAAGGAACACGTCTTCTCAAGCAGGCCCTTGAGTTGGATCCGAACCATCAGGACTCCTGGGTAAATCTTGGAATTGCCTATCAACGGGTTGAGAAATACTCGGAAGCCCTTGAGTGCCAGAGAAAGGCCTATTCCCTTACACCCAATCAACCCGAGCTTGCGCGGCAACTCGGCCTTGGTCTAGCGAGATCGGGCAAGTACGCCGAAGCCGCCGAGGTTTTGGGGCGATTCATTCAAACGCACTCCGCAGAAGACACACTAAAGATGATCTGGGCCATGACTCTCGTTCGTTCGGGTCAAAGAACTGAAGCACTTCAAGTGTATCGGGAAGTCACAGAACACGAAGGGCGTCTGGCCACCATTGCCCGAGAGCAGCTTCAAAAACTTACCGACTCTTATCCGGCTGCGGAAAAGCCGCTTCATTCCGTGGACTAAACTAAGGAGACACGCATGGAACAAGTAGAAATCAACGGAACCAACCTGCCAATCAGCCCATCAATACAGACCTGGCAGGATCTTTTGCTGGAATTGGAGACGAAACACATCGGAGAAAGGGAAATTATCGCCTCCGTCCGTTTCGACGGCAATGAAATCTTGGAGTTCCGGGATCGTGCCATATTGGATCGCTCACTTCAATCGATTGGCGAGGTTCGAATTCAGGCCATCCTCTTAGAAGAGATGGTCAAACAAGCAATCTTAGATGCAGAAAACTACCTCGTGAGTCTCCAAACCGCCATGGTAGATACAGCGGAGACTTTTCGACTCCGTCAACTCGACGAGGCGAACGACAAATTGAGCCAGGTACTTCAAGGAATCAAGATGTTTGTGGCCCTGTTGCAAGGGATTGAGTTGAGCCTAAGGTCCTCCAATCGGTTACCTGGAGAACGGATTTCTCAACTTCTCAACGGAATGGCCCCCACGCTGGAAGGTTTAATTGAGTCTCAGACCCATAAGGATTGGATCCTGGTGGCCGACATCCTCGAATTCGAGCTTCTGGCGAATTTAGCTGGATTTGAAGAAAGCATCGCTGAATTCAAACAAGCAATGCAATGAAACTCGGCGCGATCTATTTCCTACCCGGCACAGTGGATTACCTGCTGAATTCGGTCCAGTCTGTCCTTCCGCATGTCGATTCGGTGCTGATCGGGCTGAATCACGGACTTTTCCGAGGCGAGCTCTCAAAGTCATCTCTCCGGAAGACCTTAGAGGCAGATGCAAAGGTCCAGTTTGTTGAGAGGAATTGGTCCGACAAGGTGGATTGCCAGAACACTTTGATCCAATCCTTACGTGAATCAGGCATGTCACATGTATTCATCCTTGAGCCTGAACAGGTTTACCGTCAAAAGGAACTGCGAGCGATTTTGGAGGCCGTACGCAGTCAGCCAGCCGTGGGACAATTTCAATTAAGACAGCACTGCTACTGGAAAGGTCTATCGTATCGGGTGGATCCCCTCGATCCTGTGCACTCCACTATCATCTCCCGGCTCTCTCCTGGCACTCTTCTCAAGACGGACGGCACAACCAACGAACAACCCATTGTCTTGATCCCTGCTGAGACAGGAGTTTGTCACTCCTTCTCCTATGCGAGCCCTTTCCATCATGTGAAATCAAGACTTCTTGGTTCTGGACTGACTGCTGAGCTGATTAATGATTGGAAGCATCGTATCTGGGATCCTTGGGACAATCATCGTACCTTGAGATTCCTTCATCCCTTGAAACCCGAAAGGTTTCGATCGGCAATCCCCGTCAATCCAGCCTTGTTGCCTGAGTCTTTGGTGGGCCACCCTTACCTGGAAGATGAAATCGTGGGCGAGACAAAGAAACCATCCCCAACCTTCTCGATCTTCCTCCAAGCCAATTCTCCCCTGCCTGCACTGCAACAAACTGTGGAAGCTTTAGTTCAATCTACCTTCCCCGATTGGGAGTTGATAGTTCGTCTGACAGGTGATCTGAATGAGAAAAGGTCCTACCTGGATTCCAAGCCCGGGCTAAAGATAGTTTATTCTCCCAATGCCGGGCCGGACCTAGAGGGCTGGGACCCTTGCGTTAAAGCCTCCACTGGCGGTTTTTTCATCTTCCTGAAAGATTGCCTGCAGCTGGAGGGAGATTGGATGGAGGGAATCCTTGCCGCACTAGAGGGTAACCCGGAGCGAGTCTATCTTCCTGCCATTGTAGAAAACCCCAATGAACCCCAATCAGTCAACGCGCGGAAAATGTGGTTTGAACAGCGGAGAGGGCGATTCTATGGTCAGCAATCCAGCCTCCCCAGTCTTCCGAAGTGGAATGAATTGCTTTGCTGGGCATGCTCCAGAAGCCTATGGCCTGCCCTGCTCGCCAGCGACAAGTCTCAATGTCTCACTGGGACACCAACGACGATTGGGAATCCTGCGAAAGTGGGGGCAACGCCGCCTGCCAACTCCTTTCAGGAAGAACCTCAAGAACAAGCTGTCCTATATCCACCTCTTCATGATTCGACGATTGTTTGTCATGTGCTTGAAGACACGCTTCTTTTTGCATCCAATGGCGCTGGGTCACTGGAAATGCATCGTCCGGCTCCTGATTCCCAACAGCTCGACAATGGCGTTCCGCCGCTTGTCAGCATCATTATCCCTGTCTTTAATAATCTGCATTTCACTAGAGCCTGCCTCGAATCGATCGCCCAGCATACGTCAGCCGGCACCTACGAAGTCATCGTGGTCGACAATGGCTCCACGGACGGGACCCCATCGTGGCTTCATTCATTAACGCCTCCAATCCGAACCATCCGCAATCACAAGAACCTATTTTTTGCAGGGGGATGCAATCGAGGAGGTTGGGCAGCTCGGGGTGAATACTTGTTATTTCTTAATAATGACGTCGTCGTCAAACCAGGGTGGTTGGACGAAATGGTTAAAGTTCTAGACGAAGATCCGCAGATCGGCATCGTCGGGAACAAACAACTCTTTGCCCACACTGATCCGATCTATCCCAATCGTGTGTGGCATGCCGGAGTGATACTGACGCCTGACGTTGCCCCTCTTCAGATCTATTACGGATTTGACCCTGCCCATCCTCTGGTCAACATCCAGCGGAGCTACCCAGCGGTGATTGGGAGCTGTTTTCTTATACGCCGATCGCTGTTTCAGCAACTGGAAGGTTTTGATTCGCTTTACCAGAATGGACATGAGGAAACCGACCTATGCCTCCGAGCTGGAGAGCTTGGGTATCGCGTAGTCTACACGCCTAAAAGCGAAATTGTTCATTATGTGTCGAAAACCGAATGTCGCTTCGACCGTGAAGAAGAAAACCTCAGAGCTTTCCGAAAACGCTGGAAAAATCGCATCGTCCCTTCCGAGCCCGACTGCTACCGGGACACGGGACTACTTCCCCCCACTGAGTCACGCCCGCCCATCCGGATTGGCTTCGTTTCCCCATACTGTCAGACCTCCGCTCTGGCGGCTTATGCCGAGCACCTTCTCAATGAATACCCACGGGGATCCTTCACGGTGTTAGGAGAGAGTGGGATTCTAGACCGATATCCGGTGCCTGATCCTCCAGAAGTTGTGCGGGTCTGGAATAGAAAATCCGACTGGTATTACCCTCTTCTGCGTTGGACCCATTCCCTTGACGTGGATGTGGTTCATATCAACTTCGACCCAGAATTGTATTCTTCAGAACTGGTGAAGTACTTGAAGGACCTAAAGCGAGCCGGGAAGAAAACGGTTGTCACCCTGCACCGCACACCCCCAATCTCATCACCCGCCATGGACATCTGCCTGCAAGCCGATGTGGTCGTGGTGCCTTCTTCCCAACACCGGCTGGAAATGATGGCCCACGGGTTCAGAGGTGAAAAACTCAGTGTTATTCCTTCAGGCATTTCCATCCCCTCCCGCCAATTGATGTCCGAGGTGCGGAAAAGGTGGGGTATTCCTCTCGCTCAGAAGGTTGTTATCTACCACGGATTAATGGAAGTCTCTCCAGAGTTTGTGGGCTTGGTGCAATCCATTGCCATGCTTTCCCAACGCATGGATCTGATTTGTCTTGTAATCCCTCCCTCACCCAGCGACGCCGCCAAGGATCGAGACGGATGTGAGTCGATCGTAAGGCAGCAGGGTATGGAGCGGCACATCCTTTTCTTTGGGGAGCGCCTAGAAGAGCAGGAAATCTCTTCTCTTTTTAGCTGCGCCGACGCAGTCATCATCTCCCCCCCGCAGAGTGGCGAGATAATGGTCGGCGCCGCTTCGCTTCCTCTCGGTGCAAGTCGCCCCGTGCTTTCATACCCCGGACCCTCTTTCCCAAGCTTGGAAGATGCGGTCTTCAGAATTGCGGGGAAAGATTCATTGACAGGATCGATCGAATCCGTCTTGACCAACCCGCTTCTCTCTCAAGAATTATGCAAACGGGCCCGCGCTTTCTCGACAAACCACACCTGGAAACGATCCGCTGAAATGCATTGGAGTCTCTATCGGGAACTGCTGGATGAAGGCAGGAGGGACTCTGTCCACTTGTCAGATACCAACTCGGTCCAGACCGAGGCTTATCCACCGGACGTGATTCGTGAGATCTACCGCACGGTCTGCAACCAAGACGTTGGAGCGTTCATAGAATTTGGATCACGCCGTCTTGAAATTACGCAATCTCTTCAACCGAAGGTTTCCGTAACTAGTGACTCACGTCTTTGTGAATTGGCCAAGGTTCTCGGAATCGAAACAGTGGTTCTTTCCGTATCGGAATTTCTTGCATCGGAGCATCTTCACACCGTCTTCGATACAATTGTGGTCCATGCCTCCGCGCAGAACGATCCGTGTCTTTCTCTCGTACTTTCGTATTTGCCACATTTGACGGACCACCAGAGGGTCTTATTTTTTATAGAGTCAGAAGAGTCAACGGCCGCGTATCTTGATCACAAGATCCTGCAGAAAAATCTCCCCTTGATGCAAAAGGCTTGGTCAACACTCGGCCCCTCGCTTCGATGTTTGGAAATCACGCTGGCAACACAGATTTCGGAAATTTCCCCTGCAACAAGCTCCCTGGACCCTGATCGGACAATTTCTTCCGGAGCTTCCAGTCGGACAGGTCTGACGTTACCAAATGCTAAACCCCCGTGGTCCATTTTGTGGAAGGGACCTTTTTTTGAGTGGGGGGATTCCGGCGACTCCGTGCGGTCTGACCTACTGGGGGCTATTTCTGGAGGGTTTTCCATAAGGATTGAGGACCATTCTCTCTCCCGAGGCTTCCTTGACGGGAAAGAGAACCTCCTCTTAAGAAATCTGGAGCAGACACGACTGACTCCATCCTATGTTCATGTCGACCGGCGCTTTCCACAGAAATGGAGCAAGGATGATCATTCTCTCTGGAATGTGGTCCACGTTTCTTCGACCATCGAACACTTGGCTCCCAACTCCCTCGCTACATTAAAGCTCGTCGATGCTGTCTGGGTTCCCAGCAAATTCCATTATGACCTATGTTTACAGTCCGGTATCCCACTCGACAAACTCGTGTATATGCCAGAGAGTCTTCAGCTAACGCCGGATGAGGAGAAGGGTTCATTCGTTCCACTGGCGGGAGGCCGTGATCTTAATTTTTTGTCGTTCATTGATGAAAGACAACCCAATCAGTGGGAGCTGCTCCTGCGAGGCTTTCTCTCTCAATTTAGTCGATCGGAAGATGTCGCCTTAATTCTAGGGATTAATACTTCAACAGACGCCGGATTGCAAAAGATTGCGAATCGCATCGGCTCTTTCATCCGTGAACGGCTGGGTCAGGATCCAACCCGCGTCGATAATGTCCTCATCGTGCGGCATCCCCCAATTGCTGACTTGTGCCCGTTGCTCCGCTCCTCCCAGGCCTATGTCCAAGTGGCTCCCTCGGGACCAGGGAGGCGTTCTTTAATGCGGGCCATGGCCTTGGGAATGCCCGTAATTGCAAGTCCCTACGGGATGAACGCGGAACTGATCAATGAAAGCAATGGATATCCCTTGGGCCAGGCGGCCTGCCATTCCAACGAAATTAGCAAAGGCCTGCCCCCCGATGAGTCCGTTCAGCAACTAGCCGAGTACATGCGGCAGATTCGAAATGATTTCACAAAAGCAAAGTTGAGAGGCGAACAAGCCAGGAAGGAGATTCATTTGCAATACAGCAGGAAGACAATGTTGACGGCAATGATGAAACAATTTGAGGAAGTCTCGTCGAGAACTGGTCAGCGTTCTCAATCCCGATTCCATCGGAAACGGGCGAGGAGACAATCGGAACATCCCCTCCCGCATCTCTGTTGGGAAGGACCTCAACTGGTAAACCATAGCCTGGCATTGGTTAATCGTGAATTGGAATCCGCTTTGCTGGAGTCTCGGCAAGCGGAATTAAGCATTTTGCCGGTCGGGACAGACAATTTTTCGGCCTCTCTCAGCGGAAAATTCAAGGCTTTGGTGAACCACTATGGGAAGGATTGTGGACGCCCCGTGGATGTTCATGTCCGGCATCAGTGGCCTCCCAACTGGACCTCGCCGCCGGAAGGCCATTTTGTGGTGATCCAGCCTTGGGAATACGGCGCTGTTCCGGAGACGTGGGTTGACAACATTAATGCCTCCGTGGATGAGCTTTGGGTTCCGTCCTCTTATGTTCGTGCCCTGTATATTGCCAGCGGAGTCAGCCCTGATCGCGTTTCTATCATTCCGAATGGAGTGGATAGCGACCTATTCCAACCGGGACTTAAGCCTTTAAAGCTTCCGCATTCAGACTCGTTCAAGTTTCTATTCTTGGGTGGCACCATACATCGAAAAGGCGTTGATCTTCTCCTCGACGCATTCCAACGCTCATTCGGTTCGCAAGACAACGTGCTGTTGGTCATTAAAGACATGGGGACGAGTGGCATTTATCAAGGACAAGGACTCGGCGAGCAAATCCGGCCTTTACAAAGAAATGCCGGCAATCCCCATATTTATTATTTGGATCAAGACCTGACAGATGGGGAAATTGCGAGGCTCTATAACAGCTGTGACTGCCTGGTTCATCCCTACCGGGGGGAAGGTTTCGCCCTGCCGGTCTTGGAAGCTATGTCATGTGGTTTGCCCGTGATCGTGACTGCTGGAGGTCCTACCGATGACTTTGTGAATGATGCAACCGGCTATCTGATTCCAGCCGAGCGTCGTGTATTCGGGAATCGGGAAATAAGCGGCCTTAAGACCCGGAAGGATCTTTGGATGCTGGAGCCTAATCTTGAATCGCTAACCCAGCTCCTTCGTCACGTCTTTCAACAGCGTGCTGAGGCAAAAGAGAAGGGGCGACAAGCCCGAAAGAAAGTACTCCAGCATTGGAGTTGGAACCATGCGGCACAACGTGTACTCCAAAGAGTCGAGGCGATCCGAAAAGAGCCAGTCCGGCGCTACTTGCCGAGCGTTGACGCCGCTGTACTACTCGATTTGGATCTTTCCTGCGTCTCTCCTCTCGGAGTTGCGTACGACACTTGAGTCGTTGCTTTCAAACTCGTATGCAGACCTCAAACTTTACCTGCTTGCCCAGGAATGCCCAGAAAAGCTCGCTGAGACATTGAAAGGCTTTCCGGACGTGGATCTCCTGCCAACCGAGGATTTCGCCTCGGCTCTTGTCCTTATCAAAAGACAGGTTCGCGCTCCCTACCCTCGCTCTAGTATCGGAACCGTTGCTATTTTCAAAGCAATGGTTTTCTCAGCTAGTGGCCATTGGAGAGCAAATTGGCAGCATTCCAAGCCTGATTGCCCCCTCCCTAAATCTCCCAGGCTCCCCACAGTCGGTTCATTTTGACGGGGAAAGGATGATTTCTCGATCCAAAAATTTGCGCGGGGATTTGGCGAAACCGACAGGGGCAATATCAAGAGATGGATTCCATCCCTGATAGCTGTTGCATTGTCCGTTGGGGATGCCTGAATGCGGCAGCAGGACGCAATAGCCGTGAAGAATGGATCCAATCGCTCCGAGAGCAAGGGGTCAAGATCTTTTGGGCGCAGGACACTTTTGTTTGTCGCTTAAGTGAAGCCGGCATTTTTCCTCAGGATTTTCCACCTTGCAAGAATCAAGAGCCGACTTGTCTGGTCAACCCGGCACAGTGATTCCTGGCGGTGATCAAATCTACCTAGGAAGGCGGCAAATTCTTCTCCGTGGGCTTTCAATCTGGATTCTTCCAAAAATGGTAGGTCTCCGTAAGGAATAATGGATTGATAAATCAATGGGTACAACGATGCATGATTCAAGCATAAGTTGGCGAGTTAATTGCTCATGAGGAATTCGCTGAAGTCTTTGTTGAGGGAATTTCAATGAACATCTTGATTGTCGGAGGGTCCGGATACATCGGCGGGGCTGTGACCGACATGCTCCTGCAGACCCCACACAACATAAGAGTTTATGACGCGTTGCTGTATGAAGAATCTTATCGAAAGCCGGTGGAATTCGTTTATGGAGACATTCGAGACCATGAGCGACTGCGTCAACAACTTGACTGGAGTGACGCGGTTATTTGGCTCGCCGCCTTGGTCGGAGACGGGGCCTGTGCTTTAAATCCGGCCGCTAGTATTGAGGTCAATCAACATGCGGTTGCCTGGTTGGCCGAGAATTTCGATGGTCGGATCATTTTTACTTCCACTTGCTCAGTATACGGGGCGCAGAACGGGGAGCTGACAGAATCGTCCCTCACAAACCCGCTCTCAGTCTATGCAACGACGAAACTGGGAGCCGAAGAACATTTGTCCAATAAGAATGCTTTGATCTTTCGATTGGGAACCTTGTTTGGCGTGGGCGACCAGTTCGCCCGCATTAGACTGGACCTGGTGGTGAACATTCTTACCGTCCGAGCGGCGTTAGAGCGCAAGCTTACGGTCTATGGCGGGGACCAATTTCGCCCATTGTTGCATGTCAAGGACGTGGCCAAGGCTATTGTGGATCATGCGGGTACCCGACATGTCGGCATCTACAACTTGATTCGGCAGAACGTCCGGATTGTGGATCTCGCCTACCAAGTTCGAAATCATTTTCCAGACTCAGAGTTGATTCTGACGGACATGCAGTTTCAGGACTTGCGAAATTATCGCGTCAGTAGTCAAAAGGCCCGAGCGGAACTCGGCTGGAAACCCTACTTGTCCATTGATGATGGAATCTGCGAGATTAAGGACTTGCTGGAAAGTCATCGGCTCAAGGATGTGACCAACCCGCGATACGCCAATCAGGCATTTCTATCCCAATTTGTGCCAGACCTAAGCAAGGTGTCGGTGAGTGTATAGAATGACCAATGAGATTCAGGTCTTCAACGGCGGCTTAGCGGTGGATGATCGAGGGGAACTGTCCTTCGTAAATGACTTCCACTTTCAAGATGTTAAGCGATTCTATCTGGTCTCCAACCACAGCTCTGGTTTTATCCGGGCATGGCATGCCCACCGTCGCGAGGCCAAATACGTCACCGTCGTATCCGGAGCAGCCTTGATTGGAGCGGTCCGCATCGACAATTGGGAGAACCCATCTAAAACTCTCCCGACGAATCGCTTTGTCCTCTCGGCCCTTAAACCTCAGGTGATCTTCATTCCCGCCGGGTTTGCCAATGGATTTATGTCGCTGACGGACGACGCGAAAATCCTTTTTTTCTCCACTTCGAGCTTGGAAGAGAGCCGGGACGATGACATTCGATATGAAGCAAGGTATTGGGATATCTGGAAGGTAATCGAAAGGTAGAGGAGTCTCCATGAGAAAAACTAAGGTCACGATTTTGGGTGGCAGTGGAATGCTCGGATCCATGCTGGTGGACTGGTTTTCCCGAGATCCCGACCTTTCTGTAACGGCAACGGTTCGTTCCCCCTCCTGGATCCAAGCCGGGAAAAATCGAATCCCGGAAGTGGACTGGCGGCTCTTTGAGCTTGGGGACGAGGCCGTCACGGCACATCAGCTTGCGACAATGGGGCCGGCGGACTGGGTGATAAATGCGATTGGATTGACAAAGCCCTATACCCATGATGACAACGGGGCTGAGATTCAGCAGGCGATTCTTGGGAATGCCACTTTCCCCTACCTGCTTGGACGCTACTATGGAGAGCGTGGAGGACAATTCCTCCAGATCGCTACCGATTGCGTTTATTCGGGGTTCAAAGGAGATTACGTTGAAAAGGATCCCCATGACGCCCTGGAGTTTACGGAAAGACCAAGAGTCTCGGGGAGGCGATGCTTTCCAACGTTCATTGCCTGCGCAGTTCCATTATTGGGCCAGAGCCCAAGTCCTTCGTTTTTTTGTTGGAATGGTTTCGGCGTCAACCCCGCAACAGCCGATTGTCCGGCTTTGTGAACCACCGGTGGAACGGCGTGACAACGCTGCATTTCGCGAAACTCTGCCATGCGGTAATTCGAAATCGAGCCATACCCTCGTTTGCAGCACCTCGTCCCGTCTGGAACGGTTTCCAAATACACGCTCCTGTGCGGTTTTGCCAAATCGTTTTGCCGTTCTGATATCGAGATCGCGGCTACGGAGTCCCCACAAGTTGTAAATCGCACCCTGGCAACTGAGAACCGATCACTTAATGAGAGGCTTTGGAAGCTGGCGGGCTATGGTCAGCGCCCCCCCACCTGTGAGGAGATGGTCGACGAACTGTCTGTCTTCCCTTATCGATTCGCGGAGCAGTCCACATGAAATTGCTTACAATCTTGGGTACACGTCCAGAGATCATTCGCTTGAGCCGAATCATCCCCAAATTGGATGAGGTCTCCCTCCAACTGTTGGTCCATACCGGACAGAATTATGACGCCAACTTGAACGACATCTTTTTTCAAGAGCCGAATGTCCGTCGACCCGACTATGTCCTGAATGCGAAGGGGACGATGGGAGAACAAATTGGAGGAATTCTTTCCAGGATTGAGGAAATCCTTTTGAAAGAAACTCCCGATAAATTCCTGGTTTTGGGGGACACAAACAGCAGTCTCGCAGCGGTGATGGCCAAACGCCTGGCCATTCCCGTTTATCACATGGAAGCAGGCAATCGATGCTATGACGACCGTGTTCCGGAGGAAGTCAACCGCCGTATCATTGATCATTCCAGTGATGTCCTTCTGCCCTACACGGAACGCAGTCGACAAAACCTCCTTCGGGAAGGCATCGATAATCGAAGAATCTATGTCACGGGGAATCCGATCTATGAGGTCATAAACTACTTCAATCCTCAGATTGAACGGTCGCAAATCCTTGCGAAGCTTATCGAATCCAAGCGCTACTCTGGTAACCATGCACCGTGCGGAAAATGTGGACTTGAAAAGTCGCTTACTAGGGCTCACCGCCGCTCTAAGCCTCATCCAGCAAGCCTACCGTTTGCCGGTCATTATTTCTACCCACCCCGAACCAGGGCACGATCAATGAGTACGGGGTTATTTCCAATAGCCCGGATATTCATTTTCTTCCGCCATTCGGCTTCTTTGACTTCATTCACCTTGAAAAGAACGCGCTGTGTGTGCTCAGCGACAGTGGGACGGTGCAGGAAGAATGTGCGATCCTTAAGGTCCCTAATGTGACGATTCGAGATGTGACGGAACGCCTGAGACCTTGGAGTGCGGCAGTAACATCCTGAGTAGTGCCATCCCTGATGTCATCCTTCGATGTGTGCGCATCAAGTCCTGAACCAGGGAGGACATTGGTCTCCCCCACAGAGTATCTACAGAGAACGTTAGCGAGACAGTTGTTCGCCTTCTGCTCGGTTACCATCACCCCTAGGAATTCGTTTTGGCCATCGCAGCGGGAGTTGTCTGGTTTTACGGCGGAAAAGGAAAGGATCATGGCTTCATTTAAAAGGATTGGTTGAACGTAATTTTGAACACCTTGTCCAAAGTGTCTATCGAGCAGGCAGGAAGCATCCTGGATATCGGCTGTATGAGATCACCTACGATTCACCCAGTTCACAACGCGTCGTCGCCATTGAACCCCATCTCCCTTATCTGGAAAAGGCGCGGGCACGCGTCCCCTGGGCGGAATTTCATCACACCGACGGGTTGAATTACTTTCCTCATTCCAGGGAAATGTTTGACTGTATCCTGCTGATTGACGTGGTTGAACATTTGGAGCCCAGACAGGCCTGTCGCCTCGTCCGGGAGGCCTCTCTTCACGCCAAAAAGATCGTCCTAAGTCTCATTCCATACGGGATTCACGAACAAACCAAAGACGCCTGGAATCTGGGGGGAGAATTCTGGCAGACTCATCGATCTACCTGGGACAGCACCAACCTGAGTCAGTTGGGATTCAGTTTTTTTCACGTTTGGAAGAATTGGTATGAGTGGACGAAGCTCAAACGCATAAGACGCGGGATACGACAATCGCCTTTTGGATTCCTGACTTCACGGTCCCGCAATTTCAAATCCAGGTCGTCCCGTCAATTTTAGAAGGATCGAGTACTGTCGGATTATCCAAGACTCTGGAGAGTATTTTGTGCCAATCCTATCCATGTTTTGAATTGACTTATTCCCCCCATGGATTTTCGCAGTCGGAACTGTCTGTTTGAATCCTACCGGCTGACTGATTCTCGCATTCATCCCGAAGCCGATCTCTTTCATTCCACCGCACGTGTGGAAAAGGGTGCCACTGCCACGTCTGCGAAGGGCCAGCGAGTCATTCAAATTCACGCCGGCGAGGTACTCGACGCGGAAAGTCTGGAACAAAGAGTACGGAATGAGGAAAAAGATCATCGGGAGACCGATCAAGCCACTTCGTGGGCCCTGTTGATGTCAAAGCTTCGAGACGGAATTCAAACTTCTTCTGCACCCGACTCCGAAGAGCTCGTCCCGACCGAATGCCAGTTCTACCCGTGGATGGACGGGACCTATTCCCTCTGGTTAAGAATAGCCGACAAAGATGGACAAACCTTTACCGTCAATGGCCGTCTTCCTTATGAGATCCCCCCCCTGGTCCTCAATGTGAGCGAGCCTGGAAGTAAAAATCCTCATCCAATTCCTATTGCCTCTGTCTTCAAGCTTTGGGCGGGGAATTACGATCTTGAACGAGCGGAACAGAAAATGGCTCAAGAGCGCTTGGAAAGTGGAAGGGTTCCCAGTGTTGCCTTTACCATCCGCGATTCTTCCATCCTGGGAGGTGGGACACAGATCGTCTATCGTTACGCCAACTGGCTTTCCGATTTGGGCATAGATGTTGCGATCTACTCCAACGATGCGCCCCCGGCCTGGATGCAGATTAAAGGGAAATTCCATCAAATCGAAGATGACCTGGCCAGATACGCCGCCATTCGGGAAACGGTTATCATTGCCTATTCGATTCTGGAATTACCTCTACTGCTTCAGGCCCAGGGCAGCTGTTCGCGACCCATTTTTCATCTCTGTCAAGGCGTCGAGGATTTCCATTATTTTTTCAAGCCCGGAGTGTCTTCGTTGCCCTCCGTCCCTATCTTCGAACTATTGAATACGCTGCCCGTCGGACGGATCGCAGTGTCGCACCACGTTCACAAGCACTTCCTGTCCAAGTATGGGCAATCAACACGGTTGATCCTGAACG
Organism: Terriglobia bacterium; assembly: GCA_046331665.1. Classification (GTDB taxonomy): domain Bacteria; phylum Acidobacteriota; class Terriglobia; order Versatilivoradales; family Versatilivoraceae; genus CAWBAT01. The sequence continues at coordinate 4,323 of JAXLQK010000051.1, read as the reverse complement.
GGATCGACACCCGGACCTTTACTCCTCGCTGGAAACGGCCCCTGACAAATAACCTGAACATTCTTATGTCTGGCAACCCATGGCATTCTCTCAAAGGAGTCGCCTGCGTCAAGGAGGCGCTTTCCATTGTCGCCAAACGGCGCCCGGATTGGTCGTTGCATTTAATCAACGTATACGGAGGGAAAATGCTTCCGACTTCTGAAACGGACACCTCTCCGCTTGGCTTTACGACTTCTCTTTACTACGGCTTAAGCCCCGAAGAAATGAAAGAGATGTATGATGCTGCTGATCTGTTCATCAACGCTTCCTGGTATGAGGGGTTTGGTCTCCCAACGCTGGAAGCCATGGCATGCGGCGTTCCCGTCATCCAAGTCGACAACCGCGGTTTGGATGGAATCGTCGAACAAGATCGAAACTGTTTGCTGGTTCCGCATCAAGACGGTGGAATGATTGCGGAGGCAATTGAACGGCTGGTCGAAAACGACGCACTGCGTGAGCGACTGACAAGTCATGGTCTTCAAGACGCACCGAAGTATTCACTGGAAAACCAATACAAAATGTTTGTAAAGGAATTTGAATCTATCCTTGGCGGGCCCTTCGACCAGGCGCGGATAGACAAAGAACAACGCCAACTCACCCTCGGACCCGCCAGACAGGATCCGCGATTCTCAATTCTGGTCCCCACATATAACCAGGCCCGCTTTTTGCCAGGTTGTCTCGACAGCCTGCTCGGTCAGACCTACCCTCGCTGGGAAGCGCTCGTGATCAATGATGGCTCCACGGATGACACAGCGCTGGTCATGGAACGATACGCCTTGAAAGACCGCCGCATTCGAATCTTTCACAAGAAGAATGGCGGTGTAGCTTCCGTATTGAATGAAGCCCTTCGGAATGCGTGTGGGGATTGGATTTGCTGGCTGTCCTCCGATGATCTGTTCGAGTCGCGGAAATTGAAATCCATCGGAAGGCAATCCAAGATTCGCCAGAAACTCGCCTATTCCATACTCATTTCTCCGTGCTGGACGAGACTACTGGAAAAGTGTACTGCGGCGAGCCGAACCCAGACGGGCTGATTCCCCCACCCGATATGCAGGTTCTGAAGTTTTTCGAGATCAATTATTTCAATGGAATCAGTATCGCCATCCACCACTCCCCCTTTTGACAAGTATGGCGTCTTCCGGAAAGAATATAGCCACGCGCAAGACTTTGAGATGTGGTTACGATTGAGTACTCATCATCAATCGCAATTCATCGAAGACCGCACATGCATTACACGAATTCACCCGGCCCAGGGGACCAGCCTGGCACCGGAAATCGGGATTTACGATTCCGCCCGTGCTTGCTCGGAATTTCTGAACCAACGCCCTTTTCCCGAACTTTTCCCTCTCCTGATTTGCAAAGGCAGGACCATGCCATCCGTGCCGTTCAAAACAGCCTGTCTTTGGTCGTCAATCCCCGGTCCTTTATCAATCGACTTGGGTACGGGGGAGCTATGCTGGGTCGCCTCACCGAGTGGCTATGCCGCGAATGCACATCGGACTTGAAAGCGACCCTGATACCTCAGATTGAGCAGGTTGTTCGGAAAATCCAACAGGCTCCGATCCCCAGAGAAATCAAATTCATCTTCTCAAGGATTCCGAAGGCTCTTCAAACAGGTGAGCCCTACAAGCAGCAGGACCCTTTCAGCTGATGATGGAACATGCGGGCCAGACTGGAATCTTTCGGTTCACCTGTAGAGGCCACATGCATCCGAAAATACGTTGAGAAGTTGACTGCCAAGCAAAGTCCTGCGACTCGACCGTCCACTGTACTGCAGCCGACAGACGCCACATCGACCCTCCTCCGACATTCCGGTACGGGACCTTTTCCTAAAGTTTCGGTCATTGTACCTACCTACAACCGGCCACGGATGCTCGAGAGGGCCATCCATAGTGTCCTCGCCCAATCCTTCCGCGATTATGAAATTGTGGTCGTCAATGATGGGGGCGATGAGGTGGAATCAATGATTCAACAATGGAACCGTGACCGGAATATCGTCTATGTGCGCCACGCGTCCAATCTTGATCGGGCCGCGGCGCGAAATTCAGCAATTCGGATCGCCCGAGGCAATTACATCGCCTACCTCGACGACGATGATGTATGGTATCCCGACCATCTGCAAACCCTGGTCTCCTACCTGGAAGAAACGGGGCAAAAAGTTGCCTATACGGATGCTGACCGGGCACATCAAGTCTTAAATGAGGGGATCTATGTGACCGCGCGCAAGGATCAGCCCTATAGTTTTGATTTCGATGCCGACCAAATCCTCGTCGGCAATTTCATTCCGATCCTCTGTCTAATGCATGAGCGGGATTGCCTGAACGAAATCGGATTATTTGATGAGAGTCTCACAACGAATGAGGATTGGGATTTGTGGATTCGCATGTCACGACGTTACCCCTTCGGACATCTCAAAAAGATCACCTGCGAATTTTCCTGGAGGACCGACGGTTCGTCTACTACCAGCAGGAAGAGAGAAGATTTCCTGCGGACGCTTCGCGTCGTTTATGACAAATATCGAGAACTCGTCGTTGCCAGACCGGAAATCCAGGAAGCCCAAAAGAAACGGCTCCAGGTGGAGGAGCAGTCGCTGCTGAAGGTCTCTTCCCGGTCCGGGACAAGGGATCACGTTCTTTCAGGAATTCCGTGCGAATCGCTGTTGGTCTCCCACCCTGAGCTAGCTGGCACCCTCGATCGAGTCAAACGCTATCTGGACGAGGGAAGAATTAGCTTGGCCCTGAAGATTGCCCATAAAGAATTAGGTCCACACGAAGAGGCACGACAAATTATCGCCTGCTTGAGAGAACAGGATTTGGAGAACCAGTTGGCAGCAGTCCATTAATCCAGACCAAGATAAAGATTAGAGACGAAACATGGGCATTGTTAATGCGCGAGAAATAGCACAACTTTTAAAGAATCGACCCCATTTGTCCGATATGGCATCTAGCCGGTCTTCTGGCGATTCATGACGTTATGATCAAAGTCACTCGTCTTAATAACAGCGAGATTATTCTTAATTCCGATCTCATTGAACACATTGAGCTAACTACAGATACCGTCATTACGCTGACCAACGGTAACTCATTTGTGGTGAAGGAACACTGGGAAGAAATACTGGAGCGGATCATTCACTTTCGGAGGCGGGCGTTGGGGAATCCCCTGGTTACGGTTGCCGCCCGAGAAAGTGATTAAAGGTTGAGGGAAATACTTTGGATATTGCATCCCTTATCGGGCTGATCTTGGGGTTGGGCGCCGTCATTGGCGGAGCAGCCCTCGAAGGGCTACACCTGGGGTCTATTACGCAGCCAACTGCCGCAATCATCGTCTTCGGCGGCACGATTGGCGCGGTGGCGTTAGGTTTTCCTCTCAAGTCACTGATCGCCGCGGGTAAGGGAGGCCTTCGCGTTATCTTTGAACCGAAAGTCAAGAATTCCCAAATCGTCGAGGAAATCATTCAATATGCCCACAAAGCCCGGAAGGATGGATTGATTTCACTGGAAAGTCTAATCCCAAACGCTTCGGATGAATTCCTGCAGAAGGCCATGTCCCTCGCCGTTGATGGCACGGACCCCAAAGTCCTTCGCGAAACCATGGAGATCGAGCTCAATCATATTGACGAAGAGGGGGAGATTGACGCCAAGATTTTTGAAGCAGCGGGCGGATATGCCCCAACCATTGGTATCATCGGGGCAGTCTTGGGACTCATTCACGTCATGGAAAATCTATCTGATCCCAGCAAGCTGGGGTCAGGTATTGCCGTGGCGTTCGTCGCCACTGTGTATGGAGTCTCATCGGCGAATTTAATATATTTGCCGTTTGCCACAAAACTCAAGATTCGTCATAAACAATTTATGGTAGCCAGGGAAATGATGCTGGAGGGAATTATCGCCATCCTCGAAGGAGTAAACCCTCGCATCATTGAAGAAAAACTCAAGGGCTATTTGCCGCATGAAGAGAAGAAGCTCCTCAATGAGAAAAGTGGTGGCAAAGAGCGGATGGCCGCTTAAGGAAAGCCGAGGTCGGTCGGGGGATCTTGTTTGAACTCGCCGACTCCTCATTCCTGCGGCCGCAAAAACCAATAGGGCAGTCACCACCACCCTAACCTAGGAAATCAACAGACTCATGGCCCGCAAAAAGAAACACGAAGAACACGTCAATCATGAACGTTGGCTGGTGTCTTACGCTGACTTCATTACCCTTCTGTTTGCATTCTTTGTGACCATGTATGCCATTTCTCAGGTGGACGCCAAGAAGCTGGGGAAGCTGGTGGAGTCCATGCAGAGT
>JAXLQK010000050.1:0-48149 GCA_046331665.1 Terriglobia bacterium | reverse complement strand
ACAGGCGAAGTGGTCAAGGCGCAAAAAATGAAGGCGGACTTGGCTTCCGCGATGCTGTCAGAACCACAGGCCTACGCCAAAATTATCGAGGGAACTATTGACCTGCAAAAAGGTGACGTTCGTGGAGCCATCAAATCCTTCAAAGAATCCATTGATTTGCAGGACACCTGGATCGCTCACTTTCAGTTGGGGGTCGCCTATTTGAATGCGGGCCTCTTTGTCGAGGCCGATTCTGAATTTGACTCCTGCATTAAGCGGCGCGGGGAAGCCCTGTCGCTGTTTCTGGACCAGGTTCCCACCTTTGGCTATCTGCCCGCGGTTTATTATTATCAGGGACGCGTCCGCGATGGGCTGAAAAGTTCCGGCTTTGCCGAATCCTATCGCACCTATCTGAGCCTCCGTGGTCAGGCGGGTGAGGATCAGTTTCTTCCTGAAATCCATCGCCGCCTCGGCGAGAAATGACGCGGTTTCCGTTCCCACGCTCGAGACAGGCAGTCCCCGCCAGATTTTCTTGGATACGGCCCTTGTTCAATTACACCCCTTACCTCCTGAGTGGTCAAGACTTTGGAGAAATCTAAAACGTCACGATCATTCGTCCCGCGGACATGCCTCTTGAGTGGCGTTGCTTAAGTCACTTCAGCCTATTTCAACCTCAGTGACGTTTTTTCCACCTGGCCGGTATCCAGATCTAATTCCAGCAAATAGCAACCAGAGCCGAAGGGATTGGTGTCCCAATTAAAAATGAACTGCTGGGCCGGAGTGGAATAACCAAACGTGCTCTTGCTCTTGGCGCCGGTCTGAGGAGAATAGAGGATGGTACGGACGGCGTTGCCAGGGAAATTTCGGGGGACTGGGCAGGTGCCGTTTGAAAGCGGCGGCGTCGGCCCGAAGGCGAGCAGCGTATTGACCTTCAAGTTATTAACGTAATTCCCGCCACTGTCCTTAAGGGTCCATTTTGCCGCGATGGTTTTACAGAGCGTGAAGATTCCCGAATAGGAATTATCACCTGCTGTGGAGAGGGGCGAGAAGAAGCCGGCGAAATTGTAAACGGGACAGGAAGCCTGGAGACTGGCGGAGTTCGACGGGGCACTCTCCCGGCCGTCAGATAGAATGGCCGTTACAAAGTAGGTATAGGTTGGACCGCAGGTGATCGCCGTGTCGATGGAAATGGTGGCCGGTGGGTTACCCGAAATCGTGGCATATGGTGGAGCGATCGGGACTCCATTGACTGCCCGGTAGATGTTATAGGCAGTCACCTGGCCAAACGAGGGGGGCGTCCAGCTCAGTTGAATTTGACGCGGCGTTGGGGTCGCCGTAGCGGTGAGATTCCTGGGGGGACGGACCACCGAGTTGGCCGTCTGGAAAGAAATCTCTCCGCTTCCCATACCCCCGCCGTTGAGGAGTCTTCCTCCGCCGTTCAAAAGCCTGCCTCCTCCATTCAAAAGCCTTCCCCCGCCGTTGAGGAGTCTGCCGCTCCCGGCAATATCGCTCCCTGTCGCGCCAATTTGACGCAGGTCAATATTGGACCAATCGTTATATCCTCGCAGAGCGGGTGAAGCGTTCAACTTGCCGTCAAAATTGGCGTCCAGAGAAGCTGAAGACCAAGAGATCGGGATGGTTGAACTCGAGTTTGCAGGAGGCGGCGTCGGCCCCCCATAAAGGTACATCGTGGGGTTCACGTCCGTAAGGGGTGAGATCGGTGTACCATCACAATGGCAATTGGCTGGGCTCCCGACTCCACCTGAGGGATTGGCGTCATACCACTTGGTCGTCGTGAACTTGATCGGGGAGCCATCCGCCGTGCTGACCCCCGGCGCCAGGCTGTTTTCGTTCAACGTGGCCAGCTGTTGACTCGAGAAGTCCAGGACTCCATCGGGCCCCAGCATATCCACTTGGAACAGGTAGTTCATGACACTCTGGTAATTGGGTTTGCAGTTGGGCTCAACGGTTGGAACGTAACTGCCCGGCGAATCGAAGAAGTAGCCACCGTGGGTTAAGGCCAAAGCATGACCCAATTCGTGCATCAAGGTGCCGGCTTGCACCTGTGTAGTCAAGCCATCCGCCCCCCATAGTCCCAAAGTAATGAGCGAGTCGGCGCCTCCCACGTCGGAAAGTCCGGAAGCGCTGGTGGCTTTGCTTGAGGCAACGGAAAGATCCGGGTCAGTGGTCTGATTATACGCGTACGCCACACCCGACGGATTGGCGAATTGGATCGTGAAAGTATTCGGGTCAGGAACACTTTGGATGAAGTAAATGCCGGAAAGGTTTGGATTGCTGATCGCGTCGGACACGGTAATGCGGTCCCCCACGGCCAGTCCATGCTTCGTTGAAGTGGCGAAGGTCGCGATGTTTCCTGATCCTGTAATGCTCAGTAATGTGCCTGCCTGGAAGGTCCAATTCGGCATCCCTACCCCGATGCCGAAAAGTGCATAGTGATAACTATCCTTTCTTCCAGGCTGGAAGCGGCGCACACAGGGGCCATTCAGGGCTTGTTGGCAGGAGATTTCATCGGGATAGTTCAGCGGCTGCGTCTTGATAAATTCAAAACCGCCTTTCCATCCAACCACCCCGGGTTGGTTGGGGAAGGAACAATAAGCCGGCGGTGAGGCGGTTAGATCGTCGACGCAGGCCTGGGCGGGAACGACATTTTTAATGTCAACGTGTAAATTAATCTGATGCGCTGTGAAAGCGCTGCTCACCATCGACAGGACCTGGGAGTTGGGCAGCAATGAGGCCCCATTGGAACTGCAGGTTCCGTCCGGGTTAATGGCGTTGCACTGGTACATATAATCCAACTGAACAAAGACGTCCTTTTGTCCAAGGATTGCCCCCGGGAGAGAAACCCATGACGCATCTCCCGGCGTACACACGCCCTCGTTCACGGAGGCACTGCAATATCCGGAATTCGTCTTCCAGATGTCCAGCAGTCCGTCGTTGTCGCTGTTCTGGACGGTCGTACTGAGGACGATGGCACCCCAGGATACACAGCCGCTGTTGCTGCTGGAGGGAATCACAGTGGAAGTGGCCGATGTGTCTGCAGGACCGAGATACGGACTCACGTTCCAGGTCGGATTATCCCAGGAGCCGTTATAGCGGCCGGGAAAAGCTGCTGTCTTGGCAGGCGACAAGGCAATTCCGTTAAAGAGCACCTGCTCCTTCTTGTTCGATTGGCCATTCCCGACAATATGAGTTAATTTCGCAACAATTCCTCCCGGTGGCTGGGTCGGTTGATAGAAGCCCTGTAGAGTCTGATTCAGGGAATCCCCGCAATTGCTGGGAGCAAAGGCGCCATCGTAAATCGTGATAGCATTGAGCGGAACGTTCTTATCCAGCACCCGGTAAATGAGGACCAGGGTTGCCCCCAAGGTGAGTGGGGCCCCACTACCAGTGCTCCCGCTATCCGCCAGCTGCACCTGGTAAGACGTGTTCGCCACGACACTGCCCTTCGTGTCGACTTGCAAATAGGGGCGCACATCCGCCCGATAGGTCCGCATGGTTTTTGAACCGTACGAGGAGCCATTACAGCCTCCGGAACTCCAGGACACCGGAGCATTCGGATTCCCCAAGACGGTTCCCGTAATCGGATACCCTCGGAAATAGCCTTGTTGTCCGGCAAAACTGGTCTTTGAGCTTTCCACGGTTTGCCAGTACAGCAGAGCTGCCACAATGTCGGCTCCCGGCGGGACACTCGAAGCGGCGCCCGGGTAGGTTGCATCAGGAATGTTGATTGTCCCCGTCGCGTAGCCTTTGACTCCGAGCCCTCTCAGACCCACACCTCCGACGACATAGTCACCCGTGACGAAGTAATTGTTGAAAAAGTTCAACTGATTTTGTGCCACTCCTTCCCGAGTCAACCCCAACACCATGCATAGTCCCCACACCACCATAGCAATACGGGGACAGTTCCTGGAATGCGCACCTCGTGTCTGAACGGCAGATTGCATCATCGTCTCCTGTTGGCGAAGAATGAAGAATAGCGAAGGGAAGGGGAAGCGCCCCATGGAACCAGTGTCTGCCCTGGATCACACCAACCATTAGTCCCCACCACACCGAGCAGGAATCTGTGGTCAGCGAGGGCAGAAAAAAAGTTGCTGACAAATGAGAAATGGCGTCCCGAACACGTTATCATGTTCTATTCCAGGACGCCATTGTCCTTCGCAATCCGATCAGAAATGAATCTTTTAGCGAAACCCGGTTGCCAAGAGCCTTGTTGGCTTACAAAAGTCTGGCGCCCAGAATAGGAAAGAGAAGGCCGGGAATCAAATTTATATATTTGATGAAATTGATAACAAATATTTATTTAACATTTGCTGGGTGGCGCCCACATGCGCATTGGGTAAAGCTGCCGAAGCCGCCCTGTGATTCGTAAGGGTCGGGCCATAACTACACTCTAATCCAGCGGGCCTCTCCAGAGCCAACACAGATTCAATAATTAGGGACTGGCCTCATTTTTCACCGCCGACAACCGGTTTGAAAATACACTCCCTAAGGCCTCATCTTGACTTGGAGTGCGGGAGCTTGCTCCCGCTTTTTGGATGCCAGCTTGCTGGCATCCCGAAAAGCAAATACGAGATATTGGCCGCGAATGAACTCAAATATTGGGATCTGGGTCGTACTGACCGAGTCGGGAACTCTCTCGCAGAGCGGTGCAGATATGTGCAATTAACATGCCTGCGTCAGTTGGCGAATAAAGCGGATCAGTTTCTATTTGGACCGAATGGAGGTGACAATTTCAGCCTAGGGAATACAATCCTTGAAAACAGATCCCTGATGGTTGATAATCCGATCAAGTTTTTGCAAGAGCCAGCGGAGCAGCCATTAAGATGACTAAGTGCTCCGTAGGTCTCGCTAAGTGCCTTACCCTAAACCATGCGCCCGTAGCTCAGTTGGATAGAGCGTCGGACTTCGAATCCGCAGGTCGCCCGTTCGAGTCGGGCCGGGCGCACCATCTTTTCAACAACTTACAAGCGTCTCCCTTCCGTCAATTCTTCTTGGTGCCGGTTTTGGTGCCGGTTTTTTTCGTCAGTAAGTCCACCGCTCCTTTCAAATAATCGGGCGCGAGATGCGCATATCGCTCCGTCATTTTTATTTCATGATGTCCCAAAAGTTTCTTCACCGTGTATAGATCCGCGCCCGCCATGACGAGACGACTGGCAAATGTGTGGCGCAGGTCATGCCAATGAAAATTTTCAATTTTTGCCTTCTTCAGATACTCCTCCCAGTACTTCGGAAGGTCATTCATGTGTGCCCCTTCCTTGCGTCCTGCAAAAACGAATGGACTGTGAATGCGTCGCGGCAGACCCTTCAGAGTCTGCACTACGGCGTCATTCATCGGGATATAGCGGGAATCTCCAGGCTTTGAGTTTTTCACGTGGATCAGCCCTTGCCGAAAATCTATATCCCTCCATTGAAGGTTGAGCTGTTCACTTTTCCGGAGACCCGTATTCAGGGAAACGATCACCATTGGCTTGTACTTCTTGGGTAAGACACCCATTAGCCGGGACTCTTCGGCATCACTCAACCATCGGACTCGCCGATTGTTCTCTTTCAAGAGCTTCACTGTCTTAACGGGATTGGAGTCTGCCTTCCTGTTGCGGACCGCCAGAGAAAATGTCGCCTTGAGTGCAGCCAGGTAACGGTTCACCGTTGCAGGCGCGCATTCGTCAAGCAATTCGAGGCGAGCTTGCTCGATGTCATTGGCGATGATGGACCGTGCAGCTCGATGTCCCAACCTGTTCTCCCACCAGCAGAGGCGCTGTTTTTCCGTGCGGTACGATCGCAACGTCTTGGCAACATCCAAGCGGTCTTTGATAAGCCCGGCAACACTGGCCTGTTTGCGTCGAATATCTTCCGGGATGAACCGCCTTTCTCTGATCTCCACCTTGCGCTTGCGGTATACGTGTCCTGCGGTTTGGTAGAGCCCGATCTTTTCACGGTGCTCTCGGCCTAGTTCATCGGTATAGCGAATCCACCAGATGCCTGAACCTTCAGGTCTTTCAAAAACCCCTCTCTGCTTTTTCAAGCGTTTCATCAGTACCATCCTTCCTCAGGTCTTCTGGTTCGAGACCTTGGACTTTTTAAACCGTACACTCGGCCGTCAATAGTCCACGTCGAGGTTATTCGCTGCAAAGCATTCGTCACGCTGGTAGTAAAGCAAAGTGTTATCGTTCTTCACTCGGCACTTGAGCCACGCTTTCAGATTCAAAGACAGCTTCCGGTGTTTGAAAAGCGCGGGTTGTTCCTTTTTCAATGAGTTTCTCCAGCTCTCTGGACGGTATGAGCACTCGTCTTCCAATCTTTACGGCGCGAAGCTGGCCCTTCTCGATCAGGTAGTCGATTCCTCGCACAGACAAAGAAGTCGCGGCGGCAGCTTCCTTCTTGGAATAAGCTAAAAGCCTTTTGGTCATCGTTATCCTCCGGATGAGGCATTGAGGAGTGCAAAATCTGAGAGAAGTGGAAGGAGACCGGCTCCCAGAAATATTTGGCCCTCTAATATACTAGAGGCTTTGAAAAGGCAAAACCTTAACACAATATTTTTTTAGACTCGCTGCAACAATCGAAGGTGCGGTCTCTATCCTATAGATTCTATAGGGGGTTGAGCGAAAAAGGTGACCAAAGGAGCCAAAGCTTGTAGTGACCTTGCAACTCAGATCTTGGGTTCAAATACTACGAGCCATCTGCCTGAACTTTTTGCCAAGTCCATATCGACAAACCTCGGTGACGTACACCAAGAAGAATGAAGACCTATCTTCGTTGTACAAAGGACTAAGTTATTGTTACTAAAATACTCAGTTGTCGTTCGAGTCTTCAAATTGTGTAGGCTCGGATAGCTCAAAACCTCAGAAAGTGATTCTCACTGGGTGTTACAAGTAGACTCCTCATACGGATTTAGAAGAACTAGTGCAAAAATGCCGATAACGCAAAGAGCTTGATTTGTACGGCCAATTGCCGTACATTTAGATAGGAATAGATTTAGGGCTATTTCTGGAGATAAGCAGAGAGGAGGATCAGTTATGAAGGCCCCAGCTATCAGTCGTTCTAAAGTGCGGAATAATTCGAAGTTGGCTCGTCTTGAGGCACGGATTAGCGTTCAGCAGAAAAAGCTTTTCCAAAAGGCGGCCAGCATTCAGGGAAGAACGGTAAGTGAGTTTGTCGTAGCTAGTGCCCAAGAGGCAGCGAGAAGTGTCCTCGAAGATTTTGAATCAATCGAACTCAGTGCCCGAGAAAGTAAAGCTTTCGTAAAAGCACTGCTAAATCCACCAGCTCCGAGCGAACGTCTGCGTGCAGCGGCTCAGCGATATAAAGCGCAATTGTCATAGGTAGGAAATGCGTCTAATTTTCGAGACTCTCGGAAAAAATCATGACCGTGAGGCCTTTTCTTGCGGCATTGAGGCTCTCGACCGTTACCTCAAAACGCAAGCTTTGCAGAATGCCAAGAAATACGTAGCTGCTGTTTTTGTGCTAGTCAATGAAGGGGAGCCGGACCGGATACTTGGTTATTATACTCTGTCAGCAACATCTGTTAAGTTGTCTGAACTGCCACCTGAAACCGCCAAAAAGATCCCCAAGTACCCTAGCATGCCAGCTACTCTCCTTGGTCGGTTTGCTGTGAGCGATCAATGCAGAGAAATGGGCTTTGGAGAGTTGTTGCTAATGGATGCTCTTAAACGAAGCTTTGATCAGTCTGTCCAAATTGGGTCTTCTGCTGTAATCGTCGATGCGAAGGATGAGAAAGCTTCGGCTTTCTATCAGCATTTCGGCTTTAGGCAGTTTCTTGATAACCCCAGGAAATTGTTTCTCCCCATGAGAACTATCGAAAGACTGTTCACCGCAAAAGACGCACTATCTGATGATTCAAACAGCCGCTGACAAGAAAGACCTGGCTGATTCGGAATTCAGGTTAATTAGCCACTGGGTTTTTGTCCCAACCAGAATTGAGTGGTTCGAAGCTTGTCATCTCCCAGAAATTCCTCTGTGAAACCGTCGTTCAGGAAGCGCTCGCGAATAACCTGACCCCTTGCAGGCAAGGCAGCTGGAATAGCCACGTCTGTGTCCAGTATCACGATGGGAACATAATCCAGTTGCTGTGCCTTCGGATGGAGGCGATAGAGCCGATACGCCCAGCCACCAAAGATCACAACGTGGTCAAGCCAGGGCTCAAGAGCGTTCGCGAGCCGAGCGAAAGCGCTGAGATCCGAAGTCATCGTCATCTACTTTTTCCAAACAGCGGCGCCAGAACTCGTCTCCGAATCTGGTCTGCTTGCTTTTCTCCCCGGGCTGTGTGGGTGGAAACATCGAGCCACACCTGGAGGACATCTGATATCGGCAAGCCACCCTGAGTCACAGCGGCACGAAAAACGGCCTCTCTATTGGACGGAATCCGTATATAAGCGTCGGCGGAGTGAACTGGTTCGTAAGTCGTTAGACCAAGGCGGCGAAGCACATCTAGATCGAGACGCTCCAGATAGAGATGCGGGGGCACACCATGGACAAATCCGAGCCCCAACGCATCGGCCGCCGCGAAAAGCCCGAGACAGCAACGTGGTGGAACTCTGACTACACGCCCCCTTGGTACCTTCGCCCTCTGTGAAATAGCTGCGCTAATCTCCGAAGCATACTCGGTTACTGCAGATTGCAATCGGCTCAGATCCTGCTTGATGATCCACCGGACCGGGACATCCAATGCGGCTTCCCGGTTGGCAGAAACCCATCGTGCGAACAGTTCCTCGGTCCTTACGATCTGCAAATACTCTCCTCGGTTATCGAGGAATCCCGCACTCGAGAGCTGGCTAATGAATCGAAATGCGGTCATGACAGAAACGTTGGCGGCTTCCGCTAACTGACTGGCATTTCGGAATTGTACCCTCGGAGCACACACTAAAGATTCTGGGAGAGATTGTGCCAGGAGGATCTTCAACATCCATTGGTTCAGATCCGAGAATAAACGTGGCAAGCGGGTTTTGGCCGTCACTTGGCTAACTCTTAAACGAGCGGGCCGGGCATCGAGGATCTCCAGACCTGGGCCCACAAAAGCTCTAAGGCCCTCCTTATCGATGATGCCGATAGCAACCTTTGGGGCATAGCGTTGGGCAAATTGTTTGATCTGGTCCGCCACCGAGGGCGGAACACGCGGGGCCGCGACAACAGCGAGAGGTGACCCAAGTTCTGGCGATCGTTTCGCAATTGCCTGGGCCTCGATAATTGCCTGCGAAAGAAGTGGGATTAGACGATCCCGGCGCCCCTCCGAGGAACTCTTCATTAGAACCGCATAGCTCTTTCCCTTTCCTTGAGCGATGAGATCCAGGTCGAGGGCTCTGATAATTCGAGGTCGTTGAACCTTCCAGCCGGCACGCCGGAATAGATCGGCCAGGAGATGTCCAAACTCCGCGCCTGGCAGACTGGAATGATTGCGAATAACCATAAGTTTCCCCTTATAGGATCACCGGATTTAACACGGTCATGTTAATTATCTTGTCCATGATAAATCGGTATTATTTTATAGTCAAGGGGGTTGTTGAATTCTTGGGCGTCGGAAAGCAAGAGAGTCAACAATGCACCCATGAATGAGATAACGCTGGATGGTAGTGCTTTCAGATTCCGGTTTGTCTATTATACAGCCAATGATCTGACCTATACCCCCGGAAGGGGGTGGAGCCATCTCGACCAACGTGAACTCGTATTGGAAACTACGCCCCAGGGCCGAAGGAGTAACTCGAGCTCAAAAATTGACCTTGGGGAAACAGACCGGAGGGAGCAGGTGAAGGAATTGGCAGGAGCCTAGATTGAACCAAGACGGTGGGGCAGGCAAACAATTCGGCCATCTGGGGGCTTTGGCCTCCGTTGCGCCCCAAATGCACCGCCTAACGGCGCTGCGGGGCTCCACTTCAGCCAACACCCCCAGATGGCTCTATCCCCTTCCTGAGAAATACTCAAGGGGCGGCCCCAAGGTGGGTCAATTCTTCATGATCGCTACTGGGTCAGTTTTACATGATTGTTTACAGTTCGAACGATTCCTGGGCTGGCCACACGGTTTTCGTGGCCCGGCCGCACTTCCGCACTAAGCGCGCCGCAAAAACAGCTGCGCAGAGCTTCGCTTGGGCGGGCCACAAGGTACGGGGGTCTGAGGGCGTCGAAAAACAGCAACTTAGGGTAGGCCAAATGAAAGTATCAAGGGGGGAAGATCAAGTTGTCAAACACAGTTCTACAAACTTCCTTGAAAGTGGGTTCCCCACTATGTCATTCAAGGTAGTAAATCTGTCTAAGTCCAAGCAATCCTCCAATTATTCAAATATTCAGGACAGGTACCTCTTTGTTAGAATCAATCTACTTTGACGTTTCTCCAGTTTTTCCCATTATCTGTTGATTTCATGACCGTACCATGATAGCCGGCTACCCAAACTGTGCCGTTCGGTAACGCATGGATACTTATGAGAAAATCCTTGTTATCTTTCAATTGAATCTCCCATTTCTTGCCGCCATTTTTGGTATGGTAAATAAACATTCCATTCCCAAAAGACTTGAGAGAGTTTTCTTGTGGTGCTCCCAATACCCACCCTTCTTCTCCATTGATGAAGGTTAAATCGAAAAGTGTGTATATCGGGACTTCACTTTTGTCCAAAATTACCACCCAAGTTTCTCCTCGATTTATTGTTGCATATATGGAGCCCCGTAGATTGAGAATCCACCCAACATCCAGATTGTAAAAATATATAGAAGTAAGGATGTTGTAAATTCCAGGAAGTTTTTTGTTTGACCAGCTTATTCCACCATCTACTGTGTGGAATACGGATCCACCTTGACTGATGGCCCAGAGTTCCTTAGCTGCAGTTGCGACTAGGTCTCTAATTAGGCCTGTCTCAAAGACGTAGGTCATTGATTGCCATTTGTTCCCTTGGTCTTTGGTGTAATATAGGTTACCTTCGCCACTCACGGCCCAGCCTTGGTCATAGTTAATAAAGGCAACTCGTGCCAAAGTCAGATAAGTACTGTCATTGGCTTCTGTCCATTCATCGTTGTCGCAGTTGCAGTCTATGATTCCTTTCTGGCCCCGAATAAGTGCCCTTTTTGCGCTTACCCATAAAATCCTCCCAGGTTCCAACCTCAAGCCCCGCGAGGGATTTTCCTTAAAGCCGCTATCTCCGATTATTGCAGAGAGCCGTTTCCAATTCTTCCCGCCATCATTGGAACAGAAGACTCCACGAGAG
This sequence comes from Terriglobia bacterium, assembly GCA_046331665.1. Classification (GTDB taxonomy): domain Bacteria; phylum Acidobacteriota; class Terriglobia; order Versatilivoradales; family Versatilivoraceae; genus CAWBAT01. The sequence continues at coordinate 36,945 of JAXLQK010000050.1, read as the reverse complement.
CCGGAAAGCCAGCCATTTTGTTCATCGACAAACCTGATAGATCTAAATCCCATTGAATATTCTTTTCGCTCTCGATTGGAGTCTTACCAACAGAAACTCGGGGATCACCAGGCAGAAAAAAATATACAATCCGATAACTAGATTTTTCATTTCTTCTTCGGTTTGAAACAATTTTCAAAACGTTATCATCATTTGCTACCGATTGGCGGTCCATAACCCACGGGTCAACACCTGGTCTATTCTCAAATACTATCGTAGTAACACTTGTCCCGTATAGAAGGGCAGCTGCGTGCCCTAGTTCATGAATTGCTAGGAGTGCGATAGAATTGAGTAGCGAGAGACTAGGCACCCCGAAATTGCTATATATATAACTAGAAAAGACATCTCCTTTCTTAGGATCAATATTAAAGGTTATCTCTGCACCTTTATATGTAGAATAATATCGATTCCGAGTAGCAAGTCCCCCAGTACCTCGCGTCCAACCTGGATATGGAACCGACCCCATACCGATCTTGATTCGAGGATCCTTTACAAGCTGTTCTGGTGTTTTCCCTTTCGCTTTGAGTCCAGGGAAAATGTTATCCCAACAACCAGGAAAATTATTGAGGCGATCTAACGCTATTTTCATTGCTTCATCCAAGAGTGCTTGATCAGACATTTGAGATCCGGATCCGCTGCCTGGATCCGCAGGATCGAAATCGCCGCCTGGACTTCCAAATTCTTCGCATGGCCCAAGTGAATACATTCCAAGTGGGTCTTCAAATGGGTTTACACATACTCCGTCGAAGCGATAACCTCCACCACCCCCCCCCTTCTCCACCACCCCTTGGCAGCGGGAGATAAAGACCAGACGGGGCGGTATGAGTCGCAGGATTGTTCTGCACATAATTATACCGATTCCAACTTTGTGGATTTCCGAGCTTCGCGCTTCCACCATAAGGATCTGGCGTCAAAAACCGGCCCATTGTGCTCCCATAGTATCGGTGGCGAGCATAGTCAAGTCCATTATCCTTGTCCCGGAAATAGGTTGCAAACTTCTCCCGATTGTTTTCAGTCCCAGTACTCTCCTCTCCGAAAGGATAACTGATGAACTGCTGATAAACGGAAACATTGACGTTGCTGCGTTTTCTTACCGTCCCAAGCCGGTCTACCACTACCGCCGCATCCGTCACCGTGCCGAACATGTCCGTTTGTTTCGAACGGATCGGCTTTCCGGCAAAATAAACATTCCGCTCCACTGTCTTGTTCCCGTAGGTTATTCCTCCGCTCGTATAGGGCACGTACACTCCCAACAGTTCCCCGTAGGCCCCGTAGAAATAATAGTGATCGATCGAGGTTCCCCGGGTTTTGCGGAGTCGATTGTTGTCCGGGCCGTATTTGTAATTCTCCGTTCCGAAACTCCCCGTGATCTGGGTCATTCGATTCTCGATGTCATAGGTTAAGGTCGACCCAGGCATGGCCGTGAGATTGCCGTTGTTGTCGTAACTGTACCCGGAGGTCAGGATGCGGTTATTCGCCGTGCTGATGCTCAGAGAAGAGGTCGGAGCGCTGCCCTTGGTGACGCTTTGGCCCGTGCGATTCCCAAAATCATCATAGGTGAAACTTAATCCCCAAGCCGTGCTGGCGGTTGCCGCCGTGTCCAGCCGGTTGAGGTTGTCGTAAGTGTAATTGACTGTTGTGCTTGTCGTGCTGTCGACCACTTGATTGACATTGCCATTCAAGTCATACGAATAGGATTGAGTGACAAGGGGCTCCAGAAAATTGTTGGGCGTGGTGCGGGCATCCAAACTCGTCAATTGAAGACTGCTATTGTAGCCCAGGGTCTCAACGTAATAATGGTCACCTCCAATATTTTCGTACCAATACTTCATCTGAGTTATTTCCCCGGCCGGGCCATAGACGACGTCCTTTACCCAATCTCTGGTCTCGCCACCCGGCCTCATCCGGTTTGGCCGCCCCATTGTGTCGTAATAGTAATCATAACTGGGTCCGAAAGTCACGTGGGTCACGGGCTCGTAGGTGGTTGGGTACGTGATGTTCGTGACTTGCCCTTCATTATTGTAACCAAATTGGGCTTCCATATAGAAATAGGAGGTCCCCATCCTTTTTTTGGTCACCAAACCGGCAGTGCTGTAACTGAAAAATAGGGCAGTAGATCCTTCAGCCGCGCAATCCAGGTTGACCGCAATAGCGACAACCCGCCCCCAGGCATTTTGGGTCGTAAAGCTGCTGCAGGGGCTGGAGTCATAGTAATAGTTAACTCGCTTATAGGTTTCTTCGGCCCCTGACGACACCGGATAATGCTGGATCTGGGTAACCCGCTCAAAACTGTCGTAAACATAGGCCAGTTTCTGGTTCTTGGCATCGATCATGGTGGCCACAGTGCCATCGGTATTGTAGGTGTAGCTGGTGGTTCCGCTTTCCGGATGGGTCACGCTCGTTAATCGCTGCGTCGTAGGATCATAGCAGAAGGTTCGGGTCTGGGTGGTGCCGTTGCCATAGATGCTACGTCTTCAAGCGGCCAAGAATGTCGCAGACATAATCAGCCGTGTCGCGGAGTTGGAGCCCGTGGGGTAAGGCTCCGTCACTGCCTTGATCAATTTTCCTGAGAATCGTAAGTATGCTTTTTCCATTTGCCTGATGGGTCTGTTGTGGTGGTAGCGTTTCCGGCAAAAGGAAAGTCGTGTAACCACCATTCGGCAGGTCGATTCGTGTTGTCCTTCCCAACCCATCGTAGGTATAAGTGGTCCAGTAAACCGTCCCTCCAGGGGCATAAGGCTGCGAAACCCGTTTGACTTTTCCAAGGGGTGAGCAGGCACAGGAATCATATTCGGTATCCACCACGATTGGGTCCGGCACCGTCTCCCTTCTCCACTTTGATGGTTCGGCCCAATCCATCGGTCGTCGTTTTCGTCCAGCGGCCATTGATGGTGGCGGTGGTTGCCCGGTTCAGATAATCGTAAGTGTAGGTTGTGGTCGCCCCATAAACTGAAATGCTCGAAGAAGGCCGGCCATAAGAGTCGTAGATGACCCGGGATTGAGCATTATTGGGCTGAGTAACGGTCGTCACGCCCAGGAATGAGGTGTAGGCCAAACTTGTTGCCAAATTCGATTCGGTATTGAGTACGACCGTTGGCACGGCGAAGTTCGTGGCCGAGTCCAGGGAGACGGTTTTGGAGTGGTTAAATGGTCAACCGCTTGAGTCACGGTTCCGGAGAGAACAATGGATGGAATTCGTAAACTTTTATCCCCAGGCCCGGAGCAACCTGGCTTAAGTTCTGCACATTCAATAAGTAAAGATGATTATCCCGGATGGTATCCCAGTCCCCTCGACCTAACCCCGAAATGAGTTCTAATGCTTGTCATTGGGTTACCGAACAGTGCACTTGGGAACTGGTAAATCAAAATTGTCGCCTGTGACCAGACTCCTTGATCGCCATCCACCATTATTTACTGAAGGATCTGGTCGAAAGCCGACTCTGGCAGGAGCACAGATTTGAGCTAGAATGCAGCTAACCAGCATTCGTTTTTGGAGCTTTTCGTGCATTCCCAGACTAGAATCTGTTTTTTCCATGGCCAGCCCATGGGGAATAACCCGCCATCAGAAGCCGCGGTATTGGAAAGGGAATTGAAAGCCACTCTCAAGGATCTACTAAGAAAAGTCAGGGTACAGCTCAAGCGAAAAAGCCAGGACACCACAAAATTCCAAGCGCCAGTCGAAGACTTCCAAGAAAACGAAGTCAAGGAGCCGAGCTGCACAATTCCTGTGCTTCATGTAGCCCATGACCCGATGGCGATGCCCAATAGCTTGGCCACTGGCAGAGCTGGTGAAGTTGCCGCCTCCTCTTGGCGGTACAGCGGAAGAAGATCCCCTCCTTCTTGATGAAGTCATCGATGCCCTGGATGATGCCTTTGATAACGCGTGCCTCAATTTTTCCAATGTCGATCCCCAACCTGAAAAGCTCCAGGCCGACGATGCGGCTTCGATCCATGAACTCTTTTGCGAAATTGCCTCCCACTACTCGGTTCCCATGAAGAACCTGATTTTCGCCATTCAAAGTCAATCCGCAACCAGGGAAACCGTGGATGATTGCCGTCCGATTCTGCAAACCCTCAGCAGTGCCGCTGAAAATATTGGCCTCCAGAAGGCGGTCGAATCCATGGCGCAATTTGACGCCGTTTTGGCCGAAGGGCAGGCCAGCGTGTCTAATGATCTGCAGGAGGCGACTCGCCTGAGAATTCTCGATGCCTATCAGAATCTGGCCGGTGTCCTGCCTGAAATATTTGAACTGGGAATGGAAAGTCAGAAACGCGAGGAGGTGATTATCCAATCTCTCCTGCAAGGGATACCCGGGCTGGCCCGCAAATCGATCGAAAAACTCCATCATTCAGGTTTGAATAATCTTTCCATGTATTACTCGGCCACCCCGGAGGATCTGGCGGCGGCCACCGGAATCCAAAAAAAGCTGTGTACGAAAATCTGCGAAACTTTTGGAGACTACCACCTGCAGACCCGGCATCGAGTCGGACATTCCGACCGGATGGTTCATCACGTTCTCTTGACGGAGCTGGTGGAAAAGCTCCATCAGATGATCGGCTCTGCAAATGCAGGGACTCGCAAAGTCGGCACAACGGAACCTGCTGGCAAGAAGCCCCGCCAACAGGGTAAAAGCCTGGCTATTCTGGAAATCCAAATCCTGCTCGCCGAGTTGGGAGAATTGGATCTGCTCCAGCAATTCCAAAAGGCTACCTCCAGGAAAAGGGTCAAGATCCTTCAAGATTATCTCTCCCGCTATAACGCTTAGAGCGACTCCTTCCCACGCTCTCTTCTTAATTGGCGATGGAATTTGACAAGGGCCCTGATTGGGCAGAGCCGGACATGCTCCCTCCAGTTTCCCCACGATTTGAGCCTGCCTCGTTAAGATCGTCTCCCGCCCAACCAGATCCTCTTTCCACAATCCCTTTGAATCCTTCAAGAAGAAAAGAGTAAGATGATTTCCAATTTCACGGGGATGTCCCGGTCGCGAATATGGTTGGCCTCGTGATCAGGCTGGAGTTGGTTGCGGTTTACGCTTGGATGAAGTTGATTCACTCATCACACCTTAGGAAGAATACTCTATGAACGTTGCCATTGCCGGAGGATTGTTTGCCCTGGCCTTGTTGATCGGGATGTTGTTGTTTATCGAAATCGGTCTCCGACTCGGGCGCAGTCATGAGAAAAAAAATCTGGGAGGGAAGACCGTCGGCTTTGGAGCTGTGGAAGGAGCCGTTTTTGGACTGATGGGTTTGCTGGTGGCGTTCTTTTCCGGAGCCGCCTCGCGATTTGATACCCGCCGACAATTGGTTATCGAAGAGGCAAACGCCATCGGCACTGCGTACCTGCGTCTGGACGTGCTTCCGCGGCCAGTCAACCCGCTCTCCGATGAGTTTCGCCGGTATCTCGATGCCCGGATTGCGGCGTAACAAGCATTCTCAAACGTCGAAGCTGTCAAAACCCGGCTTGCCGCGTCCGTGCAGATTCAGTCTGAAATTTGGAGCCAGGCAGTCAAGGCAGTCCAGGAAGCACAAAGTCCTGCGGTCATGTCGCTCGTCCTGCCAGCCTTAAATGAAATGATCGATATTACGACGACGCGGACGATGGCCTTGCAAACCCACCCTCCGCTGGTCATTTATTTGATGTTGGGAATCGTGGCGCTGGCTTCTGCGCTATTGGCGGGCGGCATGGCCAACAATCCCTTGCGGAGTTGGCTGCATATTCTGGGGTTTGCCGCTTTGATGGCCATCACGATCTATGTGATTCTCGATCTTGAACACCCGCGCGTCGGATTTGTCCGGCGTTGACGCCTTTGATCAAGTGCTCGTGGACTTTCGGAAAAGCATGAATTAAAAGAAATGGAAGTTAACGGGCCCAACTCATTCAGAGCTGCGACAGACCTCTCATCGAGATGAAGCCGGTCAATTCTCTAAAATCCTATCGGATTCGCCGGTTAGCGGGGAACCCTCTTGGTCATTTTTCTGCGGTTGCACCGTTCTTTGAGGATCGGCTCTTGAAGATCTGATGGCGACAATAGTGATCATTATTGGTTTTTTGGGTCATCAAAGAGACTCCGCGCAAGTTCATGATCATTTGCGGGTCATTGGGGGGATTAACTGCCATCATACTGGTCGATGCGCTGGATTCCCGGCAAGGCTCTGTATATTGCGGCGAACGTTATTGATGGCTTGTTTCTGTTCTTCGCCATCTCCGGCACTCTTGTCGGTGTATTCGGTTCGCGGCGAATCACGGCTGAGACGATTGCCGGAGCGATTTGCGTGTATCTGATGATCGGGTCCATCTGGGGCAATACGTTTTCCATCCTTGAGTCAGTGACTCCAGGCTCATTTGCCGGGATTAAGTCTTCGGTGGCGCAGTCTGCCGAGGTTGAATCCGGAACTTCCGAGTCTCGTTCTGCACCCACTACTTCAGCTTTGTGACCTTAAGTACGCTTGGTTACGGAGACATTACTCCTCTGAGCCGGCCCGCCCGAAATCTGGCGGCTCTGGAAGCCGTATTCGGACAACTCTATCTGGCCGTATTGATCGCGCGGCTGGTGAGCCAACAAGAGGCGACGAGCTTAAAGCGGATGGAAAAGGGTGAGGACTGACGCAGGGAATTCGATTCGAAATAACGAGTCAACAGACTCCAATCCTCAGGGAATCAAGCTCTGCCAGGTCTACCCATCGGGAACAAGGCGCGTCAAGGTTCGAGCCACTGCAATATTCTGGAATGCAGTCCAGGTGCATCCAGCCCTTCCAACTCCGACAAGACATTGATGAACTGCTGAGCCTCCAGGAGAAAGCATAGATTGCCAAAGAAGAGGGCGACTGTCACGCCCACCGGGGTTTCCGGGTCAATCGATCGGTTCTTCATAAAGCGGGCGAATAGAGGATAAGACCGCTCACTGAATTGCCCCCAAGTCTCATTTTCTTTGAGAACCAATTCATAAAATGGCCGTCGAAAACCGATCTCTGCCATTCCTTCCAAGTACTCCTCCAGCACGCGGTTGTAATCGGTGCCAGGGATCACCCGAAAGGCTTTTGCCATCAACTTGGCACGGTAATCGGGCATGGGAGCGTTCTCTGCCGACTTTAGAGCTATACTTTTCACTTCAAGCTCCGATCGCTAAAACGGGAAACGAAATTCAAATTGCTGGCGTTGGATCGAGCCCTTCAGAAAGCTTTGGGATGTAAGCGCAGAAGGGCTCTTCGGCCAGATAATTTCCGGTCATCGCGTAGGCACGGGCCCGTGAACCACTGCAAATGGAGCGGTATTCGCAAACGCCGCATTTGCCTTCCAGCTTGTTTGGATCTCGCAACTCCCGGAAAAGGGGAGAATGCCGATAGACATCAATCAATTGATCCTGGCGGATGTTGCCGGCGGAAAGCGGCAGGAAGCCGCTTGGAAAAATCTCACCGGTATGGGAAACGAAAATGAGCCCTCTTCCTTCGTTCACTCCGGCAGCGCGTCCAATGGGGCCTGCCTGAACGAGTTTTGATGGGCGCTCCTGAGGCGGCAATTGCTTGAGCCGCTGCAGGAGAACACGTCGATAATGCGGCGCCGCGGTGGTCTTGATATCGAACGAGACCTTCATATACCGGTCGGCCAGAAACTGAAACACCGCTTCGTAGTCTTCAGCCGTGACTTCGTCTTCGACTTTTCCGCGACCCGTGGGAACCAGGAAAAAAACGCTCCACAAGGTGATTTGCTTTTCTTCCAATAAGTCGGCCAAGCGCTCAAGATCGTGGAAATTACGCCGCGAAACCGTGGTGTTGATCTGGATTTCGAGGCCTGCTTCATGCGCGTAGTCAATACAATTCAGCGTCCATTGATACGACCCGGGGACCTGCCGGAAGTCGTCGTGGACAGAAGCGGAGGAGCCGTCAAGGCTTACTGCCAGGCGCGACAGCCCGGCTTCCTGCAAACATTCCACCACCTTCCGAGTCATCAAGGGAGTTCCACTGGGGGTCATGGCCACGCGAAGTCCTTGACCGACGCCGTAGCGAATGATTTCGAAGAGGTCCGGACGCTTCATGGGATCGCCGCCGGTCAATACAAAGAGCGGATTCCCGCAGGACTTGACCTGGTCGATGAGTTGAAAACTTTCTTCGGTAGTAAGTTCCAGCGGATGCCGCCAGCGAACCGCCTCCGCGCGGCAATGGAGACATGCCAGATCGCACGCCCGAGTCGTTTCCCAGATGGCAATGAAAGGGTTTTGGTCAAAATCCGGTCGAGCCATGATTCCGATTCTATTTGAGAGAAAGGTCGTCCTCTATGACTTTAGTCACATTACCCTAATTCTGCCTCGGACTTGAGTCGTTCCATGTCTACGATCGTGACCGCCCGATTCTTCGTGACCAGCATCCCTTGCTCCTGAAATCGGCTAAAAGAGCGGGAAACCAGTTCGCGCACGGTTCCGATCCGGGACGCGATGTCTTGATGGCTCATCTCCAACTGAACCTCGACTCCGTGGGATGTCGCCTTGCCGTCCTGATTAGCTTTTTCAATCAGGAATCTGGCCAGTCTCTGCCCGACTTCCAGAAAGGCCAGAATTTCAACCAGGCCTACCAGTTTGCGGAACCGGCCTGCCAGCGAGCGGATAATGCGGAAGGCAATATCCGGATGCTGATGGCAAAGGCGGTGAAACTCGGCCTTGGGGATCATGAAGAGCACGGAGTCTTCTATGGCCATCGCGGAAGCCGGATAAGGGCCTTCGTCCAGGACAGCCAGCTCGGCGATCGGGCGTCCTGGGGATTCAATGGCCAGTGTTTGCTCCCGTCCGGCCGGAGAGGTCTTGAATATTTTGATCGCGCCCGAATGGACAACAAACAAGCCGGGGCAGGGCCCCCCCTCCAGGAAGATGAGCTCCCCTTTGTGGAAGTGCAGTGTCACGGCGCTTTCCGCCATGGCTTGGAGCGCATTGGGTTGAAGCTCAGAAAAAAACGGAACCTTTTTGAGGCTCGCGGCACGCGTGGACTTATCAATGTGATCGGGCATACGCCGAATTCTAACCTATTCCGCGATAGTCGTGACAATAGATCTCTTCTGAATCTCCTGTGACTAAAGTCATAGCCGGTTTGCCAGGATGGCTTTATTGTTCACTGAAGAAAGGAGGTCCACCCATGGCCATCCGTGCAACACAGAAAGTTGGCGAACTCGCCGTCGAATTTCCCGATGCCATTCCGTTGTTTGAGGGATTGGGCATCGATTATTGCTGCGGTGGAGACCATTCCCTGGAAGAGGCCTGTCTTGCTTCCGGTGTCCCTCCGAAAGAGGTCATTGAAAGGATTGAAACCTCTCTGGCCTCGAAGGAGGGAGTATTACGTTCCAAAGAGTGGAGTCGTGAGCCGCTGTCGGAACTGACCGCACATATTGTAAATCGGCATCACGGCTACGTCCGGGATGAACTTCGTCGATTGGGAGTTTTCCTTGAAAAAGTATGTGCAGCTCACGGTCAAAATCACCCTGAGCTGCTCACAATCCACGAGCTTTTTTCCGGACTGAGCGAAGAGATGACGATGCACATGTATAAGGAAGAGAACATTCTCTTCCCCTACATTGAACTGCTGGAGGCCGCCACCCGCGGAGGCCGGGCTCTCACTCCTCCCCCCTTCGGGACGGTTCAAAATCCGATTCACATGATGGAGACGGAACACGAAATTGCTGCCCAGCATCTCCGGGGGATGAGGGAAGCCAGCGGGAATTTCAAGGTTCCCCCGGATGGATGTACGAGCTACCAAATCCTATACAAGGGATTGATCGACTTCGAGCAGGATCTCCACCTGCACATCCATTTGGAGAATAACATTCTCTTTCCACGGGCCAAGGTGATGGAAGCGGAATGGTACCAAAAGGAGGATCTTTCAAATCATGAGCCTACAAGCTAATCATTCCCTTCGGGAGGTCTTGGCATCACATCCTCAAACCCGCCCCGTCTTTGACCGTTATGGGTTAAAGGGTTGCGGCGGCAAGGAAGGGCCGGCTGAGTCCTTGGGGTTTTTCGCGCGGGCCCATGGAGTCGAACTTGAAAATCTGATTCGGGAACTTGATCAGGCTATCGAAAACCCCGAATCACTCCCGTCCCTGCAAACCTCCGATCCCTCTGATACCATCTATCGACGATTCTTCAAGGCCGGAATGGCCACGACCCTCACGGCCGGCGCGCTTTGGGGAGCCTGGTTGCTGTTGACGATTGGGTCGCGGTCCAACTTCACCGCCATCTCCATCTTCGACGTGAACGCTCACGGACATGCACAGATCTTTGGCTGGGTGGGTTTGTTTGTGATGGGCTTTGCCTATCAGGCCTTCCCTCGATTTAAACATACTTCGTTGTGGCGCCCGCATTTGGCAGTAGTCAGTTTCTATCTGATGATCGGTGGTTTAATCCTCAGAGTTTTTTCAGAGCCGCTTCACCAGAGTGCTGCTTTCTTTTGGTTGGGTCTGTGCGGAAGCGGGTTGGAGTTTTCGGCGATCTTCCTCTTTGTTGTAATCCTGCTCAAGACCTTCCAGCAAAGCCGCAAACCGGCGGACACTTACGATTACTATATCGGGGTGGCCTTGTTCTGGTTTGTGGTCCAGTCTGCTTTGGATCTTTTCCATCTCTATATGACGACCCTGGCCCCCGACCGGGACTCCCTCTTGAGTCAGGTGGCTACCTGGCAGGCTCCGTTGAGAGATGTGCAGATTCACGGATTTGCCATGACCATGATCCTGGGAGTCAGCCAGAGGTTTTCCCCGGCATGCTGGGATTTCCGACAATTTCCAAACGCCGTTCATTCCTTAGTTTAATGATGCTAACCGCCGGGGTTGCAGGAGAGGCGGTGTTTTTCGTGATCTATCGTAACTCGGGCCAACCCTTGTCTGCGGCGGTAATGTATGGATTCATGCTGGTGATGATCGCCGGAGTGGTTGGATTGACTTCGGTATGGTGGGGCTCTCTCTGGGGAAATCTCAAAAACTTCCTCTGGAGTTCAAAACGACCGAAAGGATCGAAGTTTCAAATTCATCCGCACTGCCTACGGATGGCTCTATCTTTCCCTGGCCATGCTGGCCTTTGTTCCTTTCTACAATGTTCTCACCCACCGGGGATTCTCTCATGCCTACTATGGAGCCACACGACACGCGATCACCGTGGGATTCATCAGCCTGATTATCATGGGCGTGGCAGGCAAAGTCGTACCCGTATTAAATGGTGTGGACTCCAGGCTACTTTCGCGTTTGTGGCTCCCGTTTATTTTGGTCAACCTCGGATGTACGTTGCGAGTATGCATGCAGATTCTGACCGATTTCCTGCCTGCAGCCTTCATGCTTATAGGTTTGAGCGGAATCCTAGAGGTCACTGGCATAGCATGGTGGGCTAGTGGACTCTGGGCCGTCATGCGGCAACGAGAACAAAGCCTCGAGTCATTGCACGGTCCACTGCCTAAGCCCACCGCCGTCAGCCCCCTGGATAAAGTAGGGGATGTGGTGGCGGCAGCTCCCGAGTTGATCGACGTGTTTGTCCGGTTTGGGTTCTCCGCCATCCGGAACCCCTTGCTTCGCCGTACCCTTGCCCGCCAAACCTCCATCCGGCGAGCCTGCAAAATACAGGGAATCGACGAAGCCGATCTAGTGAAGGCATTGAATAGGGTGTTGAGCCCCAATCCTTTGAAAATTGTGACCCTTCCATCCGTTGATGTCCCGGCGAAATGATGGAAGGCATAGCTCCGCCAGACCGAAGTTTCAGAGGGAACCCTGCAAAAATGTTCCGCTAATCAGACTGAATTCTTGTCTCACCACCGGCCTTTAAGTGACAATACTTCTGCAGTCTTTTGAGCTTTGGCTTTGGACACCGCGATCCAACCCACAGCTTTATAATATGCCTTGACCTTAGACTCTAGACCTAGACATTAGACCTTGGACATTAGACCTTGGACATTAGACCTTGGACATTAGACCTTGGACATTAGACCTTGGACATTAGACCTTGGACATTAGACCTTGGACTTTAGACCTTGGACATTAGACCTTGGACTTTAGACCATCATCCTTGGACCTTACACTTCGGCATTAGGTGAGGAATTGAAGATGACAGCGACCGTTACGAGAAGAGAATTTCTTGCCGCCTCGACTTCCGGACTTATCGCCTCCGCCGTCGCTCCGGCTGCGAATGCCTGGTCGTCTCCTATGATGGAGCCCTCTCAGGAAAAGGAAGTCCGTGCCATTGGAAGATTTTGGATTGTCACAATACCGAATCCCGGTTTCCATGAAGAGATGGCAGCGAGAGAACTCGAGCGCGGGCTTCAAAAGCTGCAGTTCCCGCAACCCGTTCAGAGAGACGTATTGCCCGGCCCTCGACTGGAAGCCCGTGATTTTTGTTTTGAGCTCAAGAGCGAAGCCAACCGCTTCAAACATACTGAAGCTTTCGAGATTACAACCCAGGGAGGTGGAAGTGACACCGACGCGCCCAGGATTAAATTATATGGGGCCACCCCGCTGGCAGTGCTCTATGCCGTTTACGATTTCCTAGAACGTCAGGGTGCGTTTTTCGGGCTGGATGGAGAGGTTTACCCCTTGGATCCGAGGGCAAGCCTCAACCTTCCTCCGCAGGGCCAATCCTGGCAGGGCACTCCCCGGTTCGGCACCCGAGGCCTTGTTCCCTGGCCGGATTTTCTGAATTGCATCACGGCTTTTAATGCCGAAGACCACCGCGCCTATCTCGAAGCGATGCTACGCATGCGGTTTAATACCCTGGGAATTCACGTCTATGCGCAAACCAATTATTGGGTGGAATCCTTCTTATCCTTTGAGTATGGCCCCACCGGTCATGGAGCCTTTACCGATACCACGGCCACGAACCGCTGGGGGTATATTCCCCAAAAAACTTCGCGATTTGGATTGGGAGCCAGCCAATTTTACGATGGTGAGGTATTTGGTTCCGATGCCACGCGGTTGGCGCGCAATACCTGGGAAGCTCAGGAACTGGCCCAGCAGTTGTGGCGGGACTCTTTTCGCTATGCCGGCAAGCTGGGAATCCGCACCGGCGTGGGATTTGAGCCTTACCAGATCCCAACGGAAATCCTTCAGGCCTCGCCACCGGAAGCTCGTCTGGAAGCCGTGGCCGGGTCGCAGGCGACTCCACGTCTGGATCCGGAATCCGTCGCAGCCCGTGACATTCTGGAAGCCCGACTCGGTCGCCTGTTGGAAGTGTATCCCTCGATCGACTATGTCTGGCTCTTCGAAGACGAAGAAATGAGCTGGCAAAGCCACAAGAACAAAATTCCTCTCTCGGTGACTCCATTCAAACAGGCCCATGATTTTTTGCGGCGCCACGCCCCGCAAAAGCGGCTGGTTCTCTCCGGATGGGGAGGAGTGGTGCGTCATTTCGAAGATTTTCACCGGAAACTTCCGGAAGATGTGATTTTCACGGGCCTCAGCGACATGCTGGGTTGGGATCCCGTTCCTGAAGTTTACGGTAAGCTGGGCACGCGAGAACGCTGGCCCATCCTCTGGATTGAGGATGATCCGTCCATGTGGTTTCCTCAATTTCATGTCGACCGGTTTCAACGGGATATGAACCTGGCTGAAAGCTATGGATGTCAGGGGTTGCTGGGAATCCATTGGAGACATCGCATCACCGATCCGACCGCCGGCTACCAGGCAGAGGCCTCCTGGGAGAAATCCCTGACCCCGGCCACTTTCTATAAACGATATGGCAAAGCGCTTGCCCGCCACCCGCGCGGGGAAACACTGGGCGAGATTCTCGAGTCCACTGACCGGGAACGGCGAATTCTCAGCACCTTCTCCGGGGAGTACCAAAATGGGCACGCCGTGACCTATGAATTTGCCGGAGACTATGATGAAGGATTTGTGTTCTGGAAAGGATCGGTGATGTCTCCCTCCCTCCTCCAGACCCAGGAAGAAGTGGCCAAGGCTTTACGCGAATTGACCGCTCACGCCTCCAGCCCTGCAGAGCACGAACGTCTGGAGTACCTATCGAAACATGTTGAGATGCTGGTCCCCTACGGTAAAGCCTGGGTGGCCTCTGCCCAGCTCAATCAACTTTTGAAAAAAGCGTCTGAACTCAAAAAGGCAGGCAAGGGAGAAGAAGCACGGACGCTGATCGAGCAGGAAGGCCTCGGGCTGTGGTATCCTTGGGGAGCGCGGCAGCGAGGTCCTCCTCGATTTTCAGCAAATCGCCAGCACGCGCAATGATCTGCAGAGCCTGGCGTCAATGCATAACAAGCTTGAACGGCTGACGCTCTTTCGACTTCCGGCTTCGATGAAGGAGTTTCTTGGAGAATGCCGGAGCCATTGCGAAAAACGCAACAAGAACTCCTTAAACCAGACCCTAAAGCACCGGCGCGGATCTTTCTTCCAACCCGACCTACGCTCCTATTCAAGGGGAAACGGTTCGACTCTCCGCCATCTCTCCCGGCATGGCTCCCGTTACCGGAATCATGCTTTACACCCGGTATTGGGGAGACACAAAGTGGACGTCGAAGCGAATGCAACTGGCAGGGAGACGGACCTACACGACACAGCTCGGCCCTTTCGATACAAAGGGCAGATTTGTGGACTATTACGTTGAGGCGGAAATTTCCGAAGAGTCCAAGACGGCTCGGCTTACGGCACCTCTGGAGGCTCCAAAACGAGACTTACGTTAACTCTGCTCTAGGAGATTGCGGAAAAACTCGGTGGACCTCATCTCTGGAACTGTAGCGGCGGTCTGTGACCGCCGGTCTGAAGCGGTTTGTTTGATCGCCACACCGGCGCTCATAGAGCGCCCGCTACAACAGCGGTTAATTCTGTAGCGGCGTCTGTGACCGCCGAGTCGAGCGGTTTGATTGTCACGCTACACCGGCGCTCATAGGCGCCGCTACAACACGGTTAATTCTGTAGCGGCAGTCTGTGGCCGCCGAGTCACGAGCGGTTTGATTGATCACGCCCACCGGCGCTCATAGAGCGCCGCTACAACAGCGGTTAATTCTGTAGCGGCAGTCTGTGGCCGCCGAGTCACGAGCGGTTTGATTGATCACGCCACACCGGCGCTCATAGAGCGCCGCTACAACAGCGGTTGATTCTGTAGTGGCGGTCTGTGACCGCCGAGTCACGAGCGGTTTGTTTGATCATGCCACACCGGCACTCGCAGACCCTCGCAATCGTCAGTCCGCAATTTCCAGTCTCGATTTGCCAATCGACATTTGTCATTCAGCAGTTGAAACTCTCTCAGAACACATCGTCACTTCCTATCCCCACCACTCTTCTCCAGGAAAAAGATGCCCGCGAACGTAGTCCCAATTGACTTCGACGCCAATGCCGGGTTTATCCGGGATCTGAACGTATCCATTTTGGATGATCGGCCCATCCGAAATGACGTACTTCTCCCATTCTTCTCCCTTATTTCCCACGGAGTGTTCGTGCGCCTTGAAATTGGGCATGGCCGCGCAGCACTGGGCTGAGGCCATAAAGGCGAGTGGACCCGAGGCGATGTGGGCACACACGGGCATATAGAAGGCATCGGCGAGAGCGGCAATCTTCTTGGACTCCAACAAGCCGCCGGCTTTAGGGATATCGATTTGCACGATATGACATCCCTGCTGGATGATAAACGGCATGTAGCCTTGCATGCGATAAAGGTTTTCCCCGGTCAGGATCGGCACCGGCGACTGCTCTGTCAGTTTGACCCAGGTCTGGGCGAATTCAGGCGGCATGGGATCTTCCAGCCAAACCGGGCGAATGAAGGCAATGGCGCGGGCCAGGTTTAGTGCTGAAATCCAGTCCAACTCCCAATGACAATGAACGGCAATATCAATCGCATCTCCCAGCGCTTCGCGCAAATTGCCATAGCCCTTCACATTCTTGGTGATTTCCAGATTACTCAATTGGCGATTTTGGGGTTCGTGGGGGTCGCGATCCCGCAGGATATCTGTTTTGACAATCTTGAATCCATAGCGGCCATTCTTGATTCGCTCGGCAAATTCACGGCAGGAGTCCATATCCAAAAGATTGCCAGGGGAGGAGGTTGAGTAGACCTTGACCTTGTTTCGGTATTGCCCTCCCAGCAGCTTGCACACGGGAACTCCCAGGATCTTTCCGACCAGGTCCCAGAGTGCAATCTCGACGCCGCTGATGGCCGTAATCGTGACGCCGCCGATAGCTCCAGAACCTCCGGTATAGACCAGCATTTTGGAATACAAACGGTCCACATCCAGCGGGTCTTCCCCAAGGATCATGGGTTTCAAATAGCCCAGCATCACATCTTTGATCCCACGGCCCCAATAAGATTCCCCATAGCCGGTAATTCCCGCATCGGTCTCGATCCTCACAAAGGGGCAGTCGCTCGTCGCTCCCTTCACAATCATCACCTTCATGTCAGTGATCTTCACTTTGCCACGAAGGGGAGCGGCCAGAATGGAATAGGAATCGAGAAGTGATGGGATGGCAATGGAGGAAGCCAGTGTTTTTAAAAAATGGCGCCGATTCATGGGGGACGCCTCCTTTTCGCGGAAAGTGTAACTTGAACCGAATATTCAGACGAAACGGCCTTGTTGTGTGCCCTTGTGGGCTTGGAGACCTACATTCCCGGAGAACCTTTTTGAATGCGTACTGTCACAATTTCATTAGGTCTCAAGGTGACTTCAAATGCATTGTGGCTGATTGTGAGCGGGTGATTCAAGTTTTCCTCAACTCCGTCTGTCAGCTCGGCCGATTTCAAGTTCCAGCGGGGTAAGCGAAGCGTCGCCGTTGTTTGCTTCCCGCTGGTTTCCAGTAGACGCAGGATATTCCCTTGCTGGTCTTCGGCCACCTTCCAGGTGAGGAGAATCACGTTAACAGCATCAGATTCCAGAAAACTTGCCCCCTCGGGAGGTAGAGGCCGGTCGGGATTTCCCACTTTTTCCTGCGGCATCACCGCATTGAGTTCAGCGGCACGCAAATGACTCCAGCCCAGTCTGCTCAACTCCTCCGGGACAAACTTTCGCGAACTCGTCAATACATAGCGAAAGGTAAAGGCTCCCCCCTGGGCTGCGCGGTAGTTGGTATCCCAATAATTGTTCATTACGTACGAAAAGAGTGTCGAGGTTTTGGGCTGAAACACCAATGGCCAGGAGCCACGATTGATATCGCCAAACGAGGCCAAGGGCGCATCGATGGGGACTAGGCCAATAGTGATTTGAGGATTCCGGACAGCCATCCACTGTTGAACGCTGAACCATTCGAGACAGGCTCCTTGCAAGAGATCTCGCGCAGGGTTTACCCAACCATTTTGCGTCGCATAAAGGAATTCAGGATCCACAACTGCCGTTGGAAATGCAAAGTAAACGGCTTCTTTGGCAACCACCTCTTTCTTGTCGATGCGATTGATGAATTCGATTTTCTTTTCTCGATCAAAAAGGAGAATTTCGGTCTGGATCTCCGGTGTATTCAGGGCGGTGCTTCGCAACTTGATCGAATGTCCGTAAGAAGTCTTGAAAACACCCAACACTTTTCCATGTTCGGCCCCATGGATTTCCAGGGATGGAGCCGGCCAGCTTGTGATGGGACGAATGATCCGCGTCGATCCGTCTCCTCCGCTCACGACCAGGTACTGATTGAATTTATGGGGACTCTTCAAGTCAACCAGTTCCTGTCCCAACTCCTTGTCATAAATGCTTGAGACGGACCCGGTGGGAGGATCCAAGACAAGACGGTAGTAAGGATTCTCCACGGTGACATTACCCGCATTTTCGGATTGCGAACCGGCAAGAACTGTGGATGCGATGGGACGGTTGGGGGAAGGCAGAACGGAATAACACTTGTATCCAACGGAAGGGAGGTCCTCTGCCATGAATCGGATTCTAGAAAACCCTTGCTTGGTCCACAAGATTTCGAAGGGAACTTCCTTGCCTGTGCTCAGATCCTGAATCCGTGCGCTTTCCGAGAAGAGATCCGCTTCAACCAGACAACTTCTGCGGTAGTTCAGCGAGTTGAAAACAACCAGTGTGGAGCTAGGGACGTGAAGCAAATTCCCCAATTGGCTCATTGAGCGCTGGAGCCACTCGTCGATTTCCTGCCTGGCCTGAACGGCACGGTTGTCTTTTGTTTCCAGTTGCCTTTTGCTCTGTTCGTGGTCCGGCATGGGAATTGAAATCCAGGCGGTCCAGGTATGTTCCGCAAAAAGCAAGAGATTCCGCCAAACGTCTTCCACCAGCGCTTTCGGCGCGGCCAATTCAGGATCCATCATTTGATTGAGGTTGGACAGTATTTCCGCAGAAAGGACGCGCTGTTGGTTGTGCCGGTCTTCCGCGACATAGAAGGAATCACTCCCAGCACCATCCTCCCAAAAGGGGCCACCATCACCCCGATAGGTGGGAAGCTGAGATCCAAAATTCTCGTCCAAGTACTTTAGAAACTCCGGGAGCGTCTTATACTCGAGCTGCGGGTAGGCGTAGTCGCGGTTCCAGCCGTCAATGAATGTTGCGGTTTCCGGGTAGAGGTCGGTATTTTCAACTTGTGTTCCAAAAAGAAGAACTCCATCAGGCTTGTATTGGGCTTTCGAGTAAGCTTGGAGAAAAACCGGCAAAGAATCGCGAATGGCGGCCGACTGGGGGGGTAAGCCAAACATATTTTGAATTTGCATGTAATGGCGGGAATACCAGAAGAGAACTTTCTTCCCGTCCGGGCCCTCCCACCAAAAAGGCGATTTTTCGTTCCATAGTCCATTTAAGAGAAAAGGTGCCCTCCAGTTATTTCCTCCTGACGCAAAATAGCGGATTCCGGAACTGGCCAGGATCGAGGCATAGGAGCCGCTCTGAGAGGGGACATCCGTAATATTGGCATAGGTTACGGGGAAATGATGGATCCGGGCGAGGTTCTTGGAGTAGTACAAGGAGCGAAAGAGGGTTTCAGCGGATGCTATTCCAGTCAGTAAGTTGAAATATTGGCCTGGAAGAGCCATTTTGCCTTCCTGCAGCAGGCGGAGAAGTTCTTTCTGTCTGTCTACGGGTCGGGTGGCCAGAAATTGTTCGAGAACCCAGGACCCGTCCAGAGAGTAGCGGAACTCCGGGTTTTGCTTAAAGAGATCGATGGCTTGTGAGAGGACACGGGCTTGAAGCTCAGCCACTTTGCCTTGGTAATCTGTGTATCCCACATCGAGATGGGTGTGGGGCGCCACAAAGAGCTTCCACTTACGCTCAGGTGCAAGCATGCAATCAAATAGGCGTGTTGCCCCTGCAGTGACTTTCAGACGTGCCGGCTTACTGCCCTCCCATTCTGGAATGCCGAAAACAATTTTTTGCTCTCCAATGTTTGGATTCGGAGACAGGCGTTCTGTATAGCGTTTCCCCTGAAAATCGAGATTGACCTGGCCCCCGGTAATTTTTTGGTTGAGCCGGATTAGCACTTCAACTTGTTCGAAAAGCTGCTTGTCCTTTTGTTTGTAAAAAATCGTTGGAGAAACTGTCGCCTGAATTGTCTTGGGCAAGAAACGTTTCTTCGTGTCTTCGGTGAATTTCAGGGCGTCATAGTGAAGTCCCGAAATGCCCGGAGCGATCGAACCGTTCGATTGGTTTACCGTCTCGGGTTCATCCACGCACGTCAAGACGAGCCGGTTCTCTCCCTGGACCAGATATCCGGGTGGAAAATCGATGGCTAATTGCTGATAACCGAAGTGAGGGATGAAGGCGACGGAAAATTCGCCGGGGTCATAACTGATTTGAGGTTGGAAATAGTAGACGCCGCGATGAGCATTCAAATCGATTTCCAGGTGAGGCCGCTGCTGCATGTAATGCAGGGTGGACAGAATCAGGGTATAAGTCCCGATGGGCCGGTGATCCAGCTTGAAAGTAATGGTGAAAGGGTGCTTCCTGCCCCCCGCCAAACCGTTGCTCGATCCGGGGTGAAAGGCGACCCATTCTTTTTTCCAATCACTTTTGTCAACATCAACAACTGGATCGGGCGGCAAACCGGTGGGGAGGATCGAAAAGCTCGGACCAAACTCCTCAGAAGAATGGTCAAACTGGCCAATTTGCCAAAGTGTCGATTCCGCGGCGGAGAGACGAGAGCAAGTGGCGTCCGCCAGCGCCATCAGGAAGACGGCTGAAAAAATTAGGGATCGTATTCTCGTCATGGCTTGTGACACTCCTTCCTGGATCGATCGAGAAAAAGGGCTTTCCAGAATCTGTCACTTTCTCATAAAGCTCGGGCGCGTGTTCCACTCCAATAGATACCGAATGTGATCCGCATCGGAAGGATATTGTTCTCCCGAATAAGGATAAGAACTCATTCCGTGGAAGGGCAATGCCTCAACGCTTTCGGCCTGCGCCGAGTGCAATTCATATCCCTTCTCATACCCGTCGGTATAAAGAAAATACGTGCGTCTCCATCCTTGACGCAGGGGTGGTTCTTGACTTGAAGAGAAACGGAGACTTACTTCTTCACCATGTTCCATGATGACGTATTGATCGTCCGAGCGCACCAGCAATGGGGTGACATCACCAAAGCGGGTCAACTGGCCAGAGTGCGTTCCCCAATCTCCGTTATTGTCGAGGTGAGAATAATCGGGTAATTCCGGCATTTTCCCATCGGGGAGCAGCCGCCGTGGATAGCCCAACCAATGCAAGTTTGCCGAGCGGAGAGGTACCCGGTAAAACTGCATGAGAGGACTGCTCGTGGTAGCGGCATTCAAAGGCACCGTTTGAACTGCATCAGTGATCGAAATCTGGTCGTAATAGAGAGTGCGGTTGGTGCGGATTCGGATCCGATGTTCACCGCGGGAGAGAATTTCCGAAAGGTCGACTGCCATGGGCCTGGGAAGGCCCGCCGCAACGCCCAAATCTTCAGTGGCCAATCTCCATTGACCCCGCAGGTCTTGCACCTCCAGAACTGGCCCCCACAGCTCCTGCTGAGCTTGAGCCGCGGCAACGATCGAAGCAGAAGAATTCCAATAGCTCCAGCCGTACAAAAGTAAGACGGGACTCTGAAATTTGCTGATATCGCCAAGGTCCAGGGTAATAGACCAGGGCTCGGCGAAGCCTTTGAAAGGAAGCCCCGAGAAATGGTCCACATAGTGCCGGTCAGTCTCGAGGAGAAGGTCGGTCACGTCATGTCCGTGTTGATCCACTGCTTTCCGAATCGCACGCCGGTTGCCAAGAGCAAAAAATTGGACAGGCTCCCGGTTTTTAGGTTCATTGACCATTCTTTCATTGGAGTAAACTTCCACATCGCCCGGGTGGTCGATGGCCAGCAGTGCAACGTGGTCGAAATAGGTAACCTCTTCCAATGGGTTGGTGAACCGGACCTCCAACGAGCCGTCGGTTTGCGGCTGGAGCTGTTGTCCGGCAATTCGTACCCACTCGTCCGGATCGGGCTGCCAGAAGTGGCGGGGTGCAACCAATTCACCGAGGATCCCGGCGCCAAGTGTGTCCGTTATAAATTCGAAATAATGTCCATTCCAGGTAAACAGAGCAGGGCATGAGTTGACGTCCAGCAAAGGTTCTTGAAGCGTGATGATCTCGTTGGCAGGGACGTCTTTGAGGGTCCAGCGGACTCCCGATGGAAAGACGGCGCGCACAAAATCAATTCGCTTTTGATCGCCGAGGTCGAACATGATTTCTGGAGCATCGCATCCTCCACTGGGGTTTCCTGCGTGCAGTTCCTTGCGTTCCCACTGGCCGACGGAGCGTACTTCAACCTTGGCGCCGATGCCGAGCCGGTTGCTTTTTACTTTGCCTGGGACCGCATAGCCCTCGAGCCGAACTTTGAGCCAGTTGGCCGGCCGTGTTTCATTCTGATTCAGAACGACGGCATTACTGGCGTGCACGATCAGTTCGTCCACGGCGCCATCCCCATTAAAATCACCGTGGGCACGAGATTCTCCCCAGGGCGAAGCTTTCGGGAGTTTTGCCGGGGTGGACTGAGAGAGGGCAAATTTACCGTCCTTCTGATTAAGAAAGAGGATGGGTTTACCGGAGAAATCATAGACAACAAAATCGATCGCCCGATCCTCATTGACATCAGAGAACCAGACACTTCGCGAGCGAAGGTTGCCGGCAGCAATACTGGCTTGTCCTCCTATTTCCTTGAAGACTCCATTTCCATTATTTTGGAAAAGCAGATTCGTCTGGGCCGGGAAATCGTCTGGGAACCGGATTTCTGATTTCGCTGGCAATTGGGACAGATCCGCGAGACACGTTACGGCGATATCGAGATCCCCATCGTGGTCGACATCGGCAAAGGCGGCCCCGGTCGCCCAGGTATGGGGACCCACCGGGCTGGCTATTCCCGAAGATCGTGTGACGTCTTGGAACCGGCCATGCTTGTTGGCAAACAGGTGAATCTGCCCATAGCCAACCACCAACAAGTCGGACCAGCCGTCATTGTCGTAGTCTCCCCATGCACAAGCCGTTCCTTGAAGAGGTTTTCCCGCCAAGCCTGTCTTCTCCGTGACATCGACAAAATGCCCATCCTCCGTTTGTTCAAACAATCTGGCGACGCCATTCCCGGTCACCCAAAAAAGATCCAGCCGGCCGTCGTTGTTAAAATCACAGAACGAAGCTCCAGCTCCGGTGGCAGCAACCAATTGCATCAGGTGGGAAGGGTTGGTAAACCATCCTCGAGTGGTGGGCTCGCCGTGCAGGATCTTTGATATTTCTTCACTGATTGGGACGATGGGACTTTTCGGCACAATTCCGAGTGAGGCCGTGACGTCTCGGAGCAGGGGTGACGGTTCACTTCTGGCGGTCGCCGGAACTATAGACTCCGCGATCGCTTCGGCATACTTTCCCTGCTTCAGATATTCCATTGAACTCTTGGGAGCTTCAACGACGCGAACGCTGGAAGATTCCAGTTTTTTGAAGTTTTCGAGTTCCGTCTGTGCTTCTTCAGCCTTTCCCCCACGACTGAGCGCCATGTAAAGGCTATAGCGAACGCGTCGCTGGTAGGGGAGGAGCTTCGCGGCCTGACGAAAAGGTTCAATGGCCTCCGCATACTGGCGGTTCTTGCTGTAGCAATACCCCAGGTGGAACCAGCCGTTTGGATCCTCCGGATCCAGCTGACATACCTTTTCGAAATGAACTCTCGCTTCGGGAAAGGCCCCGTTCATCTCTCGAAGAAGGCCCAAGACATAGTTGGCATGAAGATTGTCGGGAGATTCTTTCAATACCTGGGTTAGGGTATTGAGCGCATTTTCTCCCTGGCCGGCATAGTAATAGCCCATGCCTAGGTTAATCCGGGCTGTCAGGTAATTGGGAGAACTGGCCAGGGCCGCCTCAAACTCCTTGAGCGCCTCCGGAAAGTATTTGGGGTCTTTGGGGCCTGCATCCATCAACGCAACCCCCAGGTTGTTGTGTCGGATGGCGTCGTCTGATGGGCGAGGGGAGATGGTGGAACGGCAGGAAAGAATTACCAGCAGGAAGGGGGTCCAAAGGAAAAGGTACCGAGACCCGACCCGAATGTTGCTGTACGGTTGTTTCGGTATCCATTTCATGGTGATACAGGATGATGGGTGGCCAGCACTTTGGCCAATCGGTTGTACTCGCTGTCCATGGCTGCGATGGAAAAAGTTGGGTCTTTGAGGTACTTGCGGATAGGCAGCCAATAATCTCCGAAGATGCTTTGACGGGCCAGTGCGCGCCAACGCAGTTCGGGATCTGCTTTGACATCACCTTCTTCCGTCCACTTCAAGGCGGGCTTTTTCAGCTCCCCGCGCTGGACGGCTGTTTTAAACCAGTTCCAGGCCTGTTCTCGCTCTCCTTTCCGATAACAGAGATAGCCTAGCAAATAAGGGGCGGCCATGCTCATCGGGTTATCTGCGTTGGCACTTTGCAGTCGTTGCCTGGCCTTTTCCCAGTTTCCTTCCAACAGTGCAATTTCTCCCAAAGCCAAAAGGGCTCCACTATCAGGATCCACGGAGAGTGTTTTCTCGAAGATTTGTCCAGCCTTCTTTAAGTCTGCGGGCGCTCCAGGTCCCAGACTGCCATAGATGAGACCCATCTGCATGTAACCTCGCGAGGAACCTTGCGGATTGATTTCGATCAAGCGAGCGTAGCTGTCAAGGGCTTCTTGGTAGCGGCCTAATTGCAAATAACAGTTCCCCTGATAATAAATGCTGTCCTCGTGAGTAGGCCGAATCTCGAGCACCCGTTGATAGAGTCCTATGGCCTCATCCAGCTCTCCGGCGGCCCGCTTGTTGCTGGCTTGCCTGTAGGTATCCCAAAAGAGACGATTCTTTCCCGTCTCGTTCGAGACCCTTTGGTCAGATTGAGACTCTTTCTGGGACAAGATCATCTTGAATGCGGCAATGCTTGCCAAGGCAAGCAGCATCAGAGTGAGCGCAATCCAAAGCGAAGTTGGAATCGAGGATTTCACCATCACTGTCGAACCTCGTGGCGAGGATTGCAGCGGGACCTACTATTTCATTGCAAAGGACTGGACCCTCCACGGCTTTGCCGTGAAGCGAAGCCGCGATTTGGCAATGGTTGCAGGATGCAAGACCCGTCCCATGAGATTGGTCTCCGCGGCCGTATTCACTCCTACTCCGAACTCAATTTCTGCCGCCGTCTCCTTGCCGCCGATTTCGATGGCTCGTAGTTCATATCCGGTGAGTGTTTTGTAGAAGGCGGAAAGCATAACATTGGCCGGGCTGAGCGAAAGAAAACTGCGACGTGGTGGGAGAGTGCCGGATGGTGATTTGGCAAGATGCGGGATGAGTTTGTGGCTGAACTCTTCGGAACGCCGAACACACTGCGCCTCGTCAAATTCCTTTCCATGCGGGAACAAGACATGCCGAAATTCCGAATAGCGAGGCCAGCCATACTCCCCGGTAAAAAAGGACTCCCACTCGCGAACCGCCAGATTGGAAATCACTCCGTCTTCACCCAGCTTGAAATATTGATGACCCGCATGAAGCAGCAGCAGGCCACCTGCGTCATCCTGAAGGTCCAGAAAGGTTAGAGCCGGAAAGAAGCGGCGTGTGGTTGGCTCGACTCCGAAAGGAAAGTCGCGACGAATCGTGGTCGGGGTAAAAGCGGGGGCAAAGTTGAGCCAGTAGCCTTCCTTGATCTCGGCGGGGAATCGTCTCTCCTTATCCAGCATATCGAGTGCAGGGGGAATCTCCGCCAAAACGCGGCTCACCACTTCCACCCAGGGGGTGTGAGCAGATAAGGTTACATAGATCTCAAACTTCAGAAGGGGCCAGTAATGGCTTGCCTTAATCGTTGCCCGCACGGGACCCTTTTCGATCCAGCGAATGCTGTTAGGCAAAGAAGCCTTCCAATAGTCAATACTGCTGGCTTTGGCACCTCCTTCGTGGAGATCCAGTGTTACTGCTGATTGCGACGAGTCGAAACTGGCCGGGATCTTCATGGCCTCAGGAGGATATTTCCCTTTGACAAAAGCACTTCGCAGGGGAAAGTCCGGGTTCGGTCTTCCCCTGAAGATCGGGAAAGAACATTTCTTCCCGTCCAGCATTTCCCGCCCGGTCTTCTTATCCACCAGGCTGGCGATCGCGCCATTCGATTGGTTCAATGCAACCTTCAGGAATTCATTTTCCATTTCCGGGGCTTCGAGGTTGAGTCGAAGATCCGTCGAGAGGGCGGGAGTTGCATCATTGGTGAATTCGACCGAGTAATTTGCATAGCCGACACTGGGGATCGCTCCAGCCTGAAATGCCAAAGTGGCGACCTGCAGATTTCCTCCTTCGTCCCGCTCACTCTTCACAATTTGATGGGGGATGACCCGACCCTTGTCGTCCTTGACGACCACATTCTTGGCTTTGAGTTTTGGTGGATAAATCCGCCCCGTCGTGATGACTTCGGTTCGGTCCCATCCACTGGGGTTGAACACAGTGAGGAATTGTGTCGACGCCGGACGGCTTTGCGCATTGATCCGTCCGGAGATCGCACTGAGGGAGGCATCGAGAATTTCCTGGGCCCCGTTTTGAGCCGCGCTCAAATGGTTGTAGCCGATGGTGCCCCAGGTAAAATTATGGAAGTCTTCGCTTCGGTCCAGCGGAGCCATGCGGTCGCTTTGCCAGCGCGAGAACTCGCACAGGGACACGTCGTGACTCTGGGCGGTGAGCAGATTTTTCCAGGCGGCCTCCAATTGCTGAATCTTGGGTCTTTCTCCCAGACTCGAGGCGATCGCATCAAAACGTTCGGCGGCGTGCAGGATGGCCTCCACCTTTCGATCGAGGACACGCAGTTGATCGCCTCCGATGCCCCACGGAAGAAGCTTCACCCAGGAGTCCATATTCAGATAAATAGTCTTCTCAGGATTTTGGCCGTACTTCTCCATGTATTCCTTCAAGGTGACGTATTCGATGGGAAAATCCTTTGAGAATTTTTCATATTTCTTCGCTTCACTGAGGTAGGCAGGAAGTTCGTGGGGTTCCCAACCAAACTCCGCCCAGTTCACCATCAATGGTTTTCCGAGTTTCTGCAATTCTTTGAGACCCGGAATGGAGTCAATGTCTTGCGGGCCGAAGGAAAACAGAGAATTTTTCGGCATGGAAGGAATCACCGTTCCATCAAGACCCTTCCAATTCAGCACATTCAATTCAAGCACCGGAATCCCGGCTCTGCCCCAGGTATCCACTTGGGCCAGGCTGGCGTAGCGGAATTCGGCACCGACCAATAGTTGCGGGAGTTGCGGATGAGTAAATTCTTCTTCCTCGAGAAAGGTGGCCAAATCGTAGTCCAGCGCTTTTTTGATGGTCTTCCGGCCGATGACAATCTGGCGCAGGTTGGATTCGCCGCTGATGTAAGAGCCCATCGCCTGGGCATAGGTTCCACCGATTAATTCGGCTTTGCCTTCACTGAGATACTTTTTCAGTTTCGCGCTGAGCTCTGGATATCTTTCGGCTATCAGTTCGTACGCCCTGGCATCCAAATTGATACAGGTCTTCACATGTGGCGGCAGGTCGGCCATGCCGATGGCGTCGATTGCCGACAAGGCGCAAGACTCCAGCCCAAGTTGCCAGCCAATCCCGATATAGCTCCAGTGATTTCCCAAAGCCAGGCAGATTCCCTGACCGGTTGCGGAAGAGGCTGCCAACAATTGAGGCCATCCCGGCAGGAGAAAGGCAGAGGATCCTCCAACGAGTCCCAAACGCAAAAACTCCCGGCGCTTCAAAGCCGACGAACACTGCATCCGATAAGTTTCATTTTCTGGGTCCATGAAATCCTCCTCAAGGTTCCTCGATGGATAAGGTCTGGTTGCAGGGAATATCCTGCCTGACAACAGTTTTTCCTCCGGGGAAAATCACTTCCACCCGATCGGCCTTCTCGCTTCTGCCCAGCCCGAAATGGGCGGTCAAGCTGTTTTGTGACAAGTAGGAGGGTTGGGAACCGATCTGCTGTAATTGAGTGCGGTCGCCCAGGGTGACTCTTACGATCGTCCCCAAGGCAAACACATTTTTCTTTCCCCTGACTTTAACGTCCAGCCAGTGGCTTTTATTCCCACCCTCGTTCCGGAGTAACCAGGCCTGACCGCTATGATTGACGACAACTACATCGATGTCACCATCATGATCGTAGTCTGCAAAAGCCGCGCCACGACCCACAGTCCGCTGCTTGAAAATGTCGCCGGCGATGGAGCTGACTTCAAAGAAGCCTTCGGCTTCCCCCTTGTTCCAGAAAAGCATGTGAGGCATAGGGATTAGCTTGCGTTTGTCTTTCTCATCCTGAAACGTGCTCCCATCGACCACCAGAAGGTCGGGCCGCCCATCGTTGTCATAGTCAAAAAAGGAGGTTCCCCACTTGACGTAGTCCAGCGAAATCTGACCCAAGCCTTCTTGATCCGCGACATCCATGAACACCATTTTCCCCGGCGCCGCCCCGCGCGACCCGATCAGCATGTTGCTAAAGAGGGCATTTTCCTGCGCAAGCCAATGGGTCACGAAGATATCGAAGTCGCCATCCCCATCCCAATCGCCGATGGCCAAACCCATGGCGCCGCGGTAATCCGCGACCCAAGCCGAATGGGAAACATCCTTGAATGAACCATTGCCGAGATTCTTGTACATGGCATTGTCGGAGACATCGTTTGCCACGTAGAGATCCAGCCAGCCATCGCCGTCAAAATCGCACCAGGCGGCGGACAGACTGCGACCGGTGGGGTTATCGACCCCAGCCTGCCGGGCCACGTCCGTGAATTTCCCTTTTCCGTCGTTACGCAAGAGCAGATTCGGCTGGGGAGGGTATGAAGACGGGTTCAAGGTAAATGGAACCTCTGCTTCAAACTGCATCGAGGCTTTGGCTGCATCTTCACTGCGATAGAGATATTGCACATACCCGCAGATATAGAGATCCAGATCTCCGTCCCGGTCATAGTCTGCCCAGGATGCTCCTGCCCAGAAGCCTTTGAACTTATTGAGACCGCTTTGGGAACTCAGATCGGTAAAGGTTCCGTCGTGATTATTGTGGAAAAGGTAAAGATCCGGGTAAGAGGTGACCACGAGATCGAGCCAGCCGTCTCCATCGAAATCCCCCCAAGCAGCCCCCATGCCCACAATCTTTAGAGCTAGTCTCGAATGGTCGGTGACGTCTGTGAAGGTACCGTTTCCATTATTCCTGTAAAGCTGGCATCGGGCGGGGGATTGTTCCCGTTCTTGGGGAGTTAAAGTCAGCGGGCCGTCAATATTGACGATAAACAAATCATCATCACCATCGTTGTCATAGTCACCCCAGGCAGCTCCGGAGCCCATGTCTTCAGGAAGCTGAGTGGAGCGGTCTTTGAAAAAGTGGTGGAAATTCAGGCCAACCTCCTGGCTGGATTCACGAAAAGTTACTTTGGGGGAATCACTGGGGAGTTTCCTTTCCAGGTCCGCGGTGATGCCTTCCACTCGAACTTCCGGCTGGTAGCGGGAAGCAGGATTACGATGCAGAATAAATGCGACCATGGCTCCCAACAGAACCAAACTGAGCACGGAGGTGCGTAGGAGGAGGCGCTGTCGGGGTGTCAGCGTGCGCATAGGGAACCATTCAAAGCCAATTGAGAGTTGCTGCGAATTCCTTGCCGGGGGAGAGGCGACGTACCGCCGCCTGCCCCAGACAAGGCAAGGTGACCATCCATTCATCAGGAAGCGACATGAATGACTGCATTTTGCACATGCATGTCGGTAATCGGTGAAGTGAGATGTTTGCCTTCAAACTCATTAAAGAAGCCCACGCTTCGGATGAAATTAAGCAGAAATTGATCTACCTTGCGATATCTCAATTTGGCGGTGATCAGGAGCTGCCCCTGTTTCGGGGCCTTAAAGGCATATTCGCTCTCGGTGGGAGTTCGCTGATGCTTGGTTAAGAAAAGCTCAGGGCAGAGAAACGAGAATTCCGCCGTATCTGAGAACCCAGGGAACAGAGAGCGGCGATTGCGAACTCCCACCATTTCCCAAAGATTGTGACGGTCAATCAGATTCCCGTACTGGTCGACAGGTTCTGCCTTGAAGAGGAAGGTTCCGGGTTTGATGAAGCCTTTGTCATCGACGGTGCCCGTCTCGTACACGACATTGCCCTTGTCATCTCGGGCGACCAGTTCTATCCAGGCCTGGATGATGTCAAGAGGACCCGTGGGAAAGTCGTGGCCCACTTTATTCGAGGTAATGACACACTTCAGCTTGATTTCTTCTCCTGGCCGGACTTCCTGCGGGCTCAACAACTGAATGGAGACTGCCGGGACGTCAGCCGTGTGCCACTTCTTTTCAATTTCCGGGATACGAAAATGCCCCTGCAGCCACGATTGTGTCAACTGCAGCTGCTGGTCGGAGCCCGGGAGTTTGAGGAGCAGCGGCATCAACTGATTGGCGCCGATGAACCGATGGGAACGATGCATTCCATCATTGGGAGAGCGGTTGTAGTCAGCCGCATCCCCGGCCGCGGGATCCGTCGACTTCACCAGGGGCATATGGCATTCGCGGCATTCGATGGTGCGTTGAGCCTGGTTCAGTTCTCTCGCCCATTTGCTCATGCGCCAATTGTCATATTGGTTCTGCAGTTGCACCCAACCGATTTTATTGATTTCCTCGTCAACAAATTGCTTATGACAGGCGGCACAGTATTCGGGCTTCTTGTACATCATTTTGGAAAGACTTTGGACGTGCACCCGAGGATAAGAGCGGATCAGGAAATCCCGGACATAGCGCCAACTTGCTTTGTGCGTTCCATCGAATTCGAGTTCACCGATATAGCGTGGCGGTTCCTGAATGGTGTAGTAGGCGTTCCCTTTGATGTCGGTCTCTCTCACCGAGTGGCAAGATAGGCAGGAAATCCCCTCTCGATAACCCTCAAATGCTGTCAGTGCCCTCTCGTCACTGGAGATGTTCTT
Organism: Terriglobia bacterium; assembly: GCA_046331665.1. GTDB lineage: Bacteria > Acidobacteriota > Terriglobia > Versatilivoradales > Versatilivoraceae > CAWBAT01. The sequence continues at coordinate 6,632 of JAXLQK010000050.1, read as the reverse complement.
GGCGCCGGAAAAAAGTGAGATCGGGTCATGACAGCCGCCACAATAGCGGGTGGAGGTGGGACCGTTTTGTTTGGCCATGGTGAGCTGAATGGCTTGAAAACCTTGTCCATTGCCGAATAGCGATGCGCTGAAGGCAGCCACTCCTGGACAATTTGTTCATGGCACCCGCTTGTCCCGCAGTTTTCTGAGCCCGATAACACCCGGGCATCCAGGGTTGGTTTTGCGTGGTTCTGGCGAGGCTGGGGGCGCAGCTGACGATTTTTTCCGTAAAGCGGGTTATGCGGCTCCCAGAGATCATAGTCCGCAGGAAATTCGGTCATGAGTTTGGGGGTATAGGCGTAGAGTCCAAGACCCACTAGTATAAAGAATAGCGCGGTTAATCCGGCCACCGAAAGCGAAATTCTGGCGGCCGTCCAGATGGGAGCCAGCGCCTCGGTCTCTCGGTTTCCTGCGGTCCCGGATAAGGATAAAGGCGAGGTGGAAAAAATCAGGAAGGCCAGGAAACGATGGTGGTCCAGTCATGGACGGTACGCCAGAAATAATTAATTCGTTTGAATACGGATTCATACGTCAACATGAATCCGGATACCCCAGAGGCTATGAGGATGAAGATCGTAAGATATCCCAATAGCTTGATCTGAGTGAGAACGTGACCTCGGTAGAGCAACCAGTGACGAATGCCATACCAGATAAATGGAACCAGAAAGAGTAATCCGATGAGGGTATGAAATAGGACATTAACCTGGTTCCACCGACTGAAAGGAAACCACCAGATTATCAGACCGCTTAGAGAAAGAAAGACCATGGTCCCGATACTCCAGATTGCCAGCTTGGACTTCCATTCAGACACCCGGTCCACGTGCCTTCCGGTTGAATTTGAATCATAGGATATTGGTAAATTCATTGCCTCATGCCTCCTTATGAGTCAGATACTGAGAATGATGAAATTTCCCAAGGTCGGCTGTCGCACGTGGATAAGGAAAGGAGCGGTTCGCCGGGTCGAGCTAGGTAAGAATAATGGCTTCCAGGTAAAAGCACCCTACTGGTTGGTTGTTGCTGGGACCGTGCCGAGCCGACTCAGCTCCGGTTTGGTCTCGCAAACAATGGTTTCATCGAAATAAGGGATGAGTGAAACAGGCCCTGCCAATCCATCTTGATCAATCTTGGCCAGGAGTTTTCGGGAAGCACCGACCGCTCGGCGGTTCGATTCCGTATTGGTGACCAAAATCCTGAGCTGGTTCGACCCTGGTTTGAGATACCGGGTCAGATCAAATCGATAGGGCCGCCAGATGGCCGTGCCAATCGCATTGCCATTGAGATAGACCTCGGCCACTGAGCAGACGCGGCCCAAATCAAGGATCAAGCGCCGCCCCTGATAAGAATTGGGGAGGGAGAAATTCCTCTCATAGACGGCCGTACCTGAAAAATTTTCCAGACCCAGGGCAGTCCAGGGCTTCAAGACAAGCGGAGTGAATCCCGTCTGAAACTCGGAGAGGGGAAGTCAGGCGATCTGCCGAAACAATAGACAGGGCCAGAACATTCTTTTCTGCCCAAATATTTCCGAAGATCAATGGGTTGGGCCGACGTGTGGGCCAGCGAGATCCCATTGACATAGAGCCGGTAGGGCTTGGTGAGGGATGGGGGAAAGAGGGAAACACACCCCGGAGGAATCGTCATCCGATACCAATGGTCGCCCGCAGGAGAGGGGAGGGGATGATCCAGGTCATTTGGCGACAGGCCGTTGACAATGTCACGCACTGTTCTCCCCGAGGAATCGGCGACCCGCAAGGCGAATCCGTAAAATTCACTGCCCAGATGCTTTCCCAGCCCCACTTTTACCAGAACTTGATTCCAGCCGGCTTCGAGGCGAACCGGAATGGGATTAATCCAGTGCTCATTAAATTCAAGCCACGCAGGATGACGCAGATCCTGGAAAACGAGAGATTGGTTCAGCCAGACTTGTGCGTTGTTGTCCGCAGTGAACAGAAATTGAACCTGCTGGGGTTTGGGAGAATACAAATAGGTCACGGCATAACTGACGATCCAGCTTTTTCCTCGAGTGGGTAAGAGTCGATCGAATTGAACAATATGAGCGCTGTCATCAAAAGCGCCGTTCTTGACTTCGACCCAGCCGAAGCCCAATTTAAGATTCGGTTCGTCGCCGAAGTACTGCTCCCAGTGAAGCTTTTCATGATCTCCCCCGGGGAGTTCCTGTTCGCCTTTAAAAAAAGTCTTTGGAGGAAATGGGTCCTTGAAGGCACTGTCGTCAGGATTGGGAAACGGCCCCATGATGTTCCAATTCCGAATCGTGTTTTGCGACTCGGAAAGCCATACCGAAGGCCACGAAGAATCATCGAAATCCGCCTGAGTCCAACCGCTCCTGACGCCGTCTTCCTTCTCTGCGTCCATGGTTCTGGCATACGGTATCGAGATCCGTTCCGGTTGCGGGCGGAACTGCCACCCCTCTTCGAGCGAAATGGAACTCAGAGGGAGTGAATTCGTTCTTCCCTGATACACTTGCCCCCCACGCCGGAGAACAACCTCTGCTCCCGGAGGCGTGGACGGAGCTGTCAGATGCACGCGAATGGAGGTGTCTTCTTGAGAGACGATGTCCAGAGTTTCGGCATTCGTCCGGATGAGTTCAACTTCCTGGGGGGACTTGGGCAGAGGGCGAAAGACCACGTAATAAGCATCCCAAGGCGAGAAGGTCAGGCGAACCTCGGTCCCATTCGGACGGTTTACGTAAAACAGCGGCGAACGTTCCCCCGTCAGGGCATCCCATTTTTCAGGAATGCCAAGTCTGCGAAAACATCGCCCGATTTGACCGCGGCCGCTCTGAATCATTGACGACCCAATAGTAATGCTGGCCCTGTTTGTGGCGGTGCTGATAGAACAAATGGTCCTCCGGACCTTCCGTCACCTGGAAATCCTTGGGAAGACTGCCATCCAGGAGATCGATCAAGGTCTCCACTTGATAGGAGATGAAGTAGGATCGTCCACCGCCTTGACTGCGATTCTCACTGTAAAGGCCGCTTCGACTCCCGGCGGGGCCAAACAGACGGACGATCCCCTCCTTGATAACCGGGTCATTGCCGCCGGCTTCTGGCGAGGAATCCGGCAGGAACCGGATACCAAAGATCGTCCCGCCCGCCTGGTGGAATTCAATGAGTTTGTTCAGAGAGGACCGTCGCAAAGTGGAGAGCGGAGGCAGGACGATGGCCGTGAATCGTTGCGAGCCAATGACCAGTTCATTGCCCTCGATGACGGCTTTTTCCAAATAAGCATCGTCCGCAATCAAGTGATCCCATTGATGCTCTGACAGCTTCAAGATTAATCGCGTGTAGTAATCGTTGATGGCCGTCGTGGGATTATCCCAGGCCTCCGGGTCGTACACCTGCTTATATTCCACCTGCCCTGAAAGCACGGGATCGATATGGGCCCAAAGGGAAGTCATTGGATAGTAGAGCAGGATCGGAGCGACGTGGCGGCTCTCACTATTCATATAGCTGAGTCGCCGCAGATAATCCGCGTAGTGGTGGAAGTAAGGCCAGTAGGGCTGGTTGAACCAATCTGGAGGAAAGGTGGCGTGAGCGGCATCATAATTAAAGGCATGAGGGACAAATAAATCCACTCCCCAGGCAGCAATGGCATTGGTGGCTTGACGAATGCCTTCCAGATCCAGATACGAATCGATTCCGTGAATCCCTTCGTGCTCGCAAAGAAAACTCCGTCCTTCAAAATCGGCTACCGATTGGGCTACCTTGAAGCTCACGGCCTGGCGTCCCGAGTCTGACAGGGAGTCAACGCCAACGGGATTCAAGCCGCGTTCCACGGCGAAAAGGCTTCCCTCCAGCGCCGCTCCAAATTGCAGAGTTTCTTCCCAGGCATGACCAGTCCGGCTGAGGCCAAGTCCCTGGGCCGCCGTGGTAAGGCCCTGCCAGAAAGACTCGGAATACAGTTCAGTCACCGTGCTTAAATAGTCGCACCGGGCTTTGATCGAGAAGTCTCCTCCGTCAACCACGAGCAACGGCAAAACTTTTCGTAAATCATAGTGATGACGTTTTTCGAATGCCTGGAAAAGTTGCGGAGTCCAGGCAATGCGGTACCCGTAGTCGCCTTCGTGGTCAGAGAAGCCGATCTGCACGGTATTCCCAAAATAGGATCCATAGCGGCGGTAAAACTCACCGTAGGTCAAATCAAAAAAGAACTTGGTGGCATCTGGGTTCAGCAAATCGACCTTCCCACCATCGAAACCACTGCGGGGTTCGAGGTAAAAAAAGAACAAGGACCATTCTCCCTCCGGCACGAGCCAGGTCTGCGATCCCTTGGAATCCGCAGACGCTACGAGTCGGAGAGTGCCGCCATCGATCTTCTTGTTTCCCAACCAGCGGGCGGCAACAATGGCCTGCATGGTTTCGGAGGTAGGAAGATCCACTTGCCGGGGGCCTTGGACCCGCTCCATCCGGAAAGAGAGGCTCTTCATGTGGTATTCCGGATGCCGTGCCAGCACCTCACTCTGTTGATTCTCAGGTTTCCGATTGTTACGGGCTTCACCCGACGGCCAGGAATACTCATCGATAAAGTTCAGCTTGAATCCGAGTCGTTTGGATTACACCAGTCCCGCCCCAATGGCTTGCCACCATTCTTCCGAAAGATAAGGGTCTCGAGCCGGTTGATGCCATACAAAAAGGCGCCGTAAAAACATGCTGCCCGACCATTTTCCCGATTTGCTCCTGAATCTTGGGGCCTTCCATCTTTCCGTTCCAGAACCAGAAGGGCATGGGTGAATATTGGCGGGGAGGATCGAGAAAGCCGCGATAGAGTGTGTCTTGCGCAGACTCCATGGCTCGCGAGGGAATTGAAAATACCAGGATGCCCAGGCCACAGACGATGAGAGCCATCCGCAGGCAGAAAGAGCGTTCAAGGAAGGAAACGACCGCAGGCAGTGATTTTAAAAGGCCTGACCTGAGTGCTTCGCGCAGCCTACCTAACCGGAATTGTTTGGCAAAACTCATAAAACAGACCTCCCTCTGTCTCCATTTTCCGTCTGGGCAGGCTCCAATTTTTGCGCATCGATGGCAACACCCAGAATCGTTTTTGTCCTGAGCAGGTCAATCCATTCCTGACGAAGTTTCTGCCAGTCCTGATGGAAAGGACAGGGTGATTTAGGGTCGCACATGCCCTTACCCAGGATGCAGGTGTCAAAATCAGGGTCAGGCTCGAGGGAATGAACAACATCCCACAAAGTAATGGCTTCCGGGGGGCGATTGAGTTCGTAGCCGCCGTGAATTCCTTTGATGGAACGAAGCAAACGGTGGCGACGTAGCTCGCCCAGCACCTTGCGAAGAAAGACCGGCGGAATCTGTTCATGGGCGGCAATCTCTTCCAACCCGCAACGACGATTCCGGGGCTGATTGGCCAGGTAAGCCAGCGCTAAGATGCCATACCCCGTGGCCTTGGAAAGAATCATGGTGAAAGCTGACCTCCGTATCCTCTTGTCCTTAATGATTGATTTTCCTCAGGCCGAATGACAATAATTAGGTTGCATTAAATTTCTGATGAAGAAACATCAATGCGCCTGGGTGAAGTTCAACAACTAGTGGACAGTACGTCCGATGCGGCCTTTGCGGTGGATTCCTCCGGACTTATCGTGGCTTGGAACCGTACGGCGGAGGAGATGTTCAGGAAATCCGCCGATGAGGTGGTGGGTAAGCCTTGCGGGCAGATCCTGCAGGGGACCAATGAACGCGGACCGGTTTGTTCCCGGGATTGCACGATTCAACAGGCCGTCCACAAGGGGCATCCAATCCACAATTTCGACATCCAGCTCAAAACGTCAAATGGGGTTCGTTGGTGTAATGTTTCCATTCTAGTGGCCAAAGAGGTACGTCCTTCCGGCCCTTATTCCATCCATATTGTTCGCTCGATCGACACGGGCAAACGTCTGGAAATTCTCTTTCGCGATTTTGCTCAGTCCCAGTCAGGCGGGGCGGGTGAAGGGGAAATGGCCGGGGCGAACTCGAACCGTTCGCCCATCGCGGAAACGGACCTGACCCGGCGAGAAGTAGAAATCCTTCGCTTGCTGGCGAAAGGAGAGACGACGGTAAGAGTTGCCGCCCAACTTCACATCAGCCGCACGACGGTCAACAACCATATTCAGCATGTGTTACGGAAACTCAATGTACATACCCGCCTGGAAGCCATCCGCCGTGCGGAATATGCCGGCCTCATCTAAATCCAGTCCAAAAAAGCACGGTTCGAAGAAAATCCGAGTCCTTGAAAACTGAGATTGGGCGGAAGCTCCACTTCCAGGCAAACCATTCCAGGGGAGGAAGGCGTGGAGTCTGAGGCGAGATTATTGGGATTTCCGCTGAGCGGCTCCCTTGCAGGCTTCGATAAAAGTGGCAGGAGAGACATAGGTAGGAATCTCCCGCGGCGGCTGATCTTTCAGGAGCATCAGGACCGTCGGAAAACCCCTGGGCTTGAATCGCCTAAAAAGAGTTTCGTCGGATTTTCGAGTTTCCGGGTTGATACTGACATACAGGATCCCGTCGAGGTACTGCTTCACCTCAGGTTGACTTAATACGTTTCTCTCCAGGCGGGCGCAATAGCCGCACCAGTCGGTATAGAAA
>JAXLQK010000049.1:0-55936 GCA_046331665.1 Terriglobia bacterium | reverse complement strand
TCCTCGGCACGGAAGGGCACCCTTGGGAAAGAATCGATGATCAGAAAATTGTACCGGCCAGGTCGCTTCCGGCCTGTTTTGCTGTCCAGCCTGCGTCCTGCGTTGACGAAAGGGATTCTCACGACAGGGCTATTGTTTGTCCTGATGGGTTGCCATCGCGGCGGACCGAGGGTAGTGGCCGTCGTTCCCAAAGGACATGGCAGTATTTTTTGGGAGACGGTTCATGCAGGCGCTCTCGCCGCCGGAAAGAAATTTGGAGTGGCGGTTTTGTGGAATGGCCCCGCCATGGAAACCGAAATCAGTAAACAGATCAGCATCATTGAAGATTTTACCAATCGACGCGTCGACGGCCTCGTCATTGCACCTACAGATTCCAAGGCCCTGGTCCCCGTGATTGAGAGTGCCATCGCCAAAGGGATCCCCGTGACGATTTTCGATTCGGGAGCCGAAACGGAAAACTATCTCTCCTTTGTAGCCACGGACAACTATCAAGGCGGCGTCATGGCTGCTCATCGCCTGGGCCAAATTCTAAATAAGAATGGGAAGGTGGCCATCGTCGCCGTAATCCCGGGGAGTGCTTCCACGACGCAACGGGAGGAAGGGTTTAAGGACACGCTGCAGCAGCAATACCCGAATCTTAAAGTGGTTGCTTTTCAATACGGCATGTCCGATCGCGCCAAGTCTCTGGCCGTTACGGAAGATATTCTTACCGGGAATCCGGACTTGGACGGGATCTTTGCTTCCAATGAAGCTAGCGCCCTGGGAGCTTCACAGGCCGTCAAACTGCGTGGCCTTGCCAATAAAGTCAAGATCGTGGGATTTGACTCATCTCCCAGCCTCATCTCCGATATCGAAGAAGGTATCATCGATTCGCTGGTCGTCCAAAATCCCTTCGTCATGGGCTATGAAGGCGTTCGCACCATCTGCGAAAAGCTCGATGGGAAAACGCCCCTGCACCGCATTGATACCGGTGTTACAATGGTGACCAAGGAAAATCTCTCCGATCCCAAGATTCATCAACTCCTGAACCCCGACCTCAAGAATTGACCGGAATCATGAAGGAAATCTTTCGGAGGCTGCTCCCCTATCTGTGCTTTGCGGCGCTTTTCGCCTGCCTCTCCATCCTTTCCCCCTACTTCCTGACCTACGGCAATTTGTCCACCGTTGCCAGGCAAACCGCCGTCATAAACATCATCGCCATCGGAATGACCCTGGTCATCATCTCAGGTGGCGTCGATCTATCCGTCGGTTCAGTATTGGCATTGGCTGGGGTCTGCGGGACTCTGCTCATGGCTAATGGGATGCCAATGTTCCCGGCCACCCTGATGGGAATCCTTACGGGAGCAACCTGGGGATTGTTGACGGGATTTGTAATTACCCTGCTCAAGGTGCCTGCATTTATCGCCACTCTCGGCGGACTGGGGATGGCAAGGGGGCTCACCCTGCTGGTGACCGGCGGACGTCCCATTACGGACCTCCCCAAAGAATTCGGCCGGTTGGGGGACGGCAATTTCCTTGGTTTCGTCCCTGTCCCTGTCGTCATCCTGATGGCGGTGGCGCTAGCCATGGCCTTCCTTCTTCGCTTCACACGGTTGGGACGCTATGCCTACGCCATGGGCGGGAACCGCCAGGCGGCCTACCTCTCGGGCATCAATTTAACCCTTTGCAGTCTTTCCTTTTATTCCATCCTGGGGGCCCTGACCGGTTTGGCGGGTATGATCGAATCCTCAAGGCTGATTACCGGGCAACCGACCGCTGGAGAGGGTTACGAGCTGCGAGCCATCGCCGCGGTAGTCATTGGAGGAGGAAGCCTTAATGGTGGAGCGGGGTCAGTTTCCGGGACAACCATAGCCGCTTTCATCATGAGTCTTCTTAGCAATGGCTGTAATCTCCTTGGTATCTCTCCTTTTATTCAACAAATTCTTATCGGCGGGATCATTGTCCTGGCAGTGGCCGTAGATGAATATCGCCGGAGGAAGCTCGCTTGACGTTTTCTAAGATCCTTTTCCTGAGCCCCCGTTGTGGAACTTCCCCTGCTTAGGACCCAGCTTTTCAAGCCCTTAACTTTGTTTACCTTGCGGCCCTTGGTAATCCCGGCCCGGTATTTTACCGACCCTAAAGGCGTAAATTCTATTTTCCTGGCTTTGCCAAAACACGGAGGGATGTTAAAGGAGTACTTCATGACACGTGCCCTTTTCTGTTGTTGCCAATGGTTTGTTCTTACTGGAATCTGCCTTGGCACTACTTTCGCCCAAAACCTACCTCCCTTGATTGGTACAGAAATCAAGAATCCTGGAATCCACGTCCCCAATCCTATGGAACAGGTCGGTGCACAACGCCAAACAACGAACAATCAATCTTCCCCTACTAGAGTCCAGGAGTCTGAAATCGCTCAATTTCTTGAAGGTGTGACTTCAGCCTACTCGCATCGAGATCGGGAACGGATCCTCACCGCTTATGCCCAGGATCCTGAACTGATTGTGGCTTGGGACGGGGCGTTGCTGGCTGGAGTGGAGAAGTTTGATGAGGCCTTGGAGCCCTGGTTGAAGCAATTCGACATCCTGGCGATTGAACTGAAGCAACCTAAGGTGCATGTGATGGGCCGGATGGCCTGGATCTCCAGCTCGATCCTCGTGAGAGCCTCTACTCAAGGAACCGAGAATTTGAAGGCTGGAACTGTGACCTGGATGTTGGAAAAAAAACGCGCGACCTGGGTGATTGTTCATGAACATCGCACCCTTCTTCCGAACCCTGTGAAGTAAAGTGAAACACAAGAATTGCACTCTCAAGGTACTGATTAATGCCTACTTTCCCACCCTCCAATGGGGTTTTCCCCCTCGGCGGTGATATACTATATTTTGTGCTTGGGGGATAAATACCCACACTATTTTGTAGGAATTAGCAATTTTCTGCTTGACAAATACGATCTCCGAACTAGAATGCGACGCATTGCTGCAAAGTTCCAAGCACTGAGTCTAAGATTTTCGGTCACTGGCTTCTTTCGTGCGGGATCTTGGCACAGTATTTAAGCGTTGCTGCGAGACGAGAACCAAAAAGATCTAGTGCAAGTGACAGGAGGCGTTACAATGCTACTCAAGGAGCGGTCCGAGCGAGGAGAAGCTACGGCCTTGGCACCAACGACGATTTCTTCAGATCGGTTATTGCATTTCAAGCGAGTCTATACGACGCCTGGCGTCCATCCGTTTGACGAAGTCAAATGGGAAAAGCGCAAAGCATCCATCTCAAACGAAAAAGGGGAAACCATATTTGAGCAGGGGGATGTGGAAGTCCCCTCGGGTTGGTCCATGATGGCCACCAACGTCGTCGTATCGAAGTACTTTCGTCGCTCCAATGACGGAAAAGGCCGGGAAAACAGTGTGCGCCAGCTCATTGGAAGAGTTGTAAACACGATCTCTCGTTGGGGGCGGGACGGAGGATATTTTGCCTCTGTCGAGGAGGCTGACACGTTTGAATCAGAATTGTGTCATCTCCTCGTCGACCAGAAAGCTTCCTTTAACAGCCCGGTGTGGTTCAATTGCGGAATTGAAGCCAAGCCCCAGTGTTCCGCTTGCTTCATTAATTCGGTCCAGGACCGCATGGACTCGATTTTGGATTTGGCCAAGACGGAAGGGATGCTTTTCAAGTGGGGAAGCGGAACTGGTACGAATCTTTCAGTTATTCGCTCGTCAAGAGAACTGCTCTCGAGTGGCGGCCAGGCTTCCGGGCCGGTGTCGTTTATGAAGGGTTATGATGCCTTTGCCGGGGTGATCAAATCCGGAGGAAAGACGCGGCGGGCTGCCAAGATGGTGATTCTCAACGTCGACCATCCCGATATTGTCGATTTCATCACCTGCAAGGAAGAGGAAGAAAAGAAGGCTTGGGCTCTGATTGCGGCCGGCTATGACAGTTCGTTCAACGGCCCGGCCTACAGTTCGGTCTTCTTTCAGAACTCGAACAACAGTGTTCGCGTTACCGATGAGTTCATGAAGGCCGTCATCGATGACCGGACGTGGGCAACACGAGCCGTCACCACGGGCCAGCCCATGGACACCTACAATGCCCGCGATCTCATGCGTAAAATGGCTCAAGCCGCCCATGTCTGCGGCGATCCAGGAATCCAGTATGATGGAACGATCAATGCTTGGCACACTTGCTCCAACACGGCGCGAATCAATGCCTCCAATCCCTGCAGCGAGTACATGTTCCTGGACGATACCGCCTGTAACCTGTCCTCTCTCAACCTGATGAAGTTCCGGAAACCCAGTGGGGACCTGGATGTCGACAAGTTCAAGCATGCCGTCGACATTATGATCACCGCCCAGGAAATCATTGTGGACTATGCGAGCTATCCGACGCCCTCAATCGAAAAAAATAGCCATCTATTCCGTCCGTTGGGGTTGGGCTATGCGAATCTGGGAGCGTTGTTGATGTCTTCAGGCATTCCTTACGACACCGATTCCGGCCGATCCTACGCCGCGGCGATCACGGCCCTCATGTGCGGGCAGGCCTATTACACTTCGTCGTTGATTGCCTCGGATTTGGGTCCCTTCGCGGAATTTCCCATTAATCGGGAACCCATGCTGAATGTCATCCGGAAGCATCGGGCGGCAGCGGCCAAGATCAACCCAAACCATATCTCCGCTGATCTTTACAGCGCAGTACAGCGAGCCTGGGGAGACGCACTGGCTACGGGAGAACAGTCAGGGTACAAGAATTCGCAAGTCACGGTACTGGCGCCGACCGGAACCATCGGTTTCATGATGGACTGTGATACGACAGGGGTTGAGCCCGATATCGCCCTGGTGAAATACAAAAAACTGGTGGGCGGCGGTCTGCTGAAGATTGTCAATCAGACGGTCCCGGAGGCCTTGCGCCGTTTGAAGTACAGCGATGATCAGATCAATGAGATTATCACCTACATCGACGAGAATGAGACCATCGAAGGTGCCCCCCACCTTAAGGAAGAGCACTTGCCTGTTTTCGATTGCGCCTTCAAGCCCCTTAATGGAGTTCGCTCCATCCATTACACCGGGCACTTGAAGATGATGTCCGCCGTACAGCCATTCCTTTCGGGGGCCATCTCTAAAACCGTGAACATGCCGGAAGAAGTCACGGTGGAGGAGATTGAACAAGCTTACATCGAAGGATGGAAACTCGGACTCAAGGCGCTGGCGATTTATCGTGACGGATCGAAGCGCTCGCAACCCTTAAACACCAGCCTGCAAGAGTCCAAGCAGGAAGCCGCAAAACCCGTTCGCCGACGTCTGCCGGATGAACGTAAATCCATCACTCATAAGTTCAGCATCGCCGGTCACGACGGCTATATCACCGTCGGGATGTATGATGACGGGAACCCCGGCGAAATTTTCGTCGTCATGGCCAAGCAGGGCTCGGTGGTTTCGGGGTTGATGGATACGGTTGCCACTTCGATTTCGTTGGCCTTGCAATATGGCGTGCCTCTAAAAGTGCTGGTGGATAAATTCAGTCATAGCCGGTTTGAACCGTCCGGCTTCACCAATAATCCCTCCATTCCCATCGCCAAGTCGATCGTGGATTACATCTTCCGCTGGCTGGGACAGAAATTCCTCTCTACGGAAGAACAGGCTCCTACAGCGAATCCGACCGCTACCGAAGTAGCGCATGCGGAGTCCATTCAGAGTCATGAGCGTCAGGTTTTTCAGACGCAGGCGGATGCTCCTCCCTGCCCTGAGTGCGGCGCTATCATGGTTCGGAATGCCGCTTGTTATAAATGCTTGAATTGCGGTACCACCAACGGGTGCAGTTAATCCCCCGCCGTTCTTGAGTGTCGGCCTCGTCTTCAACCGGGCGGCCAACCCATTGGCCGTCCGGCCAGCAGGTGCAGGTGGAGGTGGAATACAGACTGGCCGGCATGTGGTCCCGTGTTGAGGACTGTTCGATAGCCGGTGGTGCCTGCACCATTCTGATGGGCCAGTTCACGGGCGATAACAAGGATGTGCCCCAGAAGCTTTTCATCGTCTGAAACCCGACTCATTCAGGGATTCGATGTGGCGTTTGGGAATGATCAGCAAATGCAGCGGTGCTTTGGAATGGATATCTTCGAAGGCCAGGCAATGTTCGTCTTCAAAAACAATTTTTGCAGGTACTTTACGAGCGGTAATTTGGCAGAAAATACAAGCGCTCATGAAGAAGCCCCTTTCCCGAAAGGAATTTGCGTTAGGATGATTTCTTTCTCGCGACCACAACCCGCGGGATGGGTTATAGTCCAGCTGACTTGAATCTGATCCCAGTCGCTTCCGAGCAATCCGACGACCGCGTCGCTCATCGTATAGCCAATCTCCATCAGGAGAGCCCCGGGCGAAGAACACGATACGCTTGAGGAATCAAGCGTTCATACAATTCCAAACCCTGAAATCCGCCTAACAAGGCCATTCGCGGCTCCCAGTCTCGAACCTCACGCTGCAGGCCGGGAAATTCCCTTTCCGAAACATAGGGAGGGTTGGAAACGACTCCGTCCAGACTTGCCTGCCCTCTTCGCTCTCGATGGGCGCGAGCAGATCTCCCTGCCGAAAGGCCACACGCGACAGTACCCGATGCTTGCTGGCATTTCGTCTGGCAACTTCCAGGGCCGAGGGAGAAAGGTCGACGGCCGAGACGTGCGCCGAAGGGAGCAGGACCGCCAAGCTCACGGCAATGCATCCTGAACCGGTACCGACATCCGCAAGGCGAGGCGAAGCCAGGCTGGCAAAGAGCTGTCGGGCGGTTTCGACCAACAACTCTGTTTCCGGCCGCGGGATCAGGACTTCCGGAGTCACTTCAAATTCCATCCCCAGAAATTCCTGGGTCCCCAGAATATACTGCAGGGGCTTACCTCGGGTGCGCTCCATGACCTTCGCGTGAAATGCGTCCCAAACCGGAAGTTCCAGGCTGTCCCGACTGTGGGCGACAAGGAACGTTCGGGGTTTCCCCAGTACCGCCTCCAGCAGGGATTCCGCATCCTGTCGCGGATTACTGACTCCGGATTGTTCCAGCACCCCGATGGCCGCCGCCAGGGCTTCATAGATTTTCATGGAAGGGGGGAAAGCAACGGTGAGGTACCGAATTTAGGATCCGACCGCTACTTCGTTTTTTAGCCGCTCCGCCTGAAAGAAAGTCACCAGCGCATCAATGACATCGCCAATGTCTCCCTCCATGATTCGGTCCAACTGATGGAGCGTGAGACCGATTCGATGATCGGTCAATCGATTCTGGGGGAAATTATAGGTGCGGATCTTCTCACTCCGGTCTCCTGTTCCCACTTGCGATTTCCGGTCCTGGGCAATCGCCTTACGCTGTTCTTCAAGTGCCAGGTCGTAAAGCCGCGACCTCAAGACGCGAAGAGCCTTCGCTCGATTCTTGATTTGCGATTTTTCATCCTGACAGGATACTACCAAGCCCGTCGGCAGGTGTGTGATGCGAACAGCAGAATAAGTGGTATTAACCGATTGGCCTCCAGGTCCGGAGGAACAGAAAGTATCGATGCGCAAATCTTTCTCGCTGAGAGCGATTTCCACTTCGTCGGCTTCAGGCAGTACCGCCACCGTGACGGCTGACGTGTGTACCCGCCCGCTGGCTTCGGTGGCAGGAACCCGCTGGACCCGGTGCACGCCGCTTTCGTACTTCAACCGGCTGTAGACGCGCTTCCCTTCAATGATGGCGATGACTTCCTTCAGCCCGCCGACTCCCGAAGGACTCGATGAAATAACCTCGACCTTCCAACCTTGGGATTCCGCAAACCGCGAGTACATCCGGAATATTTCCTGGGCAAACAGGCTTGCCTCGTCTCCGCCGGTCCCCGCCCGAATTTCGAGAAGCACGTTCTTCTCATCGTTTGGATCCTTGGGCAGAAGAAGCACTTTGAGTTCTTCTTCCACGGTTCCGATCCGACCTTCCAGCGAGACTAACTCTTCCTGGGCCAGAGATCGGATTTCCTCATCCGAGGCGTGCTCCACAAGCATCTGCTTGGCTTCCGCGATTCCGGATTTGATTTGCTTGTATTCCCGGTACTTTTCGACGATCGGGGTCAGGTCGCTATGAGCCTTCGCATGCTTCTGATACTTCGAAGCATCCGCCAAGACTTCGGGATCAACGATCAGACGCGTGATCTCTTCATATTTTGTTTCGAGAAGTTCCAGCTTGTCAAACATGGGAAGCGATTAGAGTGATGCCAGCGCAGGGGCCGAGTTTTCCAGTTGCAATGCATCTTCGAGCGCACGGATGGCAATTTCCAACTGGCTGTCATCGGGTTCTTTGGTCGTCACCCGCTGCAGCCATAAGCCCGGCAGGGTCAGCAAGGCGAGAATGCGACTCTTTCGGTTTGCGGCAAATCGAATAATCTCGTAGGAGAGCCCGGCAATAAAGGGAATCAGAATAATCCGCGAAAGCAAACTGGGAAGGAACGAGGAAAACGGGATAAAGGCGTATACCAACATGCTGATCAACATGACAACCATCAAGAAACTGGTCCCGCAACGAGGATGCAAGGTGGAAAATTTTCTGGCATTCGAAACCGAAAGCCGCTCCTGCGACTCAAAGGTAAAGACGACTTTGTGTTCAGCCCCATGATATTCAAACATCCGGCGAATATCCCGAAGTCGAGACACACCAAAGATGTACAACAAAAAAACTCCCAGCCGAACCAACCCGTCCATCAGGCTGAACAGGAATCGATTGCCAAGAATGGGCAGATGGGATTTCAACCAACTCGCCACGATCAGGGGAAGCAATTTGAAGAGCAGGATAAAAAATCCCACGGCGATCAAGATGTTGACTGCCATCATCCAGTTCGATATTTCCACGTTCTGCCCTCGCTGGTGCGAAGAATTTCCTTTTTCTTGAGGGCTCTCCAAACCAGCCAGAAACTGGTCCGAGGAAAATTTCAGCGCGCGGATCCCCAGAGTAAACGCCTGGCCAAGAACGCCCACTCCACGAATGATGGGATAACTCCAAATGACTTTGCGATCTGCTGGCGGCGGGAGCAAATCTTTTGACGGCAACCGATCCATCGACCTTTCTGACCGCGATGGAATAGGACCGCGGCGAGCGCATCATCACGCCTTCAAAGACAGCCTGCCCACCCACCAGAATATCTTCGCCGGCATTCAGAAGAAAAAGGGTGAAATTCGCAATCCATAGTTTGACTTGCCAAATCACTCGATAGGTCATAGAAAAATTGCATACTCCTGAAGCATTGAGTTTGTTTGATTCGACCTTATCCTAATTCTACAAGTCAGACTAACTCACGACAGGCTGTGATGTTTTAGAACCGTATTTCTTATGGAATCGGTCAACACGACCGGCGGTATCAACCAATTTTTGTTTGCCGGTGAAGAAAGGGTGACACTTGGAGCAGATTTCCAGACGGATATCCGTAGCTTTCGACGAGCGCGTCTTAAACGTTTCCCGCAGGCGCAAGATACAGTTACTTCAACATATTTCGGGTGGATTTTGTCTTTCATTATCCTCTCTCTTTGAGTTTGCTTCGACTCAGAAAAGCTGCAAAACCTTGAAATTATAAGATCAGTCAAGCATACTGGCAAGGGCAAATTATGTAGGGCGGGCAAATTGAGCTAACCTGAACCACTGGAAACGGTTATCTCTAACATCGGTTCACCGGGAAGCAGAATCCTCTTCGCAAAGAGGCCTGCTCGGCCCCAAAAAGGGGATCGCCCGAGGAATTCGGGTGGTTAATCTCTTGTCTATCGCATTTCCTTATAGAATATAATGCTTTCCAGGAATAATCCGATCTAAGAGAATACCCGGCAAACACTCTCCAACCACGATGAAGCACGGAGCTAAAGATGGATTCCCGGACATTCACCCCTAATCCTTTATGAACAAGCAACAATCTAAGATACTCACCTGGATCATTATTGGCGGCGGCTTGCTGGTTTTTTTTCTTGTGGTGTTGTTCGCCTTGGTTCTTTATACGGTCAGGGACGAGGACCGGGAGGCCTTGAGTTTTGGAGACAACAAGATCGGGGTCATCGATCTCGACGGCATCATTGTTGATTCCAAGAGTCTGATCGAGCCCTTACAGCGTTTCGCAGAAAATTCTTCGATTCGGGCCATTATCTTGCGGATTGATAGCCCGGGGGGAGGCGTTGCCGCTTCCCAGGAGATTTTCAGTGAAATTCTTCGCCTGCGAAAGGCCAAAAAGAAAATCATCGTTTCTTCCATGGCTTCCGTCGGTGCCTCCGGCGCCTATTACATCGCTTGCGCAACTGATAAGATCGTGGCCAACCCCGGAACCGTCACCGGTAGCATTGGAGTGATCGCAGAATGGGTCAATTACGGTGAACTCATGAAGTGGGCGAAATTGAAGAGCATCGTCTTTAAGAGCGGGGAGCTCAAAGACGCGCCATCCCCCGTGCGGGAACTTACGGATCCCGAAAAAAAATATTTGCAAAATATCATTGATGATATGTACATTCAGTTCGTTTCCGCCGTTGCCGCTGGCAGAAAATTAGATGTCGAGCAGGTGCGCAGTCTGGCTGATGGCCGTGTGTTTACGGGAAAAGACGCGAAAGCCAGGAACTTGATCGATGAACTCGGCGGCTTGCAGGAAGCCGTCGAAATCACTTCCAAGTTGGCACAGATCAACGGGGAACCCAAGCTCGTCTATCCACCTAAACCGAAAAAGGGGCTGTGGGGGCTCTTGTTTGACGATGCCGCACCGGTTCTATCCCTGGGCTCAGCTCTCGATAGCCGAATTCAGTTTTCCTATGTTTGGAAGTAATACGAGTGGGAAATGGGCTGGCAAACTGATCAACCTCTCCCCCCGACGAAACGTTTATTTGACAGATAGGCCCCAGGGTTTCTGATCGTTGAATACCTTTCAAGGAGACAATATGACCAAGGCAGATCTAATCGATGAAGTCTCAAAGGTGACCGAACTCAGCCGCAAAGATTCAGAAGTCATCGTCGAAACACTCTTCGACAGTATCATTAAGGCTCTAAAAAATGGCGACAAGCTGGAGGTTCGCGGCTTTGGAAGCTTCAGAATCCGCGAGCGGAAGGCACGACAAGGAAGAAATCCCAAAACGGGGGAAAAGGTCAGCGTGCCGGAGAAGAAAGTTCCTTATTTTAAGCCGAGTAAAGAACTTAAAGACCTCATCAACAGCGTCAGCTAGCATGGACTATTTATGGACTCCCTGGAGATTTCAATACATCGCCAACATTAAGAAGGCGGATCGTTGCGTCTTTTGTCTTGGGCACCAGGGAGAAAATGACGAAAGGGATTTCGTTCTTTTCCGAGGGGAATATAATTTTATTATCCTCAATATCTTCCCCTACACAAGCGGCCATTTGATGGTTGCCCCTTTCGATCATATCTCAGACCTCTCGCGTCTTCCCGACCAAGCCGTGAACGAGATGATGAGCTTGGCAAAGTTGTGTAAGCGGGCGATTGAGGAAGTCTACCATCCTGACGGATTCAACATAGGGATGAATCTGGGACGGTGTGCAGGTGCTGGGGTTGAACATCATTTGCATCTTCACATCGTCCCGCGTTGGGTAGGCGACGCCAATTTCATGTCTGTTGTCGGCGAAACCCGCGTCTTGCCAGATTCACTTGAAAATACCTTTCAGAAGCTAAAGGCACACCTTCCTCCGCACTAGCGATTCTCCCGTTTTTCCGGCCTCCCCGCCTCTCCGCCTCCTCAGTCATGCAACGGCCACAGATTTGCCCATATACCCCCTAAAGCTTGGTCAGTAATCGTCCGATCTATATAGACTTAGAGATGATTCGCTTGAATGTATCCACGTGATGCGGAGCGTGGGTGAGGAAAAAAGATACCACTCTGCCATGTCAAAAAGCCTCCAAAGATCGAATAAATCACCTTTTTGTACTTTATTGGTTGATTTCGAAAGAGAAACCATGTAACTTCTCGAAGTTTTAGAGTACATTTTTGTAACAATTTTCCATTCTTATTCTATGTTCTTCACGGTTCCAGACAAAGATTTTGGGCTTGAGATCCTAAATAGCTTACGTTGCGGCATCCTCTCCATTGACCGCGAAAACAGGATTACTGCCATCAATGAAATTGCCATTAGAATTCTGGAGTTGGAGAGCAAAGATTTTGTCGGGTTTGATGTGCGCGATGTCCTGCAAGATCAGGAGTTTCTGTTAAAGCTGCTGGGCGGTGCATACCAGATGAAAAACCTTCCCAGCCGAGCAGAAATGGATATCCGGTTGAAGGAAGGAGCGACGCGGACCGTAGGTTACACGATCTCGTTCATTAAGGGGGAACAGGGAGAAACGAAGGGAATTTCTTTATTTTTTAAGGACTTAACTTTAGTTGAGCAACTCAATGAACAGGAAAAACTAAAGGATCGACTCGCCGCACTTGGACAAATGGCGGCGGGCTTGGCCCACGAAATCCGTAATCCACTGGCGGCCATAGAGTTGACGGCCAGCCTGATCAAAAGGAAGCTGGCGGACCATCCAAACCACACGATTCAGCTCGAATCCATTCAGTCCGAGGTACGGAAACTCAATAAAATCGTAACGGATTGCCTTGAATTTGTGCGTCCCGTCAAAATCAGTCAGGAGAAGGTTAACCTATCAGCTTTACTTGACGAGAGCATCCTTATTGCCCTGTCCACCGTGGAGAAAAAACAGCTTCAACTGTGTCGAAATTTCATGCCAACCCCCCCTGTTTCGGTTGATTACAACCAGATGAAGCAAGTCGTTGTCAACATCCTGGTGAACGCCTTGCAAGCCCTGAAAGATCACGGAACTATAGAGATTTCCTGTGGTCCTTCGTCCACGTACCAGCGAAATGCATCTTATGGAAATGGGAAATTTTCCGATATGAATTTTGGGCGGCAGTTCAACCTTTCATCCTTCGCCTGGATCAAAGTGACGGACAACGGCTTGGGCATTCCAGAAGATGTGTTGAGCAAGATCTTCTATCCGTTTTTCACGACCAAAGAAAAAGGTTCTGGGATTGGCTTGGCAATTGCCCAGAAAATTGTCGATTGTCATCATGGAAGCATCGACGTCGAGAGTGAAGTCGGCGTCGGAACCACCTTTACCATCAAGCTTCCGTTGTAGGCGAAATATAGCCAGGAATTAAGGCATTGATAAAATTCGAATTTTAGATGGGCTAACGGCGCATGGGGAAAATACTCGTTGTAGAGGATAACGAAGTCTTAAGGGGCAGCGTGACTCAGGCTTTACAAGAGAATAGCCACGTTGTTTGCGAAGTCGGCGATGGTGAAGAAGCCATGGATCGATTGCAGGAGGAGAGCTACGATGTCGTTCTCACGGACATGCGGATGCCCAAGAGAAGTGGCATGGAGGTCCTCAAGTTCGCCAAAAACATTAACGATTTGACTGTGGTCATTGTCATGACGGCTTTTGGCACCATTGAAAGTGCCGTGGAGGCCATGAAAAACGGGGCCTATGATTACATCCAGAAACCGTTTGAGCTCGAGGAATTGGAAGTCAAAATCAGTCGGGCCCTCGATCACCGGCGAGACAGCAATGTGTTGCAGATCCTCAGGAGCCAGTCCGGGATCTCCCTCGAGCACAATAATATTGTCGGGAACAGCGTCCAAATTAAAAAGATCCTCGAAATCGTCAAAAAAATTGCCAAGAGCAATGCTTCAGTCCTGATTACTGGCGAAACCGGAACAGGAAAGGAACTGATCGCGGCACTGATTCATTACAATAGCCTTCGATCGAAACAGAGCTTCGTCAAGGTCAATTGCGCGGCACTTCAGGAGAATTTGCTGGAAAGCGAGTTGTTTGGTCACGAAAAAGGGGCTTTTACTGGAGCCGAACGCCAACGCATTGGCCGTTTTGAACAAGCGAGTGGCGGAACATTATTCCTGGACGAAATTGGAGACATGAGCCCGAGCACCCAGGCCAAAGTGCTTCGTGTCTTGCAGGAACAGGAATTTGAGCGCCTGGGCGGGATGAAGACGATCAAGGTAGACGTACGCGTGATTGCGGCCACCAATAAGAATATTCACGAAGCCATCGCCAATGGGCAATTCCGAGAAGATCTTTTTTACCGGTTGAACACGGTGTCCATTGAGACGCCGGCCTTGCGGGAGCGGAAAGAGGACATCCTGCCTCTCGCCAATTTTTTTGCCAAAAAATATAATGAGGAACTGAAGAAAAGTGTTTCCGGATTCACGCCGCAAGCCGTGAAATATCTCACCCGGCATAACTGGCCCGGCAATATTCGAGAACTTCAAAATGCCATTGAACGTGCTGTCTTGATGGCAGAGGGGCACTTGATCGGAGTTGAAGATCTGACCCTTAGTTCAAATCATGGAGACCCTTCTTCCACTGAATCTCTGGGTATCAAAATCCCACCGACAGGAATCCGCCTGGATGATCTGGAGCGAAACACCATTATTGAAGCCCTCAAAATGACCAATTGGGTTCAAAAAGACGCGGCTGAATTGCTTGGAGTCAGCCGTCGGGTACTCAATTACAAGGTGAAAATCCATCATATCACTCACGATCGCTGGCGCCGGCGGGTCAGTTGATTCTTCCTCTTCCTTCTTCAGAATTTCCTAATCCCTCAACCTAATTTCCAGCTTCGATCCTGTTACAGTAAGCGCCCGGCTCTTCGGTGGTATCTCGGCTCAAGGAGTGCTCTAATCCTTGCCGGATTTTCGGGAACCCTCTATGATGTTTGAGCATTGAAAAAGACCGCATAATCAAATAAGATCAGGCTTTGATCAAACGCAATCATGTCCGTTCTCTCCGCCTCGAAGCGACACGTTCCAGTGTTCGACCTGCCTGCAGAAGCCAAGAGACAGGAGTCATGTCTGAGTTTTTTCTCTCCGGAATAGTCATTTTTCTGTCATGCATAAAGAAACCCAATTTCCTCCGGAGGTCCAACAGCAACTTGACAGGATTGGCCAGACCGAGATTCTTGTCGGTCTCTGTACCCATAACCACTGTCGCACTGCGGGTACAGTCCTGCGCACGATCCGCAAAGGGCTGGAGGATCATTTTCCAAAATATCGTTCGCTGGTGGTTGTCGCCGATGGAGGATCGACGGACGGAACGCTACCGTCGGTCGCGGACTGCATTCCTCAAGACCAGCTGATTCTGTTTCCCCAGCCCTTATTTCCAGCGGTCCGGATGCACGTGCCTCATCATGGGCTACCGGCCAAGGCACAGAGTCTCTCATCCATTTTAGAAATTTCTAAAGCATTGGATGCCCGTGTCTGCCTTCTGATCGACGCAGACAGTGAAAGCGTCAAATCGGACTGGGTGGAATTGATGTTACATCCGGTACTTGAAGAGGGGTTTGATTACGTCGCTCCCGCATATCAACGCCACAAATATGATGGAACCTTAACCACGGGCCTTTTATATCCCCTCACGCGGGCCCTTTACGGGGAACGGATCCGCCAGCCCATCGCTCAAGACATGGCCATTTCCCAGTCGATGGCGGCGCATTTCCTGAAACAGGATGTCTGGCACACTCAATTGCTGGCAAATTGTCCGGACCTGTGGATGACCACGGTCGCTATTACCCAAGGGTTCAAGGTCTGCCAGTGTCTCCTTGGACCCAAGCTCCAAACGCCCCGGCCCCATGGGGGAGACTTAAGCCATCTTCTAACCCAGGTAGTGGGTGGAGTCTTTGAATTGATGGAAACCTATCACTCCGTGTGGACGCGAGTAGCCCAGTCACAGCCTTCCCCCATTTTCGGCTTGCCGCAAGACTTCAGAATTGAACCCATCCAGGTCAATACGGGGAGAATGATCGAGGCCTTCAACCAGGGAATTGTGGATCTGACGGGGGTTTGGGAAGAATTCTTGTCGCCGGAGGTCCTCGAGCGGCTTGGTCATCTCGCCTCCCTGCCGTCTTCCGAGTTTCGATTTGAGGATAGCTTGTGGGTTAGAACCGTCTTTGAATTTGCGGTTGCATTCCATAACAGCCGCATCGATCGCACCCACATTCTTAAGTCCATGACTCCAATCTACCTGGGTCGAACGGCTTCCTTCGTCTTGGAGATGGACCGCAGCACTCCGGCTGAAGTCGAAAACCGAATCGAATTACTCTGTCTGGAATTCGAAGAACTGAAACCGCTCCTGATTGAAAGCTGGAAGCGATGATCCAGACACCGAATAGGAGGTCCGCCAATGCGTGACTTTATCGAAAAGACATTTTTCCGCCCCTTACAGAATCTTTTCGACCAGCTCGTACTGCTTCTTCCCAGACTATTCGGGATGATCATGTTGATTGTGATAGGGCTTTTCATGGGGTGGCTCGTTTACAAGATTGTCCGAAAAGCATTGCAAGCCATCAACTTCGACAGATTCTGCGTCCAGATTGGGCTCTCGCCGGTCCTGGAAAAAGGCAACATTCGCCGACCCAGCTCCGAACTACTGGCGCTGTGTATTTATTGGTTGATCGTATTAAGCTTTTTCGTCATCGGGTTGCGAACGCTGGATGAGTCTCTCATGGCAGGAGTTTTCTCCCGATTCTTCTCTTATCTTCCCAATCTGGTCGTCGCCTTGATGATTCTGGTCATGGGGTTTTTTTTCAGCAAATTCATCGGGCGAAGTATTCTGATCGGTGCGGTGAATGCCCGGATTCGCTCGGCGCGATTGTTGAGTATGGGCGTGGAGCTCCTGCTCATGATCTTCACCCTGTCCTTGTCTCTTGAAGAACTGGAAATCGGAAGATCCACAATCGTCGCAGCGTTTTCGATTTTGTTCGGAGGGATCGTCCTTGCCTTGGCCATTGCGTTTGGCTTGGGAGGGCGGCACCTGGCGCAATCGTTTCTCGAAAAGAGAATGGGTGCCAATGAGGAACGGGAATCGCGCGAACAACATTCGTCGCATCTTTAAAGCATGAGGCCAAACATTCGCATTTTAGTCGCTCCGAATGCATTTAAGGAAAGCTTGTCGGCGGCAGAAGCCGCTCGCTGCATGGCCGAGGGAATTCGTCGCGGGTTGCCGGGAGCCAGGATAGTGGAGCTGCCCATTGCAGATGGCGGCGATGGAACTCTGGAAGTGGCCATGCAAGGTACCGCAGGGAAAATCTGCCGGGCCCGGGTGAACGATCCATTGGGAAGACCGGTGAACGCCTCCTATGGAATTACTGGCGACGGGAAAACAGCCATCCTTGAAATGTCCAGGGCCTCCGGGCTGGCCCTGGTTCCGCCCGCCCGCAGAAACCCGATGTTCACCACCAGTTATGGAACGGGACAGCTCATTCTGGCAGCTCTACGACGTCGGGTTGATTCGATTATTCTGGCCATCGGGGGAAGCGCCACTGTTGACGGAGGACTCGGCGCCCTGCAGGCCCTGGGAGCCTCTTTAACCGATGTCCGGGGCCGTCCAGTGGATTTGGGCGGACGAGGCTTGCAACAACTCGAATTCATTGAGTTGGGCCGCTTGCACCCCGCTTTGAGCCGAACCCAACTATTGGTTGCTTGCGATGTAGATAATCCCCTGGTTGGCCCGCAGGGGGCTGCGGCGGTGTTCGGTCCCCAAAAGGGAGCCACGCCGGCAATGGTTCGACAGCTAGACAAGGGATTAGGTCGACTGGCCAGGAAAATTCAAGGGCTGAAGCAGCTTGACGTTTCCAACATCCCCGGCGCCGGAGCAGCGGGAGGGATCGCGGGAACTTTTCTGGGATTGCTTGGCGCCCGTCTAAGGCCTGGAAGTGAACTCATTTTCAATCTCCTCAAGATCGATCAGCTTCTGCCGAAAGTGGATTTGGTGATTACGGGGGAAGGTCGCATCGATTTTCAGACCCCATCCGGTAAAGGACCGGGGAGTCTTGCCAAAATGGCCCGGAAACTGGGCATTCCGGTAATCGCGATCGCAGGTTCTGTTTCCAACGATCGAGGCGTGCTGCATCGGCACGGTTTCTCAGCCCTGTTCAGCATCACACCCGGTCCGATGGATCTCACCACTGCGAAAAGCCATAGCGCGTCCTTGCTGCAAGAAACAGCCGAACAAGTGGCCCGGCTCATCCAGGCGACTAGGCGCCTTAATTTATGATGAATCTCATCACCATCTCTCGGGAACGGGGAAGCGGCGGGCGTTCACTCGCTCAGCGACTGGCGGCCGAGCTTGGCATGCAATTTTATGGCAAGGAAATCATCTACGAAATTGCCCAGAGCGCCGGTGTCAGCCAGGAGTCCGTCCAAAAATTCGATCAGGAACATTACAACAAATGGCACCTGATGGTGGACTCCTTGAGAATGAGCACCCATTTATCTCCCGATTATGGACTCGGCTTTAATCTCTCTTCCATTGAACCAGAGATTTTTTTTACGCAGGATCGATACTTGAAGGCGACCCAAGAGATCCTCAAGAAACTGGCGACCCAACCACGCGTTATTCTTTTGGGAAGAGGAACCCAGGTCATTTTCCGAAACCGGAAAGATGCCCTTCATCTTCGGCTGGTAGCACCGCTCGAGGTGCGGGTCCAGAGGATCCAGGCTCACTTAGGACTGAGTTACAAAGAGGCGGTAAAGCAAGTTACAGACGTCGACAAATCCCGAGCGGCCTATTTGCGAGACTTTTATGGGGTGAATGTGAATGATGCCGCCTACTATCATCTCACCATCAACTCGGGGTTGATGACCTATGAAAATTCCATGGATCTCATCAAGAAAGCCATGGAAGTCCTTTAACCGTATCCTTTTTCAAGGCAAAAAGATTTCTGGGGTAAAGGTGGAACGCGAGCGTAGGACTGCCCGTCCTCCTGCGCGCGTTCAGGAGCGTGCGGCGGGGAAGGGACACTCCCGTGCGCCCGCTCCACCAATCGCAAAGTCAACTTCGGAACTCGGGTTTAGAACAGGCCCCGGGGGACTCCTCCTCTGAGCTACCAAGCAGAGAACGTGGCGCCTGCCGTCAGCGAGGGAATAGAAACATGACCCAACTGAGGATTAGGGCCACCATCAGAAAGGAGCCAAACAGGAAAATCCCGTAGCGGAGTCTCTCTCGAGGAGTATCTTTGGTCGTGAGGGAAAAAACGATGGAGACACAAAAAGCAAATACTGAGAGTGCAAAAAGATGTGAGATCTCCATGAGTTATTTCTTTCGCCCCGCAGCAATATCGTATGCGTTAAGCACAACGAGCAAGTTTAAGAGTCCGGAGACTGCGAGAAAGGTATTTCCGTAGTCGAACGAGGGATTGCGAAGGTTACCGGCCCCATACCCCCAACTCTTTCCCACGAAATAGGGCAATCCGTTGCTGACGTCTGCGACGAAGAATAACGTCGTAATGAATTCGCCCAAATCAAGGTCATGCAGCTTGCCCTCTGTCAGCAGCCCCAGGCAAAAAAGAGCCAGGATGGCGAAAGCAAACAAGAGCGCTCGAATCCATTTGCCGAGGACAAGGTGACCCAATCCCGGGAAAAGAAGCCCGCCGGCCACCGAGACGACCATTTTCAATTTTCCAGAATTGAACATAATTAATTCGATCTAGTCCTTCTTGGGTAGACTATCCAGGAATTGTCTCAGGTCCACCTCACTCAGTCCATCCACCTGGAGCAGCTTACGACGGCTCGAATGTCCCTTACGGATGGATACATTCGATTTCGGGATGCCCAGCGCCCGCGAGAGGATCCGGATCAGCTCCTCGTTCGCCTTACCATCCACTGGCGGAGCGGCCAACCGGACTTTCAAGGATTCGTTCTCCACCCCTTGAATTTCACTTCTGGCTGCTCCGGGAGACACTTTTACAAGCAAAGACAAGCCACGGTGGTCCACTGGATATTTCATGCCTTGAAAAACTCGAGCCCTCATCAGGCCCTGGGGCCAAATATCGCTGTCCCGACTCGAACCAGCGTCGCCCCTTCTTCAATCGCGATCGGGAAATCGTGACTCATTCCCATCGAGAGCTCTTCCATTGAAACATTCTCAATCTTTAGCACTGCCAACTTTTCTGCAAACTCTCGCAAACGGGCAAAATAGGGGCGCACGGCTTCCGGATCCTCAAGATAAGGAGGAACACTCATCAGCCCGCGAAGGGAAAGATGTTTCAATAAAGAGATTTGCTCGACCAGCTCCTTGAGGTTTTCTTCTAGCACCCCGGATTTTGAAGGTTCTCTTCCCTGATTGACTTCGATCAAGACGGGGACTCTCTTGCCTGAGAGCTCAGCCGCACGACTTATTTTGGTCGCTAATTCC
Organism: Terriglobia bacterium; assembly: GCA_046331665.1. Taxonomy (GTDB): domain Bacteria; phylum Acidobacteriota; class Terriglobia; order Versatilivoradales; family Versatilivoraceae; genus CAWBAT01. The sequence goes on along the minus strand of JAXLQK010000049.1, from coordinate 35,790 downwards.
AGACTCTCCACCGTATGAATCCAATCAAACAACTCAACAGCCTTATTGACCTTGTTCTTTTGCAAGGCCCCAATCAGGTGAAAGGTGAAGGGATAGGCGCACAATTGAGGCAATTTCATCTGCGCCTCCTGAACTCGATTCTCGCCAATATGCTGAATGCCGGCCTCGAGCGCCTCGCAGATAAGCTTTGGCTCGATCGTCTTGGAAACCGCCATGAGCTTGACCGCCGCAGGATTTCTGCCGGCTTTGATGGCGGCTTCTTCCACCATTCCCTGAATTTTTTGAACGTTGGCCCGAACGTCGGTTCCCATGGGTCGTCAAAACCTTTCTCTCCCCAAGCCTTCCCACTGCGCTACCGGCCCGCATAATTGAAGCCACGCTCAAGGCACCTTATCTTACAACAGGTCGAAAACGAATTCCAACCGGCCTGGTGGCCTTGGGCAAAAACGGCGAATCGTCTGGCCCGCACTTGTTTGAAATTCCGGGATGTGTTAGGTTTCAAAAGTGGCTCACAGTTTGCTGGAAAGAAACTCCTCGGTATGACCAATCCCGCCCCGATGTTCATCTCCTTTGAAGGAATCGATGGTTCCGGTAAATCCACGCAGCTAAAGCTTCTGGAAATTTTTCTGCGCGAACAAGGGATCGCCGCCGTGCCAGCACGCGAGCCGGGCGGACCGAGGTGGGGATGCCATTCGCAGGATTTTGCTTCATTCCAGGCAGACAGGCCTGAAACCCGTCAGCGAATTGCTGCTTTACTATGCTTCCCGGTACCAGAATCTGCATCAGAGAATATCTTGCCTGCCTTGGAATCGCAGCAATGGGTGTTATGTGATCGGTTCTGGCGGATGCCAGCCTGGCCTATCAGCGTTTTGGTCGCGGCCTTGATTTGGATTTCATCCGCAGACTGGACCGGGAAGTTCACCTGCCAGCGCAAGCCGGACTTAACGTTTTATATCGATATCGATCCCGCCGTGGGACTCGCTGTGCCCGCGAGCGCAACGAACGGAGTCACCACGATGAGGGTCGATTTGAAAAGGAATCCCTCGAGTTTTTTGCGCGAGTCCGAAATGGTTATTTGACGCTGGTCCAGGAAGAGCTTCGCGCTTTCGCCTCATCAACGGCAATCAAGAGATCGAGGCCGTTCAGCTGAGATTCAGCGTCATTTGCCGCTGCATCGTTGAACCTAAATACGAACGTCAGAGAAGAAATGGAACCGAAAAGAGGCTTGGATCAATTTCGGGGAATTCCCTCCTTGTCGATACACTCCGCTCGCAGCTTGCCAAAGGCTGCGTTCCCCATTCCCTGCTTTTCTCCGGCCTGCCCGGGCTCGGCAAAGCGACGCTCGCTCGTTTTCTGGCCAAGGCCTTGAATTGCCAAAACGCCTCTGCCGATTTTTGTGATCAGTGTTCCAGTTGCTTGAAAATCAATTCTGGGACTCATCCAGATGTTCGTCTTTTCCAACCGGATGGCCAGTTTATCAAAATCGATTCGATGCGAACTCTAAGTCGTGAGAGCCGTTATCATCCCTTTGAAGGGCGAAGGCGCGTCTTCATTCTTGAAGAGGCAGACCGGCTGAACCTCGAAGCCGCAAATTCCATCTTGAAAACGCTCGAGGAACCGCCAGAGAGCTCTGTCCTCATCTTAGTCACCGCCAAATTGAACGACCTCCTGCCCACCATTCGTTCGCGCTGTCAGCTCTATCGGTTTGCCCCTTTGTCTCTGGAAGAGATGGAACAACTTCTTTGCCTCGCGAAGCGAGCTGTCAGCCCAGACCGAAAGCTGGTTTCACGCCTCTCCGCTGGCAGTATCGGACGGCGCTGACGCTGGAAGTGCCGCTCTACAAGGAGCATCGTGACAAAATACAGCGATTGCTTGAGTTTGTGCCGGGACCTTCCGCTACAATTCGGCCGCAAAATCCATCGCGTTGATCGATAAGCGGGAACTGGCCCACTTTGAGTGGAGAATGCAAATTCTCCAGAGTCTGTTGAGAGACATGGTCCTCCCCTGAAAATGGATCCCGCCTCCCCCCATCTCATCAATGTGGATGTGGCCGAATCGCTCGCTACTCTGGCAAGCTCTCTTCCTCTCGATCGTCTGCAGCGTGCCATGATCGTGTTACAGAATCTTGAGCGAGGTGCTTCCAGAAACCTCAACAAGAATTTGGCTCTGGACCAGTTTATTTTTGAATTGAGCGGCGAGTATTCAGGTCAAGCCGAGAACCGTTTTGGTTGAGTCCCGACTTTTCCTCTGTCCCCGTTTCCGCGAAATCGCCGCACGACTAAATTTACTATTTAAGGTCTGACCCTCATTTTCCCTCAGGGTTGCAAAACACCCTATTCACATTTAAGAATTCCGCGCCAATATTTACAGGTCGCTCCTGACGGAGCTCTTTTTGGAGGTGGGCATCGATTTCTATAAACAGGACGCCGCTCTGCGGCTTAGTCGCCGAATCGACCATCTTTTGATTGCGCACTCCCAACGTTTTAGGCTCCGTAGGAGCCATCTGTCTATAGAAAACGAAATCCTCCCATTTGAAGGGCTCCGGGGAAAAAACAGGGGGGGCAGATCTCAACCTTATATTAAAGCGATTCAGTTTGTCGAAGCCATTGGGCCAAAGCATTGTCCTGGTGGCACCGTTGCTCGAACCGTCGCAGGTTAAACTTGGGGTCGGACCAGACCAAGACAAGTAGTTGATCTATTTGCAAGTAGTTGGAAAAAACAGCAAGAATGTAGCCTTAGAGACCCCTTTTTCTGCCTGAAAAAGGCTTTCTAAGGAATCCTTGACGGCCAGAGCAAATCGTCATTACGTGGCAGGACAGATTTGCATTTGACTCACCATTGTCACCAGCGTGATTTCCTCCTGAAATTTGCTCGGGAGAGACAAGAAAGGGAAAAAGGGGTCTCCCATTCTTTTCATTCTTCCTGATCCCATTCTCCCATTTTCAAGATGGCGGCGCATTAGATCCCGAATAAGCCCGAATCCCGAAGTTGGATTAGCTTTGTCTGGTGGAGCGGGCGCGTGGGAGTGTCCCTCTCCCGTCGCACGCTCAGTGAACGCGCGGGGGACCACACGTTCCACCTAAAGCAAGAAATCATTGGAACTTTTTCTCCCCCTTCTCGGGGCTTCGCAGGTCGATGTTGAATTAGCAGATAGAGGAAATCACAAACCGCCAACTTCGGAATTCAGGATGAGCTGTTTGACTCAATGTTTAGGCGTAATGCAACGTATACATCATGAGTGACTCAAAAGGTTGTACTTGAAATTCGACGTAGGAGCCATTGACCCGAAATGAAACCTCTTGCTCTTGCGGGACAGTTCTTACGCGTTCTATGCGTCTACCTGCTGGCGTCCTTACCCGTACAGTGGCCGGTACGGGAGCTTGCGGAAACTGTTCCTGCAAATTGAGGAGTCCTGCCAAGAGCCGACTTTTAGTGGGCTGATCAAACAGCGTCATTTCGACCCAAGGAAAACTCTCTATCTCAAATGCATAGGGGGGGATCAAGATTCGTCTCAGGAGAGTGTCGATCAGCTTCTTATTCGTTGCCTCATTACGCCTCTCGATTGGGGCCGCGACCCAGATGGTTTGTCCCTTTCCATATTTGTTCCACACCAGAGCCGGGTATTGGGTAGGCTTGAGCGCCGGCGGGTTGCTGTGAATCGCCGCGAAATGGCCTCCTATGACTTTTCCCACCTCGGGATCGACGAACGGAAGGGTTACCCATGCCAACACCTGGGCATTCCCGATGGCCTTTGCACGGATCATCTCTCCGGAATAACTCAAATGATCCTGGGGTGAAATAGCTGTGGCAATCGCTTTATCTGCGGGGGTTAAATAGGTAACGAGACGGCTGCCGATCTGCCCTTCGTAGCTCACTCCCATAACGGACTCCAGGAGGAAACGAGGTCCGGCTTGAGCCAACCGGTTCAATGAAGATGTCCCGCTGACATACAGACTTCCGCCGGACTCTACAAATCGACGAAATTTTTCCGCTTGATCCTCAGTCATCTCCAGGACATTCGGCACCAGGACGGCTCGATAACGATCAAGGGTATCGAGGTTAGCATTGGTGACAACTCCAAAGGGGAAATGGGCTTCCCTTAAGGCTCGAGCCAAACCCACAACCGCCTCTCGATGAGGACAGTTGTCTGCATCTTTCAACTCAGACACTAGGACATTCTGCTCTACCGGGTTATACAACGATTCTTTGTCAAAGTAGATCGCCACGTCCGCTTGCAAGTTACCGCCTAAGAAAGGCTCATACCGGGCTCGTTCCCGGCTTAGCTTGCCCATGAACTGATAGACCTCCGGGTTCAAAGTCCCGTTGGCGTTGATGTAGTCGACGAGCAGAAGAGCAGCTGAGTGAAGCGTCGCCACCAATGATTCAATTCGGAGTTCCCCCATGGGCTTGGCGGTGACATGATCGTGAAAGTCTCGTGTCCGGGAGGTATGAAATTCAAAAGGATGAGTGCGCGTGAGCCCATCGTAGATCTTACAAGCCAAGGAATGTTGACTCGGCCCCCCATAGAAGTCTCCTCCAACGTAGTCACATGCGCTGGCCAATTCCAATGGGACGCCTAATGTCCAATTGAAAAAGATGGTGGAGAATTGATGGTTTACCGTGATCTTCGGCCGGTTTCGCTTGGCGCTGTCTGTGAGGAGTTGGGCAAACTCCAGCAGCCACTTTTGGCGGGCTTTTTGAAACTGTCGCCAGGCGGTGTCATCCCAATTCACCACCCGGGGTAGTTCCATCCCCACTTCATGCCTGAACCGCTCCGTGCAGTGAGGACAGTAGCAAACAGCCGGCCAAAAGGTCATATCGCAGAAGAACCCGTCAATATCATATTTAGACGTGATTTCCGCGACGCAAGCCGCCGCATATTCGCGATAAGGAGAGTTTGGACATACGACCCCATATCGTCCCTTCAACTGGCCGCTCTGTCCTTCGGCCGGAAGAATTCTCCAACCCGGATGATTCTCGTAAGCCCAATTGTCAAAGATGACGCTGAGATAGGCGAGGGGCGCGATTCCCCGACGCCGGCATTCGCTGACCACTTCTCCAAAGAAGTCCCTGCCCTTGAGACTGGCATGCATTTTTCCTAATTTCGTCTGCCAGAGACAAAGCCCCACATGCGATTTCGTGTATTGCATGACGGATTGAGCCCCGGCTTCCGCCATATTTTTTACAAACTGGGCTGCGTCAAATTCGCCAAGGAGAGCTTCATCCCAATCCGGCACGTGCATGTCAACGGAAAATCGCCGGTAGGCCTGACTAGGCCAGTCCACTCTTTTCGTACCGCTGTCACTCCTATCAGGAATCCCCTGTGGCGCGCTGGCAAAACTCTGAACTACCGGAAAGGCGATAACACTACCGACGACACCTTGTAGAACCTCACGCCTCGAAAGAGATGGGGCCAACCTCTGATTTCGGGTCCTGAAAGAATTATTTGTTGTCATAGTTGGTCTTTCCATTCCTAACTCATGACACAGGTAAGTGTGTCCTGCCAGCCTAAAATTGCCAACCTCACTTCAGATTGAATCATCTGTTCCTCCCGGGTACAAGGGGAAGATGGAAACGCCAAGGACGCGAAGGCCGCACTTAGAAAACACTACTCGGAAAAAGATGTGACCTATTCCTCTACTCGATGGTCTACGGCGCGCCATGATCGTCTTGCAGAATCTTGAGCGCGGAGCTTCCAGAATCTTCAACAAAAACCTGGCTCTTGACCAATTCATCTTTGAATTGAGCGGTGAGTATTCCGGACTTCTCGAAAACCGCCTGTCTTCAGTCGCGAGCGTTCCAGCGCTTCACCGGAAGCCTGACTGCATCTGCGCCTAAGTCTGCCCCATGATCAGCGGACTTCCGCTCTCCGCATCCAAGTTTCCGCTTGTTGTCGATTCCTTTTTGTGATAATTTTTTTTTAATAGTAACCCTGTGATCTCCGAAGCGGACCCTTTTCCCTTCGGCTTTCGCTCGAGCCTCTGGTACCGACCCAAAGGGATTTCTCATCCGCTGCGTCATTCACGTCAGGAAGTTCCCCGGGCTGGGAAATACCGAGATCGTTGCAGCGCATCGAAAAGCAACCACTTCGCAGCACGGACTTCAACGCCCGATACCAAGGCAAACCCCGTAAGGGCAAACAATGGGAGACCATGAGACTAAAATCTGAACAAGACTTCATGAACCGAAGGTTGATTCGGCCTTCCCTCGCGGATATCAAGGATAAGATGACGGTTCGCTCGCAAAAGAAGAAGCCTTCTCCCCAAGAGCAGACCAACGCCGAAAGTTTCTATTACCTCAAGCAGATGCAGAACCGCACCCCAATGGTGATTCATCTCGACGATGGACAGCAACTGCGGGGAATCATCGAGTGGTATGATCGCAATTGCATCAAGGTCAATCGGGAAACCGAACCGAACCTCCTTGTTTATAAGCATTGCATCCGCTACATGTTCAAAGAAAACGAAGACAAGAGCAGTGATGAATGATGGTTGCCTTCCATGAACCTGCTCTCGTCCTTGCGTCGCACCCTCTTTAGCCTGGGTTGCCTGCTGGTTGGATCTTTTCAATTCGGCTGCTGGCAACACTCCCCGTCACAAGCCATCCCACCCATTACTCACGCCTACGTTACCAATCTCGGCACTCACACCGTATCTGTCATCGATTTAAACCTGTTCAAAAATGTGAAGACGATATCGGTGGGAAGATCCCCTGACCGGATTGTCGCGCACCCGACGAAGGAGCTTCTTTTTGCGGCGAATCTGGAATCCGCTTCGATCAGCGTGATTGATTCCCGTACGCAAGCCGTCAAGAAAAATCTGACTGTCGGAAAGAATCCCACAGACATCGTTTTTTCGCCGGATGGTCTCTGGGCCTACGTTGCCTGTTATGGGGCGAACCAGGTCACTGTCATTGATTGTCAGGCCCTGACGGTGACACGCAATATCAAGACTCAGCGCGGTCCGGCGGCTTTGCAGCTGGCACCCTCCCGGAACGAGCTGTGGATCGCCCATCAAGTAGACAACACGGTGGCAGTCCTCGATCTTCAGTCCTATACCTTCACCGATTCACTTTCAATGCCCAAAGGGCCCTTTGGCCTGGTGCTTCTTCCCGACCAATCCAAGCTCTTCGTAGGGAGCATGGGAAGCGATACGGTAAGCGTGATTGATGTTTCTCAACGCAAGCTGAATCCGCCTCTTTTTCCCGGAAAGATTCCTCTCCATTTGATCATGAAGCCGGATGGAGGAGAAATTTACGTTAACAATTTTGATGCGGAGTCTGTGGTTATCATCAACACCGCAACCTCGGAGCTCAATGGCAAATTCACCGTTGGTAAGAACCCCATGGGTAGCGCCATTTCCAGCGACGGCAGCCGGCTTTATGTCGCAAATCGCGGTTCGAATACCGTTTCAGTCCTGGATCCACCGAATGGCCGTCAGGTACTGGCCTCTCTTGCGGTCGGTGCAGAACCCGAAACCGTGGCACTCACGCCGGATGATCTTTTTCTGTTCGTCTTGAATACCGGATCCAGTGACGTTTCGGTCATCCGGACCGATCTCATTCAAGCGGGGAACAACGCCCTCTATGCCGTCATCCCCACCGGGGTTAGCCCTGCCTCCATTGCCATGAAGTGAAGGAAGTGTTGCCAGGAGCCATTCCTATAAAGCGATAAGGAACCACCATGTCAGCCCCCCTCAAACCAACACTCGTCCAACTGTTAAAGCGGGAGTCTATTGTGGCTGTCCCCGCCTCCTTTGACATGGTTTCGGCAAAATTGATCGAGCGGGCGGGCTTCGATGCGGTGTATCTCTCGGGATATGGCCATTCGGCGTCTCACCTCGGCTTGCCGGACGCAGGTCTCATTTCCTTTTCAGAAATGTTGGAGCGATTGCATCATCTCGTTCGCTCTGTTTCCCTCCCCGTCATCGCCGATGGAGACACCGGCTACGGGGGGAGTATCAATATTCGCAGGACCATTCAGGAATTTGAGGCCACCGGAGCTCAAGCGATCCAAATCGAAGATCAGGAGATTCCCAAGAAATGCGGGCATACACCAGGCAAGCGGCTCATTGAAGCCGGTGAAATGGCCAAAAAGCTCGAAGCTGCGATCGCCGCACGTCGCAGTGACCATTTTCTGGTCATTGCTCGCACCGATGCCTTGAGCGTCCAGGGTCTTGACGAGGCTGTGCGTCGGGCTCGGCTTTATCAGGCGTCTGGCGCCGACATTCTTTTCATTGAATCGCCCCTTACCCTCGAGCAGATTCGACAGATCCCGCAATTAGTCCAAGGTCCGATCATGATCAATCAGATCGAAGGCGGGAAAACACCGCTCGTGCCCATTCAGGATCTGCAAGCGATGGGCTATAAGCTGGTCGCCTATGCCTTGACGGCCTTGATGGCCTCCGTACGGGCAATACAACACGCTTTAAAGAGCCTGCGGGAAAATGGTACACCACAAAATGCGATGGGAGAGCTTGCCAGCTTTGCGGAGCTCGACGAGCTATTAGGCTTCCCCGAAGTGCGGGCCTGGGAAGAACGATTTCGCTGAAGTGGAGCTCGCCAGGAATCCCTTGATGCAAGTTCGTGATCACCCACGAAGAACGGATGTTTCGCCCATCCGTAACACCATTTTCGTGGCGCGCCGGTTTCACATTGGCGGTTCGCTTCACCCTTCGAGCTCCCGATGAATCGAAGAGAATTTCTGTTGGCGTTGCCCCGGCTCGGTACCGCAGGCGGACTGGCTGTCTGCGGCCGATCATTGGCGGATAGTTCGCCGGGAGGGAGGATCAATACGGTTCTAGGTCCTGTCCGCCCCGAAGCATTGGGCATGACCCTCATGCATGAACATATTATGGTGGACTTCATTGGTGCCGACAAGATTGACCCTAGCCGGTATGACACGACTGAGGTCCAGAAAATAGTCTTACCCCATCTTCAAAGACTCTATCAGACCGGGTGCCGGACGTTGGTTGAGTGTACTCCTGCCTTTCTGGGCCGCGACCCGGAACTTCTCAAGCGACTTTCACAGGTTAGTGGACTCCACCTGATCACCAATACAGGCATTTACGGCGCGGCCAATGATAAATTTGTTCCACCGGTTGCCTTCAAGAAAACTGCCGAACAACTTGCAGAAGATTGGCAAAGTGAAATCAAGAAAGGAATCGGTCAAACGGGTGTAAAGGCAGGGATTATTAAGATTGGAGTTGACCCAGGACCCCTTTCGCAGATTGACACCAAACTGGTCAAGGCCGCCGCACTCACGCATCGGGAAACAGGCTTATCAATTGCCACGCATTGTGTTGATGGCCGTGCTGCCATGGAATCAATAGAAATCCTAAAGCAGACAGGGGTGGCCCCCGATGCGTTTGTATGGGTACACGCCCAAAGAGAGAAGAACAAAGACTTTCAACTCACGGCCGCTCGAAAAGGGGCATGGATCGAATTTGATGGAGTCGGCGGTGATACCATGAATGAACATCGAGATCTGCTGGCGAATATGAAATCCCACAATCTCCTGGGCCAAGTCTTGATCTCACAAGATGCAGGTTGGTACCATGTTGGCGAGGCTGGCGGAGGTGAATTTCGGTCTTATGCGTTCTTGCTCGATCAATTCGTACCCATGCTTCGACGTGAAGCATTCTCCCCTTCCGAGCTGCGGCAATTGCTTATAGAGAATCCGCAGCGCGTTTTAACTTCAAGAGTGAGAAAGAACAATTCATGAATACTGATCGAACATTAAAGAAGTTTTACAATGACCCGGATTTCATCAATTCGCCAGATGCGCGAACATTGCGCATTCTCTCTGAATATCTGGGTCCGATGTCCCGATTTCATTGGGAGAAGATTAAGGATACGATTGTATTTTTCGGCTCGGCCCGGGCGGTTCCTCTCGAAGAGGCAGAACTCGAGTATCAAACGATCTTGAATCAACCACAGGCTCAAGGGCCGGTCGACCCCCAGATGCTCGAGAAGGCAAAGATGAAGGTCAAGCTCGCCAAGTATTATGATGAAGCTGTCGAACTCTCCCGCCTCTTGACGGAATGGTCCATGTCCCTGGCCAAAAAATCCAGGCGATTTGTGGTTTGTTCAGGAGGGGGGCCCGGCATTATGGAGGCGGCCAATCGAGGGGCCAGGCTGGCGGGAGGCAAAACCATCGGCCTGAACATCAGCCTCCCGTTTGAGCAGGAACCCAACTCCTATATCTCCAGTTCCCTGAGCTTTGAATTTCACTATTTCTTCATGCGCAAATACTGGTTCGTTTACCTCGCTAAGGCCTTGATCGTGTTTCCAGGAGGTTACGGCACCCTCGACGAACTCATGGAGGTTCTGACCCTGGTCCAAACGAGGAAAATTAGCAAGAAAATGGTGGTGCTCCTTTACGGGGCAGACTACTGGAAAGAAGTGATCCATTTTGACACTCTTGTTCGCTGGGGAACCATTGAGGCAGATGATCTCAAACTATTCCAATTTGCCGACACGCCGCAAGACGCATTCAAGATCATTTCCAGTGGCCTGCGGCGTTACTACCTCAGCCCTTCCTAGCCGTCATTCTTTTTTCATCGGCATTCAACAACAATAGGAGGTATTACGATGCGTCCGATAACCTGCTCGAGTATTCTTGCGTGTCTCATTGTGACCTTCGGATTCCTTTCGCAACCCTTAGATGCGAGTCAGGCAACACGACAACTGGTTAACAAGTCCATCCCCCTGGCCCAAAATGGAACGGCTCAATCTGCCATTATCGTGGGCATTTCTCCCTCCGAATCCACCCTTTTTGCCGCGTCCGAAATGCAGAAATATTTGACTGCTCTTTCCGGAGCACCCTTGAAAATCGTTTCGGATGCGGAAGCCTCCAAGCACTCCAGGCAGACGACGCAGATTCTGATCGGGAATCCGGAGAACAACTCGCTGATTCGTGAGGCGGTCCAACTGGGCCTGGTAAACTTCGCCCCCCTCAAGCCCGGAGGATACTTGCTGAAGTCATGGCATTTGAAGCACCAACCCATTGTTGTCGTGGGAGGAAATGACGAGGCCGCCACACTTTATGCTGTCTACGAGTTCATTGAACAGCTGGGCGTCACCTTCCTGCTGACTGGCGACGTAATCCCCGCCAAACAGGATTCGCTGCAATTGCCGGGAATCGATCTCCGTCGGGAGCCAGCCTTTTCCAGGCGAGGCTTTCTCCTGCAAATAGCAGGTTTCGACAATCTGACCATGTTCTCTACTGCCGATTATGAGAAGTTTATAGACCAAATGGCCAAGATGCGTTGCAACTACCTGCAACTCTGGTGGTTTGCCTTTGCCCCCTGGCTGAAGCATTCTTACCGCGGGGAAACCATGTGGATGGGAGACGTGTCAACCAAGGAAAGCGGGTATTTGAGCTGGGCGCATTCCTCGATGGGTTCACGGACAACCGATGATGTGACGATTGGAAAGGAACGCTTTCCCGGGAGACGGATTGCTCCCCCCGAATTTCAAAACGTCGAGACTCCGGACCAGGGATTTGAAGTCGCACAAACCATGCTGAGCCGGGTCATTCAGCATGCCAAACATCGACATGTGAAGGTATGGCTCGCCATCGAGATGGCCGCCTTGCCCCCCAACCTGGCGCAATTCACCGAAAGAGTGGGGGCGTTGCCGTTTCACCCCATCTTTGGGACTTTTGTCCATCCGCTGGATCCGGTCAATCGCGAAATCCAAGTGGAACGGCTCAAGTCGCTGATCAACACCTACCCGGATGTCGAAGGCTATTTCCTGGTTTTAGCGGAATTGTATCCGGAGTTGAACACCGAGAAATATCATGAATTTTTTGCCAAGGAACGCCCCAAATACCACGAGGTCCGCAATCTCCGTTATCCATGGATCGAGTGGGGAGCGGGATACAATACAGACCGGCTAATCGACAACAGTATCGGTTACGTGGATCTGTTCCAGTTCCTCCTCAGCAAAAGTCGTGAATTCGCGCCGCAGGCCAAGCTGGGGTTGCTGGGAATCGGACGTGGCTATGTGTTCCCGGTTCTCGATAAAATACTCCCTAAAGAAATCCCTTTCAGTGATATGGAGTCAAGCGGCGTCTGGACTCCGGCGGGGGTTCCCATGCAATATTTCGGAGACATGGGAGAGCGGGAGAGGACTCTGGAACAGCGCATCGATGATGATGTCAACATGATGGGAATGCAGTTCAGCGTCAAACAATATGCCCTCAAAGATCGAATTTTCAGTGAGGGCGCCAGATATGGGCTGTCAGGGCATGCTGGCCAGGTCCAACGTGCTCGAGGGACGGAAACCAATAGCCGTTATTCTGCCGAGGCAGCCTGGAATCCCAATTTGAGCCCGGAGGAGTTTTACAAGAATTATTCCAGGCGTTTATTTGGAGAGCATGCGGCAGAAGCCATGTTTCAGGCGTTTATGCTCCTGGAAGAGAATGAGGCCCATCTCGGTTACTACAACCACGGCTACAGTACCATGAATTGCTGCGGCGCCTTGCCCGAGGTGAGAATCGCCTACAACTATTCAAAACAGGAAAATCCCTTTGATGGTCCGGCAAGCGAGGATTGGAAAGCCTATATCCTCAAGTCCCCAGGCGTCATTCTTCGATACCAGGAGAGCCTAAAGTTGCTCGATAGTGCCCTCGGCTTAATGCATCAGGCATCTGTCGCTGTCACCCCCGGTGGCCGATTCACCTTGAATTACATGATCAATCGAACGGAATCCTATCGAGGATACATTCAATCATTGATCACCATGCGACAGGCCTATGTTGCGTTCGACCGCGCCTTCAAGAACAAGTCACAGCAGCCCAAAAAGGATTTTGTGTTGGAATTAGAGAATAGTTTGCGGCTTTTTGACACAGGACGTGACCAAGTCGAGCAAGCTACACGGCACTATGCGGAGATTATCGATCATCCCTCAGACTTGGCCGTTCTCTATCACTTGAATGCCCGGGCGATTCTCGGTTTTGGCCTGGCACGGCAATGGATGACCAACGTGGTGAATTTTTATCGAGACCAGCCTTATTTGCAACATGTGCCCTTCGAAAGGCTTTTTTCACCTGATCTTCATGTTCAGTGGGGAGGCTTGAGCTAAAACTGAGAAAACGTGACGTGAATCACATTACGATTCACCTTGCACCCCCCGCGTTCCTCCTCATCTGACAAGGTTCATTCGGAATGTTCGGGTCGCAAAGAAGTTTTTGCGTCGCAATTTCCAAAAACGATGAAGCGGTTAAGGAACTTGCAAACGGAAACCATTCCTCATTTGATGACTTTGGAAACGGTTTGGGAGCGTAGAGTGGAGATCCCCGGGTTGCTCATCCGCTGTAACAATTCTTTTTCACTCCCTATGTCGGACGCTCATTGGCTCGATCTTCCCCGCGGTCAGCAGCAACGCGATCGCTAGAACATAAGCTATGCCAGCCACAACAAAGATGCTTTCATAGCCATTTCGGTCGATGACTTTGCCAATGAAGTATTGGGAAATTACTCCCAGCCCGGTTCCTGCAGCTCCGGTGATTCCGTAGAGCACAGCGACGTGCTCTTTGGGAATAACCTCAGTGATCACGGTGTGTAGATTCGAACCCCAGGAAAAATGGCCAAATAGCGCAAGGCTCAAGCAGCTAATTGCGAGAATAGGGTTGGAGAGATAGTAAACGCCTAATCCGAACAATCCCAAGAGGGCGGAAGGAACCAGGATAGCCTTACGGCTTCGATCGAGGTTATACCCTCTCAGTATCAGGGCGCTGCTGGCCCAAGCTCCGGCCAGTGAGCCCATGTCGGCAAAGAGAAACGGGATCCACAACCAACGTCCTACTTCAACTAAACTCAACCCACGGATAATTTGGAAATAGCCCGGGATCCAAAACAGATAGAAGTACCAAGTTGCATCGGTTAGGGCCCTGGCTGTCAGAAGAAACCAATATTTCTGGCTTCTCAAGACGTCTCGGAGTGGCAACGAATCTTCATGGGTCGTGTCTAAGCCGGGCTTGGGTTGTTGAGCTGATGGGATGTGGGTTATGGCAAATACCCTTCGAATATTTCGAAAAAGAAATAGCCACAAGCCAACAAGCAGAAACCCTAAAGCACCCGTCGCCACAAAAGAAGCCCGCCAACCCCATCGGAATGTGATCGAAGCCACCAATGGCGGGGTAACCAAAGCCCCAACGCTGACCCCGCAAAGAAGTACGCCGATTGCTTTCGCTCGATTTTCAGGAGCAAACCATTCCGAAAGCCCGCGAATTGCAACTGGGTAGTAGGCACCTTCGCCGATTCCTAGAAGCATTCGGAAGAAACACAAGGTTCCCAAACCCCGGGCCAGTCCATGAAGCATGTTGGCAATGGACCAAAAAATGACACTGACCGTAAAGGGCTCGCTGGTACCCTAGCCCGTCGGCGATATGACCTCCGATGATGTAGAAAAGCATATAGGCGACAAGGAAGGCGTTGACTGCCACGCCGTAGTCGAGGTTGCTCAGTCCCAGATCCTGGCGCACTTGAGGCATTACTACTCCCAAGACCGCACGATCCAAGTAGTTGATAACGGATCCGAGGAATAGGACTACTACAACCATCCAGGCAAAGTGTTTTTCAAAACTTAACTTTCCGTGCATAACAAAACAGGCGTGGAGCCATCATCTCGAGGAAGAAGACTTCATGTACAAATTTAGGCCATAAGGGGATATCCACCATATTTTTGGACTGCTTCGGACATCGCCAATACATTTTCCGGACGGAGATAACCAGCGAGACTATTTCCACTAGAGAGCATGTACCCCCCGCCAAGTCCGACATCCCGGATTAACTCGCGGACTTCATCTTCTACTTCCTTCGGAATTCCCAAACCCAGGATGTTCAGATCTACATTGCCCAACAAGCAGACCCTGCTCCCATAGCGCTTTTTCATCATCCGAATGTCCAGGGCGCCTTTCTCGTTCGGATGGATGCCTGAAATGCCAAGATCCAGCAAATCATCGACAAAAGGGAGAATATTGCCGTCGCTGTGAATGATCCAGGGTAGAGTGACTTTCTCCCTGACTCTCCGGTAGCAGGGGAGCACCATTTCGCGGAATATCTTGGGAGAGAAGAAGGGTGCTGTTTTAAAAGCCATGTCGTCGGTGGAAACATACACATCAAAACCCATCTTGCAAACTCGGTCCGCTACGGCCACGGCCCAATCCACGTAACGGTTCAGCACCGTCTCCACGAAATGTCGATTTTCGTAGAGAGCCACCGAGAAATTCTCCAGTCCCATGCTCAGCCACGTCGGGAAGATTCCGACCCGAGTAATGAAAAATGCGGCGAAGTCGTCCTTACGCTGGATAAACTCACGAATCCCGGCATACAGAGCCTCGTTCGTGGGGTCCGGAAAGATCATCAACGGCAGATCCTTCTCCGTTTTGACCAAGCCTTCGCCGTAAAAAAGCCGCCCATCCTGGCCGGCAACTCTGTCTGCCCAGACCGGAGCCCGCAGGATATAGTAGATATTGTCCATCTTGAGCCGCCTGGCAACAGACTTGATCTCCTCCACCGTATAAGCATTGACTTCTAAACTGGCCGCCTGCGTACTCGGCTCCTCCCAAGCCATGAGCCTTTGTGACAAGGCTCGATCAACGGTAATCTCAACATAAGGGACTCGATCCGGCTGTTTAGCCCGTAGTGCGGTAAGAACTCGTTCTCGTGATGTCATCTGCATACAAATCTCCTAGTACTCCTTCTTAATCGCAACAGCCGCTGATGGCTGAGGCCACCTCAGGCTGCAATTCATCGGGGATGTAATACGGACCCATAGATGGAATTACGGTGCAATTTCTGCTCCACCGCATTTCATCGAATTGACGCCAGCGCCTTTTTGAAATCTATATTGGATTGGACGACAGTTAGCCGGGTTCCGATTGTGAGTTCACTGGCAGACTGATTGTCGGCTGGGCGAGATCCCCCATTTTGAAGGCAAAATACCCCGACTTTAATCGGAGAGGATTGCCCTTCCAGCGGCGACCAATCGCCGGAAAATGCCCAGCGCAGAGACTTTGCAAATCGCTTCGCCGACCTACAAAATGTAGGCGGGTTCTCTACGCAGCCCACAATATTTTGTGTTTACACTCATTTTTCTTGGACCTATAATGCAGTCCTTAACTGAAGTTGGGAGACTCGAATGGCAACCGCGCATGAACTAGTTGTAGTTTTGGATTTTGGGGCCCAATATACCCAGCTCATTGCGCGCCGAGTTCGAGAGGCACGCGTTTATTGTGAGATTCTCTCTTCCACACCCCTGCCAGACATTCTTAAAGGAACCCGAAAGGAGTCATCCTTTCGGGAGGACTTTCCTCGGTCTATGGAGAAGGTGCACCCCACAGTGACCAAGGTTTGTGGTCTTCCTCGATTCCTGTGCTTGGGATTTGTTATGGATTTCAGTTGATGGCTCATCAGCTTGGCGGAAAAGTCGAAAGAGCGGAAAAGCGAGAATATGGATTGGCTTCTGTAGACGTCCAGAAACCCAGTTCCCTGTTTCATGACGTGCCAGCATCTTCTCGGGTTTGGATGAGCCATGGCGATCACATCGCTTCCCTTCCCCCCGGCTTCAAATTGGTTGCGACCTCCGCCAATTCCTTGGCGGCAGCTGAAGATCCCGGACAGCATCGCTATGGACTTCAATTTCATCCAGAAGTAGCCCACACTGAATTTGGAAAAAAGATTATCGAAAACTTCCTGTTCGAAGCCTGTCAGTGCCGGGGAGATTGGACTCCCGCCTCCTTTATCGAAGAATCCACAACTCGAATTCGCAAAGACACGGCGGGCCGGAAGGCGATTTGTGCCCTGAGCGGCGGAGTGGACTCAACGGTTGCGGCCGTCCTGGTAGATCGGGCGATGGGCCAGGATCTGACCTGCATTTTCGTCAATAATGGGGTCCTTCGCAAAAACGAGTTCTCCAAGGTTTTGGCGAACTTGCGCGACCGGCTGCATCTTCAAGTTCTCGGAGTAGACGCCAGCGACATTTTCCTGAGGAAGTTATCCGGAGTGGTTGACCCGGAGCAAAAACGGAAAATCATCGGCAATACTTTCATCGAAGTGTTCGATCAGGAAGCGGTCAAACTGGGAAATGTCGACTTCCTGGTGCAAGGCACCCTCTACCCGGACGTTATTGAATCGGTTTCGGTCAAAGGGCCATCGGCAACGATCAAATCTCATCACAATGTCGGAGGGCTACCGGAACGCATGAAGCTCAAACTCATCGAGCCCCTGCGCGAATTGTTCAAAGACGAAGTACGTGCCATCGGAAAGGAATTGGGGCTTGGTGACGAGATCATTCATCGCCAGCCGTTTCCTGGCCCGGGCCTGGCCGTCCGGATTCTGGGCGACATTACGCCAGAGCGTATCCACATCCTCCAGGAGGCCGATGAAATAGTGGTCGCAGAAATCAAGCAGGCCGGGCTTTACTCCAAGATCTGGCAATCGTTTGCCGTCCTGCTTCCGGTGCGCAGTGTGGGTGTCATGGGAGATGAGCGGTCGTATGACTACACCGTTGCCGTCCGCGCCGTTCACTCGCAGGATGGCATGACGGCCGATTGGGTTCGTCTCCCGTATGACGTCCTGGAACGGATTTCCACAAGAATTGTGAACGAAGTGAAGGGGGTGAACCGTGTCGTTTACGACATCAGTTCCAAACCCCCGGCGACGATTGAATGGGAATGAAGAAGAAAAAGGAGCAAGATACAAGGAACAAGAAGAAGCGGTAAATGGGTTAGGTTTCAAGCCTTGAAGGATGTGACATGGGAAAACCAGAAAGTTTTGAAGACTTGATTGTCTGGCAGAAGTCCATGAAACTGCTCACGACGATATATGAAGTATGTCAACTGGATCCCATTTCCAAGGATTGGGGATTGCGAGATCAGATGCAGAGAGCAGCAGTTTCCATCCCAGCCAACATTTCCGAGGGATATGAACGCGACAGCAAGAAGGAATTGATCCATTTTCTAAGGATTGCAAAAGGCTCTGCCGGCGAACTTCGTTGCCTCCTAAGGGTCGCCTGTTCCTTGAAGTTTATAAGGGCGGAAACTGCCGAGAATTTGATCGCTAGCATTTCGGAGATTTCTAGGATGCTGAGATCGATGGCTAATTCCGTATCAAAAAGTCTTTCTTCGCCAAAGTAGACGATTTGTAATTATTCCAAAAATATGGGCCATGCTCCTCATACTATATTCCCCCTATTGTGCTCGTCTTGTTCCTTGATTCTTGGTCCTTGCTCCTCTCCTTTACTTCCCTTTTGGACAGCTGGCGGCAATGAATAATTCCAAATTCGTCCATCTCCACCTCCACACGGATTACAGTCTGCTGGATGGGGCCTGCGAAGTAGAGACTGTCATGAATCGCATGGAATCCCTCAAGATGCCGGCCGCCGCCATTACGGATCATGGCAACCTTTTCGGTGCGGTCAGTTTTTACGAAGCTGCCAAGAAACGAGGGATCAAACCCATCATCGGCTGCGAGGTTTACGTGGCCCGGAACAGCCACGCGGAGCGGACGGCTTCGGATGGAGAGAAATCCAATCATCATCTTGTCCTCTTATGTGAAAGCAATCAGGGGTACAGGAATCTCGTCAAGCTTGTGTCGCATGGGTTTCTGCAGGGTTTCTATTACAAGCCAAGAATCGACAAAGAGCTACTGGCCAGGTACAGCGAGGGATTGATTTGTTTGTCGGCTTGCTTGAGTGGAGAAGTTTGCTCCAATCTCGTTCATGGGCAATACGAAGCCGCCCGCAAATCTGCAGGCGAATTCAGAGAAATTTTCGGACGCGATCGCTTTTATCTTGAAATCCAGGATCAGGGACTGGAGGCCGAGCACAGGATTAATCCGGATCTCGTCCGGCTATCGAAAGAGCTGGAGACGCCACTCATTGCCACCAATGATTGCCACTACGTCACCCGGGAAGACTCACGCGCGCACGAGGTGATGCTCTGCATTCAAACGGGAAAAACGATGAGCGACACCAACCGCATGCGTTTTTCCACAGATCAGTTCTATGTCAAAACACAGGACGAAATGCTGGAACTTTTCGCTGAAATCCCTGATGCCTTGGCACGAACTCTGGAAGTGGCCGAACGGTGTAATTTTAGTTTGGAAAAGGCAGCCCAACCTTTCCCGCATTTTGAAGTTCCCGCCGACCGGACGCTCGACGAGTTTTTTGAAGAGACTGTCTGGAGAGGGTATGAGGAGCGTCTTCCCCATCTCACTCTGGCCCAGCAAAAAGGGCAGTTACGCCATCCCCTGTCGCTCTACGAGGAGCGCCTCGCCCGGGAGATTCAAATCATCAAACAAATGCGCTTCCCTGGCTATTTCATGATTGTCTGGGACTTCATTCGCTTTGCCCGCCAACACTGCATCCCGGTGGGTCCCGGTCGGGGCTCCGCGGCGGGGAGCCTCGTCTCTTATTGTCTCCGCATCACCGACATTGACCCCATGCAGTATGGGCTTCTCTTTGAACGCTTCTTGAATCCGGAACGCATCTCCATGCCGGATATCGACATCGATTTCTGCACGAATCGCCGCTCCGAGGTGATTACCTACGTCACTTCCAAGTACGGACGCGAGAACGTCTCGCAAATCATCACCTTTGGAACGATGGCGGCAAAAGCCGCCATCAAGGACTCCGGTCGAGCCCTCGATCTGCCTTATGCGGAGGTGGACAAAATAGCCAAGTTAGTGCCTGCGGAATTAAACATTACTTTGGAAAAGGCCTTGGCTCAATCTGAAGGGCTGAGAGATCTCGCGGCCAAGGATGATCGGGTTAAAGACCTTATCGACATCGCCAAGCGTCTGGAGGGGATGGCAAGGCATGCCTCGACGCATGCGGCCGGCGTCGTGATTTCCCCCGTTCCCCTGACCGATATCGTCCCTTTGCATAAGACGAACAAGGACGAAATCACGACTCAATACTCCATGAACGATCTCGAGAAGATCGGTCTCCTCAAGATGGATTTTCTGGCTCTCACGACGTTGACCGTCCTGGATGAGGCCATCAAATTGGTTAAGGAGACGACAGACGCTGTCATCGATCTCGAACAGGTTCCCATGGACGACGCCAAAACCTACGAGATTTTCTCCAAAGGCCTCACCAATGGGATCTTCCAGTTTGAGAGCAGTGGCATGAAAGACATTCTGCGCCGGTTTAAACCGGAACGCCTGGAAGATTTGACAGCACTCAACGCGTTGTACCGGCCGGGACCGATCGGCGGCGGGATGATTGACGATTTCATCAAGCGAAAACATGGGGAAAGACGTGTCTCTTATCACCTTCCTGAACTCAAGGAAATTTTGGAAGAGACCTTGGGGGTCATCGTCTATCAGGAACAGGTGCAGCAAATTGCCAACAAGCTGGCCGGGTATTCCCTGGGTGAAGGCGACATTTTGCGGCGTGCCATGGGAAAGAAGAAGCCTGAGGAGATGGCGTCTCAGCGCCAGAAATTCGTGGCGGGAGCAAAAGCCCGCAATCTCGATGAAAAGAAGGTCACCAAGATATTCGACCTCATGGAACAGTTTGCAGGCTACGGGTTCAATAAATCGCACTCGGCGGCTTATGCACTCCTGGCTTACCAAACTGCCTATCTAAAGGCTCATTACCCGGTCTGTTTCATGTCCTCCCTGCTCACCAGTGAAATCAGCAATACCGACAAGATTGTCAAATACATCAACGAATGTCGCGACCTGGGAATCAAAATTCTGCCCCCCGATATCAACATCAGCCATCTCCATTTTACCCCGGCAGGCAACGACATCCGCTTTGGGCTTGCCGCGATCAAAAATGTGGGGTCGAATGCAATCAATTCGATTCTCGAAGCCAGAGGGAAGACCGGAGGGTTCCAATCCCTTTTTGATTTTTGCGAGCATGTGGATTTACGGGTCGTCAATAAGCGGGTCATCGAAAGCCTGATCAAGGCGGGAGCGCTGGATTCTACCGCTCACAAAAGATCGCAGTTGATTGCGGTCGTTGACAAGGCGATTGAAACAGCGCAGAAGGCGCAGCGGGACCGGGAGTCCGGGCAGAAGGGTTTGTTTAAGGTGGGCGCTCCACTCGTACAGGATTCTCAACCCCACTCCCCGATTCAGCCGTTCCCCAACCTGCCGGAATGGGAAGAATCCCTGCTCCTCTCTTATGAGAAAGAAACTCTGGGTTTCTATATCACTCGCCACCCTCTTACCAAGTATGTGAATGATTTAAAGCAATTTGCCACCGTCACCACAGAAAAGTTAAATGAACTTGAATCCGGCAAGGAGGTGTCGATCGGAGGAATCATCTCCCACGTAAAGCCGCTCAAGACCAAGAAAGGGGATCGAATGGCGGTGATTCAGATGGAAGATCTCACGGGCTCTGTCGATGCAGTCTTATTTCCGGAGCCTTTTCAACGATTTGAGAAATGGATTGTGCTCGATGCACCAATTCTGCTCAAAGGAGTCCTGGATGTCGAGGACTCGGGGTCCAGGAAAATCAGGACAACAGAGATACAACCCCTCGAAGGACTTCGAGAACGGTGCGCAACCTCGGTCACCATCCGAGTCAGCCTGGCTGGTTTGGCACCAAACCGGGTCACTGAATTACAATCAGTCCTCAATGGATATCCCGGTGAAACCCGTGTCATCTTTGAACTTGAACACCCGGACGCCTATCTGATAATCTTTCGTCCACATCAGTTTGTGAAAGTAAAGCTGGATCCGCTCTTGATTCAAGCTGTAGAGAGTATTTGCGGGCCCGGCGCCGTGAGATTTTGATGGCCACCGAATTGAACCCTGAACGCGAAGAAGTCGATCAATTACAAAAGCAAATCGAAGAGCTTTCGAAGTTAATTCCAAATGACAGTACAGCCCGCGAGCTAGAGCGGCTGAAACGGCGTTTGGAGAAACTGGGGAAGGAAATCTTCGCCAAGCTCACCCCTTGGCAGAAGGTTAAGCTGACCAAACATCCCCAGCGGCCTTATGTACTGGATTATATCGAATTGATTTTTGAGGACTTCCAAGAATTACATGGAGACCGGCGTTTTGAGGACGACCCCGCCATGGTTGGAGGGATGGCCCTCTTTCACGGTGAGCCGTGCCTGGTCATCGGCACCCAAAAGGGCCGAGACACCAAACAGAAGCTCGTGCGCAATTTCGATGCCAAACCGGAAGGCTATCGGGGCGTCATCCGCTTGATAAGCCAGTAGAGGTTCGCGCGGCCGATTTTTTCCTTATCGACGTGGTAGGCGCCTTCCAGGGATTGAAGAATCGGCAGGCCGGCCATTGCCTACAATTTACGTGAAATGGCTGGCTGAAAGTCCCGATTATTGTAACGATTACGGGCGAGGGGGGCAGTGGAGGCGCATTGGGATCGGCGTTGGAGATCGGGTCTTTATACAGGAATTTGCCTACTACTCGGTGATTTCCGGAAGGGTGCGCCGCGATTCCTTGGAAAGACCAGGATAAAGTGGAAGAAGCGGCCAACGCCTCTTGAAAATTACTTCTCAGGACCTCATGGCTATGGGGATTGTGGATCAGATCATTCCGGAGCCGGAGGGTGGAGCTCATAACGACCACCAGGTCGCTGCCGCGCTCCTTGATGAGAAACTACAGCAATCGCTAGCGGAATTGAAAGCCCTTCCTACGGCCCGATTACCGAGTGAACGCTATCAACGATTCCGCACACTCGGCTCGTTTCTGGAGTCCGAAAAGTTACCGGACCGAACTGCCCCGAGTTGTACTGGTTGTTATTCGCTCCAATACGCTGACAACTTCATCCCAAAGATTTAACACTTTGGCTTCTAAGCGCGGGGGCAAGACAATAAACTATCCTCTTTACTAAGAAAACTTCATCAAGAAGCTGCGAACTTGTCAATTTTCCAAGCCTCTCGTCGTCAATACCTTTGGGAGAGCGCTCCTATTACCCACCGCCTGACCTGCGACTATCCTGCACAAAAGATCGATTGGACGCTGGATCGATGCAACTCATGCGACGTGTTTACATTAACTGCAACAAACCACCTGAGCCGGAACTCCCAAAAAGAAGACTCCGTACCCGAAAGCCCGTCAACAATACCCATTCTGCCTGTTGTCGGCAGCTGTGGTGCTGTCGCCACCTCGAAATGTCGCAGACGCCGCCAGAGTCCTACTGTAGCGGCGCGCCCCATGAGCGCCGGCGTCGTGTGATCTAACGAACTATTTGGGAATCGGCGGTCGCAGACCGCCGCACCGTAGAGGTAGCCGGTAGCCGCGATTGAAGGTTGATTTTGACATTCAATCGCGGCCTTGATGAATCCCCCATGCCAAGCCGCCCACCCCATGCAAAGTTCAGGAATTCCTCCGCGGGAGCGGAGGGCCGAAGGCCAGGGGTTGGGTTGTTGCAAAGTTGCAGCGACCTATGGTCCTGATAGAAGGGGTTGGACAACGACTAATGCTGTTCAAATTGGTGAAGACTAAAATGCTAATTTGACAAGGCTTGGTCACAGACCGCTGCTACAGTCCTAATAGCAGGGGGCTTTACTTTAGCTCATCGATTCTTGCTGAGTGAAAATTTCGGAGATCTGCAGGGCAATTCAGGGACTGCTCTATGAAATCCCTTGGTTTCAGAGCGCCTCGTCTCAGGATGTAATTCGTCACCGTAAACAAATCTAAGGAACGTCCTTCCTGCTAACCCCAACGCAGGATCTGCTCATGTTTTGGAGTTGCACCAGAAATCATTCCCTTCTGGTGATCGATCAGATGATTTATCAGATCGTTCATGCGCCCTTTCAATTCCGATAATCCAGGATCGTCGCTGTTCACCGGAAGAGTGATAGCTGGCTCGATACGTCACCTGGAGGGGCTGAGTAATCGCCCCCTTCCTCCCTTGTCCATCGGCTGAATGGATTGCACGTCGCTTCTTCGATCAAGAAACGATTCATGTGCTCCACAGCATCCGTGGGCAATTCCTCGTGATTTTCAATGGCCATATATTCGGAACGACTTTCATCCTGCAAGGCGACGTCGTAAATTTGGGATGAGGATTTCAACTCTTCCGTAAATCGCAAAGCTGCTGGTGTTCCGGAACGGATCACATTTTCAATCAAACCCATCACATTCAAATGGGAAAGAAATCGGGCATCTCCTTCCTTCCAGTAGTGAAGGATATAAGGTTGGGGGATCTCGTGAGCTCCGTGTCCGTCTTCGCGGAGAATTTACCGGCGACTTACTATCCATCCCAGAACCTTCCCCTCCAGACGATCGATTACACTCGAAGCAACCCGCCCCTTCAACTCGAAATCGGGACAGGCGCATCTTACTTCTTAATCTGAAATCCAAAGTTTCGGTAGCTTTGGCAAACGGGTCTTCCGCCAACTTAATATCCGCATAATTTCCAGGGATGCCGCAACCCCGGCAATCACCCCATTTGCAGTCATAGGTCTGGAGCTCGCGGTAAGATCTCTCCCTTTCTTTCAACAGAAATTTCTTTGAGACCCCAATGTCGATGAAGTCCCAGGGCAGAACCTCTTGGAGCCCGATGGTGCGATTATAGAAATGAGGGTCAATCTGTGCTTCTTCAAAAGCCTTCATCCAAAGATCAAATCGGAACATTTCGTCCCAACCGTCAAAATGGCATCCGAGGGTATAGGCTTTCAGAAGGGCTCGGCCCACTTGACGATCCCCCCGTGACAAGACCCCTTCGATGAAGCCTTCCTTGGGGTCATGCCACTTCAGCCGGGCAAAGGGAAATCGCACTGCAGATTTCAAGTAATTCAAGCGTTCGGTGATGACTGAAAGGGATTCGTAGCCGTCCCATTGAAAAGGAGTAAATGACTTCGGCACAAAAATTCCAATGCTGGCGTTCACATTCTTCTGCCCCTTGAATTGCTTTCCGATTTTCCCAACCTGGCGAATCAGGTCGACCAATTCACGGATATCCGCGTCAGTTTCGGTTGGCAAACCGATCATGAAATAGAGTTTGATCAAGGTCCACCCCTGACGATAGGCCGTTTCAATCGCCTGGAACAGCTCTTCATTGCTGATGTTCTTGTTGATAAATTTCCGCATACGAACGCTGCCGGCTTCGGGCGCAAACGTAAACCCGTTTTTTCTTACCTCGCCCACATTTTCCGCCAATGACACGGAGAACATATCCGCCCGCAGGGAAGGCAGTGAGATGGAAACCTTATCCTTCGAAAATTGACGCGCCATCCCTTTTGTCAAGCACTCGATCTGGCTGTAATCCGCCGTTGACAGAGAAAGCAGACCTATTTCCCGATTGCCAGTATTCCTTAGAGACTCCGCGGTCACTCGCACGATATCGTCCACATCCAGTTCACGGGTGGGACGGTACCAATAGCCGGCTTGGCAGAAACGGCAACCTTGAGTACAGCCGCGCATGACTTCGACACTGACGCGGTCTTGGACGATGTCAATCACGGGGACAATCGGGCTCGTCGAAATGTGATCGGGAGAAAGGGCGTCGATCCAGCGGCGCTTGACCATGGTCACCGGCTTGCCGGGCCTTGTTTCCGCCTGCCACGGTTTAGGCGGCTGGTGGATTTGAGGGACATAGACCCCTTGAATTTTTGCAAGGGCTTCAAGAGTTTCCCAACGTTTGAGACCATTTTCCACGACTTCACGGCAACACTCGATGATCTCGACAATGGTCTCTTCTGCATCCCCAATTACAAAAAAGTCAATGAAGTCGGCCAATGGCTCCGGATTGGCAGTACAAGGCCCCCCCGCGCAGACCAACGGATGGTCATCCCCGCGCTGGTCCGCCAATAACGGAATACCCGCCAGGTCCAGCATGTAAAGAACATTGGTGTAGGTCTGTTCCGCTTGCAGGGAAAATCCCACCAGGTCAAAGTCCCGTATGGGGGTTTTCGTTTCCAGACTGAGGAGTGGCAAATTTGCCGACCGAAAGATTCCCCCCATGTCGACCCAGGGGGCAAAGACGCGTTCCGCATAGACATCGTCCATGCGATTGAGGATGTGGTAGAGCATCCGAATTCCGTTATGCGACATTCCGATCTCATAGACATCCGGGAAGGCCAGGGCAAACCGGAGCCGGACCTGCTCCAATTCCTTCCGAATCATATTCGGCTCGCCGCCAATGTATCGACCAGGCTTCGTGCCCTGCTCCAGCAAGGAATCATATTGAACTTTCCATTCACTATTCCTGGTTTGCACCTTCAGACCTCCTCTGGCCACGAATTGCTTTTCATTATATGGCAGTAGAAAGGGATTTCAAATACGCGCACAAGTGAGACGGGGAAGCGGGCACCGCCTTGATTCAAGCGCGGTGACAATGGGATTTCACGCGGAGTCCGAAGTGGGCTTAGTGGGCCAGAGCAGTTGGCAGGCACAAGTCTGAGACAATGGAAAATGGAAGCTCCCTATCCGCCGCAGCGGACGGTATTTCCTGAGGCAACTTCTAAAGCGTGCCCCAACACAGGACGAAGGGCAGCCAGTGACTCTCGCACTCCTTTGACGCTTCCAGGCAAATTAATGATCATCGTCTTATTGCGAATGCCGACCACGCCTCTCGATAAGACCGCGCGCGAATTGGATTTCGCTCCTTCGGCCCGCATCAATTCCGCCATCCCCGGAATTGTCTTTTCGATCACTGCCGCCGTTGCCTCAGGAGTGACGTCGCGTGGAGCAAGCCCGGTACCACCCGTAGTAACGATGAGATCGATCATGGGGTCTTCGATGCCTTCCGAAAGACATGATTGGATGGCCAAAACTTCATCGGGGACAACGCGAATCCCCTTCACCATACACCCCATTTTTTCCAATTCTTCCTGGACAGCAGGGCCAGACAAATCCTGGCGCTCGCCCCGCGAGGCAGAGTCACTAACCGTCACTACCAGGGCGCGGGGTTTATGAACAGGAGTCATAGAGTCAAGAGTTCAGAGTCCCGAGTCTTGAGTCCGGAGTCTTGAGTCCGGAGCTAAGAGTTTCAAAGTTCGGAGTGCAGAGTTCTAGTGGACACAGGGCGTTCAGAGTCCGGAGTCTTGAGTCCAGGGCCTTGAGCCAGGAAACAAATTAATGTCGACGCAAATAAGAAGATAGTCCACTAATCATGGAAACAACTTCGTCGGCCATTTTAAAGAGTTTTTCAAATTCTTCTTTTTTGATATATCCGGCATCCAAAGCCACATAAAGAATCGACTGCACCTCAACCGAAGACCCCCTCGAAATGTCCAAAAAGCGGGCAAAGTCACGATCTCCCTTTCGAGCAAATCCTTCAGCGATGTTGCTCATCACGGAAACTGCCGCTCTTCGAAACTGGTCCTTCAGCCCAAAGTCGCCGGCGAACCCTCCACTCGAACTCGTTTGGTACACAGCCTTTGACAAGTCTCTAGCTCGTTGCCACGCCTTGATATCCTCAAATCTTTTGATCGTAGCCATGCGGATAAATTGTAATCGACTCAAGACTCCGGACTCCAGACTCAGAACTCCGGACTCTGCACTCCGAACTCAGTACTCCGAACTCAGAACTAAGAACTCTAAAACTTTTCCAAGTCCGACAAAGCGTTCAAACCATGCTTTTTTAAATAATTGATGATGCCGCCTTCTTCGTAAAGTCTCAGCATCATGCTAGATCTGCACCGGCAAATCGATCTTCTTCGTTTTATTCCTGAGACTTTGGGAGTGAACGTCCAACTCCAACGCATCGGTCTCATCGATTGCATCAGTTTCAGCCAATACGCACAGCAACCCGAGGTTGATGGCGTTCCGAAAAAAAATCCGCGCATATGATTTGGCTACGACCGCCCGGATTTCTGACGCTTTGAGAGCTACCGGGGCGGTTTCACGTGAGCTTCCACAGCCGAAATTTTCTCCAGCCACGACAAAATCTCCCGGTTGCACTTTTTGCGAAAACTCCGGACGAAATTCAACGAAGCACGCCTTGGCTGCAGTTCTTTGGGATCGGTGGTGATATTGTACCGTCCAGGGGTAATCAGATCAGTGTTGATATTGTCTCCAAATTTCCAGTTCATGTTTTTCAAGTTCCTAGTTTAAGTAATCTCTGGGATCCGTGATATATCCCGTCAAGGCCGAAGCAGCTGCAGTGGCGGGGCTTGCCAGATAGATCTTCGCCTTGGGGCTCCCCATTCGCCCCTCAAAATTGCGATTGCTGGTCGAAACGCACACTTCGTGGTCATAGAGCACGCCACCAGCACGTCCCAGACAAGGTCCGCATCCGGGGCTCGAAACAACCACGCCCATCTTCACAAATTCCTCAATGTAACCGCGCTTTAAGGCTTGCAGGTAGACTTTGCGCGACGCCGGGGTGACAATGGTCCTCAATCCTTCTTTAAGCTTTTTCCCTTTCCACATTCCGTAGACCACATCCAGATCTTCAATGCGACAATTGGTGCATGAACCAATAAAGACCTGGCTCACAGGAATCCGTTCTGCCTGAACTTGTTCCACGGGAACGTCGTTGTCGATATCCGGCGGGCAGGCAATCATGGGTTTGAGATCCCGGATATCGAAATGAAGCGTTTTGTCAAATCGCGCAGTCGGGTCGCTCCGAGTTTCCTCAAAGTCCACCGGGCGCTCATTTTCCAAAAGATAATCCCGGGTTTTCTGGTCAGGAGGCACAATGGCCGCCTTCGCGCCCATCTCGGCACTCATATTGGTCAGAGTCAGTCTGGCGGGGACATTGAATCCTTCCACAGTGTCCCCGCCATATTCGATAACTTTGTAGTTCGCTCCGTCGGGACCCAGCTCTTTGGCGACTCTCAGGATGACATCTTTCGAAAAACATCCATGAGGGAGTTTCCCGGTGATATTGACCCGAATCGTTTGGGGCACACGAAACCAGGCCTTCCCAGTGGCCATGGCGATGGCGGCATCGGTCGAACCTACCCCGATGGTCAGCGCTCCCACCCCTCCGCCCGTAGGGCTATGGGAATCTGCACCTAAGACCAGGTTTCCGGGATTGATCAACCGTTCAGACATGACTTGATGGCAAACCCCTTCAAAGCTGATCGGGATTCCCTGTTCTTCCGCAAACTTCCGGATTTCAGCCTGAAGTTTCGACATGGCAACATTCGGGCTGGGAAAAGCATGATCAAACGGGATGAAGATCTTCTTTGGATCGAATACCTTGCTGGCAATTTGATAGAACGGTTCCAGTGCCCAGGCACAGGTCGTGTCGTGGGCCATAACCAAATCCAAATTGGCTAATACAAAATCCCCCGCCAACACTTGTTTGCCACAGTGGTTGGAAAATATCTTTTCTGCAATCGTTTGTCCCATTCGGTTTATCCTTTAAGCTCCTTTCTATTCTCCCACATATCCTGGATGATTACCGGTCAAATCCCTTCAGATCTCCATTTCACCGCCTCATAATCTTATGATTATAGTGAAATTACCCTGCACCAACAAGCCGATCCCACCCATTTAGGGTTGACCCTAAGTCAGGCACGGCATAAGATACAGCCTCATTTCGTCCGTAGCGAGAATATCATGGATTCACGAGACAAGCCGATTGTCGGAGTCATCATGGGCAGCAAGTCCGATTGGGAAACACTTCGGAACGCCGATGAGATCCTGAATCAGTTTGAGGTTCCCCACGAGTGCCGGGTGGTTTCTGCCCATCGCACGCCTCAATGGCTGGCAGACTATGCCTCACAAGCTGAGTCACGTGGCATGGAAGTCATTATTGCCGGAGCCGGAGGGGCGGCTCACTTGCCGGGCATGACGGCAGCTCAAACCATCCTCCCGGTCCTGGGAGTCCCCGTGGAGAGCCAAGCCCTCAAGGGAATGGATTCTTTGCTGTCCATTGTGCAAATGCCCGGCGGAGTTCCGGTCGGGACGGTGGCTATCGGAAAAGCAGGGGCGATCAACGCTGCATTGTTGGCGATCGCGATTCTGGCAAATTCACGCCCTGACTTGCGAGAAAAACTACGCGCATTCCGGAAGAAACAAACGGAAACGGTTTTGAATGAGAACATCCCTTAGAAAGACCTGCGCGTTGCCCCTGTCGGATGCATCGACTCCAATTCGGACCCGGCTCTCATAATCAAATTCCTGACACGTCCCATTCGATTGTCTCAAAGATGAATCAACCCATTTTACCCGGCTCCACCATCGGTGTTTTAGGGAGCGGCCAACTTGGCCGCATGTTCGCCATTGCAGCGCGACGCATGGGATACCGAGTTCACATGCGTTTTCTCCAGAAAGTGACACTCCAACCGGCCAGGTTGCGGATGTGGAAATCAATTCCTTTATTTAGACTCGACCGCGTGCGGCTTTTTGCCCGGGGTGTGAGTGCCGTTACTTTTGAATTTGAAAATGTACTCCGCCTCTACCGTCCAGGCCGCTGCCGAGCTCGTGCCTGTCCGCCCTGCGGGCGAGGTATTACACATCACGCAAAACCGGTTGCGCGAGAAGCAGTTTCTGACCCTGCACGGAGTTCCAGTGACCCGTTATTGCAGAATTACCAGCTGGAAAGACCTGGAGCAGGCGATGAAGACCATGACCTTGCCAGTCGTCCTGAAAACAGCGGGATATGGTTACGATGGGAAGGGCCAGATGAAATTGTCCACGCTTGAACAAGCGAGTCAGGTTTACGGCACACTCAGCTCAGAGGAGCTGATCTTGGAAGAATTTGTAAATTTTCAAAAGGAAGTCTCGGTGATTGGAGCCCGAGGCCTGGACGGGATGTTCGCCCATTGGGGGGTGATCGAAAACACCCATGTCCGTCATATCCTCGACGTCTCCCTGTCTCCGGGGCTTGTTTCGTCTGCCGTCTTTGAGCAAGCGATTGAAATTACTCACACGATTATGGAGCAACTCAAGGTAGTGGGTTTGTTGTGTGTGGAGTTTTTCGTAACGCAAGACGGGCAGTTATTAGTGAATGAGATGGCCCCTCGCCCCCATAACTCGGGGCATTTGACTTTCGATGCCTGCGTCACCAGCCAATTCGAACAGCAGTTACGCGCAGTATGCGGCCTGCCACTGGGCTCCACCGAACTGCTGAGACCCGCTGCTATGGCCAATTTGCTGGGAGATCTGTGGGAAAATGGTGAACCGCTTTGGTCTGCCGCCTGCGCTTTTCCGGAGTTAAGTTGCATCTTTACGGCAAATTGACACCCAAGAAAGGCCGCAAGATGGGGCATCTCACGGCCTTGGCAGAGACGGCTCAAGATGCTGAAAACTGGTACGCAGTGCACGACTTGCCTTGACGGCGCAACAGACCTAAGTTGGGACCGCCGATTCCACCAAAGCACAACACCGGCGACTCGTATCGTTTTCGACGGTCGGGCCGAAGCAATATCGCGCCGTGCCATTCCCGGTGACACGAGGCAGTAGAACGAATTGCCCTCAGGTTGTTCCCTAAACGGCAATGGGCCGGCCTTATGCCCGCTCGCCATCCTTCTAGCTTCGCAAACACGCCTTTAACCCAAACCACTTCGACAAGCGCAAACGATTTCGAGCCACCCAGGCATAGACGAGAATTTCCAACAGCAAAAAATCGGAATGGCATATATCAGAATGACGAGAAGCTCTGCGGGGATGGTATTGGAAGAAGAAATAATTCATTCCAAACGCTCCCCCCCGCGCCTTTCCTCGGAGGCGTTAAAACCTGCAGTTTTTTCTGCACAATCCTGATAGTTGATCCCCCAGAATCTCAGCTGATTCTCCGGGTAATTCTGGTAGGGGTAAAATCTCAAACTGTTTTCGAATGTCGAGGCGATCGGCAAATTCGGCAAAAGCGTACAGATCCCACAGTCTCCATCAAATAACATCAAAACCTTGCTCCAGGATCGGCCATAGGATCAATCCCCTGACTCCATCTCACTCGCCCTATCTTCGAGGGCCATTTCACAGTTGCGAACTCTCATTCCATTCTATTATATAGGAAGGGGATTCGCTTGAACGGTCCGCGCCTCGATCGGACACAGATATCAAATCACGACACCTTCGTCACCGAAAGCGCATGGTGATTCAGAGGAGGTCGAGGCCCCTCACATGAGGCTCTCCAACAAGGTTTCACTCATCACGGGCTCAGCCCGTGGAATAGCCTGTCCACTGCTCTGCGTTTTGCTGAAGAGGGAGCTACCGTTATCCTTGCCGATGTGGACCCTGTGCCGGACAATCGCCCAGTCCGCTGTCCAAAGGATTTCGCCCGGGAGCTGCTTTGTAAGGTTGGACGTCACCCAACGCGAAACGGTGCAACAACAGGTACTGGAGATTCACCAGAAAATGGGTCGAATCGATATTTTGGTAAACAATGCCGGGATCACCGCCGATGCCCAGCTTTTGAAATTGTCGGAGCCAGAGTGGGATCGCGTCATCGACACCAATTTGAAAGGAGTTCTCAACTGCACTCAGGCAGTTGCTCCACTCATGGTCGAACAAGGCTATGGGAAGATCATCAACGCCGCCTCCATTTCAGGAATCCATGGCAACTTCGGCCAGACGAATTATGCGGCTGCCAAAGCCGGTGTCATTGCCATGACCAAGGTCTGGGCCCGCGAACTGGGACCCAAGGGGATTTGGGTGAATGCACTGGCGCCCGGCTTCATTGAAACCGGCATGA
This sequence comes from Terriglobia bacterium, assembly GCA_046331665.1. Taxonomy (GTDB): domain Bacteria; phylum Acidobacteriota; class Terriglobia; order Versatilivoradales; family Versatilivoraceae; genus CAWBAT01. The sequence goes on along the minus strand of JAXLQK010000049.1, from coordinate 3,264 downwards.
CGTCTGCGGTCCCGCAGAAAATAAGAGAACGAGTCGTGAACCAGACCCCTCTCGGACGAATGGGAAAAGCTGTGGAAGTCGCCAATGCCTATGTGTTCCTGGCCAGCGATGAGTCCAGTTTCATCCATGGAGCAGTTCTCCAGGTCGATGGGGGACTGGTTCTCTAGCCTCTCCCGCCTCTGTCGTTGACACCCAGTGTCGCCCCTGCACGGAAAAAACTCAAAGTTCTGCTTCAAAAACCGTGAATTGCACTCCCTTGCTTGAAACCTGGGCTCAACTTCCCAGCCGCTTTGGACCAGGTTCTTGCATCCTTTTCCATCCTGCGGAGGAAATAACTTTTTACACAAGTGTGACACTTTCTTACACAACTGTGACACATGCCCGGCCAAAACCTTATTAAATGCCCCGCGCGTGACTTTCACATCAATTTGATACCTGCTGAAAAAAGAGGGGGTTTCTCTTATGTTATGGCAAAAGCATGTTCGTCTTCTGGTGCACGGAGCCAGTCTTCTCGTGGCGTTTTGGTTTCTGCCCGCGGTTGTGTCGGCTCAGGACGTCACCGGAAAGATTGAAGGGAGCCTCCGAGACCAGCAAGGCGCCGCTGTGACCACGGGCACAATCACAGCCACCCATCTGCACACGGGCTTCGAAAAATCGACCCATCCTGACGACAATGGACGCTTTGTCTTCAACTTAATGCCGATCGGCACCTATCGAATTACCGTGAATGTGGACAAGTTTGCCACGATCGTCCGGGAACCCGTCACGCTGAATGTAAACGACACGTTAAACCTTTTGTTCGATCTGAAAGTGGGATCGACTCAGGAGACGATCGAAATTAAATCGGATGCACAACAAGTTGAGCTCGTTTCGAACGCCATCGGGAAAGTGACCACCGAGAAGGAAATCCTGGATCTCCCATTAAACGGCAGGAACTTCGCTCAACTCGGGTTACTGCAGCCCGGAGCCGCCCCGATGACCCCGGGATTGGCGCAGTCGGGTGGCGCTCTGCGTGCCGGTCAAATGTACTCGATCAACGGCCTCCGCCCCGAATCCAATAATTTCCTGATTGATGGTGGAAGAAACATGAATAACGTCGACTCCGGCTTTGCCTTGAAGCCTCCACTGGATTCGATCGCAGAATTCCGAATTCTAACCGGTGGCGTGCCTCCGAATTTGGCGAAGCGCTCGCGTCTGTGACAAACCTCGTGTCGCGCTCCGCTCCAATTATTTTCATGGAAGTCTCTATGAATTCTTCCGGAATGATGTGTTCGATACCAGGAATTTCTATTCCGAAAATACGCCACCTCTGAAACAGAACCAGTTCGGTGGAACCATCGGGGGACCGATCAAGAAGAATCGCACCTTTTTCTTTGGTTATTATGAAGGCTTTCGAAATCGCGAAGGAATCACGCGCACGACGACGGTTCCAACGCCGCTGGAACGTCAGGGAGATTTTTCCCAGTCTGTGGATGAATCGGGGCAAGTGCCTCCCTTGTTCAACATTCTCTTCCAACAGCCCTACCCCGGAAACAAATTGCCTCCGGGTTCGATTAACCCGACCTCGCAACAATTGCTCAAGTATTTTCCTGCCGGGAACCTGACTCCCAGCCTGTATTCCAGCACCCCTGTCGAGAAGAATGACACCAACCAGTTCGGAGTTCGCATCGACCACCGTTTTTCCAACTCCGACGAACTTTTTGGACGTTACACTTTTTCGCAAGGCTCGGCCTACGAACCTATTTCCATTGCCGGAGCCGACGTACCGGGATTTCCAATCGGGAACGATCTGCGCACTCAAAACTTCTTGATGGCAGAAACACACACCTTCACCCCGGTGATCCTGAATTATTTGCGCTTTTCCTATTTCAGAAACAACTTTGACTTCGATCAGCGCTTTAACAATACGCCCCCTTCCTCGGTAGGGTTTAACATTACCCCTACTTTGCCGGAAGCCGCAGGCATTCCCTTCATCAACACAGTCGGGTTCGCCGCCATCGGGAATCCCATTACGGGACCCCGCGAGACCTTGCAGAACTCCTATGAAATCAATGATTCCATTTCCTTCATTCACAACCGCCACAACATAAAATTCGGAGGAGAATATCGGCGCAACTCGGTCGATGTCACTAACGGAATTGCCAGCAATGGATTCTTTGTGATGGCGGGTTTTCCTGTGACCAACCCGTTTGCCAACTTCCTGTTGGGTGCGCCGGTGGTTTTCCTTCAGGGTGGGGGGATCCTGCCGCGGCAGATCCATAACAATGACCTGATGTTTTTTGGGCAAGATGAATTCAAAGTGAACTCACGACTCACTCTCAACTATGGCGTGAGATACCAAATCAACACACCCAACATTGAAAGCAATGACCGGCTGGCAGGGTGGGACCCAGGCGTCCAATCCGTGGTCATGCCTTCGGCTCCGACCAATTTAGTTTATCCAGGAGATCCAGGAGTTGCGCAAGGACTCATTCCAACCTATTGGAAAGGATTGTCACCACGCGTGGGCCTTGCCTGGGATCCAACGGGAAGCGGCCTGATGAGTGTCCGTGCCTCCTACGGAATTTTCTTTGAGTCCATCGCCAGCGGCCAGGGAGGCATCATCCAAGCTCCCATCAGTGCCCCTCCCTACTTGCAGACACCTCAGGTGAATAACATCTTTCTCTCGCCCTTTGGAATCCCCGCTCCGACTTTCCAGGATCCGTTTCTTGGAAACCCCAACCCGTTCCCTCCCGGGCAGTTTGTCCCCTCGCTTACCCACTTGACGCTCGAAAACAACCTTCGGCCGCCCTATGTGCAAAACTGGAATTTGTCGATTCAACGTTTGTTTGCCCAGAACTATCTTTTTGAAATCCGTTATGTGGGAACGAAAGGCACACGCCTTCCCCGGTTCATTGAAGGAAATCCGGCGATTTACAACCCCAATGGCCCGAACAACCCCAGCATTGATCGACGCCGAATCTACGCCGGTTGCCAGGAGCCTGACGGCCCTTGCGATTTTGCTTCCATCGGCTTGATTTCCGGCTCAACCAATTCGACCTATCATGCGATGCAAGTCAGCCTCAATCGCCGATTCTCCAACGGGTTGTATTTCAATCTGGCTTATACGTTATCCAAATCCCTCGACTACGTCTCCTCCTTCAACGAGGCGGGATCTTCCAACAGCAACATCGTCGGAGAAAATGACCTGGCTCAAAACCCATTTGATCTGTCGGCAGAGCATGGTCCTTCTTTGTTTGATGCTCGCCAGCGCTTTGTACTCAG